>NZ_JACJSJ010000034.1 GCF_014698115.1 Nostoc sp. FACHB-973
TCAATTACCAATTAATCCGGAGTCACCCCACCCCGGCTTTGCTAACGCAAAACCTCCCCTCCCGAAAAGCGGGGAGGGGATTGAGGGGTGGGGTAAAACGGCTGTGGGACAAGCGTTTAAGCTTAAGTTGACACCCCTGGGCAATGCCGTGCCCCTACGCGAAATCTATATGTATCAGGGTTTTAGTGAAATGGTATAACGGCAGACTAACGCCAACGGGGAGAGGAATGGAAGCGGGATTCTTTGGAATCTGTAGAACTCACATTAATTAGAATGATTACGGAAGCGCCTGGGGCATTTTGGGGAGTCTAAATGCAGTCCTCTGAAAGGTTTGGAATAGCTTGTGATGTCTTCATACCAATTCGCATTCAAAAGCGTAATTTCTACTCCCTACTCCCTACTCCCCCAAAGTGAAAGTTACAATTTAGAAAGCAGATTGGTATCACATCAAGCTTGTGTTAGAATTTAATTGCTTGCAAAGCAGAAGTATTTGAACAATAGAGAGAAAAACATTATCGCAATCCAAAAGCAACAAATTAACTCGCAAATCAAGTCACCTCAAGTGTTCCTGATCGACCATGAAAATAACAATCGTGGTTTGATTGACACACGTGAGGCTCTACAGCTAGCGCAGAGCGTAGAACTTGACTTAGTTGTAGTCTCCGAAGGCAAAGAAGCTCCAGTAGCGAAGATCCTCAACTATGGCAAGTTTCAGTATCAAAAGAAAAAGCGTCAGACACAGAGTGCTAGACCAACGGTAAAAGAAGTTCGGTTGCGTCCCAACGTGGGAGCAGCTGATTACAATTTACGCATCGAGCAAGCGATTGGTTGGTTGAGTAAAGGCGATTCAGTGAAGTTTGTTATTCGTTTACGAGGCCGCGAAAATCAATATCGTGAACAGGCTGGAGAAATGCTAGAGCGGGTTGTAATTGCTCTGAGCGAAGTAGGTAAAGTTCACACACTTGACAAACGCTCATTGATTGCTCAAGTCGTTCCAGCCTAAATTAATTTTTCAAGGATATCTTGAAAGCTGTGGTGCGCTGAAGCTGAAAGCCGAAGCGCACCACAGCTTTTTAGGGAGAAATGATGCTTTTTGAGAGTCCCAGCAGGTAAAAAGATAATCCCCATAAATATAGCGCTTCTCGGTTGAGTGCAATACAGACCTAACAAGAACAGCCCCTTCCCTAGAAGGTAAGGGGAGTAAGATTTAAAACCTCTCTCCTAAAAGGAGAGAGGTTTGGAGACAGGTCAAAGTGTATTGCATACAAACGAGAAGCGCTATAAATTTAGCGTAAGCATCGCTTTAGCCCTTAGAAAATAAACCAAGCGTTAAATAAATCGGAAGTCGGAAGTCGGAAGTATGGTTTTGTGATGGGGATTTAGACCCCAACACAAAACAAGCTTTGGCATTGGGGATGGGGTTTTAAACCCCTTTTAGCAAGGATAAATCTGATTATTTAGTCAATACATTAAGTAAGATTTTTGTCAATAACAATTTAGATGCGCTTAATCTACTTTATCTTTGATTTAAAAATATTCCATTATGGTTAAAGTTTTAACGAGTGGGTTGAAGTTTTAAATTTTTTAGGGAACTATTAGATACGCAGAACAAATAATATTTAGTTTATGAACTTAAATTTACAGGCATCAAGCAAAACAACTCAGTCAAATAATAACTGGCATAATTTTGATAATTCATCGATGAATTTTAGCTATCAAGCCGCAGTGAATGCACTAGGACAAAAAGCACTTTCAGGACTGGAATTATTGGATTTGTTCCAAAATACAGTTGCTTTAGTAGCTCAAATACTCGATGTCAAATACAGTAGAATTTGGCAAGTACTTTCAGATAGTAATGCTTTGCGTAAAGTAGCTAGTATTGGGGATAAACCTTTAGCAACAGACTCTGCTGAAATTAATATCACAACTCATCAGCAACAACAAAAATTGTTGGAGAATACTCACCAAATTATTAATTGCAACACACCCTATTGTCAGACAGATGATTTAATGATTTCCTCTCCTCCAGACAGTGTTACTGGTTTGAGTGTGCTGATTCCAGGTGGGAGTAAAGCTTTAGGTTTTCTGGAAGTATATGCTACTGAGGCAAGGAATTTTTCTCCAGATGATGTTCATTTTTTACAATCTGTTACCCATATCTTAGCAACAGCGATTGAACGCAAGCGTTCAGAAGCATTAGTCTACACCCAAAGCCAAGTTTTAGAACAAGTTGCGTTTGGAGTCAACCTATATGAAATTTTTAACAATCTTTGTGTATTGCTAGAACAACAATTACCTGGGGCATATTGCTCCATTTTAGTTGTAGATCCAGACAAGCGGCAACTGCGGGGAGGAGCAGCACCCACTCTTCCAGAAGAATTTGCTAAGGGTGTTGATGGTTTGATGATTGGTGAATGTTGTGGTTCTTGTGGTACCGCTGCTTATAGAGGAGATTCAGTATTTGTTAATGATATTGCCAATGACCCTTTATGGGCTGATTTTCGAGATTTCGCTTTGAGTTACAACATCAAAGCTTGTTGGTCATCACCTTTTATTTCCCAAACTGGTGAAGTTTTAGGGACATTTGCTATATCTCATAAATTTCCCTGTCATCCTACTGGGCATCATCTAGAAATTCTCAAAACCGCCACTCATATTGCTAGTATTGCGACAGAAACCTACAGAGCCGCAGTAGCTTTGCAAAAGGCTAACGATGAGTTAGAACGAAAAGTTGTAGAACGAACATCTGAATTAAGCAAGGCTCTGCTGGACTTACAAAAGACACAAGCTCAACTGGTTCACAGTGAAAAAATGTCCAGTCTAGGACAAATGGTAGCAGGGGTAGCCCATGAAATTAACAATCCTGTGAGTTTTATTGCAGGGAATCTCGAATATGCGAATCAGTATATTAATGATTTACTAGATTTAATTGCAGTTTATCAAGAGCAGTATCCCCAATTAAATCCCACCGTAGCAACCAAAACAAAATCTATTGAGCTATAGTACTTGTGTGACGATTTACCTAAGTTAATGGCATCTATGACAGCAGGTGCTGAGAGAATTACAGACATTGTTCTGGGCTTACGCAATTTCTCACGACTAGATGAAGCAAAAATTAAATCTGTAGATATTCATGAAGGCATAGATAATACATTGATGATCCTAAATCATCAGTTGATATTACCTAATAAATTACCTCATATCCAGATAGTTAAGGACTATGGTCAACTGCCCAAGGTTAGTTGTTATGTCAACCAGTTGAATCAGGTTTTTATGAATATTATCAATAATGCAATTTATGCCTTGAAGGAGAATATGCAATGTTGCCAGTCTCCAACTATGATCCCAACTATTCAAATCAAAACTTTAGTTGTAGACAACGAGAGGGTTTTAATTAGTATCAAAGATAATGGACCTGGTATCAAATCAGAGGTTCAGGAACAGATATTTAATCCCTTTTTCACTACTAAACCTGTTGGTCAAGGAACTGGTTTAGGATTATCAATCAGTTATCAGATTGTTGTTGAAAAGCACCAAGGAAAACTCAGTTGTATTTCTGCATTAGGTGAGGTAACTGAGTTTCAAATTGAAATTCCTATTGGGATTTCAAGCAGTCAGCAATAACATCGATTGACTCTTGACTTTCAAGTTGGGCTGTATCTCCTGTTTGACTTGCCGATGTTCTTCTGGTGCGCTGGAGGTAGCCCAATTAAGGTATCGCTCATACTTATATCAATTCAATTAATGATTGCAATACATCCTTGGGTGAAGACGCGATGAATCGCGTCTCTACAAATGGTCTATTTGTCGGATTCTTTTTTCAAATTGGTATTACTACTTTCCATCCTCCAATATTAATGTAGACTCCTGGTTTGAGGTGGTCGGCGTAGGCGATAATGCGATCGCAGTTGATTGTATTGCCGATGCTATTGCTGATAATGCCGCTACTCTCGGTACTCCAAATCTGCAAATCATTGAACGTAAAGCGCCCCATGAGACTAATAATAGATTTTGGCAGTTTTCGACCCCTATTTTTTTAGGCTTTGTGAGAAATCCGGGGTAAAAGGTAAGGCTGCTGTAACATTAAAATTTTGCTCTTTGAGCTGTCACCTTCAAGCCGTAGACAGAATTGTTGACAAGATCATTCCCATAGGGTGTGAGACTGGAGAAATTTCCATTCTGGGACATCTGGCGTTCTGTGCAATTGTCCTTCCACCAACTCCAGGCAAGCCAGCCAATTTCTTGCTCTTTTAAAATCCGCAAAAATGCTTGATAAGTAAAACCATTTTCGGGTGCATGGTTTTGATCGCTACCATCAAGGTCATAATAACAGTATTGAGTTTTTCCCTCAGTTTCTGTATCTTTCTTGTTGGCAATTTCACCAAAAACAATTGGTAAATTGGCATTTATAGCAGTTTCTATATGTGGTATTCCATTATAATCATTCCAATAAGCGTGACCGCTAAATAGAAGATTGTGGTCAGGATCGTGAGCAATTAGCTCTTTACCAATTTTCGTAAAAACTTCAATAGATTGACCACAATCGGGCGCATCAATCATAATCGGTAAGTGTAGATGCTGGCGTATTTTTGTAATAGCAGTTTTGTAGGCATTTTTGAAAGAATTTAATGCACTAGTAGAATTGTTTGTCCAGTGATAGAAACCCAATTCGTTAGCTAAATTGATGATCAGATACTTTTGATGTTTTTTAAGTACATTCAGGACAGGTTCAGAAGTCCACCAGGGAATTAATTGGGTATTTAACAGCTTGACATCAGGGTTACAGGTAAGATCCCACAAACCCAGTACCGGAATGATCCGACTCGCCTTGCATCTGGTAAGAAAATTATCCAAGTCTGTAATTTCATAAGCGGGGCGATCGCTTTGACCATAATTCTTGTACCATTGAATTCTGACAGCGTTAGCTCCAGTTTTTTCTAGTTCCGCTAGCTTATCAGTTTGAGGAAAATCCCAGTCATCCAGCAGGGGTAGGTTGATTCCTCGGAGAATAAGTTTGTTGCCGAGGGAGTCATATAAATATCTACCCTTAGTATATAAGGTAGTATTGCGATCGCTTTTTTTGGGATTAGAGGGTCTAGCTGCTGCTGTAAAGGACAGCGATAAATTGGCAAGAGAACCAACTCCAGCCCAAGCTAAAAATTCACGACGATCCATAGAATCTCCTTGTCTTTATTTACAAATATTTTTATCGTCCTCGCTCAGGCGAGAATTGTTTCTCAGATAATCATCCAACCAATTGCAGCCCCTAGCAATTAGCTGCTCAAAATTTAAAGTTTCTGCATTCCAAAGTTCAACAAGTCCATCATCACTGACAAAGGCAATTTTTTTGCCATCAGGACTGAAGCTAATATTCCAAAAAGCATAACCATGTCCATAAATGGTTTTCAGTTCTTCGCCATCTGTTACCTGCCAAAGTCGGATTGTGCCGTCAGCACTGGCAGAGCCAAGAATTTTGCCATCTGGACTAAAGCTAAGTTTCGTGACTTCGGCATTATGACTATGACTTTTGAAGGATTTGATTTCCTGCCCGTCTAAATTCCAGAGTCTGATGGTTTTATCCTGACTGGCAGAAGCAATTGTTTGACCATCGGGGCTAAAACGAACATTTTTGACGGAACTTTTATGTGCTTTGAAACTTTTGAGGTTTTGCCCTTGCAAGTTCCACAGTTTGATTGTCCCATCATTATGAGCAGAAATAATTGTCTGACCATTGGGGCTGAAACTAGCACTGAAAACTTTACCCACATCTGCTTTTAAGGTTCTGAGTTCTTGACCGTTGATATCCCATAGTTTGACTGTCCCATCATAACTAGCGCTCACCAGAGTTTGACCATTTGGACTAAAGTTTACATCGGTAACTTCTTTATTATGTCCTTTGAAGGTTCTAATATTTTGCCCATTCAAATTCCATAGTTTGATTGTTTTGTCGTCATTAGCAGTAGCAATTATCTGCCCATTGGGACTAAAATTAAGACTCCAAATTCGATTCCATTCACTATCGCTATCTGCCTTTATAGATGCAATTTCTTCCCCATTAAGACTCCACAATTTAATAGTCTTATCATCTCCGGCTGAGGCAAGAATTTTACCATCTGGACTAAAACTCACACTCCAAAGAGAATCATGATGTCCAATGAAAGTTTTGGGTTCTAGTAGAGCGCTAATATTCCATAGTTTAACTGTGTTATCAGCACTAGCTGAGGCAAGAATTTTACCATCTGGACTAAAACTGGCGCTAAAAACAGCATCGTCATGACCTGTTAGGGTTTTGAGTTCTTGTCCATTAACACTCCACAATTTAACTGTTTTGTCAGCACTGGTGGAAGCAATGATTTTACCATCTGGGCTAAAACTGACACTAATCACATGATTGTCATGTTTGCCAAGGGTTCTGATTTCTTTTCCCTCTAAGTTCCACAGTTTAACGGTAGTGTCTCCTCCCGCAGTTGCGATCGCTTTACCATCGCGGCTCAAACTCACACCAAAAATAGATTGTTTACTGGCTTGAAAGGTTTTGAGTTCTCGTCCATCAATACTCCAAATTTTGATGAACCCCCCTTGATCAGCCGTGACAATAGTTTTACTATCTGGGCTGCAACTGATACTCCAAACAGAATAGTTATGACCTTTGAGAGTTTTGATTTCCTGTCCGTTAATGTTCCAAAGTTTGACCGTATTATCTCGACCTGGAGCGACAATTACTTGACCATCTGGGCTGAAACAAATGCTGCTCATAAAATGCTCTTGATTTTGCCCTTTTAAGGTGATGATTTCCCGTCCATCTATACCCCAAATTTTGATCGTGTTATTTGCACTAATTGCAGCAATCATCTTACTATCTGGGCTGAAACTCACACTTCTAAAAAGCTGATTTTGGGCAGTAATTTTTTTGATTTTCCTGCCATCAATACTCCAAAGTCTGACTGTATTATCTTCACTAGCACTAACAATATTTTGACCATCTGGACTAAAATTCACACTTCTGACGACATCATTGTGTCCTTCTAGGCGATTTTGTTCTTTGACTTTGTAAACTGCTCGTTGCAATGCTGATCTTACCGATTCTTTAGTGTTAGCATCTACCGAAGTTGCTGATTTCAACTGAATAGCTGCTCTTAATGCTGCGGCTAAAGCCTCAAGTTCTTTATTTGGGCTTAATAAAGCAGTGGAAAAGATACTCAAGGATTTGATTCTTTCTCTTTCTATATCTTCGATCGTCATCTTTGCCACAATTGCGGCAACTATTGCTGTAATCAGGGCGATCGCTAATATTCCCCCGCCAACTTCAATCCGTCGTTTAGCTTTTTGATTAGCTAAAATTAAAACATCATTTGCTTCTGCTAAAATCCTTGATGCTTCTGCTTCTACTTGTAATTTTTTCTGAACATCTCGCTTTTCTAATTCCTGACTAGCATCTAGAAATTTTCGATCTAAATTACTTAAACCTTTATCTGCTGCCCAATTGCGGGCATCCTGCAAAGTTTGCCCCCGCAATAAACGCGACTCATCTTTAAAGTTGGAATTTACCCAAGCATTTAAAGTTTGAGAGTATGGGCGAATATTTGCCAATACTTTGTCGAGCCATGCTTGATTAAATATCTCTGCATAGATGCAATTATAAATTTGTAATTTTCCCTGTTGCTTGACAATTAACCCCGTCAGACATAGTTGTGTTTGTTCGGGACTATCATCTGCGGGGATTTCTCCGTGGTGTAATATTTGCTGATATAATCCTAATAATCGCCCAGTTTGATTTTCGGCATTTTGGGTGAGGCGATCGCGGATAGTTCGCAAATGTTCTGGTTCATCCTGTGCTTCCCAATTTTGGATGATTTGGTTTTGTACTAATTCCTCTATACATTGCTTTTCCTGATGTTCTAGGAATGAATAATTAGAACTACAAATTAATTGACAAAGCTTTTGAGTTAAAAATGGCTGTCCACCAGTCCACTTTAATACCTCTTCTATTATCACTTTTGGTCTAGCAACTATTCCCTCTAAACCTTTAATTAAAGATTCTACTTCATTTAATTTAAATCCAGTTAATGTAATTGCCCGACCAATATTAAAAGGCGTGCGATTTTTATCAGCAATTAAATTAGAGGGAGTAGCTACTCCTAACAAACAAAAAGTAAGACGTTTATATTCATGATTATCTGACCTTTGGTTATAACAAGCACGAATAAAAGCAAAAAAATCATCTTTAAAATTGATTTTCAAAATACTATCAATTTCATCAACGAAAATCACAATTTTATCTGGAAATTCTGTTAACAGTACATCATCGATCAATTCACTCAATCTTTGTTTAGGTGATAAAAATTCCTGCGATCGCCACCACGTCCCAAAATTCACTTTTCTGGATAAACCAAACCCCCGCAATAGCTCAGAAACAAAGCCACCATACCATTCAGAAGGTGTCACATGGCTGCCAATTCTGGTCAAGTCAACCGATGCACATTGTATACCTTGCTCTTTAAGCTGTTTCATAATATGGACTCGCAAACTAGACTTACCCATCTGCCGCGAGTTTAAGACATAACATAATTCGCCATTTTTCAAACCTTCATAGAGGTCATAATCAGCTTGACGCACCACATAAGTTGGGTGTTGATATTCTAGGCTACCTCCGAGCTTGTAGTAGTTTAAATTTGTCATAATGTTTAAGATTGAATAATTCTATTTTATATATTTTCTCTTAAACCAACATATATTTTGAGATTTACCTGACTTTTTATGACATTTACTGATCTTCTCATATAAAACTGATTTCTGAATTTAAAAATTACCGTTTAAACTACTGATTTTATATGTATAGACAGCAATTAAAGAAAAGAACATAATCTTAGGTAATGGACAGTTTGCTATCACACTCACAAACAGAAAATAGGAGCAATCATGAAATTTAACTTATATCATGCAAGTATCGCAGCAATAGCAGTTATTACTTCACTTACTAGCTTCACTAACCTAGTGAAAGCACAGGAGTATCAAAATTTAGTTCCACTAGAACTATATTGGAGCGACCAAAGAGGGGATAATTTCACCGGTGCAACCAATGAAGGTGCTAGAAGGGCTGTAGAGGCTGGCTACAGTTATGTACGAACTGAAGGATATGTTTTTCCTGCAAGTCAATGCCAATAATGGTGTTGAATAAACACCTAGTTTTTACTGAGAGCATCTCACCTTTGCAAATATACCAGGCGATTAGAAATCGCGGCTACACAAACGTTCGCGTAGCGTCTCGCAGAGAAGTCCGCCTACAGGGTTGTTTCTAAATAAAGATAAATTGTCATTTTTCATAAAAGGAGAAACTGATGAAACTTCAAGCTTTGTTCAATGTTGCTTTATCGTTGACAGCCTTGAGTTTGCCTTTTTGCCAGAGTGCTATGGCTGGCGAAGTCAACCTTTGCCCCGCCGATAGACCATGTTTTAATGAAGCCTATCAATCCGGTGATAGAGTTATTTTCCGATTTACTGGTGTCACAGGTTGGGATTTTTATAATGTCCGCTATCCGGTAAGGGGTGGGGAAAAACAAGTAGAGAATCGTTCCGGCTCCTTTACTTTTAAAAATGTTCAACCAAATAGTGTTTATACAATCAAAGTCCAAGGTTGTAACTCACACACGTTTCGACGCTCAACTTGCTCTCCCTGGAGCGAAAATTCGGTTACTACTAGATAAGCACAAATTGTATTAGTTCACGCAAGGAGAAACCACCATGAAACGCCAAGCTTTTTTCAATGTTGCTTTATCTTTATCTTTGTTAGGTTTAACTACGCTTCCTGCTACTGCTAAGGAGCCTGTTATTAATAAGATTCAATCTACCAGCCAGCAAAATTCTTTCAACCTGATGGGTGATTGGTCTGGAAGCTCAGACTGTCCAATCACAATCTATGAAGACAATGGGGAAGATGTTAAGGGCAATTGTGAAAAAGACTCTTACAGTCATGTTTTTAGTGGACGTTACTCTAGTGGAAATAAAATTAGTCTAACCATTACACGGATAGACCCAAAGAATTGTAAGACTTCTGTTCGTGGTTTCATCCAAGTTATTGACAATGACCATGTGAAGTACTCACAAGAAGGTTGGAATGGTTGCGGCGTAAGAACTGCACCTGTTGCTCGGCAAGATTGGTTCAGAGTGAATGCTCAGAACTAGCGAGAGCGAAAAATTTCGGGTTGCCTGTTTACTCATAATCAAGTTTCCAAAAGATCCGCTTCAGACTGCTAAGTAACAAATAAAGAGTCAAAAAAGAGGTTTCCAAAATCAGAAGTAATTTCATGATGACTGTAATGCAGCGATCGCTTTTTACTCTATCCTCCGCCATCGCTTTATCCTTTGCCATTTCCGCTCCCTCCTCTGCCGGTACTCTTTCTGGATGGTGGTACGGTGATTGGAATTGCAATATCGACGGGCGACCAGCCCGCATGAGATGGAATGTGGTTGATGATAGCCAAACAACCTGTAACGGTAACGACTGCTGGACTAGTTCTGGTGTGCGCTGGAACGGCAGCTTTTCCGATAATGGCTCACGCTGGGTGGCGTTGACAGATCCACGTAAGGGTAATCGAGGCGGATTGTACTTCCGCCATGCTGACGGCAATCAATGGTATTTACCCCAGCCCACAGACAATAAAACCACAGGTTGGACGACGTGGAACGGTCAGCGTTATCCGCTGTCATGCTGGAAATAGTGTAAATACAGCAAGGGTAGGTTGGGTTGAGGCAAGGAAACCCAACATGGACTTAGGCGCAACCCAACCCAGGTATCGCTCCACCCAACCTACAAGGAAACTACTAGATAAGAACAAATTGCATTAGTTCACACAAGGAGAAAGCACCATGAAACGCCAAGCAAGGAAGCGATGATGTCCGTAAAGCAACCTTTGGTTATTGACTATGTTGATTGGACGAAGTTGATGCCAAATCCCCCTCTTGTAACAAGTTTTCAATCGGGTTGGAGTAGCATTCAGCTTGCCCATTACCGCCAGCCATCGATAGATTTGCCTGAAGTATCCAACCCTCGGCACATGGTCTTTATTGCACTGGGGCATCAGGCAATTGATTTGGAATTTGTCTTTGAGGGTCGTTTGCAGACAATCTCGTATGAAGAAAAAGACTATGCAAGTGGCTGTATTGAAGTCGTTCCTACTGATTTACCTTATGGAGTCCGTTCTATTTCGACTGTTCAAGCAATAGAGTGGATTCACTGCTATCTAGAGCCAACATTTCTGGCTCAGATTGCTCATGAGTCGGTGAACCCCGATCGCGTCGAACTTTTGCTGACACGGAAAAAAGTCGATTTATTGATTCACCAGATTGGTCTGGCACTCAAGTCAAGTTTAGAAGTTGATGGGGCGGGCAGTCGTTTCTACGCCGATTCGATGGCTACAGCGCTGTCGGCTCATCTGCTACGTCATTACTCTACCCGCAACCATCAGTTTCGGGAATATGAGGATGGGTTGTCTAAACAAAAGCTAAGGCAAGCCATTGAGTATATCCAAGCGCATTTGGGTGAGAATTTATCCCTGGGTGCGATCGCTAATGAACTCGGCATAAGTCAGTACTACTTCTGTCACCTATTCAAGCGATCGACTGGAATGTCGCCCCATCAATATTTGATTCACCAACGAGTAGAACAGGCAAAGCATTTATTAAGGCACCCAGGACGAACAGTTACATCCGTAGCACTAGATTGTGGCTTTGCCAATCAGAGTCATTTTGCCAAGTGTTTTCGCCAATATACTGGGATGAATCCAAAAGAGTTTCGTAAGTCATAGCAAGATTTTGCTCTAAATCGCAAGAAAATGTGCGATTTAATTTCAGCAATTTCCTAAAGTGGTGCTAATGCTTATATGCGCTGAATAACAAGTGTTGCATCTTCTGCTTTCTCGTAATCTTAATTAACGCACGGGTTATTATCAAACTCACAAATACGAAGGGAGGGAAATTTTATGAAATTTAAAAAACTTGGTTTTGGATTATCAGCACTTACAGCCCTGTCAGCGATTCCAATTTCAGTTATAACAATGCCGTTAGTGTTGAACCAGCCAGTGCAAGCTGTGTGTACTACTGATGGCTGTAGCGATGTTCGACTTTGCCCTGCCGATAGACCATGTATTGAAGCCTCTCAATCCGGCGATAGAATGATCTTCCAATTCACCAACAGTGGAGGTTGGGACTTTTATAATGTCCGCTATCCGGTAAGGGGTGGAGAAAAACAAGTAGAAAACCGTTCTGGCTCCTTTACTTTTAAAAATATTCAACCAAATAGTGTTTATACAATCAAAGTCCAAGGTTGCAACTCACACACGTTTCGGCGATCAACTTGCTCTCCCTGGAACGAGGAGTCCGTTACTACTAGATAAGCACAAATTACATTATTTCACGCAAGGAGAAATCACCATGAAACCCAAAGCTTTTTTCAATGTTGCTTTATCTTTATCTTTATCTTTGTTAGGTTTAACTACATTTCCTGCTGCTGCTAAGGAGCCTGTTATTAATAAGATTCAATCTACCAGGCAGCAAAATTCTTTCAATCTGATGGGTGATTGGTCTGGAAGCTCAGACTGTCCAATCACAATCTATGAAGACAATGGTGAAAATGTTAAGGGGAATTGTGACAATGGCTCTTACAGTCATGTTTTTCGTGGACGTTACTCTAATGGAAATAAAATTAGTCTAATGGTTACACGGAAAGACCCAAATAATTGCGAAACTTCTGTTAGTGCCTTAATCCAAGTGATTGACAGTAACCATGTGAAGTATTCACAGGAAGGTTGGAATGGTTGTGGCGTAAGAACTCGACCTGTTGTTAACCAAGATTGGTTCAGAGTGAATGCTCAGAACTAGGGAGGCTGTCACCAGAGGCAAACTCAACCATATAGTTTGAATAAACGAGCAATAAGCGTTACCGTATCTCAACTCGACACTAGTTCAAACTCAAGGAAAATTATCATGAATAAAAAATGTTTTTCTGTTTTACTAGCAACAATTGGAATCATGCTTTCCTTTGCACCGATGGCTAAAGCTGGATCTGAAGCTGTAGAAACAAATTTCTGCGCCACACAACCTGGCTACCCCTTGGGTCGGTGGACAGTTGGCGTGAACAATGCCACCGAGGCCAACTATTCCAATTTTGTCACGTTCACAACTCCAACCAGTGGGACTTGGCTACCTTCTACGGGAACAGGTAGCTTTACTACATCATCCGTTCCTGCTCCCGGTAAGGAAATTATTCTGACCTATCGTGACGATCAGTACACCGATTATTCGAGTAGAAACAAACTGGTAGTTTCCCATGATGGCTGTCGTATGAGTGGAACTTTTCTGGATAGTCAAGGACATCGGGGCGAAGCTCAGTACAGATGGACGGGAGACTAACCAGAGGTCAGTTTATATAGGGTGGGGCAATAAGTAATCGGACAAAAATATTTACAGTCATTGCGTAAAGGTTTTCCTCCTCAAGTCAATTAATACCACGTTCGGAACTTAGCAGCAGTCGTAACGACTGTCTTGATTGTCAAGCGATCGCTGCTTCCATATCAAAAATGCAGTTGCATTGCTGGAAATTATGTTTAAAAGGAAAAGATTATGCTTCATGAATTTTACCGACACCAACTTTTGAAGGCAGGAGTTGGTTTCATTGGTGGTGCAGCAGCAAGTACAGTTTTGTTAAATAATTGCCCTAGTATTTTAGCTCAATCTCCCAGCCTGCACATTCGTGACAATATAACTTTCCGACGAGGAGTAGCACTTGGAGGATGGTTTAACCTAGCATTATTTGCTGGCCTATTGATTGGTATTTCGAGTCCTGCAAAGGGTGAAATAACTCATTTAATACAAGAAGAATTATATATCAAACCAGGAGAATTATATTATGGATTACCTAATGGTATTAAAACATATTCATCCTATTTATGGAGTAATCGTTCTTGTTTTATAGAATTCGATGGCTTGGAAAGGCAGATGTGTCAAGTTGCTCGTGAAGGTAAATCTTGCTTTATAGCTATGGAATCAGGATTGCCACAACAACTTTGTGAAGCCTATAGAGAGGGTAAATCTTGTTTTATAGCAATCAACTCAGAAAAAGATAGAAGCTGGTGCGAACACTTTAAAGAAGGAAAATCCTGTTTTATGGCATTAAATGGTAAAGAAAGGGAATTGTGCGAAGAGGGACTAATACCATTAAAGCATTTTATTTGGTTAAGTTAATTAGGTATAGGAATCATATTTGATTTCTGAACAAGACTGCGAGAGCGGTTCGGGAGTAAGAAATTATTTATACTGACGCACCCTACTACCCCATAAATTTGAGATCATGTATTTTTTGGTGTTCCTTTATCGTTTTTGTCTATATTTCCATAGCGATCGCCTGTTGGGAAAAGCTGGCGATCGCAGTCTCAATGTTGGTGAAGGTAAGGACGCACTATTTGGTCGTAACTTTACCAATTTAAAGTTAGAATCAATAAAAATAAATTATCTTGAACAAACATGAGTATTAACGTTAGAAGTGCAAACTAGCCGATAAATAGTTGCTAAAATTCAGCCTAAATGAAGATTATCGTCCCTAATTCTTCAAGTGTTCCCGAAAATATTGTTGATATAACTGACAGCGCGGGACTAATTTATCGCCTACCCTCTTAACCAATCCCATACTGTATAACTGATATGCTGGAATGGTTGCTATATCAACTGGTTCTGTTGCCGTAACTACTTGCATAAATGCCTCAGCTAAATGAGGATTTACTTGAAAAATATTCAAAAACCTGCGGAAATATTCTTCATAAATTCCGGCATTTGTGTGAGCAGTTTTTAATAATTTTTCTAGTGTTATATCCCCAAGTGCGAGGCGATAGAGTGCTAATCTAATTAAATATGGATGTCCTCCAATTAGAGACATTAATTGCTGCACTTGGGTTTGATTATAATTAAGTTGATGATTATGGGCTAAAACTTCTATTTGTGATTGGGTAAATTCGGTTAATTCAGCCACTAAGCCAACATTAAATGGTGATTGATTGATATCTAATGAGCCATAATTTTCAGTGGAATGTACTACAATTAATCGTAAATTTTCCCAAATTTCTACAGTTTTAGCTTCTTCATGCCAAGTACGTAACATGGCAAAAAAACCTTGAGAAATTTCAGGATATTGCAAAACTCTATCTACTTCATCTAATGCTAAAACTAAATTATTATTGATTTGGTATAAAATATTATCTTCAAAATATGTAGTGCAATTAACAATGCTACCTCTATACTCATCCCAGGATTCATTTAACAAAGCAGGTAATTTTAATTTGTGGCTGACATAAACAGAAAACCAGCGCAAAAATTTATCCAAATTACTAAAACAAGTTGTTTCTGCTTGCAACAAGTTTAAACGTACTGTATAGTAACCTTTGTGATTGGAATGAGCGATAATTCTCTCAAGCAGGGATGTTTTACCCATTTGATTAGGGGCTTTAATCCGAATCAAAGAACCAGGGTGGAGGATTGTTTCATAACAACGTTCTTCTATTGGGGTGCGCTGGATATAAAATGGAGAATTCGGTGGCACTGAACCTTCTGGGTATTCTGGCACAAATTCATTTTTGACAGTAATGGAACTATGTTGATTTACTTCTGTTGGTCGAATATTCTTATCCCTAAAGCATGAACGTTCAACTGCTGCACGAAAATTAGTTTTATTAACCTCTTCCCCTAATGCTTCTGCAAGTAACTTCCACAATTTGGAACCTACATCCTGCCGGAGATATGTGGCTGCATAACCTTCATTATTGGCAATTTCATCATAGCTTAGTCCTTGCCATGACCCTTTAAGGATAATTCTTTCCACATCTTTCAGGTGTCGGTTTTTTTTGTTAAAGACAACTGCATCTAAAATTTCTAACCCTTCTTCCGAGTTCATTCTTCATCCTGAATAGATATGTAGGATTCCTATTTGAGTTTTAAAAAACGACTTACTTTTTAAAGACTGGCAAAATCAAAATTACTGTTCAAACAAGCATTTTAAAGTAAATCTGCGATCGCGATTTATTATCTATGCTGGTTTAAGATTGTTTTTCTTGCTTTGTCTTAGACTTGTACACACGACTGCATTTTCTCATAATGTTTTTCAAAAATCAAATAGGTGTAAACAAAAAATAAGAAACTTAAAGCTGTATTAGAACACAGTGACGAAGGTGGATATATAGCGATTTTCATTTGAATGAGGTACACGGTAGGGGCGCACAGCTGTGCGCCCCTACGAATATTGCAAACCGCTATAGTATTTATGTTCCTTCACTTCCTAGTTGTATCAGTGAAGGAGAAACTGTGGAAGAAGCATTAGAACTTTACCTAGAGCCATTGGAAGATGAAGTTACTTGCTATCCTCTAATATCAGTGTAGATTCAGCAGTGCGCCCAAATTCTTCTGGTGCATATTGCAGGTGAACTTGGGCACCAGGCCAAGAAAATGTCCCAGGTGTCACAGAACGGACTAAATAATGCAGGCTGTAAACTCCTGGTTCGAGGTGGTCGGCGTAGGCGATAATACGATCGCGGTAAACATCCCTAAAACCAAGTTCCCAGCTATCGGCTTTTGCTTGTAATGCAGCCGTAGCAGTTTGAAAACTCGCATCCACCGCCTCAAAACCTGCTGGTAGTGGATCTTTTATTACTATATGATCCACGGGGCGATCGCAGATAATTTCTAAACCAATATCAAACACTTGTCCAGGGGCTAAAGTCAAGGGTTTATCCAAAGCATAAAGCCCTGTTTTTTGTAAAACTTTCTCTTCATTTACTTGACTAATTTCTCGCGTTATGCGTAACCCATTAAATCTGCCTGGTTGATTTCCTTGCAAGCGATAATTATAAGCAACCAAATAATGTAAATTGCCATTACCTGATTTTTGTAGTGTTAAATCATTACGCCCACGAGGTAATTGATTCATCGGCACATTTAGCTGTAAGCTAGGATTTTTGTAGCCTTCAAAGCGATTTTCTCCTAACTTTTTCCCAGCTAATTGTACTGTGGCTACAAAATTAGGTGGTGTGGGTTGCAGTTGGCTATAATCTACCAAAGCTGTTAATGCTTGGGCATTATTATAGTTAGTTTGCCATGTGCCATTTCGTCGCAGTGCGAGAAGACTTTGGAATAACTTATCTATGACTTCGGGTTTACTTTGTTTGGCAATAAATAAACGTAAAGCTTCCGCCTGGGTTGCGGTAGATGAACTCATCCATCCCCAACTAGATGGTAAACTTACAACTGCTGTGCGACCAGTTTCATATATATTTTGTTGCAGCTTGTTCACTAATTGTTGAGATTCGTCTTGCCATTCTGCGAATTGAGATAAATATCGCGCAAGTTTAATTTGAGTGACTACATCAAAATTATTGCGCTGTTCGTAAATATCTCCAAGGAAAGTATTGCGTTTTTCACCTAGTTCTGATAAAGCAATTAAAGCTTTCAGTTGCAGTTGTCTTTTACATAGTAGTTGTTTGCAAAAATCGTATTCTCCAGGATTGGCTAAAACTTTTTGCAAATAAGTTTTGAGGCGAGACAACATTCCCGCATCAACTAAATTAGGAAACGCCTGATTTGCTTTCACTAAAGATTCAGCCGCATAGGAAGAAACCCAAGGGTCAGATTTTTCTTGTCCGGGGAAAGCTGCAAAACCACCATCAGCTATTTGCAGTTTTTGTAATTTTTCAACGTACTGATTTACATTCCCTAGTCCCCAGTCCCCAGTCCCCAGTCCCCATTTTTGAGAAAGAGTTTGCAGATTAGCCGCAATTATTAATTGACTCGCTGCGGGTTCTGCAAAAGGTAAATCATTATCTGCTAAAACCTGCTTTGCTGGTGCTTTAATTTCGGGAATTAAAGTACTCGCCAATTGAATATCTAAACCTCCGGCGTCAGGGAAGGTATTTTTGTCAACATTCAAGGGAATTTGTACTTGTTTTTCAGTTACACCAGTTTCAACGACTTGTTCTGTTATTTCAATTGGCTTAACTTCCAAAGGTAATTCAAAAGCATCTGCGGCTGTATTATTTAGCTGAGTGGTAAAGCGAACTTTCCCGACTCCGACACTATCCGCCACCATTGGAAAGCGATAAGCGTGAGTTGCAGATTCAGCTTTGGTTTCTAAAGCTGTAGTTGTGGGGTTTTTCTCGGCAAACTTAACTGTACTGCTAAGTTCGCCATTAATTGAGAGATTTCCGGTATTCCCGGTGTTGTTGGTGACGGATAAACCAGCGAAGATGCGATCGCCTGGACGGGCAAATTGTGGCAAGATAGCATTAGTTAGCAGTGGTTTGGTGCTGATAAAGGTCGCATCACCATTACCAAAACGCAGATTTCCATCAGTCGCCACAGCCATCACCCGCCATGTAGTTAAGTCATCCGGTAATTTAAAGGTTATCTGTGCATTACCATTGGCATCGGTGAGAACAGAACCGTTGTAGTAAGCTAAGGCTTGAAAGTCTGTGCGAGTGCGAGTATTTGCTGCACCAGTCGAGAAACCACCGCCATAACCCCAACCTTTTGGTTTCGCCACATCTTGTGGTTGTAGGATAACATCTGGGCGATTATCGCTAAAGCGGGTAGAAATCGGCTGTTCTGCATAAACTGTATCTACCAAATCTGGCGGACGATAACCTGAAAGTTGTAACACCGCCTCATTCACCACCATGACTGTAAACTGTCCTTTGGTGGGATTTCCTTGACTGTCCTTCAATTCTAGTTGTACTGTTTCTTGGGCACCAGGTTCTAATGATGCTTGTAATGGCTTAACTTGCAGGTTTAAATATTTATCTGCCAAGTTAACTTTAAAAGGTGTAAAACCAATCTTCACCAAGTTATCTAAACTTCCCGCTTCCACTTGGTTAATCGGTTTACCTTGCCGGACTAATACAGCTTCCACGGCTGCATTTGGTAACATTTCTGGCGTAATTTGGAATTGAATTTGTGGTGCGCCTCCCTGAACTTTGGTAATTTGCTGAAAAAGAGGTTTGTCTTTGATGACAGCAAAGTATAATTCTGCATCTGGATAGGGAGATTGAATTAGTGCAGTAGCAGTTTCACCAGGCCTATACTCTTTTTTATCTAGGTTAACTTCTAAAACATCTTTGTCTCTCGAACCCCAGAATACTGGATTTCCTCCAGTTACCCAAACTTGTAAATCTGTGGCCCTTAATTCGTCTTTATCATCGCTAAAATTAGCTCTAATACGATACGATCCAGATTCAGGAGGTATCAAACTTACCGATTGTACATCGTTACCAGATATAATTTCTAGGCGTCCGACTGTTTGATATTCGACTTGATTTTTTGGCGTCCGGCTACCTTCAACTAATTGTGTGACACTGCTGTATTTTATCTTTTGTAATTCTACCAGTACACGTTGATCTGTGATTGGTTTTCCTGTAGGGTCAGTAACAATCACGTTAATAGGGAAAGCCTGGCCAGCGTCAGCGATAAAATTGCTTCTTAACCCAATAAGACGATTACTTGGTAAGGCTGTGAAAGTTTGAGAATTTGCTACAGATAAATTAGAAACATCTGCAACTTGCACATCAATTCGGTAAGTCATGGGATATGGTAAATCCTTAGCCACGGTTACCGTTTGACTACTTTTACCACTAGCATCTAGTTGGGCATTAGTTTGCAATACATCACTAGATACAGTCGGAGATTCTTCCGGCCAAAACCATTGCCTACCAAAACTAAATTGTTCCCAACCTTTGGGAATGAAATTAGCCTGTTGACGAGTGATAAAGTATTTTGCTTCTCCACCTTCCACAGGTGCGCCAAATAAATAATTACTAGTCGCTTTAATATCAACTTTCTCATCAACGAGAGCAAATTCTTTATCTAAATTGAGTTCAACTTTAAAATTGGGTGGTTTAAACTCAGCTACCCGAAATTCACCAGAAATTTCTTGCCCATTTTTACCTTTGGCTTGGATTGTATAGTAACCTAAGCGCTGAGTTTTTTGGATGGGCAATTCTAGGGAAAACGTACCAAACTCATTTGTAGTTTGCGTGCCTAAGTTAGTTTTTTGCCCATCGGGATTGAGGAGAGTTAGCTGATAAACAGCATTTTTATCTTGCTGAATTGCACCATTTTGTAAGTAGTTAGTAAAACCCGTTAACCAAGCTTTTTCACCTGGTTGATATAACTGTCTATCTGAGAAAATTACCCCGCGTGATTCTGGCTTGTTATCTTGCCAACCTGCATCAATTCCGTAACCATAAACGCCGCTATATTCTTCGACTCTCGCAAATGCCCAATCTTGATTTTCACGGGCAATTACTAAGACTTGCGGTGACTTAACAGAACTTTGATTTTCCGAATTACATTGCTGTAATTGTTCGCGGTTAACTCTAAGAATGCCATTTTCATCAGTTTTACCTGTTGCACAAGGTACAGGTTCAGGACGTGATTTTGCCTGTAATTTTGATTGATAAATTTCAATACTAGCCGCTTTCACTGGCGAACCATCAGTAAGATGATTAACGCGAATTAATCCTGACTCTGGAAACCATTGAGTAAATACGCCCAAATTCGTCAATTCAACCATGCCATAAGTCGTAGGTTCCCGCCACAATTCCTTGCCATTCTCCTGATATTTATTCGTGCGGGCTTGGACTCCATAAGCTAACATTCCCGTAGGAGAATTTATTTTTTCTGGCAGAGGAACAGTAACATCAACTGATTGATTTTTCTTACCTGATACTTTGAAGCTTTCCCACTGGGCAGGTTTTGGTAAGAAATCATTACTATAGTTAAAATAAACTAAATCTGTCGGTTTAACTACTTGATAAGCTGCTTTATATTGCGATTCTGGCAGATTTACTGTACTAATATTTAACTGTAAATCTTTATCTGCGGGGAAGATATTTAAATCTGATGGTACCCAGATATCCCCGGCTAAATCTCCAGTATCGTATTTAATTGTGACGGGTTTACCTAAAGTCTGCCCAAATTTATCTTTGAGATTGCTGTTAATAGTAATTGTATAAGTTTTCGCTGGTTCTAGGGCATAAGGATTGATACCGACAATTCTATCTTCATCGTTTACTTGGAGAATTCTCGCAATATCTTTTGGTGCTGGATTAATGGTAATATTTTCTTTGGCGGAATCTGCTATTAAGACGTTATTAAACTCTAACTGGGGACTACCTTTAATAAATCTTCCATAGGTTCCACCTGCATCTGGCTGTCCGTAAAAGTTAATTTGCCGAAATGCTAAAGGCGAATAAGTTGCTAACTTAGTGGCAAATTCTTTTTCTGTTGGAAGATTGCCATAAGCAGGAAGTATTCCAGGAGAAAATACTAAGCGATAACGGGTTGCTTTTTCGAGATTCTGTTGTGGGGTGAGGTTATATATCCAATTCCGTGCGGAAGGGTCAAATTTTTCTACAGGTTCTTCGTCTTCTGATGGCTTTTCTTCTTTATTTAATTCGACTTTGAAGCGTACACCTTGATTTTTACCTTCAGGAATTAACTGTAAATGTTCTTGAACAGAACCTAAATCTAATTCTACATTGGAAGTGAATTGTAATTTCTGTTGTAAATCAATGGGTTCGGCGTCAGCTTTTTCGATGGGGTTAACGCCGGGTAAATTAGTTAAGTTGATAGACTCGGTATTGAATGTCCAAGCTAAATCTTTGTCTAGTCGATGATTTTTTAAATCGGCTAAACCTGCTTTGAGGGTAACTTGTAATCGCGTGGCTTTTGGCAGTGCTTTCTGGGCTTGAAATCCCACCATGCGCGGTGTCAAAAAGCGAAATTCTCCGGGTAAAGGCGGCCAAATAGCAAATTTTTGTAATAATTTTTGTTGTTCTGGACTGTCAAGACTCTCAACTGGGATTAAGGCTTCTTTAAAACGGATGCGGATTTGGTTGAGGGGTTTGGCATCTCCGATGGGGCTTATTTGTTCAATCCAGTCTGGTAGTTTTGGTGGGGTGAGTTGGGAAACTGTTGGAAGTTGTTCTTTGGTTGAGTTGATACCAAAGAAATTACACCCTGCCATTGCTAGTGTAAATGTAAAGAGAAGAAGAAATTGTATTGTTCTCTTCTTTCTCGAAGAACGACTGATTTTTTTTAACGAACTGCCAAGGACGCGTTCTCTGCGAGACACTACGTGAACGCGCAGCGTCTCGAAGAGATGGACAATTGTATAGTGCAAACGGAAGAAAAATCTGATAAGCATATTTTTAGTAATTCAAAATTAAAAATTAATAAATTATGGCGAATACAAGTTTGGATTTCCTTAATTAAGTAGGCAATACCAAGACGAATAAAGGACGCGATCGCTAATTATTTGTGCCCAAAGTTTGAATGTAATTGTGTTTATTTATATAGATAACTAATTCAGTGTGATTGTTCCAACAAATAACTACAATTCTTAACTATTAAGAAGTATTGAATTTACGCGAACATTAATTTACATTTCCTAAGTTATTGCGAATTAATTATTAAGGGTTTGACATATTTGCTGATGTAGATGTAATCGGTGCGTCAGAATTAAGGTAAGTTTTCTTGGGCACTGATGAAACGAATTTTACGATCGCTAACTAAATTTAAGCACACAAAGGTTATCCTGGCTGTGCTGCTAATCTGTCTGCTGGTGCGTTTATTACCTTATTTTGCGCCAATTAGTGCCGCAGATATAGCCCAAAATCAACTAGCAATGCAATTTAGCGATCGCAATAATTTACCATTAGGCACGTTGCTGACTCGTGACCAAGAGCATACATCAGTAATACCCCTAAATCAAGTTTCGCCGCAGTTTATTCAGGCGATTTTAGCGGCTGAAGATGCTAGCTTTTATGAACATGGCGCCTTGGATATGAAAGCAGTCATCCGCGCCACCAAAGAAGCTATCCACGCCAAACGAGTTGTTTCCGGTGCTTCCACTATCACTATGCAGTTGGCGCGGATGTTAGATCCCGTCCCGCGCAACTTCTCAGGTAAAATGCAAGAGATTTGGCTGGCTTGGCGGTTAGTCGCGGGGATGAATAAAGATGAAATTCTCTCTGCATATATTAATCGGCTGCCAATGGGAGGGAATATATATGGTGTAGAAGCAGCGGCGCGGACTTATTTTTCCATCCCAGCCAGTGATTTGAATCTTGCCCAAGCGAGTTTGTTAGCTGCTATTCCTAATAATCCCACTTATTTTAATCCTTACGAACATTGGGAACGACTCAAGCAGCGACAAAAATATGTGCTTAATCGTATGGTACAGGAAGGGTATGTGAGTGAGGCGATCGCAGCCCGAACATCCACCGAAAAAGTTGTCTTTCAATCTCGCCCACCGGGAATTATCGCCGCACCACACTTTTTATTTTGGTTAGCAAATCAGTTGGATAAGACGCAAGCACAGGAAATTTCCCCGCGTCTCGAAAATTCTGTTATTCGCACAACCATAAATCGTCCTTTACAGCAATTTGTGGAAGCACAGGTACAGCAAGTAATTGCTTCTCTCGCGCCTAACAACGTCCACGATGCGGCTGCATTGGTAATTGACAACCACAACGGCGAAGTTTTGGCTTATGTGGGTTCACCCGATTATTTTAATGAAGCCAAACTCGGACGCAATGATGGAGTACAGGCGCTACGTCAACCAGGTTCTACCCTCAAGCCTTTTGTCTATGAACTCGCTTTAGAAAAAAATCTCATTCGCCCAAACACCATTTTGGCAGACGTACCCGCCCATTACGCCATTCCCGGCGCGAAACTTTATAGCCCGACAGATTATACTGAAAGTTTTCTTGGCCCGGTGCGGGTGCGAATTGCTTTAGCAAATTCTCTCAATGTACCCGCAGTACGCGTGTTAGAAAAAGTAGGCGTGGAAACTTTTTTACAACGTCTGCATCAACTGGGGTTTGAACACCTCAATCAAACTCCAGAACATTATGGTTTAGGTTTGACTCTAGGTAGTGGCGAAGTCACTCTCTGGGAATTAGCCCGTGCCTACCTAATCATAGCACGACAAGGAGACGCCATTCCTTTAGTAACCACATTTTCCAATTCCCCAATCCAAAATCCAAAATCTAAAATCCAAAATTCGCCGATTTGGCAATTAATCACCAATATCCTCAGTGACAACCATGCTCGTGCAACAGCTTTTGGTGTAGATTCGGTGTTAAATTTATCCTTTGCCGCTGCTGTTAAAACTGGCACATCTTCTAATTTTCGTGATACTTGGACAGTTGGCTTCACCACAGATTACACCGTCGCTACTTGGGTAGGTAATTTCAACGGCGAACCGATGCGTCAAGTTTCAGGTGTTACAGGCGCAGCACCGTTATGGAATCGAATTATGTTACATCTGCACGAACATCAAGAACCAGCAGCTTTTCCATCTCCAGAAGGTTTAATACAATTACCTGTTTGTGCAATTTCTGGGTTACGACCAACATCAGATTGTACCTCAGTGGTGCAGGAATATTTCTATCCAGAAGATAAAAATAATTACGAAGCTAATAATCAATTTGATTTGCCGCCAGAGTATGATGAGTGGTTGGCAAAACAACAGCGATCGCATTTAATTTCTCATAATTTGAGAATTTTATCTCCCCATCATGGCGATTTATTTTTGTTGTATCCAGGTGAAGCAGGAAAGCAAAAATTAGAATTCAAATTAGCGGGAAATAAATCGGCATCTGTGGAGTGGTGGTTAAATGGTGAAAAGTTAGATACAAATTCAGCTAATTCTTTATTTTGGAATTTGCGTGCAGGTAATTGGACTTTGGAAGCGAGAAGCGGCGAAATGACGGATAAGGTAAGTTTTCAGGTGGAGTTAGCTAGTATTAAACCCACGCGTCGAGGATTTTCTATTAGTAATTCTCAGAAGGGGAATCGTCCATAATTACAGCAATTTTCAGGTAATTAAACCATAGGGTAGGGGCGCACAGCTGTCATTGGTGTCAACTTAAGCTCAAACCGTTGTCCCACAGCCGTTTTACCCCACCCCCAACCCCGGAGGTTTTGCGTCAGCAAAGCCGGGGTGGGGTAACTCCGGATTAATTGGTAATTGAGTAAGTTTGCTTTAACGTCATTACAAGGGTTTCACGTTAAGTTGACACCAATGGGCATTGCCGTGCCCTTACTAACTTGTGTGTACACCGTAGCCCAATATATCGGGGGGATTAAGGGGGGTAATTCGACTTGTGTATACACGGTAGCCTTGGTAAGGGGAGGGGAGACAAAGCTTAGCTTTGGCGGGGTGGGGTTCAAATTTTGTGATTTATGCAAGAGGTCTAATGACTAATGACTAATGACAATCTTAAGTAAAAACTAAAAATGTGCAATTTGAATCACATTACTTGAGTGCTTGTTTAGTTTCTCTCAGGGTTAAGTTCATTAATTTCTTTACATTTAGCTGCCGCTGCTTGATATGCTGCTAAATAGTCTTGACCACCTAACATCACATCACCGTAATATTCATAAGGTGGGTCACCATAAATAGGTAACGGATCGTCTTCTGGATAATCTTCTTTTGATTCTTCAATGATGGCTTTCAGTTTTTTCACTGTCAGCTTTTGTGCAGCAAAATACCAAAGTTCTTGAGGATTTTTGTTGAGGTGCGGTAATGTCGGATCGATAATGCGTATAAAAGAGTCGTTGCTGGAAGTATCACCTACCTCAATCCAACTGTGTTCAATTGGTCTGTATGGCTTTCCAGCAAAAGTTAAAAATCCTTGAACATATCTTGCTCCCTCGGTAGACAATGCTGCTTTGTAAGCATTATCAAACGGGGTGCTAGCTCTGCTGTTTATGCGTTGAGCAATTTTGATTGACAGCGTTTCATCCAATAATTTGTTCATCAATAGCAAGGATTAGAGCAGCCATGAGAACATATTACCACTCATTGGGGGATGGGGGAGATGGGGCATGGGGCATGATGGGGCATGGGGCAGGGGGAGCAGGGGGAGCAGGGGGAGCAGGGGGAGCAGGGGAAGAAGAACTATTGATTATTGACTTATGTCCAATGACAAATGACAAATGACTAATCTACTTTGTATTAAGCACCATCTGTAAATTTCTTAACAAGTCATATGAAGTGTAGGGCTTGGATAAAAAGGTTTTGACGCTTTTACCAAGGGTTTTAATCATTTCATGGTTGGAGGCTAGGCCACTGACACCAATAATTTTGATGTCTGGATTAATTTTTTTCAAGACATTGACAGTTGTTGGCCCATCCATGCATGGCATCATCATATCAATCAACAGCACACTAATATCTTGTTGATGTTTTGTGTAAAGTGCGATCGCATCAATACCATCATTAGCTACCATAACTTTGTAGCCATTTTGTTCCAACCAGGTTTTAGTAATTTCTCGAATTGAATCTTCATCATCAACAACCAAAATCAATTCTCCATGCCCTGGAGGTAATTCACTTTCTCCAGATAATTTACTATCCGTTTCGACTGTTTGAGTGACGGGTAAGCAAACTTGAAATTCTGTGCCTTTGCTGACTTCAGTAACTACATTTACGAAACCGCTGTGGCTTTTGATGATCCCAAGCACTGTTGAAAGACCAAGCCCTGTGCCTTTACCCACTTCTTTGGTTGTGAAAAATGGTTCAAAAATTCTATCTACTATTTCTCTGGGTATTCCTGTACCTGTATCAGAGACGGTAATCATCACATAAGAACCCACCTTAGCATCAATATTCATCCGGGCATAGTGGCTATCAACCCAAAAATTCTTCGCAGAAATCCCCAGAATACCCCCATCAGGCATAGCATCACGGGCATTAATACACAGGTTCATCAATACTTGGTGCAACTGAGTAGCATCACCAAAGATATTCCACAAGTTTTGTGTAGGAATATCAATGCGAATTTCAATAGCTCTGGAAAATGTTTGTTTAACAATATTTTCTATTTCCGAAATTAAATTCCGCACCTGTAATGTTTTAAAATTACCTACAGAACCGCGTGAAAACCATAGAACTTGTTTAACTAAATCTGCTGCACGCTTGACATTTTTTTCCATAATTGCCAGCCATTGATGACTTTTTTCATCCGGAAGTTTTGCTTCTAGAAGTTGCATTGTCATCATGATGGGTGTCAGTGCATTGTTGAGGTCATGGGCGATACCACTTGCTAATGTGCCCAGACTTTCCATCCGCTGAGCGCGGAGAAATTGGGCTTCGAGTTGTTTTTTTTCTGTAATGTCAGAGTTGACAATGAGAATAGATTTAGCTTGCCCTTCTTCATCATTTACCAGTGTCCAGCGGCTAGCAACTATCATCTCTTGTCCTTGTTTTGTGACTTGATGTAATTCACCTTGCCACGAACCACAGTCAGCTAAAGTCTTCTGAATGTTTTTCAGTTGGCAGAAGTTTTGTTTGCGATACAAAAGCTGATTAGCATTCTTACCCAAAGCTTCTTCTACCATCCAACCGTAGAGATGTTCAGCTCCTTTATTCCAAAATTGAATTTGGTTACCCAAGTTTTGAACGAGAATCGCATCTGTAGTGATGTCAAGTAAAGCAGCTTGCTCACGAATTTTCTGTTCTGCGTGCTTCCGTTCCCGCAGCGCAGCTTGCTGTTCACTAATATCAATGACAAAGCCTGCCATCCGAGTAACTTTGCCTGTAGAGTCTAAAAAGATATACCCGTTGTCCTCAACTGTGATGTAAGTGCGATCTTTACGACATATGCGAAATTCTAAGTGGAATCGGTCTTTTGTAGATAAAACGCGGTCAATCTCTTCATTAAATACGTTTCTATCTTCAGGATGAACTAATTCTAGCCAACGGTTTAAACCTCCCGAAATCTCAGACATGGAATAACCTAATATTCCCTCTACATTTCCACCATATTTGATATCGTTTGTATCCAAGTTCCAATCGTAGAGAATCTGACGACTTGCCTGAATTAGTGCCTGATAACGATTCTTCCATTCCCCTAATGCGGCTGAATGACATCGCAGTTTCTCCTCCACTCGCTGGCGCTCAAAGATTTCCACCTCCAAACGGTCATTTTGTTCTGTGAGTTTTTTTGTCAGGTTTCGTAAGCTTAAATGGATATTTACCCTAGCTAATACCTCTTGATTTTCTAGGGGTTTTGTGATGTAATCTACTGCACCAATATTCAAACCTTTGACTTTATCTATCTTATCAGTAAGGGCACTGATGAATATTACGGGAATATCTTGAGTGGCTGGATTGCTTTTCAAAATTCGGCAAGTTTCAAAACCGTCGATTCCTGGCAATATTACATCCAATAAAATCAAGTCAGGTAAGGCATATTCTGCGATTTTTACTGTATTTTCTCCATCTTCAGCTACTAAAACTTTAAAACCATAATTTTCTAACAAGTCGCACAATATTTTTAAATTAGTAGGAATATCATCGACTATTAAAATGACATTATTTTCATTTTTATTAAAATTCATAGTTACTTATGATTATTGCTAATTTTGGATATCACATCTTCTGCCAAATTTTTGAGATATGCACGAATTGTGTACTTGAAAGTTAAAAGATTTAATTAAAAGTAAACTCTCTCCAGAAAATGCCTACATATGTTAAACAGACTTTGTATAAAATATATCCATTAGTCACAAGAGAATTCTCTAAGTCAGAATTTGTAATTAAAACAGGTTTTATGCCTAGTTTTGAAACATATAAGACTACGCACTGAAGCCTGAAACCTAGATAAGCTAATCTGCTTTTAAGTTGCATAATACTTAGCTGTAGAAAGACGCGGGCACGGGGAGACACGGGGATACAATTTAAATGATTATTAGCTTACTCCCTACTGTCGTTAAAAGGCAGGGGAATTTCTAAAATCGCTTTTTTAAGGGGGTTGGAAGTTCTGAGTGCATAAGTACTAACACAGTTGGTGTGCTTGACTAACTTAAAAGCCGCTGTATGTGTATAAAAAGTACATAGTCTCTAAGTTCAAGGACTGCAAGTTGAGGATTCAATAGTAGGCGATGTCTGGGTCAGATCACACTACTTGCAATTTTAGCTCGTCGATTTACCTATAACTGCTGAATAAAAATCTTTTGAGTTTGATGATTAGCGATTTGACGAATGTTTAACTAAGTGTGTAAGCCAGCACTCCAAATATATATCTAAATTTATTTGTCAATTTTCCTGGCTATAACACTGTCAAAATAAATAAAATATTTGCGATTAATATTCAATCCAAACTAGGGATTAAAATTTAAATAAATTCCCAGACAGACGCGATAAATCGCCGTTCCCAGCCGTTCCCAGACGCTATAAATCGCCGTCTCTACAATAATCAATCTTTCGTAGAGACGGCGATTTATCGAGTGTCTTACTTTAATCTGTAGGGTAGCACAACTAGCTGTGCTACCCTACAATGTCTATCTAAATAAATCACGGAGTTGTGACAGGATCGAGTTTTATGCGGATTTTATTCGGACGACAAGGGCTTCCCCAACAAACTTGCCCAGAGGGCATACTACTAAAAACACTACTACGAGCGCCAATAACGGCATTAGCCCCAATTTTGACTCCCGGCCCAATGAAACAATCTGTCGCCACCCATGCGCCATTCTCAATGGTGATACTCGCAGTTTTCAAGCCAAAGGCAGGGTCTTGGATATCGTGACTACCAGTACATAGGTAACTTTTCTGGGAAATTACGCAATGTTCACCGATGTTAATTTGATCGAGGCTGTATAAAACTACGTTATCTCCAATCCAACTGTAGTTGCCTATGGTAACTTTCCAAGGATAAGTAAAACGGGCGGTGGGTCGAATTAATACGCCTTTGCCGATACGAGCGCCAAATAATCGTAGTAGAGTACAACGTAGAATATTTAACGGTTGAGGAGTCAGGGGAAAGGCGATCGCTTGTACAAACCACCATAATAAAATGTACCAACCTGGACGCCCGCGATGGAACCAAGATTGGTCATATTTGCGTAAATCTACGAAAGGTTTGTCATTTGTCATTCAATTTTAGATTTGAGATTTGAGATTTGAGATTTTAAGATTTTAGATTTTCAATTTTTCCTTCAATCCAAAATTCAAAATTCAAAATCTAAAATTGCCAGAATTAGGAGTCAATGGTCAATAGCTTTCCCTCTACCCCTCTGCTCCCCTGCTCAAGAACTTCCTGCTTTGGTGTAGTTGCAGTATTTAGATGACCACCACAGCTCCGTAATTCGTAAAGTTTAACGCCAATTTGATATTCATATTGACTCAACAAACGTGCATATATATATCCGGCTTTGCCATCCAAAAAACCGCGTTGGATGATATAAAATAACACAAATCGCAAAATGGGTTTAAATGGCAAATGTACCCATACTTTTTTCAAAAAGCGTTTGCGTTGCACTGCATCACCAAATAAATTTGCCCCAATTGTGCCGCTATCATCTTGACCTGTGAGAATATTAAAATAAACCCGGGCTTCCCAATTTGAATAGCGGTTGTGCCGTTCTAACCAGTGATAAAGGTCGCGGAAGTCTTCGTGGAGCATATCATTTTTGAGATACCCAACTTTTCCCTGCAAAATTACATGTTCGTGAACTTCGTTGTCACCAGTGTTGGGAATATCTTCTGTATGTAGGTTTTCGTAGCGCCCTTTTTGATGCTTAAATAAACGCAGATTCCAATCGGGATATTTACCACCATAACGAATCCATTTTCCTAAGAAAAATACCCGACGATTGAGGTAATAACCAGTATATTCCTGGTCATGAATTGCTTGCTCAATTTCTTCCCAAAGTTCGGGAGTGATGCGTTCATCGCAATCTACGATTAGCACCCATTCGTTGCGAAAAGGTAGATTATCTAAAGACCAATTTTTCTTTTTAGGCCAGTGTCCATTGAATTTAAATTGGACGACATTTGCACCATAACTTTTAGCAATTTCAACACTATTATCTGTACTTTGAGAATCGACTACAAATATTTCATCTGCTCTGCTGAGACTAGTGAGACAAGCTGGCAAGTTGACTTGTTCGTTTTTTGCTGGAATTAATACGGAAACTGGTATTTTAGATGACATATGAGTATAATTTATGATATTTGTTACTTCTTATTTGATGTGGATAAAAGCCCTTGAATAGCGGCATTTAAGTAGCCAATTTGACCGTAAGCATACACAAATTTATCAAACCGTTCTGCTGGGTCCCAAAAATATTGCAATGACTTGTACAAGCCGCGCACAAATCGTTCGCTACCTCGCTGCAATTGAGCGATACCAGCTTTGCCAGCGAGTTGTTCTCGATAGCACTCGCTGATACCTTGCCACCAGCCTCGGTTTAAAAACCAAGAGCGTTGCAGGCGTTCTGGAGCAACATTGTGAGCGACTAGTGCTTCGGGAAGATAAGCGACTTGCCAACCACGTTGTAGGGCAAATTCGGTCATTTGTAGTTCTTCGTTAGATAATAAATTTTTCCCCACTCGACCCAGATGACGATCGAAACCTCCAATTTCTTCTAAGAAACTGCGACGGATGGAGTAATTTAAGCCTCTCGGTGTTGAGCCAGGTTGCTGAATGTAAACGATATCATCGCCCAAGTCGTATGCACCCAGATTTTCAGTTAGTCCTGAGGATAGCCACCTTGGTTGTTGGATTCCTTCGGGCCAGATGAGAGTGACTTTGCCGCCTGCGATCGCTAGTTTAGAGTTATTGTAATAGGCAAAATATAAAACTTGTAGCCAGCCCTGGCTCGCAACGGCATCGTCATCTAGATAAGCCAGAATATCACCACTAGCCACTTTTGCCCCGGTGTTGCGGGCAACAGATAAACCGATGGTGGGTTCAAAGACATACTTCAGGCGAGGATTGTCAGCCCTTTGTTCTACTACTTCACGGGTGCGATCGCTAGACCCATTATCAACTACTACAACTTCAAAATTAGCAGCAAAATCCTGCGCTAAAAGACTATCAATTGCAGCCCCTAAGTAGGTATCTCGATTGTGGGTACAGATAATGGCAGAGATTTGGATATCTGGCATAGATTTAATTTGGGATTTTGCGGAAAGTCTGAGCTCAGGCTTCCTTAGATCAGAACTTTCTAAGACAGATTTGGGATTTTAGATTAAAATCTTAAATCTAATGCACATTTACTCTTCGTTAATCTAAACCAAAATTGATCCACCCACCAACCGAGTTTTTTCGGAAATAATCTTTAAAACTTCACGTTTGTTGAATATGACTATGTAAAACTACAAGACTTTGAGCAAGTTGAGCCAGACGGGTTTCTAAAGTTTGCTTACGCCCCAACAGCTGACGTAACTTTTGGTAACGGGCGATCGCTATGCTAACAGTAGGAACCTGATCTGCTGGACATGGGCGCGACCAAACTTTACCAGAATCGTCCACACCGCAGAGGCGATAGCTAGTAGCAGACGATTGGTAGGATACTTTCCCACCATTGGCACAAATTTCTTCCACATAGTTCATGAGGCGGTCAATTTCTGCATGGCGGAGTGTTGCAGTTCCTCCTGGTTCTGGTTCGGTGGGATTGCATTCTAACCAGCCATTGACAATTGGACCTTCTAAGTAAATATCCTGAATTTGCTGCAAAATATTTTGCAGTTCTGTTTGCCAACCAGCGACACTTTCCTGAATTTCTTGCAGTAGATTCATCGCCAAGCCCGGATTTGCTCCGTGGCGATGGCTACTGATGCTGGGAGTTTTGAACTTGGGTAGGCTGGGTGTTTTGCTGCCGTTCTCTTCTGTTTGAAAGGTTTGCACAGAGTCATGATGGGGAAATAAATTTTGTTCAGTATCGACGCCAAGACCAACTGTTTGTCCCTGTGTCTTGACTTCAGCATCCTGAGAAGATGTAGTCTGTGTGCTGTTTGTGGGTTCGTTAGCTGTGACGCTGATTCTAAAGGAGAAAGGCCGTTTGGTTGAATCTCCTACTTCGCCAGCAGAAGCACTGCCGCGAGTCCTCAGATCGTGTAGAGTTGCTTCAATACGTTTTAAGCCTGTTTTCATATATCCTAAAGTTTGCTGTGCGGTTATCGGTGGGGTTTGAATCCCGACTTGAAACATACAGCAGAATTGGTGAATTCTCAAAAGTCAGAAATAAAATAAGCTTTATCTCTGGCTACCAGACTTAGTTTGTCTACTTCACCAACTGAAAATCTACTGTAATTATTAATTTTTAATGATGCTGGTGCTAATTTTATCTCCTAAAAGTTATTTAGAATCAAAAATCTTACTTTTGAAATGAAAAACTGCGTTTAGTAATGCCCAGTCTTACAGCAAATTGCAAGTTGGTGAGGTACAGATAATCGTAGGGGCGCACAGCTGTGCGCCCGTACCCGTGTACCTCATTTACCTGAAATACGCTGTAAGTTAAATTCCTTAGATAATGGGCATAGGAAGAGGACACGGGGACGCGGGGACGCAAAGATGCGGGGAAAGACTTGTTGTAAGTTTTCACCTTGTCCCCTTGTCTCCCCACTCCCCACTCCCCACTGGACACTGCTGTGATGATAAACTGCAAGTGCGGCTATATTGTGAAGATACTCAGGAAATAACTTTGGGTAAAGTCATCTTAGTAACAGGCCCCGCCCGATCTGGTAAAAGTGAATGGGCAGAAACTCTGGCCATACAGTCGGGGAAAGCAGTTATTTATGTAGCAACAGCTACTGATAACCCAGACGATGAAGAATGGCACAAACGGATTTTACAACACCAAAAGCGTCGTCCCCAAGACTGGGTTACCCTGTCTGTACCTGTGGAATTGTCTGCTACCCTCGCTGATGCCAAACCCCATACCTGTGTTTTAGTTGATTCTTTAGGAACTTGGGTTGCTAATTTCCTAGAACAAGATGACGAAACCTGGGAAAATATTCTCGCAGAGTTCTTAGAGACAGTGGATCTGGTGGCTGCTGATATGCTGTTTGTAGCAGAAGAAGTGGGTTGGGGTGTAGTGCCAGCTTATCCCATTGGCAGGACGTTCCGCGATCGCCTGGGTTCTTTAGTACGCCAGGTGGGTGCGCTGTGTGATACTGTTTATCTAGTCACTGGCGGCCATGTTCTCAATCTCACTCTTCTTGGTTCACCATTGCCAGCGCCAAAGTCTTAATTCAAAATTAAACATTCAATCTCCGAAATATCCTCAATTAAAATCTAGAATTATGCTATGGCTACCAAACAAGAAGTTAAAGCATATCTTGCCTACTGGTTTCAGTTGGGTAAAAAAGTGATCGTGGGCAACAGTCAGGCAAGCTTTTTGCCTCAACGGGTGTTAGATGGCGATCGCTATAGCGAAGAATTTGAAGAGTGCTGGGAAAAAATTCTCTCCCCAGATTCTGGTGACTGTTATTTGGAAGGTACACAGGAAACCATTGCCGAACTGTTGACATCGGCATGGGATATGCTGCCTTGCTGTCGCTGCACAATGCCAGTAGCTGCGCGAAACATTGGGATGCCGCCTTTGTTGTGTCCCTGCAATGATTTACCTAACTGGCCTAATACCGAATTACCAATACCACGAGATCCAATTAAGACTCAAGAGCAGCTCAAAATAATTTGCGATCGGTTGTTAAATAATATCGCTTAAACTAACAACCAATTTGTGAATCTGACGGATTTTTCTAATATAGGCAATAGACAAGAGGCAATAGGGAAAAATTAGTTATCTATTGACCCTTCCCTTATGGTGTAAGGCATCTTTTCACCTAATTAAATTTGACAGACTTTGTTTATCGGCTATTTATATAGTTTAAATGAGGTATATTTTCTACTACCCTATCACCGGTTTTTAATCAAGATTACTTGCATAATTTGTATTGCTATCTCACTGGAAACGCCTAAAGCTTGATATAAATCATTTAAGAAGTTTTTTTCTTCTTCAGCTACTATGCCTTCAGCCAAGACCAAATCTGTGGCTACTGCAAAGGCTGCTTCGCGCAAGTCTTGAGATAGAGAATCTTTTGCGACATTAAATAAAGTATTAAAATGATCCCCCTGGAAAATAGATAATATTTGATCAAACATGCTCTTGATCATTTGCTGGGGATAACTTTTAAAAAGTTTCGTTCGAGATAGCACACAAGTGATAGAATTTGCTTGCTCAACGGAAAGGTAACCGTCTGGGGCTGTTGCCGTCAAGACTATAACAGCAAAAGCTTCCGCTGAATTTAGTACTGGTTGGGTTTGACTTTCTGTAACCAACACAGCATCGAGTAGACCCATTGTAGTAGCTCCTTGGTTAAGGTCTCAATAGCGATACAGTTACCTGTGTATTTGCTGGACTTACAGGTGAGACTGCAACGCTGTGAGACTTTTATAGTTTAGTGTTCCCAGGATTGTTTCACGGCGAACACTTGTACCCAATGGTTTTTGACAATAATTACACTGCTAACCGTGAACTTAACGTTCTCCTGTCTTTTCTATTGTTTCAATTACTGCCAAACCTATACCTGAAGCTGCTATTAACAGTATTGCTGATAGCAAAAAAGCGTTGGTCAGCATTCGCAGGGCTTCGTCGAAAAAAATGTAGGTGGTCATTGCTTCACCCTCTAAACTTTGTGCCGCTAGTACTTTTTATTTCTCCACATAGTGATAGGTGAATTTCGCTCAAAAAGTGCTAGCAATTGCATCTTAACAAAACTTTAGCTCTTTCAGAACACTGCTCAAACTTTTTATTTCTGAAGATTTGATGAACTTTAGGGATAACTTGTAAAAGAAATTACTGAGGCGGAAATTCAAACAAAAGTTGTGACACCTGAAACTTACGTAAACATTATTCTGAAATTCGTTAATTCAGTTACAAATAGCAAATAAACTAAATATCGACAAAAAGCTTATTTTTAGAGGCTATTTTGTGAAATTCCAAAAAAATATTCTAGAGAATTTACTGATAAGATTACTAGTCATGTGCATCTATCTCAGTGCATATACAAAAGCCGAACAATCAATGCTCCCAAGTTTATACTGAGAAAAAAGAAAGCTCTAAAAAAGTTTCAAATAATAAGACGTTATTTTTTCCCAGACCGATAAAAGCTGTTGATGGGCGATTGCCTCCGGCAGGCTACGCGAACGCCCCTGATAAATGTAAAGAAATGTTGCAATTTTTTACGCAGGCTAGAGTAAACAACGTTCAATGGTCGCTAGAACCGATTGAGAAAGTGCATCAAAATCGTAGCCACCTTCCAAGCCAAAGAGAATTTTACGAGTTAGCCCCAGACAATAATCGGTAAACAAACCATAATCTTCTGATTCCAAGTTGATACTTGCCAAAGGATCTGCCGCATTGGCATCATAACCAGCACTGACAATCAGTAAATCCGGATTAAAGCTAGTTAAAAACGGTACTACCTTGTTTTCAAATAACGGCTGATAGACTGTAATATCGCTACCGGGGGGTACTGGTAAATTCAAGACATTATTATAAAAGCCGCGTTCTGTTGCTCTGCCAGTACCGGGATAGCACGGATACTGATGTAGGGAACAGTAGGCAATTTGCGGATGAGTTTCGACGATCGCCTGAGTACCATTACCGTGATGCACATCCCAATCGAGGATGGCGACACGGTTAATTCCGGGTTGTTCTAGGGCAAAAAAAGCGGCGATGGCGGCGTTAGAAAATAGGCAAAAGCCCATACCCGCATCACTTTCAGCGTGGTGTCCTGGTGGACGCGCCAGTACAAAAGCCGGATTACCGGATTTTAATACAGCCTCAACTCCATCTAACCAAGCACTCACGGCCAATAATGCCACATCATAACTGCGTGGCGAAACTGGTGTATCTCCATCCAAAGGGCCGCCACCACTAGAAGCGATTAAAGAGAGTTTTTTGATGTAGGCTGGGCTGTGAGCCTTAACTAACAAAGACATCAACTCTGGCTGTTCTGGTGCTGGTGTGGGCGATCGCCATGCAATTTTATCTGCAAAAGTAGCTGCTTTGAGGGCGTTAGCGATCGCCGTCAACCGTTCTGGTTTTTCCGGATGGTATTTTCCAGTCTTATGATCTAAAAATTCGTCGGAATAGATGACTGGCAGCATAGGGTGAAAAAGAGTACTAACACTGAATGCCATTGTATCTTTATTAAGAAGAATTCAGAACTCAGGAGTCAGAATTCAGAATGAATTTGAGTCCGATTCTTTGATGAATATTGGTTTAAAACCAAGCCTAATCGGGGGCGAAACAAAGTTTAAATATTGTTTTTTATTAAAATTCTATGTCTTTATGGTTATAGTGTTTACATATTCTGAATTCTATTCGCATCTTTGGTTATCTTCAACATCTGATTTCCACCCGGTTGGAGTTCATATTCCACTTGTTCAATATTTATGTTGTAACCTTTTGCAGTGTAATATTTAATTATTTTATCTAAATGTTGCGAAGGCTTTGACATTAAAGTTATTAGGGGAAATATTCTGATTTCTTCAGCGATACGCAGCATTTCGCCCACGGAATTTAAGTGAAAATCATAATCCAGATGGTCTGAATATAAAAACAAGAAGTGTGAACAAAGGGCTATGTCAAATTCTTGATTACGATATGCCAAACTTGGCAATTGACCAAATATGTATCTGTTGGTCTTTTTGCCATTATCATAATCAGATATAAATTTTTGAATGACTTTCACTCGATTGTGTCGTAAGTCATCTGGAGATTTATGATAACTCCACACCCAATCGTTCGGTGTAGCCTTGACTTGGTTAATAATATTATCTACCACTTCATTAAATCTTTGCAATATTTCATCACCAGAAAATTGGTATAGTGGATCGACAGAAACCACACTTTTACCATGAGGTGTCATTTCAGCATTAAAGCTTGCGGGACCATCACCAACCCCAATAATTCTTTTATTTAAATCTGCGTTTGTTAAATTAAATATTTTTATATATTCATCCATTGACCTGCCAAAAGGAACTACTTTATCTAAAACCATTGCCATAGAGTTTGCCTCGTAAATAGACTGATTATACAGGACTCATCTTCTGGTAGCAAAGAAGATGCTTCTGACATTGCAGAAGAAGCATTTTCTGCAATATCATCATCAACTAGAGTAACTTTATGGGGCGATCGCTCCTGGAGAGGTCTATAAGTATTACGATATAGTAATTTTAGGCAAAATAAAGCGATCGCTCCTAGAGAGGTTTTATGTCTCTGACGCTTGAAGACTTGGAAAAAATGCAGCAACAGCATCCCGACTATCGCATGGAACTAGTCAAGGGTAATATTATTGTTATGAGTCCATCAGGATACGAATCAGATGAAGTCGCAGCTGAAATGGTAGCCCAGTTACGTAACTGGGTTAGACCGCGCAAACTAGGAAGAACAGCAGCTTCTAGCGCTGGTTTCAGATTGCCAAATTCAGATTTGCGTGCGCCCGACGCCTCATTTGTTTTAGCCGAACGCTTGCGTCGCAGTCCCAAGTCTTTTGCTCAATTAGCTCCCGATTTGACTGTAGAGGTGAAGTCCCCTAGTGATAATTTAGAGGATCTCAGAGCCAAGATTCGAGAATTTCTGAGTTTGGGAACTAAGGTAGGAATTTTGCTCAATCCAGATGAGCGGATTGTTGAAGTTTACAACTTTGGACAAGAGGCAATAATACTTCGTGATGGCGATATTTTAACAGTTCCCGAATTGCTTCCAGGATGGGAAGTACCAATTGTAGATTTATGGCCTCCAGAGTTTGACTAAGATAGTGTTGAAAAACAAGGGAAAAGGGAACCGATGTTTAAATAATTCGTAATTCGTAATTTGTAATTCGTAATTTTTAATTTGTAATTCGTAATGGGCTAAGCCCCGCTTCTCTACGAGACGCGGCGCGAACGCTAACGTAAGTCGTAATTTTTATTAGACATTCAGTCGAACTTTAGGCGATCGCTTTGAGTGCAGATGGCAACCTTTGGTTAGTCGCAGGTAGGATAAAACTATCAAGATTTGACAACAGCCGTAGTGATTTAGTCCCCGATCGACTAAGGGACGGTAGAATATACCTAATTTTCGTAGCTTCAAAGCCCAACTATGACGATGCATTCCACACTCCAACGTGCATTTACTAACCGCCGCGTTCTGAAAGTGATCAGCGGCTTAAATAATTTCGATGCCGCTAGCGTCGCCGCTACTGTCAAAGCTGCTGAATTTGGCGGTGCTACTTTTGTTGATATCGCCGCCGATCGCGCCTTAGTGGAGTTAGCTAAGAGTTTGACAAATTTGCCAGTTTGTGTGTCAGCAGTAGAACCAGAGAAATTTGTGCAAGCTGTGGCAGCTGGTGCCGATTTAATTGAAATCGGGAATTTTGATTCTTTCTATGCTCAAGGACGCCGTTTCGAGGCTTTGGAAGTTCTAGCCTTGACTAAGCAAACCCGCGCTCTCCTCCCAGAAATTACCTTATCTGTCACCGTTCCCCACATCCTGGAACTAGATCAACAGGTACAACTAGCAGAGGAACTGGTGAAAGCTGGAGCGGACATTATCCAAACCGAAGGCGGTACTAGCAGTAATCCAGTTCACCCTGGAACTTTAGGATTAATTGAAAAAGCCGCCCCCACCTTGGCAGCAGCTTTTGAGATTTCTCGTGCAGTGACAGTACCGGTATTGTGTGCTTCAGGCATTTCTAGCGTTACCGCACCATTAGCGATCGCTGCCGGTGCTGCTGGTGTTGGTGTTGGTTCCGCCATCAACCAACTCAATAGCGAAGTCGCGATGATTGCCGCTGTGCGTGCTTTGGTGGAAGCGTTGGCAACTGCAAGAGTGTTGAGTGAGAAATAGGGAGTAGGGAGTAGGGAGTGGGGAGTGAGGAGTGAGGAGTGAGGAGTGAGGAGTGAGAAGTTATTCTCCTTGTCCTCTTGTCTCCCTCATCCCCCTCATCTCCCTCATCCCCCTCATCCCCCTTATCCCCCTACTCCCCACTCCCCACTCCCCACTCCCCTCACTTCAAACAATCTTTCAGCGCATAAATCACCTGATCTTGCTGTTTTTGTGTCAGTTCTGGGAACATAGGTAGGGATATGACTTCGTGGCAGGCTTGTTCTGCCAATGGGAAGTCACCAATTTGATAGCCCAGGCTTTGATAAACTGGCTGCAAGTGTAAAGGGTAGGGGTAATAAACCATTGAGCTGACGCCTTGCTCTTGCAATTGAGTACGCACCCAATCTCGATATTTGGCGCTGGCACCATTTCGTTGTTCGCCTGATATGCGAATAGTGTATTGGTTCCATACCCCAATACCCTCAGGTAATTCTTGGGGCGGGACAATTCCGGGAACTTGACTCAGGAACTGATAGTAATAATTGGCAATTTCTCGGCGTCGTTCATTCCAAATATCTAAATAACGCAGTTTAATTTGCAAAATAGCCGCTTGTAGAGCATCCAAGCGGCTATTTACACCTATTTCTTCGTGCAAATATCGAATTTTACTTCCATGATCCCGTAGTATTCGCAGTTTTGTGGCGATCGCTGGATCGTTAGTTGTGATTGCTCCGCCATCACCGCAACCACCAAGATTTTTGGTAGGGTAGAAACTAAAGCAACCAATATGTCCAATGCTTCCGACTTTTTGATCGGCCCAAATTGCGCCTGTAGATTGAGCGCAATCTTCAATGACTGACAAATTGTGAGCAAGTGCGATCGCCATCAATGATGTCATATCCACTGGTTGCCCAAATAGGTGAACCGGGATAATCGCTTTGGTTTTTGGTGTAATTGCCGCTGCTATTTGCTCTACATCTAAGTTAAACGTGGTAGCATCAATATCAACGAAAACAGGCTTGGCACCCACGGCGCTAATCACTTCAGCAGTAGCGATAAAAGTGAAAGGCGTTGTAATCACTTCATCGCCTGCACCAATTCCCAAGACTCGTAGAGCTAAATAGAGCGCATCAGTACCGGAATTACAAGCTATACATTGATTAACACCATGATAGATGGCAAACTGTTGCTCAAAGCCTTCGACTAAGGGGCCACCGATATAACGGCCAGAAGCTAGAACTTCTAAGACGGCTGCACTTACTTCTGCTTCGATGCTGGTGTATTGTTGCTTGATATCAAAAGCAGGGACGGGATTTACGCTTTGGATCATGAGTTCTTATTTTATCGGAAGATACACAGGATGCACTTCGAGGTCAATTTTTGCTGATTGAATTGTTACTCAAAGAGGTATTAAAAGACTATCGCCCAAATTACGCATCTATTAGGGTTTTTGCTTAAATTGTGGTGTAGTCAACTACCGCACGTTTAATTTACAGATAATAGTGTTACTAAGTTTTTGCCATGTTAAGGTTGTACCATTTTGAATTTTGAATTGATGAAGGTGATATATATCAACCAAGAGCCAACACATTGAATCAAAGTTCCTCTTGTGCGTGCTGCTTGGAAAAAAAAATACCAGGAGATAGAAAACCCGTGCAGGATCTGATCGAGCTGGATTTCGTGGATTTAGCTATTGCTTTAGGATTAATGGCGATCGCCATTGGTGTATCTAGCTGGGAAAAATTAGGACTAGAGTTGAACTTAGCCCTAGCTACTGGAAGAACCATCTTACAACTACTTGTATTGGGATACATTTTAGATTTCATCTTTGCTTTGGGCAATGCTTGGGCAGTTTTGGCGATATTAGCAATCATGCTGACAATTACGGCGATTGTCGCACGAAATCGCATCAGCCAAAAAATTCCTTATGTATTGCCTTTGGTGTGGGGTGCAATTTTCATCAGTACCGCCCTGACAGTGCTTTATACCAACTTCTTGATTCTTCAACCAGACAGATGGTACCAAGCGCAGTATATGATTCCCTTGGCAGGGATAGTCATAGGTAATGCCATGAATGCAGCGGCGATCGCCGGGGAACGCCTTGTCAGCACCATTAATTCCAGCCATTTGGAAATAGAAACTCACTTGAGCTTAGGCGCAACTCCAGAGCAAGCAGTTAGTCAGTACCGCAAAGACGCCATCCGAGTCGCTTTGATTCCGACTCTCAATCAAATGATACTTATAGGTATGGTGGCAATACCAGGAATTACCACCGGACAGTTACTAGCTGGTGTCAAACCCTTGGATGCTGTATCCTACGAAATTTTAATTACGTTTATGGTTGCTTTTGCTAACTTAATGACAACAGTTTTACTTACGAAGGGATTGTGTCGTCAGTTTTTTAATTCCGCCGCCCAGTTAGTTAGGTGAAGTAGTTAATCTACATCCAAAAGTATTTCATCATCTTGGCAAGGTAAATTAAAATGGCATTTAGTAATTATAAAACTATTAGTGCAGTCATTAGAAAATTTCAAATTAAATATGTTCAGTCTAATTTTATGTTGGAAGTAAATTTTCCAGTGAGAGAATCTTTCAAAGAGGAATTAGACTTGCTATTTACAGATGGAGTTATTGATAATTCTGAGAATGCTATTTGTGAGAATTTTATCTATCCAGTCTTGAAAGAAGTATGGAAACCTTACCGAAGTAAGTTAACACTTTGGAGTCATGAAACATTAGCTTATGATGAAGATTTATCAGGCGTTCCAGATTATACGGTGACACAGCGAAATCCTTTGGGTACCATTGTTTTTGATAAACCTTATTTTTTGACGGTTGAAGCTAAACAAGACAAATTTGAAGAAGGTTGGGGTCAGTGTTTAGCGGAAATGATCGCAGTGCAGCGAATTAATGATGATTTTGTCAGTGATATTTTTGGGATTGTTTCTAACGGTAAAATATGGCAATTTGGAAAGTTGATTGCTGATGTCTTTACTCGGAATAAAAATTTGTATGTAATTCAAGATTTAGATAAATTATTTGCTGCGGTAAATTATATTTTTCAACAATGTGAATTAAAAGCAAATATACCAGGCGATTAGAAATCGCGGTTCATCTTGCACACAAACAAAGTCCGCCTACGCGGACTCAAAGAATTTGAAACCCACGCAGGTGGGTTTTGTCTGTATAGCCGCGAATTCCATTCGCCACGGCAGGTATGTTTTTACAAAAGTGAGATGCTTCTACGCAGTCGGATTATTAATTCTGACTCATGAATTTTGAATTTTGAATTCTTCAATTATTGCCTGACTATCCAAGCGACACAATCTGACTTTCTTAATAATTTTTGCACCTATTCTTTGATAAAATTTGATTCCACGCTCGTTGGATACAGCCACAGTCCAATCAATTCTGCCACAACCTTTTTCTTGCCCTATCTGACGCAAACGTAGTATCAGCGCCTCACCAATTTTGTGATTTCGATGTTCAGCTTTCACATATAAATCATCAAGCCAAATTCCAGGTTTGGCTAAAAAGGTTGAATAAATAAAATGATAGGTTGCCAAGCCAATAGCATCGCCATCAACCTCAGCCAAAAGAACAAAAGCAAGAGGCTTTTCTCCAAATAAATCAACTTCTAGCTTTTGAGGAGTTGCTTCTACAGATTCAGGACAACCATCAAATTCGGCTTTCAAATAAATTAATTCCATAATGGCAGGAATATCTTGCTGGTTTGCATATCGAATTAAAATATTTGTGCCTGCCATTTCCTTAAAACTCGTATTGGGGAAGAATTTCTGTTTCACTCTTTGCTGCATTTATCCACTCTTGCATGGCGCTTAGTGCCAAAACTGTCTCTACGTAATCTCTAGAAACGGCATCTAACTGCACATCATAAGCTACAAACCGCAAGACAACTGGGGCAAAAAACGCATCAGCAATTGTGAAGTTGCCAAACAATAAATTGCCAGCAGCCCCAAATTTTTGGCGTGATTCTTGCCAAATACTCGTAATGCGATCGATATCTTGTTGTACGCCAGATGCTAAACCTTTACCAGGGTATTTAGTCCGGCAGTTCATCGGCATATTCTGACGCAAGTTTTGAAACCCTGAGTGCATTTCAGCTGTGATAGAACGAGCAAATGCTCTTGCTGTTTTATCCTCTGGCCACCATTGCAAAGTCGGAAATGTTTCAGCTAGGTATTCACAAATAGCAAGAGAATCCCATACAGTTAGTGTATCGTGTATTAGTACAGGTACTTTTCCTGATGGCGAGTATTGCCGAGTTTTTGATGAAGAATCTGAACCGTAAAGCGGAATCCGAATTTCATCGAATTCTAAACTAAATTGTTTCATCGCTAGCCAAGGACGAAGTGACCAAGATGAATAATTTTTATTGCCAATTACCAAAGTTAGTTGTGTCATATTTTTAGTACCTGTAAAGCTGTTCAATCCACATAGACACATCAACTTCCGAACCGGAAGCAAAAGATTTTCTGGTTACAGGATCGTAAGCTTGCCAATAAATATTCCCGTGGCGGTCAACTTTTTGTGTCACTTGTAATTCGTTAGGATCTGCTAGAAGTTGATTGACAAATTTTTTCCAGATACTATGTAGAGATTGCCAAAATTTTGAGTTGGCTTTTTTATAGAATGAGGGGCTACAAGTTATGTCTATTTTTTCCGTTTGTAGGCATTTAATGTGATTATTCATAAAACTATTCCTGACACTTGCTGTTTGAAGTAATCAAAATTCTGAATTCTGACTTCTGACTTCTGAATTCTGACTTCTGACTTCTGACTTCTGAATTCTGCTGTCAATAAAACAGTAGCAACGTTGCAGCGAGGAATCAAATCATGGCTTGCATAGCTTCTATAAATATGATTTATAGATATGAGAAATCATGAATACAAGGTTTTTGTCACAATTAAATCAGGATGCGTATACCGTTGTTCTCATCAATTGCCCATGAAACTCTCCCAACTTCGAGCCATAGTTGCAGTAGCAGAACGTGGTAATTTTAGTGAAGCAGCTTTAGAATTGCAGCTTTCTCAGCCTGCAATTAGTCATGCGATCGCCACCTTAGAAGAAGAATTAGGCGTGCCTTTATTTGCTAGAGGTCGTCACGGTGCAGTGTTGACACCTGCTGGTGAGCGTATACTATATCATGCGCGTCAGGCAATGCAACATCTAGAGATGATGCAAAAGGAAGCAAATCTACATAAAGGTTTACATGGTGGTCATGTAAGAATTGCAGCTTTTCGCAGCGTAGCTACTCATTTATTACCAAAAGCGATCGCTCAGTTTCACGATCAATTTCCAGAAGTTGCTGTCACCATTATAGAGTGTGCTGCTTTCACCGATGTAGAACAATGTTTGCGTGACGGACGTGCTGAAATTGGTATTACTTGTCTACCAACTAGTGATGAGTTTGAGACTTGGGAAATTTTTCGGGATGAATATCTAGCTTTACTACCACCACAGACCAAAATTAACAGCAAAGCAATTACTTGGGAAGACATAGCAGCCTATCCACCTGTTTTGCTTCCTTGTACACCCTGTGGACGCATTGTTCACAACCACCTTAAAACTTTAGCAATTCCCATAACTACTGCTACCGACATTCAAGAAGATTCCACAGTTGTAAGTATGGTAAATCAAGGACTGAGAGCAGCTATTATGCCGCGTTTAGCAGCTGTACCCATTCCGCCAAAGGTACAAGTATACAGTTTACCTGTACCTATTGAAAGAGTAATTGCAACGGCAATTTTATCTAATGGCTTGCAAGTACCTGCGGTGTTTACATTTTTAGAAATGTTGAGAAAATTTGATTTTAATAGTTTAGCTAAATCCACTTATTAATATAGGAGTAAAGACGCGATAAATCGCCGTCTCTACAATATAAATCTTTTGTAGAGACGGCGATAAATCGCGTCTCTTGCCTTAACCAAAGTTTTACGTCAGCCTACGTTTAACTTCCGCTGCCAAATTTTCCAGTAACACTTCTACTTGTTCGCCTGATTTCAAATCTTTGAGGGAAGATTTTTGTGCTGCTGCTTCCTCAGAACCAATAATCACACAAAATTGAATTCCTTGTTTATCTGCTAACTGAAATTGTTTCCCCAAGGGACGTTTATCAAAGTTAGTTATCACATTAATTCCCGCTTGACGCAGTTGTTGAGAAACTTTTAAATAAGTCGGCATTAAATCATCTTGCATATTTACTACCATTACTTGGGCTGGTGTTTGAGCTAAGCTACTCAGAATACCTGCTTTGAGCAATCGACTAATTAAGCGAGTCAAGCCAATAGAAATGCCAACACCAGGCATTTTTTCGCCCAAAAATACTCCGACTAATTCTTCATATCTGCCGCCAGAACAAATACTACCTAAGGCTTCATGTCCTAATAATGTTGTTTCGTAAACTGTACCAGTATAGTAATCAAGTCCACGAGCAATGGATAAGTCAATACAAAAACGATTTTCGGCAACTCCCAGATTACGCACGCCTGCAATTACCGTTTCTAATTCGCTAACTCCCAAGGCCAATTGCTCGGTTTCTGGGAGATTGTTGGCGAGGTGCTTGAGTTTATCTAATACTTCATCAACTGAACCATCTATTTTAATAAATTCAATTATTTTTTCAGCTTGCTCTACTGAAATTCCCTCTTTTTCTAAATCCTGTTTTACTTTATTTTGACCAATTTTTTCGAGGGTATCAACAATACTGATGCAGGATTTAATTTGGGTTTCGGCAATTCCCAGTGATTTAAAGAAGCCTGTAAGAACTTTGCGGTTATTGATGCGGATGAGAAAATCACCGATATTTATGGCTTCAAATATTTCAGTGATAATTGCAGGCATTTGAGCATCATAAAGCAAACTCAATTCCCGACGAGCAACTACATCAATATCGCATTGGCGGAACTGACGAAAACGCCCATCTTTTGCCCGTTCTCCGCGAAACACTACATCCATTTGGTAGCGGGCAAAGGGAAAGGTTAATTCATTGAGGTGACGAGCAATATAAGCTGCTAATGGCACTGTTTGGTCAAACTTTAAGGCTCTTGCTTCTGAACCAGTTTCGCCAGATTTATCTTTTTCGGCTTGGCGATTTGGTGGCAAGATGGGATCAATTCCATAAATGATATTGTCGCCTTGGTTTCCTTTAGCTTGTAGGACTTCTAAACGTTCTACTGCTGGGGTTTCAATGGGCGTAAATCCATAGCTTTCATAAACTCTACGGATGATGTCTAATAAATATGATTCTAAGCGCTTTTCGCTAGGGAGAAATTCTGGGAAACCGCTAGGAGTAGAAAAGTTTATTTTGTCACCTTTTGCCATATACAATTTTGGATTTTAGATTTTAGATTTTAGATTGGAATAACACACCCTACGAAAGAATGTCGCTATACAATTTTGGATTTTAGATTTTAGATTTTGGATTGGAATAACACACCCTACGAAAGAATGTCGCTTACTTAAGCTAAAAGTAGCTGCCCAGATCCCCGACTTCTTCAAGAAGTCGGGGATCTAAATCCAGGTTAAGTAAGCGACATTCCACTCTACGAAACTTCTAAATTCTGAGTTCTGAATTCTGAATTCTGAATTCTTCTTCATTTTAGCCGTTGTTCTTGAATGAGGGTGCGTTGAAATATTTGACCGTTTTTAAACCAATGCCAAGTACGGGCACGATTGTTATTGTCTGGACTAATGTAAATCATTTCATATAAGCTCATTTCTGGGTTTGTTTTATAAGCAAACCACAAAATCACAATAGAGTCGTCGGCTTCCCAAGCTTTGCCGTCAATGCGATCGGTGTCAAACCAAAGTTTATTATCTTTATATATTCCGGGAAATTCGTATTCTTCTTTTTTACCATCAGCCCATTTGTAGCGGTTGATTTGGTAGTAGGGATGAGCGCCGTTTTCTGGGAATTGACAAGTTAAGTGAGATTCGTAACTGTCGAGGATTTTTCCGGCTGTATCAACTAATGTATAAGTGCCCACCCAATCTCCTTCATGACGGGCAAGCACGGGCATTCCTTCTTTAATATTAGACATGACAATTCACCTTTTATTGTTCTAACATTTTGAAAAATCGGGTAAAGTAATCAGGAAATGTCTTCGCTGTACAACCTGGGTCTTTGATTACAATTCCTGGAACTTTTAAGCCTGTGACAGCAAATGCCATTGCCATGCGATGATCGTGATAGGTTTCAATTGCTGCTGGAGTAACAGGGCTAGGTTCAATCTTCAATCTATCGGCAAATTCTTCAACTTGAACGCCCAAGCGACGCAATTCGGTCACCACAGCGTGAATGCGGTCGGTTTCTTTATAGCGAATATGTTCGACATTACGGATGGTAACAGGTGAGGAGGCAAAGGGAGCGATCGCTCCTAAGGTTTGCACCAAATCTGAGATATCATTCATGTCAATATCGATACCCTGCAATTGCTCTGGGCCTGTGACTTCGGTGTAATCATCACCCTCACGAATTTGGCAACCCATTTGTTCTAAAACGTTGAGCCAAAGAATATCACCTTGACAAGATTGTTTGGTCAAATATTTAACCCGCACTCGTCCACCAGTAACGGCGGCGGCGGCAAAAAAGTAAGAAGCATTTGACGCATCAGGTTCTATTGTGTAATGTCGAGGCTGGTAACGCTGACCTGCTTTAATTTGGAATTGATTTTCGCCGATTTGATTGACATCGACGCCAAAATCGGCCATCAACTTACAAGTCATTTTGACGTAAGATTGAGAAACCAATGTCCCCTCAACCTCAATAATTGTGTCTTGTTGAGCATAAGGCGCAATCATTAATAACGCTGAAAGTTGCTGACTTGTTTGGTTAGCTTTCAAGCGAAAATGTCCCCCAGAAAACTGCCCACCGTAGATGGTGTAGGGCATAAAATCAGGGTTTCCCTGAAAGTTAACGGTTACTCCACTACTTTGCAGGACTTTTAGCAAGTCACCCATCGGTCGTTCTCGCATCCGGGGAACGCCATCTAGGCGATATTCGCCATTACCCAGTGCTACCAGCGCCGAAATAAACCTTGCTGCTGTACCTGCTAAGCCTACAAATAAATCGGCCTGCTTCGCCGGAATTTCGCCTCCCTTTCCTGCTATTTGAATTTGAGCCAGGTCAGGATTTAGGGTAATAAGGATGCCTAATTGTTCTAAACATTTGGCAAAATAATTGCTGTCTTCACTAAATAAGGCATTTTCTAAAATAGAGTCACCTTGTGCCAAGGCTGCGACAAGTAATGCCCGATTAGTAATACTTTTAGAACCAGGAATCTCTACCGTGGCGTCTACTGGGCGATTCAGAGCAGGGATTTCAATGGTATCCACTTTAAACCTCAGTGTAGGTGGTCAGCTACGACTTAATTATGTTCGCATATTATTGGGGATTGGGGACTGGGGATTGGGGATTGGGGATTGGGGATTGGGGATTGGGGATTGGGGATTGGGGAGGGTTATCGAAAAACGGCTTTAATCATCGCTGGCGCTGGCGTAAATTCTTTAGAAGATAAACACGCCCGTTCGTAGGGGCGCACAGCTGTGCGCCCCTACAGCGTATTGCATCTAAACGAGAATCGCTATAATTATGGTTCTTCAGTACTTGCTAGCGTATTGTTAGCCACCACTGGCATAAACCTCAAAATCACGCATCAAATTGTATTTTGACTACTTGACTTCCGTTAAAAGACTTGTTGCTCTATCTAACGTGTAACTTAATTCACGTGTCGTTCCTAACCAGTTAATAGCAGATAGACAAAAGACAACAAGGCAAATCATCACTGAAAGGACTCCAGCTTTCCAATTGGTTACCCAGCCTTTGGTGATCCAGCACGTAAAACTTATTCCGAACAATGGAGTAATAAGCAATGAATTTCTGAATAATCTATTTAAATTTTGTATGTACTCAACTCTCTTAACTAAATTGTCTGAGCCATTTTGATATATCAAGATTAACTTTTTATCTTCTTTCCTATCGACACAATGATTTTCAAAGAAAAATTTTATAAAAACACTCCAAGTATCTGGAGACAAAAAACGATACAAACATGCTCCCAAAATATAAGACAAAGGGAGTATAATAAATACTATTAGAGGAATAGATTTGTCAAGATTATTACCCTGAAACCAGGTAGATATATCATAAATATTGAAGAATGAAAGGACAGTAAAAAAAATTGAAAGGAGCGCGATCAAGCCAGTTACTAAAAATTCAGAAAGCAGTAAGGTTGTACCCATATCTTTATATCCAAAAACTTCCAGCTTGATGGATAAAATAATATTTATATGGTTTTGTCATTTCTGTTCTGACAATTAAATTACTTTCTGATTAATCTCAACGAGTTCTTTACAATGCTTGATTTTGCAATTACTGCAAATTGACGCTTTTATGAAAAAAGTAAAGGTTCAAAACCGGACTTCGTCCCGCTGCGCTAACGCCCGCAAGTGGTGCGAATAAATTCTTGTATCTCAAGGTAGGTAGAAACCCCACAAGAAAGTGGGTGGCTTAGTTTAATCCCCCTGCTCCCCCTGCTTCCCCTGCTCCCCCTGCTCCCCCTGCTCTCTTCATTGTCCACGCCCTGGCTTGCAATCTGCAAAACTCAATGCCTCTGTGTCGAGAAAACTTGCGATCGCCATCTCAATAACTGCTTCGATTGGATATTCAATTTCAGTAGCACGAGCAATTAGAGCAGCGCGAATTCGTTCAGGTAAGCATCCTAAAATAACTTCGGCATCATTGGGGGAAAGTTGCTCTTGGAGTTTGGCTTGCATCGCTTTACTATCTTTCGGTTGGAATTTGGACGTTGTAAGGAGGTTCGGTGGCTCTTAGTTTTTCCGATGTAGAGCAATCCGTCAGTCTTGTGCCTGATTGCATAGATGCCAGGACGAGCCGGAATGGTCGCAAAATCACGGGTCAAGGGTTGGCATTGCTCAAAGGGAATAAAGGCGATCGCATCCAGAATTCTCCGAGCTTGAGCTTGAAGTTCAGAATCATTTGTTGGCATGAAAATGAGAGGGGTGATTGCACAGAAATGATACTCTCACGAATTCAGTCATTTTCCAGCCCTTCCCAAAGTTGAGCCACCGGGATAGTTTGCCCAGTCATGGCTTCGCAAAGCAATAAGCATCATTCACCGTAGTATAGCGATGAAGTTGACTGGAGGCAGATAACTCTATCCACTGCATTTAATTTGTTATGCCGCGCTCATTCCTGCACTGGCGCTACTTCGCGTGATGCTAGGAAACCAAGGACAATTGCTACCAAGATCAATGCTGGAATATCGCCGAACAGGTGTCCACGTTCCGCAGGATCAATCACTGCGTGTACCGCCATGATCAGCCCGTGGACAAAACTCGACCAAACGGTGAACCAGATTAAACTCAGATGCGCTTCTGGTTTTCGAGAAGCCCATAGTAAAAAGACACCGAGTGTCGCATAAACACCCACGATCATCTGTTCGTATTCATATTGACCTGGTTGCCATGACCAGCCCGATGACCAGACCTTCATCAACGGATAGACCAGGAGAAAAGCAATTCCAACAACAACAAGGGCGATTCGCAAGTACCGATGCTGCTCATCCATTACTCCAACCTCACACTATTTTTCTAGGGTAGTTTCTACTAATGGAATGCCTATTTCTAATACTATTCTCACTAGTGACACTTCAACTTAGGAGTGTTAGGAATCTTGATGTTCCTCTTGGTTTAAAGTTGATCCAACACTGAATCGTCTGCAAACCAATGGGCATCATTTACGGTAAATGATACCTACTTATTGCTCGTTGCGCCGTCTGTGTAGAAGCCGCTTTTAAGTCTGCGGTGGATTTTGAGCGGGTGATGTGGCTTTAAAGGTCGTGGAGTACATTCATCAAGCAGGATTCGCATAGGCTGTTAGCATTTCTTTTATTGTAGAGACGCGATTCATCGCGTCTTCTTTAAATCCCACAATCATGGCAACCGATCCTTTTTAAATTTTGGATGCAAGAATCTTCAATTCCATTATCCAAAATCCAAAATCTAAAATCTAAAATTGTCTCGGTCACTCCCCATTGCCAAACCACCAAGGGTCATTACTTGCGTTGGTTTTAATCAAAAAAGCTTTTTTTCGCATGAACCGTTTCAGCCCTGCTGCACCCATGCGTGACCCTCCCAGTCCGGAGAATTTAAAGGCGTTTTTCTCTCCCTCGTGCATGATGGCGGTGAGTGCAGCATCGTTAATACTGATGGCGCCTGCATCTATATACTGGGCAACTTCTAAGGCTTCTGCTTCTGATTCGGCAAATACCGCAGCACTCAGTCCATAAATTGAGTCGTTTGCTAAAGATACTGCTTCCTCAACTTTGGCAAAAGCCATGACTGGCATAATGGGACCGAAAGTTTCTTCGGTCATCACTTTCATGGAATGATTGACTTGAGTAAGCACTGTGGGACGACACCACCAACCGCCTCCTAAGTCTTCAACTACACCGCCACAGTGAATTATTGCTCCTTTTTCCACTGCATCTACGAGATGGTCGCTAATAATTGCTGCTTGTCTTTCGGCAATGATAGGGCCAATTTCTCCACTTTCAACTGTGGGATAAGCTAACTTCAGCCGATGGGCTTTAGCTAATAGTAGATGGTAAAACTTTTCAAATATGGATTCGGCAACGTAAATTCGCTCAATTGATAAGCATGACTGTCCGGCGTTGACGACGGAACCCCACAATATGGCTGAGGTTGCTAATTCTAAGTCGGCTGATTCTAAAACGATCGCAGGATCTTTTCCCCCTAATTCCAAACAAGCTGGAATAAATTGTTTAGCAGCTGCTTGGGCGACTTTTCGTCCTGTTGCAACACTACCTGTAAAGCATACCAAATCTACATTTTCAATTAAAGTCGCTCCAGTTTCCCCTGCTCCTTCAACAAAAGTTAATACGTCACGCAATTTGGGCACGGCGTTGAGTGCTGTAATCAGCGGTGCTAGGAAGCGGGGAGCAATTTCGCTGGGTTTGACAATGACAGCACAACCCGCCAACAATGCGGGAATGGTATCAATGGTAGAGAGTAATAGCGGGAAATTCCACGGGCTAATGATGCCAACTAAGGGATAAGGTACTGATGTTTGTTGCAAGGCGATAAAGGGAATTGCTGTGTTTTTTGCAGATTCTTGCAGCAATTCCGGTGCTAACTTACACCAACGGTCAATACTAGAAAAGAAAGAATCTATTTCTAATACTGAAGTTGATAATCTGCCTGTATCATTTACCAAAGCTTCCGTTAAGCGATCGCGTGCAGATAATATCGCTTCCTTCCACTGTTGTAAAGCTTCAATTCTTCCCTCTATGCCCAATTGTTGCCAATGAACCTGCGCCCGACGCGTGCGCTTACATTGCTGTACCAACAACCTGGGAGGCGGCGGGATAATTACGTAATCATATTTGCCAGTTCGGGGGTTGCGGACTTCTATTGGTTTTGTCATGAGTTGGGAGTTGGGAGTTGGGAGTTGGGAGTTGGGAGTTGGGAGTTGGGAGTTAGGAGTTGGGAGTTAGGAGTTAGGAGTTAGGAGTTAGGAGTTAGGAGTTAAAACTTAGGAGTTAGGAGTAAAATTTTCTCCCCATCTCCCCATCTCCCTCATCTCCCCATCTCCCTCATCCCCCTCATCTCCCTCATCCCCCTCATCTCCCTCATCCCCCCATGCCCCATGCCTAATTCAAATTATCCCCAGCTTCGCTAATCGTTCAATAGTGGCTTGGTGTGTTTGGAGGAAGTGTTTGCGGTCTACTTCTTTATCCAGCATAGTATTAGCGGGGTAAAAGTGTGACTGGCGATAACTTTCGGCGTAGAGTTCAAATCGTTGGCGGGCGAGTAAATTATTTAACCCTGGTCGGCGGCGATCGCGGCGTAATGCTGCTAAATCTATCTCGGCGAATGCTGCCATGCTTTCGCCTGCACCTGTCTCTGCTAGGACTATTCCGCGATGATCGATGATTTTGGAACCACCATCAGCGGAAGCAATGGGGATGGCAATATTAGCGATGCCGGCGGTATTAGCTGATACGACATACGCGAGATTTTCCACGGCGCGAGAAATTTTTGCCGCGTCTTTGGGTGTGAGGTTTTTGTTATACACTTCTGAGGTGGAATGGACAAAAATCTCTGCTCCTCGCATGGCTAGACACCGCGCGACTTCTGGATACAAAATTTCTTCTGATGCTAAAGCTGCCAAATTACCAATCTCAGTTTTAGCAACGGGGAATACTCCTTCTAAACCATAGCAATCAAGATATTTATCCCAAACGTCATGGGGAGTGGGAGCAAATAAAGAATTTAACCGCCGATAGCGTAAGATAATTGAGCCAGAAGGGTCAAGTATAAAGCAGGTTTGAAAGTATAATCCAGGAAAGTTGGGGTCAACTTCGTAGGCGTTACCAGCCAAAAATATTTTATGCTTTTGGGCAATTTTTCCCAGTGCTTCATATTCAGCACCAGCCATTTCCACACAGGCTTTTTCTGCCCATCCTCCGAGAGAATCTCCCATAGGAAAACCAGTGAGAAAATATTCTGGCAGGACAATTAAACGACAATCAAAACCAATGAAAGCAATACTAGCCGCAATTTGTGACGCTAGGCGATTGATAGAGTTTAGCATGAGCGATCGCGCGGCGTGGCGTAGGCGTAGCCCGCCGTAGGCATCGGTTGCTTGGTTGACTGCATGACAAGTAACTTGCAGCGCTAAGGCACGGTATGATTCTGGATTGGGCATGGGGAGTCATAATAAAGGACTAATTCGTAATTCGTAATTCGTAATTAAGTTTTTAATATTGATTCATTGAGGGTAGAAGCTCTTTAATTTTTTAATTAAAAAATCAAAAATTATCATTATCTCAGAGCAACTACCTTTAGGTATGGACTAATAATTACGAATTACGAATTACGCATTACGAATTATTCTGTCGCCACCCCAGAGCGATCGTATTAGTTTATCTGTTAATGGGGTGCCGAAAAGTTGGGCGGCAAATTTATTACCTGGATCGCGTTCAGCAGCGGTTCGGCGTAGCAATAAGTCACGATTTGCTAAAGTTGTCCGTGAATCTTCTGATACAGGTTCGGCTGTGTTTATCCACGTTAGCCAGCGTTCTAGGGTTTGGTGTGCAACTGCGCGAGTGATTTCGAGGGTATCAGAAGTAGGTGCGCCGGTGTAGCAGAAATTAACAGGGGATTGAAACAGGCGAACATAGACGCTTTTGCTGGTAAATGCCTTTAGCCGCGCATCTTCTTGCAACTGCAAAAATGCTTGGTTAACTGGTTCATAATAGCGATCGAGATATGCCAAATCGGTTAAAAGCTCAGTTCGAGGAATGTAATCTATATAAAATAGAATATCTGCATTTGGAAGTGTGCCAAACTCAAACGCTAAATGGGGAACCTGGATATGCGACGCTAACCAAGTGGTGAGACGCATGGTGCTAAACTTGGATTTTTCGGGGTTTCCTAACCATGAATGCACTAGCCAATCAATTTCTGTTCCTGAAAATGCGCTCAGGGAACCGTTGATATTGCCATCAAGACTGCTGTATTGCTGTAAATCTTCTACTGAAGGATCTGGATTTAACTCAAAACGAGCCTCCAATTTTTGGCGGAGTTCTTTTGTAATTTCCCACAACTGCTCAAATACAGCTTTATTGTCTAGATTGGTTGGTTGCTGAGTCATAATTGGAGTTTGTTGGTTTGGTATAGAGTTTGACACTTGCCTAGATTTATTGTCAGAATCCACACGGTAGGGGCGCACAGCTGTCATTGGTGTCAACTTAAGGAAAAAGTGAGCATAAAGATGTAATCTAGGAACATCAATGATGATGTTCTTAGAGATACATCATGGCAAAAAAACGACCAGGGCGAACAGGAAATCCAGACCTACGGGAACAAAAACAAATACCGATGCCACCAATAGAGGAAATAGAGCAAAGAATCTACACATTGCTATCGCCTCTGAGTTTCAAACCCCTGAAATTGAGTGAAAACGAGCAAAATAAACAATTGCGAGACAGAATATTGACCTTACCAGTAATGATGGCGATCGTTGTGAGTTTAGTGTATCGTCAAATTCCTGGATTAAGAGAAGTGCAAAGAGTCTTATGCTCAGAAGGATTGTTGTGGGCAGGTCGAATTGAAGTCAGCACCAAGTGCGTTTAGTTTCTGTTTTGTGGGGTTCAACTTGGTACTATTACTTAACAAATGTACTTGACCCTCAAATTTTATCCGCTCAACAGATATGTGAATTATATCGTCGTCGTTGGCGCGTTGAAGATGCTTTTCTGCTCACAAAAAGGCTTCTAGGTTTAGCTTATATTTGGGTTGGCGACAACAATGGCGTGCAAATCCAGATTTTTGCCACTTGGATTTTTTATGCTGTTCTTAACCAATTATGTATTGATGTAGCGTTCGCGAAGCGTGTGCGAAGCACTCTCGCTCTGAATCAGCCACTAAACCTGATTTCTACAGAGATGGTTTTCCGTAGTTTATACCATTTTTCTCAAGCTGTTCTCCGTGGTGATGCATCTGACCCTGTTCCTTATCTTGTGGAACATCAAAAGCTGTTTGGATTAGTCAAAACTAGGCGTAAGCGTCACCCTTGAGATTGACGCTTACACTCAACAAATTTGGGCTTTATCTTCTTAAGTTGACACCAATGAACACTGCTGTGCCCTTTATTGAGGACTACCGCTGCACTCGTAATGACAATTTATTGGGTCTAGAAGGCTTGAAACCTTTGCAGATAGCACTTGTGTATACACCGTAGCCGATGCTTTGGGGAGGGGATTAAGGGGAGCCAGCGCGGTCTTCTCCCAAGGGGAGACGGCAAGGGCGATAGCGCAACGTAAAGCCTTCTCTTCTCCTTCTCCTGTGGTCGCCGCTGCGCGAACGGAGACGCTAACGCGAACGAGAGGCTTCTCTACGAGACGCTACGCGAACGCCAACGGCATAGCTTCTCTACGAGACGCTACGCGAACGCTTAGAGCGAGTCCGCGAGCGTCTGGGGGTTTCCCCCATGAGCGACTGGCGTGTGGGGTATTAGGGACTTTTGCAAGAGATCTATTGGTCATTAGTTATTGGTGGTTAGTTATTTGCAAAGGACAAATGACCAATGACAAATCACAAACATCAATTAATACGATTTTCCATCACTACCAAAATATTCCCGATAGCCACAAATTTTGTCTCCACGCACATCAAAGGAAACTGCTACTCGATTTTTGTAAGGCTGTCCGAACAAAAGTCCTTCATCACGAAATTCAAAGACAGCGGTTGTTTCATTGCTGGTAACACGGTCTAGGCCAGTTAGCTTCAAACCACTGAAGGATTCAGAAACATACTCAAAAAATTCTCTTGCTCGGTCTTTTCCCACATTCAAACCGTGGAATTTTCCCATAGGAAACCAAAGGGTAAAATCTTCTGAGAGCATATCTAATAATGCTTCCCATTCACCTGTTGCTATACCGTGTGTCAGATTCTCAAATGCCTGGTGAGCAACTTTTAAAGTATTTTCTGAATTTTGTGTCATTGTAGTTCCCGTTTAATATCTAACTCTTATACAATTTTGGTTTTTATGTTTTAAAATTACTAGCAGTAGTTACCTTGAAATAGTTACATATATTGCATAATTTACACATAATTTAATGAAATGAACAAGAACATCTTTACAGGGCGCAAACATGTAGAAACTGAAGAGTCACTTAACTCAGTTCTCAACTTTCCACAAGTGCCTTTTGATGTAAAAAACTTTGTTATCGGTCAAGATGGTACTGCCCAAGTTTTATCCGTGAACGAAAGTACGGGTGAATCTACGCAGCGAGTAGTGCTGAAAAAGGGTTGGAGCGCACCTGTTGGTCACTTTACTACCAATGTGGAAATTTTTGTGTTGACCGGCGCACTTTGCCAGGGTGGGTTTGTATTACGCAATCTCAGTTATTCTTTCATTCCGGCTGGTATACCTACTGGCCCTTGGAAAACCCAAGAAGACACTATTCTGTTGTGGATGCCGGATGCTACGCCCACTTACGTGACTGAAGACTACGCAAATCTTCCGCAAATCCCGGAAACTTCTGTATATCATACAAATATGCAGACCCATGAACGGATGACTGAGTATGTTCCATTGCAAGAACTCCACGCAATGAAATGGGAAAGTACAACTTTTTTGCCTGCTGGTTCAGCGCGTAAAAGTTTGTATACCAATAAAAAAACTGGACGTGCTACGTGGATTCTTGGTTTAGTACCTATGTGGATTGAAGGCAATTTCTATGCTGGTCATCCTACTACTGAGGAGGCGTATGTTATTTCTGGAGATGTGCTTGGACATTGGTCTATGAGCGATGATCCTTTTAATAGACGCTATACAGCAATGTGCAAAGATGGCTATTACTGGCGACCTGCACACATTCCACACGGGCCGTTTTGGACAGAAAGTGGGGCACTACTTTTGTTTCGCACTAACGATCGCCTAGATTGTTATTGGATATTGCATAACCCAGATATTACTCAGCAAGATCAGGCACGTCTGGAGGCTGCACTTGATAAGGACAAGTAAAGTTTCAGTAGAGGGAAAACTTTTTTTCAAAGAGCGATCGCACTTCTCAAAGCACAGCTACCAAAGATAACGTTATCCAGGGGAATTTCACAATGACGGACGCCTTAGGATGGCGAAAAAAATTCGGAGTGCTTGCACCTAGCACAAATACCATCGTCGAACCAGATTTTCACACGATGGCTGTACCAGGTGTTACGTCCCACATGTCTCGGATTCATATTCGCGATCAGGATTTGAGTAGCGATGAAAAGATGCTGCGTATTTTGCAGGAAATCGACAACGAAATTCTTTTCGCAGTCGATCGCGTCATGACTGCGGGTATCGACTACCTAATTATGGGAATGAGTGCTGAGACTTTTTGGGGAGGAATCGAAGGGAATATAGCGTTCACCAAACGGCTTGAGGATTATACTGGACTGCAAGTGGCTACCGGCGCTTCGGCGTGTCAGGCTGCTTTGGAAGCGTTCAAAATAAACAAGATTGCCGTCATCACCCCTTATCAGGCTGTGGCTGATGATAAGTTACGCAGTTTTTTCAGTGACATTGGGGTAGAAGTTGTGCGGCTAAAAGGACTGCGTTGTTCCACTGCAATAGCGATCGCTGAAGTCTCTGAAGATACTCTTCGCAACTATCTAATGGAAATCGATGGTGATGATGTAGATGGTATCGTACAAATGGGTACTAATTTGAGTATGCTCCGGCTCGCTGACGAAGCAGAACGATGGCTGAAAAAGCCCGTGATTGCTATCAATGCAGCAACTTGGTGGTATGCCTTACGACATAATAATATTGGCGATCGACTGTACGGCTGTGGCAGACTTCTGAGAGAATTTTGAAAACTGCGAAATTTAAAAATTCTCCGAATCAAGATAAAGCTGACGAACTCAGGTTAATTAATTACGAAGCCTACACCCTACCGTCAGATCGGTGTAGGTAGGTAGTTCACAACCAATTTCCTACTAAAACAAAAGCAGCCCAGTAATATGGATGAGAAAATCTACTATCTTGTAAAACAGTTTGTTGAGCGCGACGAAGAGCTTCAACTTTCATGATTTCTGGGTTGGCTAATTCTTGATAGAATGTAGACATAAACAAGGCAGTGGCTTCATCATTAACAGACCAAAGAGATGCTACAGTCGTGCGTGTACCAGCTCTGACAGCTATCCCAGCTAATCCTAAAGCAGCTCGCTGATCTCCTGATGCTGTTCTACAAGCACTCAAAACAAGTAATTCAATTGGTTGCATTTGCCGTGAATCACTACGTAGAAGAGTGTCTAATTCCTTGGCATTAATCTTTTTATCCCAAGTCAGAATAAAAGTGTTTTCAGCTTGAGAACTGAATTCTCCATGAGTTGCCAAATGAACCACTGGGAAAGAAAAATTTTTAACTTTTGTTTGAAAATTAGAATTAGTAAAAGATTGATTAAGTATTATTTGTGTAGGAATAGAATTCTTGATGCGCTGCAATTCTAATTCTACGTTAGGAAGTCCAGCAAAACCTTGGCGAGGTTCAGTTAATCCAGCAGTAAGAGCTTGAATTTTCCGCCATTTTAAAGGTTTCGGTTCTAGCAGTTGCAGACCAGGCGTCAGAGCAATGCTATACTTTTTCATGAGATATTGTTGACCATCGTGCAAAGCAGCAATTGGAATGTTTCGCAATGCACCATCTAATACAAATACTAAGGTTTTTACTTGGCTGCTAGCAAGTTCTAATTCTATAGGTTTGATTAACCAGTTGTAAACTTTTTCCAAGGATTCCAGAGATGGTTTGCGTATCCGGTTGGTGACAACAGCTTGAAACTGATTGAGAGATGCTTCTATTTCCTGCTGGCTGATAGGGTGAGAGTAATGACGCAGAGATTGTCCAGGTAGTGCAACTATTATTTCTAAACTACGGGGCAAAATGATTGTATAGAATACTGCTGATGTTGGATCTAATTGGTCGATTTTGACTGGTTTGGCATTTAAACAGGCATCGCGGAAAAAGTTATCTAGTTCAGCTAATTGCAGAGATTCAATTAAATTTCTAGCTTGAATTAAAACAGATTGTTCTACATCCTTACCTGATGGCAACAGTAACTCTACTAGCTCTCGGTAAACAGGTTCAACACTCTCTTTAAAAGAGTATTGGACTTTGGAACTGACTGCTAATAAATCCTGACGCATAGATTGAAGAATATTCACAGCTTCAGTATAGTTAGCGATCGCAGTTTTAATATCTCCTGTACTTTTATAAATACGTCCTAGCTGCCAAAATAGCTCATAGCTGACATCTGGTGCCTTCAAGTTTGAGACTAATACATTTAAAGCTTGCTTCGTCAAGTCTGCTGCTTGAGGCCACAGTTGATTATTTTCGTACAGTTTACCCCGTACTCCCAAAGCATAAGCATAAGTTCGCCGATCGCCTAAACGCTGTGCTTGTTCTGTAGCTGTGATTAATATTTGGTCAATGTCTTGAAAAGTCGGTAGTTGCGAATTGGGGACTTTTTTACTTACCAGTTTCAGCAGACTATGAACTAAGTTAATCTGGGCATAAATTCCTTGTTTACTCAGAGGTAGATCATTTAACTTTGATCTTAAGGGCAACCATAATTGTTCAGCTTCTGACCATTTCTCACTTTCCAAAAACAAACTTAGTTGATTGACTTGGGCAAAAAGTTGCGTAGTTGGTGATGTGGAAATCTTGGCGGCTTCACTATAATAATACAACCCTGCTTGCCTGTACTTGGTTTGTTTACCAGAATCAAAGGCTTCTGTAAAAGCTTTAGCTCGTGCTGCATTGCCTAAACTTATATAGGCAGCTTCAATATCTGGAGGAGAGTTCAATTGTTTAGCTAAATTCAAACTTTCTGACAAGATTTCTTGGGATTGTTCGCTGTTACCAACTACTTGCAAAACATTACCAAGGCTACGTAGGCTGACAACTTTGAGAAAAGAAGGTGGTTGTCCTTTGAGGCTTTGCAAATCAGCATCGGATAGTTTGCAGTCTTGATAGTCAAGCTCTAAAGTTTGCAATAATATCTTGCAAGCCCTTGGGTAAAGTCCCAAATCTTGCATTGCTTGGGCTTGGTTAATCCGGCTTTGAGTCTGCCCCTGTTTATTACCAATTCGAGCATAGTTATCAGCAGCTTGCTGCCAAGTATCGATGGCCTCTTCGGCTTGTCCCACTGCTAGTTGTAATTGCCCTTCAATATCTTTGGTTTGAGCCAGGATTCGCAATTGTTCTGGCATACTTTTTTGGGTTTCCAGTAGGTTCAAACTTTGAGTGATGGCGGTGCGTGCTTGCTCCCATAATCCTACTTGCTGAAGAGTTGATGAAAGATTACTCAACGCCATTGCTTGGTTGAGATCATCCCCAAGGGTAGCAAAAGCAGAAGCTACTTGTTGCCAAACTCGTGCTGCTTCCTGAAAACGTCCGGCTTCATAGAGTATTTTGCCTTGTTTTACCAGTTCGTAAGGTGGCTGTTGATTGTGAATAACAGGGCTAGATACCGTAACCTTGGCAATCGCTGGCTGGATTGTCATGGAGAAGACAAATAACAAGGCGAATAAAATTAGCGATCGCCTCCAACTGGGTATAGCCCATCGCACAGCAGGCTGTTTGTTAGTATTTTGCCACAAATTTGGGAATACATGAGCAAATTTCTGCTGTTTTTTGGCCATATTAGTCGCTTTTGTTCATTTAAGACTATTTTGATTTGATTTAAGACCCAGAGCAACTAGTAGGCGATCGCCAATAATTCTGGTAATTTGTACCTGTAGAATTGTACGCAGTCAGCATAATTTCGCCTTTGTCGTTAATCACCCACCCTTGAGCCTCCACAATTGGATTAGTCATTTTGGCTTTTTCCTCAGTTGGTGTTTGCGGTTGATTTACAACAGAATATTTAATTGTTGATTGTGCTTGAGTCGTGAGTGAAGTAGGTTCTACTAAACCAACTCTTACCCCTGATGGTGTCAGGGCAAGGCTTGGATTTGTCGGTAAGCCACCGTGTCCAGTAATCACAAACCTACTGCCCGCAATCTTTTGGCAAGGATTTTGAGCGATGATAGTGGCAGGATCAATCATAATCTCTGGCAATGGTGTTAACCCTTGGCTAGGGTCAACATCAGGTGTGTTAATTTGTACCGTACCATTTAACTGTGAATTTGCTCCGGTGGCCGTGATATCACTTTCTGTTGTTGGTGTATTACGAAATCGAATCCCAAAAATACCCTGAGCATTGATTGTTACCCGACCTCCACGAAAGTCAGTAGAATTAGCACTAATATCGCTGTTTCCAGCTGCGCCTAGAATGTCGGTGTCAATGTTGATGTTGCCACCAATGAGATTGCTGCCTGTGGCGTTGGTGGTGATTCTACTGCCACCAAGTAAGAACAAATATTTGGCGCTTAAGGTGATAGTTGCTTGTTGTTGACTGGTATCAGTATTGCTACTAATGGTTGTAGCGTCTAGGCTAGCATTATTGTCTAAACGGATAGAGCGAGCATGGATTTCTAGGTTCCCTGCATTGCCTTTGCCCGCAGCACCCACTAAAATACTAGCGCCGTCTTGCACAAGCAACTCACCAGTTTTAATTCTGATGTTTCCCCCATCGCCTGTGGTGTTTGGATAATTTTTAATTAAGCCCATACCAGATGTCGTGTACAAACGGCTGCTAAACTGACCATTGGCGGTTGTGCCAATTATTTGCACAGAGTCGGCATTGACGGTTAAATTCCCAGCTTTTCCTGCACCAGAAGTGCTGGAGGTAACATTCCCCCCATTTAAAACGAGCAACTGCTGAGTGTTAATTGTCAAATTACCACCCTTGCCCACACCCTGAGTTTGAGCATTGATAACTCCCAGATCCCGAAGAAGTAATTCCTGGGTATTAATGGTGATATTTCCTGCATCACCTGTGGCATTTTGGTCTGAAGAGGTAAATAAGCCACTGGTATATACATCCCCTTTGCCAGCCCCCGGAAGTTCAATAGATTTACCAATGCCAATTACTTGTATAGAGTCGGCATTGATAGTCAAATTCCCTCCCTTACCCGCACCAAATGTTCCAGCATCAACTACTGCCCCATCCCGCACGATTAACTCACCAGTATTAATCGTCAACTGTCCTCCACTGCCTGTGGAACCTGGGTTAACTAGAGTAAACAAGCCACTAGGATTATATGATACAGAAGCACCAATTACTTGCACTGACTCTTTTGCCGTGACATTTATGCTGCCTCCGGGTTGCTCTGCTAGGGTACTTGCCTCTATTTGCGAACCATCGGTAAGAGTGAGGCGGTTGCTCCAAACTTGCACATCACCACCCGCACCACTGGCATCAACTGCTGTCTTTTGGGACAATTGGATGTTTTTGAAAGTAGAAATGGCTTCATATCCTAAGGAAAAACCTTTATTTATCGAAGTGAAGCTGACGAGATTGTTTTCTCCCACACTGCCCAATTCTATCCTTCCTCCTGCTGTCTTGATGGTTGCCCCTTCTAAGAAGATGTCACCACCTACTAAGGCCAAAGTTTGATTGAGTTGCACCCGTAAGCCAGATGTCGTATCAATTACATCACTGTTTTCAGTTGTTGCTCTAATTCCTTGGCCATCACCCTTTACCTGAATGGAACCAGGATTTCCTCCAAATTGCAATCCTATAGGAACATTAATAGTTAACAGTGGTGTCGTTGGGATATCATTGGCACTAAAATCAAAACCATCCGCAAACTTTACCGCACTAGCTGTACTGGCAATAAATGAACCACCAATATCTAAACGTGCATTCTTACCAAAGATAATTCCCTTGGGATTGATGAGAAATAGATTAGCTGTACCTTGAGTTTTAATCAAACCATCAATCTGAGAAATTGACTGACCTGTAACCCGACTGATAATGTTTTGAATATCTGCGGCATTTTGAAAGACAGCCTCAGTACTAGTGGGAATAGAAAACTCTGAAAAACTGTGAAACAAATTTGTTCCTGCTTGAGTTCCGCCTGTGATATTTAACGTGTTACCGTCTCGTGTGATATCGGAATTATTCGGTAGAGTTGCATCTGGGCTGATTTGGGCATAAGCTTCATTTAACCTGGATATATATAAGCTGGCGATCGCTACACCAAACCACCACACCCAACGATTACTCATACCAGATATTTCATCCTGATACACTGATGTGACATCAGGCTACCATGTTATGACCCAGAGCAACTAGTAGGCGATCGCCAATAATTCTGGTAATTTGTAGCTGTAGAATTGTACGCCGTCAGCATAATTTCGCCTTTGTCGTTAATTTCCCACCCTTGCGCCTCCACAATTGGATTGGTCATTTTGGCTTTTTCCCCAGTTGGTGTTTGAGGATGATTTGAAACAGAATATTTATTTGTTGATTGTGCCTGAGTGATAGTTGATGAAGTTGGTTCCACTAAACCAACTCTTACCCCTGGTGGTGTTAGGGCAAGGCTTGGGTTTGTCGGTAAGCCACCCCGTCCAGTGACAACGAATGTGCTGCCTACACTCTGTTGACAAAGATTTTGAGTAATCTGCTCCGAAGCGTCTATAACTGTGCTAGGAAGTTCGACTAGTCCGCCTCCAGGGTCAATATCTGGAGTATTAATGCTGATTTGTCCTGCTACTCCAAATTGAGAACTGGCGGTAATATCGCTTAAAGAGGTTTTTTGATTGCGTGGTTCAATGCCAAAAATGCCTTGAGTCAAAATATTGATGTTGCCACCATTTCCTTCAAAAGCATCGGCGGTAATGTCACTGTTTTCTTGAGCAACAGCCACAATAAAAGGAGTATTGATAAAGATGTTGCCGCCATCTCCACCTGCTCCTGCTGTACCCGCAGTGGTTGATATTTGGCTGCCATTACGCAATAGTAATAAGTCCTGCGCGTTCAGAGTAATGTCACCGCCTGTATTACTGGCTGTTTGTGCTAATATTTTTCCTCCATCCCGGATAATTAACTGTGCAGTTTTAATTGTTAAGGCTCCAGCCTCTCCAGCACTTTCTGTCTGACTGCTAATACTAGTACCAAATATGCCTGGGTTACCGCTCAATTCCACTGATTCCCAAGCTGTGATGTTTAAATTCCCTGCCCGACTGTTGAAATCACCTAATTTAGTGCCTGTCCCAGGATCAGTTTCAAAGGCCCCCGTTGCGATTAAGGCTCCATCTCTAACTCTTAACTTATTGGTTATGATAGTTAGCTGGCCAGCATTTGCCTCACCAAAGGTTTGAGTAAACAAGCCACTAGCCGGAAAACCATTAGCCGCTGCTCCAATTACTTGCACTGACTCAGAGGCATTGACTATTAAATTGCCGCCATCACCCCGGCCAAAAGTAGCAGTAGAAATCTGCGCCCCATTCTGAACGAGCAAGCGTTTAGTAGTAATGGTTAAATCACCTCCTCTGTTAGCTTGTCCTCTTGTCTGACTGAATAAACCGCTAGGGACAAATCCACTGGCTGTGATACCAATTAGTTGCACTCCATCAGAGGCATTCACAGTGATGTTACCTCCTTTACCCTGACCAGCGATCGCGGTTGTCATGAAGGCTCCATCTGTTAGCGAAAGAGTACGGGTTTGTACGTCAATATTTCCAGAATTGCCAGGGCCTGAGGAACTTGTTCTGATCGAAGCATTATTCCCAGAAATTGTATTCTTAGCTAATAAACGAATATCTCCTGATTTCCCACTGCGAGAAGATGTGTTAATTGTCCCAAAGCTGGGAATATTGATGTCACCGCGAGAGTCTATAACTACATCACCGCTATTACCAGAAAATCCATTAGAGAAGTCGTTGGTAGAAATTGTTTTCACCCGAATGTTGCCACTGGCTGAAGGGTGAGACTGGTATTGATTAGTTAAAATAACTAAACCGTTAGGTTGAGTAATGTTAATACTATCGATATCAATATTGGCAGTCGGCACTGTATAAGAGTTGCTATCATCAAATGAGTTACTTGTCATTCCTAAAGCGCTACCCACAGCAGTTGTTCCAGCACGAATATCGAAAGTTGGTTGTGTACTTCCATTAACTTCGGCTTGGGTATTGCCATCGGATAGCGTAATGGTTTCACTAACATTATTTATGGGATTGCTTCCGTTAATCACAACTGTATCAATGTTGACACTACCACCAGCGAAAATTTGCAATGATGTTCCTGTATAACTGTTGAAGCTGACATCCCCACTCGCTTGAATAATGGGGACAGAAACACTCTCTAAATTGCCTAAAGTCCCATCTAAACTTTCAACCCGAAAATCTTTTCCACTCCAAAAGTGTGCATTGCCTACTACAGAACTAGGCGATCGCAATATCAAATCTTTCCGAGCAAAGAGTCCACTTTGGGGATGATTCAAGGTCAAAATATCAATGCCTTGATTTCCCTGGACTAGCAGTTGTCCCTGAGTTCTTGCTATGAAAGGATGACTCTGGTTGTCTCTGAGTTGCACTGTATCTAATGCCTTGAGAATTAAATTTTTTCCTGAGAATAGTTGTCCTTGTAATTTTAAATTATGTGCAGCTAAAGTTAAACTTTTTCCAACGGCTAAGTTGCCTTGATTAATAATTTCTGTTTGATGATTTGGCAGGGCATTAAAGAATAAAGCACCTGGTTGTATTGAAAGTAATTGACTATTTTGAGGTGCAGTAATACTAAACAAGTCAAAATTTTCCAACTGAATGGCGTTAGCAGTTGTGGCGACAAATGAACCTTTAATATCTAAACGAGCGTTACGTCCGAAAACAATGCCATTGGGATTGAGCAAAAATAAATTGGCATTACCGCTTACACCAAGAGTGCCTTGAATTTGAGAAATATTATTGCCGGTGACGCGAGTGAAAATGTTTTCTACACCGTTGGGGTTAGCAAAATAGACACTACCACCGTCTTCGATATTGAAGGATCGAAAACTGTGGAATAAGTTGGCTCCTCGTCTGCTTCCGCCTTCAATATTAAAATCGATGGGGCTGCGTTGGATCGGGATGGAGCCTTCCCCAGCCAAGGTTTCATCTGGGGCAATTTGGGCAAAACTAGGGGTTGTGAATGTAGCGATCGCCCCTGTTTGTAATGCCAATATTCCCAGCCTCATAATAACCTGCCATTTTGCAATGATCATAATTTACCTTTTTTGCGAACTGATTTTACTATTAGAGGTTGTTTGAAAAGTCCTCTTGTTGGTAGCAAAACGTTTTAGATCCCCCTAAATCCACGCCAGTTGCTCATGGGGGAAACCCCCAAGACCGCACTGGCTCCCCTTAAAAAGGGGGACTTTAACTCCGGTTCCCCCCTTTTTAAGGGGGGTTAGGGGGGATCAACAAGTGCCTAAAATCACAGTTAACTACTTTTCAAACAACCTCTTAGGGATACCCAAAATGCAATTCAATTTCAGCAATTGTTTTTGGGCTGAAAACATCTAAATTTTACAAAAAAAGTAAAAATTTTGCTAAATAAATATTTATTTTGAGCAAAAATCAAAAATCTGACCGCGCTTTATAAAACCACAAAATCCATCTTTTTTGGCATCAGGAAGTAGTCCAGGTTGATAACCATACAACCACATTTTATTTTTTAATTCTGCGGGTAATGTCAATAATTTATTATAATGAGCATGGATAGAAGTAGGAAATTGTGAAGTCTCACAATCTTGAAAAATTATGTCTGCTTGCTCATAATATTTGCCAATTTGCTCTAAACATAATTGAGTATCTGTAGTTATAAATATTTTTTTCCGTTGATTTCAAAAAATAATCCATAGCTGGGCATGACAAAGTACCCATTATTCACATGGATAACTTTTACTAAAATAAATTTAGTTTCTGCCCATGTAAAACAACCGTTGCTTTCAATTTTATTCACATCAAAATAAGTTTCTAAACTAGCAAGATCACCCTGTATAGACCTCATGCCGCCAGATAAAGTATTTTCCCAAATTGCACTGGCTAATTCTTTGCTTAAGTAAAGCTTTGGTTTCTGGCATCTGGAATCAAACTTGGTACTAAATCCAATATATTCAAGCCCACCAACATGATCGGCATGGAGATGACTAATATAAATATCGGTAATATCGAGATAGGAAAAATCAGCCGAATGTAATGAAAATCTTATGTCTGAGCCACAATCAATCAAAAGTTTCTTCTCTTGACCGTTAACTAACAGTATATTGGATTGAAAATTATCTGCTCCAACAGTGAAAGCAGAACCTGAACCTAGAAAAATTAGTTTCATCATGATATCAAAAATTGAATTTGGTGATATTATTTATTTTCATATTGATGAACTTTATAAGTATAAAAAAGATATAAATAAAACCTATACAGCTACCTTGATAGCTTGATAAAGTTCGCTAAAAATTGCTTCTATATCAGAGTTTTTCGTGGTAAAATAAATATAAAATGTTCCCTTTTCTACTGATTTTTCTAAAACTTTAGCATAAATATCAACGCTTAATTTTTTTGGAGAATTTGACGACATAGTTAATTTAATATTACTTAATAAAGAGGGGATAATGTCCTCTTCTAGATCGTTGGGACGTACTAGAGCGCCTTTAGTGGACAGTTTAACTAAACTGCCTTTAAAAAGGGTTTCACCAATGTGCTTTTCATCTAGAATTGCATATTCTATTGGTATTTCTTCAGCTAACGGTAAAAATATTTCTTCTTCTGGAGTCAGAAAGATATTGTATTGTCCACTAATCCCGCTAATTTCATAAATATTTATCGGCTGTTTAATTCCTTTTGGTTGGACTTCCTGTTGTCCACAGACTCTGACGATTGACCCTACTTCTGTGAATGTCGATTCTGAAATAAAAATTTGACCTCCAATTGTATAAGATTCAATGCGATAGGTGAGATTTACCTGGCTACCAACTACACCATATTTAGTTCGTATATGAGAACCAATATTTCCAACAACAACTTCGCCTGTGTTAATGGCTATGCCCATTTCTAGTGGCGGCAGATTCCACTGCTTCATCTTTTCATTTACATTTGTCATTGCTAACTGCATAGCAATAGCACAAGCACTAGCCCTTGTAGTGTCGTCTTCTCTGGCAGTAGGCGCACCAAACAACACTAAAATACCATCACCTGTAAACTCATCAATGGTTCCTTGATACTGAGTAATGATATCTGCCATTGATGCCAAATAAAAGTTGAGAATTTGAACAACTTTTTCCGGGGGTAATTGTTCAGAAATACTGGTAAATCCTCTTAAATCAGAGACGAGTATGGTGATTTTGCGCCGTTCGCCGCCAAGTTTTAAACCTTGTGGACTTTCTAATAAGGTAGTAACTACTTCCTTGCTTAAGTAACGCCCAAATGTATAACGAATTTCTCCAGCAGTGCGGGCGATGTGGGCTGTAATAGCGATCGCAGATCCCAACAAAGTTAATAATGGTGGTATTACAGGTATCCACCAACTGATGAGAAAGGCAGCATAGGTACTAGCTAATAGGACGCCTGCTGCCAAAATTGGGATAGTTATCCTCTGGAAAGATAAAAATCTTACCCCGCCTGCATATCGCCACTGCCAAGTTAAACTTGCGCCAACAAAAGACCACAGCAAAATCCATCCCATTTCCATTGGCTGCGACCAACTCTTAATTAGTGGACGACCTTCTTTAGCTGCACTGATAATTTGGCTAGCAATATTTGCATGAATTTCTACCCCAGCCATAGGTTCTGGGGAAGTCAACAAATCACTACTATGGGGAGTGAAGAATAAATCCTCAAAACTTTCGCTGACGTTACCAATTAAAATAATGCGATCGCGTCCCCATTCTGGTGGTATTTTATCTTCCAAAATATCTGTCATCGAGACTGTGGAAAAGTGCTTGGCTGCTCCCCGGTAATTAATTAAAATTTGGTAGCCACGGTCATCAGCTTGCACATAGCCACCATCATTGGCTGCAAAGGGGATAAATCTTGTTTTTCCTAACTGCCAATTTTTTGTTTGTCCAACAGTTTCTGGAGTAATACCTTCAGCATCAAGATAAAGTAAAGCTAAATATAATGCGAAACTGTAGACCGTTTTGCCATTTTTATCTGTTAAGTAAAGCAAACCGCGTCGCACCTTTTTATCTGCATCCAAAATCAAATCATTTGTACCTACTTGCCCTTTCTTTTTGAGTACTGGTGGCGGGTCAATTGGCTCACGTTGGTTATCCCCCACTACTCTTTGAATCCCAATTAAATTGGGCGTAGATGCAAATACTTTGACTAATTCTTGATGTCCTGGTTCTACAGGTAAATCGCGGTAGATATCTAAACCGATAGCTCGTGGTTTTCTAGCTTTTAATTTTTGCAATAATTTAGCATACACATCATCTGAAATAATTGGCTGACGAATTTTTTTGATATCTGCAAGATTTATCCCTACAATGACAATCCGTTCATCAGGTGGTTCCTGGGGTCGTAGACGCATATATTGATCAAAAGCCGCCCACTCCCAAGGCTGCATTAAACCAGCAAGACGTAATAAGATAACTACACCAGCCACACTAGGAGTAGTAATCAAAACACTGCGCCATTGCCACAACAGCCTTTTCCACTTTCCCCACATCATCTTTGCACCAACATTAATTTTTAAGCGTAGCTGAACTTAAATAATAATAAGAATCACATAAACACTCCCTCTATTTTCTACGGTGTGTCATTAACAAAGGGTTGTTGAGCAATATCTTTTAAACCTACTGAATTTAAGAGTTCTTCCCATTGCCTTGATTGAGAACTTTGCAAAGTGGCAAGGGTAGCGATCGCCTCAAACCAAACTTTAGCTTGTGCATAAATTTGCGCTTTTTCTAAAGGGGAAAGTGCCTGTTGTAGCTTGGTTTTTAGTTCTGAACTTAGTTCATTTCGGCGGATAATTCCCTCAACTAACTCATCCCGACTGCGGTCTACATTGTTGCAAATCAACGCCAAACCCCATGTATAATCTTGGCCTACTTGTAGAGATACAGTTGTTGGCAGGGTAAATTTAACTATACCCGCAGTGCTGGGAATAGCAAGATTTGTGACGTAAACTTCATTATCTTGCTCGTCTTTAACCACAAATTCTGCTGACTTGGCTGTTGTTTTCGGAACATACCAAAAAAAAGTAGGATTGGCGGTGACTGTTGTTCCCACATTGTCGCGTGTTGGCATTAAAGCCGTTAAAGGAGTAGTGTTTGGCTCAGTACAAAAATGCTCAGGCGATCGCCTTCCCCCCCCTGCTGTGCGCCCTGGTGCGCTGCGATCCTCGGTAGGAGGGAATTTTACACTGATTCTCAACTCTCGATCGGGCTGTGCAGATACCTGTTCTGACATACCAGGAAAAATTAGCACTGCTGGAGACAGCAAACTCGCAAACATTCCCAACCCACGAATAGTCTTTAGCAAAAGCATACTTTCATTATCCTTTCCCTTAATTTAATCACTGAACCGCCTCGTCGGGAACGTTACTAATTATCTCAATTTATCTCAGTAGAGACGTAGCAATGCTACGTCTCTACATCTGGTGGAAAATGAGGGATGATACCTGTGATTTTTCAGCTGTATCCTTGCAGGGGATTAAGCATTCACAAAAATATCAGCACTAGTTAAACTTAGTCCGGTACTAAGAGTAGCAATTTGGACTTTTGCAATTGCTCCTATGCCATCTTGATCAAAGAACAGAGCGCCATTGCTGCGATCGTACATAAATCTATGACTAGCCGTAGTGGCTGCTGAACCCAGAATAAATTGACTAGCAGCGATCGCCACACCAGCAACCAACCCACCACCAAAACCAGCCGCAGACACAGCAATGGTATCATCAACCACACTAAAATCAGCAATCCTGTCAATGCCTTCACTGCGGGAATTGAAAGTAAAGCGATCGACTCCTGTACCACCTGTGAGGGTATCATTGCCAATTCCGCCTACGAGAATGTCATTGCCATTCCCACCTAAAAGGTTATCATTTCCGGCACCACCATTGAGGGTATCATTACCATCTTTGCCGTCCAGGGTATTGTTCCCACTATTACCTGTAATATTGTTGTTGAGAGTGTTGCCTGTACCATTGATGGCAGATGTACCAGTGAGAATCAAATTATCTAAGTTACTGCCTAGTACATAGCTAATAGATGACTGAATTGTGTCCGTGCCTTCGTTGACATTTTCTACAACAACATCCGCAGAACTATCAACTATATAGATATCGTTACCTGCTGCACCAACCATCCTGTCATTACCAGTATTGCCATTGAGGGTATCATTACCCGCGCCACCATTGAGGGTATCATTACCCCCACCGCCATCGAGGGTATTGTTGCCGCTATTACCTGTAATACTGTTGTTGAGACTATTGCCTGTACCATTGATGGCAGCTGTACCAGTGAGAGTTAGATTCTCTACATTTGCACTCAGGGTATAAGTAACAGATGACTGAACCGTATCTGTGCCTTCATTAGGGTTTTCTATAACGACATCCCCAGCACTATCAACTATATAGATGTCGTTACCTCTGCCACCTCTGAGAGTATCATTACCCGCACCACCATTGAGAGTATCATTACCCCTACCACTAGACAAAGCATTAGCAGCACTATTACCGATAATTGTGTCATTGCCATCGCCAGTAAAGGCATTTTCAATGACTGTTCCTGTACTGATAGCTAAGGTGGTTCCATTCAGAATACTTGTAGAACCTGGATTCAGATTGAGGTAAGAGCTGGAAGTAATCGCCGCAGCGTTAATTGTATCAGCACCAGAAGTATCAGTCAGCGTAGTATCGCCATAAATGCCATACTCATTGGTAAAGAAATAAGTGTCGTTGACAGTATCTTTATCGCCGTATAAATTTAATTTCCAACTATTGAAAATGCCGACATCTCCAGGACCAAAATCTTTTATTGTGAGCGTCCAATTGCCAGCACTGTTTTCTCCCCAGTGTTGAGTACTAGAGAATTTAAACACGATATTGTCTCCCTCATCTTCCCCATTACCAGGTCGATAAACCAACACACTCTCAGTTCCACTGGGAGAGGTCAAGTACACAACCAAATCACCCCGATAGGAATGAGTCAAATTGAGTTCTACCTCCACAAAATCAATTTCTAAGCCAGCAGCGACGGTAAAAGTATGACTAATTCCCGTGGCATTGTTATCTGGAATAGTCCGGCCTAAAGAACCTGAATTATAGGAAAGAGACTGCTCGTTGTTCAATACACTCTGTTTTTGCCAAGTCTCCGCTAAACGCACAGCAGCAAGAGCATCTACCAACCCAAATCCATAGTTGTGGCTGACGTGTAAACCTCCGCCATTCCAATTGTTAGCGCCGTTATATTGCCAAATGTATGGCTGCCCCCCGTAGTTATAAGGATCGTTTTGACGAGCAGAATAGGCCAGAATTTCCTGTATATCTCGATAACCTAAATTACGATTGGCTTCCAACATTAAGGCAACTACTCCAGAAATCATCGGGGCTGCTGCTGAAGTACCATTAAACTCGCCAGTGTAGTCTCCAGAAGTATCTCCTTCCGATCCTTGACGATCTGTAGTCACAATACTGCCAGGAGTCCCACTGCCAAAACCGGAAACGAGAATAGAAGCCCCAGGAGTGCTGTAATCAGATACTGTACCATCATCTTGCAGTGCAGCTACAGTAATGCCGTAGCGAGAGTTGGTAAGGTTAGAGTAATTGGTATTCAAACCTTCTTCTCTGCTATTTCCAGCAGACCAGACCACCGCAGTTCCTAAGCCATTACGCCCATACTGAGCAGCATCTCGAATAGCTTGGGTTACTGGGGCAAATGAAGGATCGAGAAAATTAAATCCAAAGAATGACGTGCTACCCCAGCTATTGTTGGCCACATGAAAGTTGCGTAAGCGCTGCAACGCTCGAATCATGCTATCACTATTCTGGTAACTAAACCGGGAGGAAGCTAAGGTAGAGCCATAGGCTACACCCACACCACCAATGCCATTTCCAGCAGCTGCACCAATAACGCCTGCAACACCAGTGGCATGATAGCTTTCTCCAGATAGAGGGTAGGGATTACCACTGTTGGTAACGCCATCATAGTCGATAGAAGTATTGTAATTTGGAGCTAAATCAGGATGATCGTATTCAATTCCAGTTCCTTCAAAAACACCAACTGTAACACCGCGTCCTGTGTAGTCATCCCAAACATTAACTACGTTGAGATCCATACCAGGAACGCCGCCGAGTTGACCTTCGTTGTAGAGATACCATTGATAAGGAAATAAGGGATCGGAAGGAAAAGTAGGCATAAGTTTGTCTCTTTATTTGTGAAAATATTTTGATACTGAAAACGATTGCTGCACGAATGGGAAAAAAATTAAATGTTACTTATTCGTTTCTCTCTGGCATTTTTGTACTCCTTTAATTGTTGGGAAAAGTAAGTTTTCAGCTAGTGCTGAAGCTAGTCATTAATCTATTAGGGGCTAGTTAGCTTGAGTGTTTGAGTTGAGGTTTACTTAACTCATGCCTATAGTTTCTGAGATCAAGCCTTGAGAATCTATAGATAAAGTTCGTTTACCAAGGTGATTACACATAGTTAAACTTCGTATTCCTTGCCAATCTGCTTTAAAACTATTGATTTATCAGCAACACAGGCTAGAAAGCCATATCAATCCCAAAGTGAAATGCAGATTATTTTTTTAATGTCAATAGACGAAATTGATAAAAAGTTCTGCTAAAATTTGCGGCTTGCACCTGTTGCAACAACCATCTCAAAATTACAGCCGTTTTCATCTATTTGAACCACAATCCTTTGTAGGGCAGCACAGCGGTGCTACCCTAGCCCATGATTTAATTACCTGAAAATTGCTGTAATGATGTTGTTTGTCATTTCACGAAAATTGAGCTGTGAGCGATCGCCACAATAAAAATATTCACGAAGTTTATCTCTTGACAAACTAATAAAAACGTGAATCATGCACTAATTTTGCCTGAAGTTACTGTTGATGCGCGTATTGTTTAGGCTCACAAATTCACCAATTATCTGCTAATGGCAGCATACGAACTTTATCTATAGGACTACTATTTGATTTTTGAAAAGATACGTAGGGGAGCCAGCGCTGTGCGGGGGTTCCAAGAGTTGAGGCGACTGGCGTTGCGTTAGCACAATAGACCTCTTGCAAAAGTCCCCTAACACCCCACCCCCAGCCCCTCCCCGCAAGCGGGGAGGGGAGACTTTGACGTAAGTCAAAGGCGGGGTGGGGTTCTTTTTTTTGATTT
>NZ_JACJSJ010000035.1 GCF_014698115.1 Nostoc sp. FACHB-973
TCGTAATTCGTAATTCGTAATTCGTAATTACGTTTTGTAACGGGGATTTAACCCCGACACAAAACGTTCTGCCTGTAGAGGCAGGGGAATTAAACTGAACATACTTTGTTAAATTGAATTTAATTGTAACAATGCCTTTTTGTTTTTTGTCTGTGTAAAAATGAGCAATGGTGAAATTTTTACAGTCAATTATTGATAACCAAAGTCCCTGCATCCGCATCTAAAGTTGCTTCTACACCCACTGGTAAGGCTGCATTCGGGCTATTGTGACCAAAAGGCAAATCAGAGACAACAGGAATCCCCAAATCACCCAAGCGATCGCGCAATACTTCTTCTACACTAAAGCTAGGCACGTTTGGCGGGGCTTCACAACGAGTAAAACCACCCAAAGCAATACCACGAACTTTTGCCAAAGCACCACTTAAACGCCACTGTGTAAGCATTCTATCGATGCGGTAGGGTGCTTCTGTAACATCCTCCAGTGCCAAAATTACACCATCAAAATTTGCTTGGATTGGTGTACTTAAAAGATGAGTTGCTACTGTCAAGTTTCCTGGTAACAAAATGCCAGTTGCAATTCCACCACCCCAACCACAACCTTTAATAGAAGCCACAGAACGACCTTCTACCCAATTAAACAACCGCTCAATTGACCAATCTGGCTCATCAACAAGGGTTGTCAGCACAGGGCCATGAACGCTGGAAATGCCCACGTTATAAAGACTCCACAACAGCGCGGTGATGTCAGAAAAGCCAATCAACCACTTGGGAAGTTCTGAGTTTTGTTGCCAATGCCAATTTTCTAAGATGCGGGTGCTACCGAAACCACCTCTGGCGCAGAGGATACCGCGACAATCTGGGTCTTGCCATGCCGCTGCTAGCTGGTTGCGGCGGTTTTCATCGGTACTGGCTAAATATCCCCATTTATCATCTACCTTAGGGCTAATTTCAACTTGGTAGCCGCGCGATCGCCAAATTTCTATACTGCGCTCAAACGCCTCAAATTCTCGTAAAGCACCGCTAGGAGCAATGACTCGTAACAAGTCACCAGGTTTCAGGGGTGGTGGCAGGATTTTAGATTTCATCTAGGTTGTAGGGAATCCCAAATTGAGTCAAGGTTGGTTTGGGCTTTTTGAAGTGCTGTTTCTGGAGAGGCACCGAGCATGGTAGCTTCGATCGCTCTACCCAGCGCATCAGACAAACGACTGTAACCAGGAAGATTTGGTCTGTAGCCTGATACAGACATTTGGTCAAGAAAAATTTTCAAAATAGGTTTTTGCTTCAGAAATTCTTGATAAGCTTGACTATTGGCTGATTTTATGTTTGTTGGTAAGAAACCCGCTCCAATACTCCATTCTGTTTGGAATTCTTCACTCAAAACATACTCAAAAAATTTGAGTGCAGCTTGTTCTTTTGCGGGTGTAGTTTTCATCAAAAACAAATTTCCAGTGCCTTTGACTGAAGCTTGCTGGAGGTTTCCAGGTATGGGAAATACTTGGAAATCAACATTGGACTTCATAATCAAAGTCCAGGGGCCTGTGATTTGCATGGCCACACGACCTGAAAGAAAAGCGTCTTCCTCATAACCTCGTTCTGGGGGAGAAAGAGTTGCTGAACCATCTTTTAATAAATCTTGCCAGAATTTTAACGCGGCGATCGCTCCCGGATTCATCAAATTTGGGCGATTATTGGTGACAATTTCTCCTTTCGCACCTAATAAAAAGGGGAACCAACTAAAGACAGTCCATTCTCCCTTTCCTAGAGGTAATAAAATTCCATACTGTTCCGGTCGATTATCACCATTGCGGTCTATAGTTAATTTTTTAGCAACTTCCCTCAATTCTTCCCAAGTCTTAGGCATTTGCGTAACTCCTGCTGCTTGGAAAAGTTTAGGACGGTAAAAAATGCCCATATTAGCAGTAGTCAAAGGAACTGACCAAATGTGACCGTCAAATTCCAATTCCTCAAATAAACTAGGAAAAATGTCCGACTTTTGTGGCAATTTCGATAGCCAATTTTCCAGAGGTTGAATTGCTTCAAGTTGTGCAAACTGACCTGTCATTTGTGGGGAGAATGACAATATATCTGGAGCCGCATTGCCAATAACAGATATCAATATTTTCGGTAATACTCCGTCTCCTCCGACATAGATAGAATGTACATAAACCTCAGGATGAGTCTGATTAAATTTATCTACTAATTTATTAAATAGATCCCGATGAGGAGGTGGATTGATACTTTGCCATAGTGTCACATGAACTACACCATTGTCTTTTGGTGTTGCACTTTGACAACTAGATAAAAATAATAGACATAAACTCAGGACAATTCCTAAAAATGAGGTTTGCCATTTATAGCTAGTATGCGGATGAAATATATTTTTTATTGGGAATAGAGAAAAGGTGATTTTCATACCAAGTATTTAGGCAAGTTTAGGAGATATTATCCATAAAAATCTTGGTAGTACTAGTTTCCGATCTAGTATAAACATAAGATTCTGGCTCTTTTATTCTTTGAGTTTTAAATATTTTTTCGGCGCGAGACCACAAATCTGCATCTTCTCCATAATGAATATTATTAAATCCTTTCAACTCCCAAAATACTTTTCTTTTGCCAAAAAATGTTCCCCCTACAACACATTCTCGAATGCTAATTTTTTCACCGGGTTTAAAATAATCAGCAACGAAAAACTCTTCTTCGATTTCGTATCCTCCTTCAATTAAATCAATTTCGGGATTAGCTTTCATATATTCAAACCGTGACTCTAGATGATTTGTTTTGTATGTGTCATCGCTATCTATGAATGTGATGTAGTTCCCGAATGATGCTTGAATACCAGCATTTCGCCCATAAGCAGCTTTGCGATTTTGGTGTTTGAGATAACGGACATTATTAAATTTTTGCAAATAAGGATTGACAACAGTAAAAGTGTTATCTTGGCTTCCATCATCAACTACGATGAGTTCCCAATCCTTAAAGGTTTGATTAATCACACTATCGATGCAATTATTTAAATAATTTTCTCGGTTATATGTACTTAATATGACTGAAATTTCGGGAGTCGGATTAAAATTTATACTACTCATCGTTCGTATCTATAGATTATTCAATGTGATTTTAACAACAAACAATCAAGACATTACTCGTCACAATTCAGATGATTTTTGAGTGAGTGGAGAATGAATCAACAGTTTGAAATTCTCCAGCAAATTTGAGATTCGGTGGTCTTGAATTATTGACGATTCTCACTCCCTAACTGCTTGCCTTCTTAATTTTGAATTCTGATTCACAGCTTTTTGCACACTTTGTTCGTTGCGATAATAGCGTTTTCAGCTACTAAATTTTTACTGCTTAAAGCTTTCAATAGTCCTGCCCATATACTAGTGCGATCAAAGTTATAAACAGCTGTAAGATTTTAACACATAATACCAATTTAATATGAAGTTGCACATATCTTGATCCCCCTAAATCCCCCTTAAAAAGGGGGACTTTGAATTCCCCCCTTAAAAAGGGGGGCTAGGGGGGATCGAATTCTATGCAGCTTCATAAAGAATTGGTATAACTTTTTCCTATCTTCTAAAAATTCGCTGCTGCCACAACGGCCTCTGGCATAGAGGATACCCAAGATTTTGCCATACCGCTGCTGCTAGTCTGACACCGAAGGAAGTCCGAACTAGGGGCAAACAGAACTTTGGGGGATGTAAAGAAAGCGATCGCTCTTGAGATGCCGTTTTGTTGAAAAATATTGTAAGTACTTTATCTAAAAATCAAAGCTTATGTTTGACCATATATCCTTTGGCGTCAGTAACTTAGAACGCAGCCTAGCTTTCTATGATCCTGTGCTTGCACCGTTAGGCATCAAGCGAATTTTTAATTTGACTGACATTGCTGGTTATGGTGCTGACAATTTCCCCAGATTTTGGCTTGTGAGTCGCCAAAAGTTTACCCATGAGGTATCAAAGGGCTTTCATCTGGCATTTGCGGCTAATAATCGCGCTGATATCGATGCTTTTTATGAACAAGCGATCGCTTCAGGAGCCAAAGATGACGGTAAACCCGGATTACGCCCAAATTATCACCCCCATTATTATGCCGCTTTTGTGGTTGATCCTGACGGGTATCGCATAGAAGCTGTTTGTCATGAACCAGCATAATGGGGCATGGGGCATGGGGCATTGGGCATTGGGCATGGGGCATTGGGCATTGGGCATTGATTATTTCTCCCCCTGCCTCCCCTGCCTCCCCTGCTCCCTCATCCCCCTCATCTCCCTCATCTCAATTCGGCAAACCCTCCACTCGCATCAAATCTAATTCGCGTTCAAATATTTCATCAATGGGCAACATCTGACCATTGACAGTCATAAATTTATGGTCTTTTGTTGCCCGAATTACTGAACCATCTTCTAAACAATATTCAAACACCTCTTGTTGTCCGCGATCGTGCCACTGTGCCACAGGTTGACTATAAACATTTCCATAATTATCAACACTGTACACACTACATTCAATGCCTTTTTCGATAATTTTGCCAATCGGCAAAAATCCATATTCTACAGTCAAAACTTCCGTGTCATAACTCAAACAATATTCAGCAAACTTCAACATTTGCTCGAATAATTCTTCAGCTACTTGTTTTTTCACACCATTTTTTGCCGAGCCATCGACGAATTTTTCCCGCTGCTTTTGCATCTCGGAAACTTTCTTTTTCCCCATTGCCCGACGCAGCAAATCAGCTTGACCTAAAGAATATCCAGCCATATCCTGAGCAATTTTCATGATTTGCTCTTGATAGACCATGATTCCATAAGTTTCGTCTAATATTGGTTCTAAAATACTGTGTTCATAATCAATATTTTCTCGACCGTGTTTGCGGTTAATAAATTTCGGAATCAGTCCTGCATCTAATGGCCCCGGTCGATAAAGTGCCAAAATTGAAGAAATATCTTCTATATTAGAAGGCTTCAAATCTCGGACTATTTGACGCATTCCCGAAGATTCTAATTGAAATATTCCTTCTAACTCACCTGCTTCTAATAGTTCATAAGTTTTTTGGACATCTTTTGGCAGGGTGCTATGTTCGCCTTTAGCTAATATCTTTTGTGCTTTTCTTTCCTGGCGGGTAATTTCATCTGGGTCAACACGATATCCTTTGGTTTCTTGAATTAAATCAAGGGTTTTTTGAATTAGCGTCAAGTTACGCAAACCCAGAAAATCCATTTTCAACAAACCCATTGATTCCAGATCTTCCATGAAATACTGGGTAATTACAGAACCATCATTATTCTTTTGGAGCGGTACAATTTCATCTAGTGGTTCATCTGAAATCACTACACCCGCTGCATGAACACCAAAGGTTTTGTTAGTTCCTTCAATTCGCATCGCCATATCAATCCAATGGCGAACATGTGGTTCTTTATCATATTTTTCTTTAAACTCTGGTTCTGGAGTTTGATCGGAAATCATCACCTTGAGTTTAGTTGGTTTCCCCCGCACCACAGGAATTAATTTCGCCATTTTGTCGGCTTCACCGTAGGGAATATTTAATACTCTGGCGACATCTTTTAAAACTGCTTTAGAAGTTAGGCGGTTAAAGGTAATAATTTGAGCAACTCGATCTGCACCGTATTTCTCAGTTACATAATCAATCACTTTATCTCGTTGTTCAATACAGAAATCCGTATCAATATCAGGCATGGATTTCCGTTCTGGGTTCAAAAATCGCTCAAACAATAACCCATGATGTACAGGATCAATGTTGGTAATTCGCATTGCATAGGCAACTAATGAACCAGCCGCGGAACCCCGGCCAGGTCCCACGGGAATATTATTATCTCTGGCAAATTTAATGTAATCCCATACAACTAAAAAGTATTTGGAAAATCCCATTTGCTGAATCATTTTCAGTTCGTATTCCAATCTTTCTTTATAGACGGAATCAACTTCATTGCGGGATTTACGACTTAACCTTTCTAAAAGTCCGTTCCATGCAACATCTTCGGCGTAGGTATCAGCAGTATGACCAGAGGGAATTGGCGGAGTAGGAATTTGAGGCTCACCCATAATATGGTAAGGCTCGACTTTCTCGGCGACTTCTTCAGTGGTGGCGATCGCCTCTTCAATCACATCATCCGGCAAATGGTCACGAAATAGCTGCTTCATCTCTTCACCAGATTTGAGATATTCTGTGCCGCTATAACGCATCCGCTTATCTTCAATAATTAATTTGCCAGTCTGAATACATAGCAAAGCGTCGTGTGCTTCAACGTCAAAACAAGAAATAAAATGCGAATCATTGGTAGCAATAAATTTAATACCTAATTCCCGCGCAATTTTAACTATTTCAACATTTACAATTCGGTCTTCTTGGGAACCGTGGTCTTGAATTTCTAAATAATAATCATCACCAAATACATCTTTATACCACTGAGCGACTTTCCGCGCTGCATCTGGTCTACCACTGAGAATTGCTTGGGGAACTTCTCCCCCCAAACAAGCGCTAGTAACAATCAACCCTTCATGATATTCTTTGAGTAAATCTTTATTAATACAAGGACGAGAAAAAATTCCTTTGCCTTGAACACCTTTGAGGTGAGAAATTGTGGTTAATTTGACTAAATTTTTGTAACCTTTGGTATTTTTAGCTAAAACTACTTGGTGATATTTCGGACGGCGTTCTTGTTTTTCAATATCGCCGTTAATGACATACATTTCATTGCCGATAATCGGCTTAATATTTTGACTACGGCAAATTTTAATCAATTCAACTGCGCCATACATGACACCATGATCGGTAAGGGCGATCGCTTTCATTCCCAGTGCGATCGCTCGATCCACCAACTCTGGTAGCTGACTTGCTCCATCAAGCAAACTGTAGTCGCTGTGAATATGCAAAGGGACAAAGGACATAAGCGCCTCCAAGCACAAGCCAAAAATATCTCTCAGGGGCTACCCTTTCGAGCCGAATTTTGCAAAACAACGGGATCTTAGATTAGCAGTTTTTACACAAAAATAAAGCTCCTGTTTTTCCGGATTTGCCACTGTCACAAGTGTGGTTTTAATAGTTACAGCAGTCAATCCGCATCTAACCAATGAGTCATCCAGAAAATCCTACTTCACCTGAAACCAAAGCTAGGCCTTGGTGGCAGCGTATTCCTCTGACTTTACAAATTGTTATCGCCTTAATAGCCGCCGTTAGCGTCGGCATTGCCCTTGGTGCAGGAAATCCCAGTCCCACCAACGCCGCCCTGATTAACAATTTAGCAATTCCGGCTGAGTTGGTGCTAAAGGCTCTCCGCGCCCTAGCTACGCCGCTGATTTTGGTAGCAGTGCTGCATACTTTGATGACTACAAATATCCCTGGTACAGCCGGACGGCGGCTAGCAGTGCTACTTTTAACCAACACTACCGTAGCTATTTTAGTGGGACTTTTTGTAGCAAACGTCCTGCGTCCAGGAACCTGGGGCAATAATGTAGTCACCTCAACAAGTACACAAATTACAGGTCAAAGTCTTGACCCTTGGGGACTGATTAAAGATGCTGTACCAGAAGCTGTCCTCAAGCCGTTAGTTGATAATAATGTCATCCAACTAATTGTCATTGCCCTGAGTTTTGGCATTGTTCTGCGGGCATTAAAATCCGAACAAATTGCCCAAGGAAAGAACGGATATCAGCCCATTGAAGATGTCATCGGGATTTTGTTTGAAGCAGTAGTCCGCATCCTCAATTGGGTAATTGCCTTGGTGCCTTTGGCAGTCTTTGGGATTGTGGCTAAAACTGTTGCCAAAGAAGGCTTTACCCCCTTTCAATCTTTGGGTGCATTCATTGTGGCGGTGCTGCTAGCACTGCTAATACAAGCTTGCTACTACCTCACCAGAGTCAAATTTGGTTCTTGGGTACACCCCCTAAAGTTTCTAGCTGGCGGTTCTGATGCCTTTTTGACAGCTTTCTCGACTTCTTCCTCGGCGGCGACAATGCCCGTAACCTTTGAGGTCTTGCAAACAAAAATTGGTTTAAGGGAATCCTCTGCTGCCCTGGGAGCATTAGTAGGAGCAAATTTCAACAATGATGGTACTGCCCTCTATGAAGCAATGTCTGCATTGTATATTTCCCAATTAATTGGGCAACATCTGAGTCTGGGACAGCAAGTAATTGTCATCCTCACCTCGATTTTTGCATCCGTCGGTGCAGCGAACATTCCCAATGCTGGACTAGTAACAATGACACTAGTGTTTACTTCTGTAGGTTTACCTACCCAGTACATAGCTTTGCTCGTGACTGTAGATTGGTTTTTGGATCGTTGCCGTACTGCGATTAATGTCATGGGAGACATGACTGTTAGTACCTTACTGGACGGTAAAAAGCCCCGTACTGTAGACGAGGCTTAGTTTGTCGGCTTTTGATGTAGTTAATGCTGTTGAGGCCCCTTAGCGTCACATTCTTTGGTCCAGCAGCGTTCTAGCAGTTGAAGACGCCAGATCAATGCAAAGCGATGGGGATTCAATACTAATTTAGTATCGCTACTAAATAAGGGCTGGTTGAGATATTGCCAAAGAGGAAATTTAATTTTGGTGTCTTTTGGAGTCATAAGAACGACTAATATTATAAAAGTTTAGTGGCAATCGTTGGCATTTTGTCTAGTAACTGCCTGATACTGTTTTTCTAGTTAAAGACTACACTGGGTTTCTACAATTGTCCTGGTGGCAATTGCGGAATTTTCGGAGGTGAATTATGTTGTTTCCGCTTTAATACTTAAATTCGACTTTACTTTTAATTTTTATCTGCAAAACCTCTCTCCTAATAGGCTATCAATTAGCCGAATTTTTCTTAACATTTTCGATAGTAGTAACTCACTACCCAAAAACTGATAGCTTTGTTTATAATTTTTAATAAAAACTCAGCTTTCAGCACAATCACCAGTGTTAGTTTGTTAACGGTATCTAACACCTCTGTGTTCAATGTGGTTATGAAATAAAAGTTTAAAAATTGATAATCGATAGCTTACCAGGGCAGAGACTTTGAATGTATCCCCCTACGATGTAGATATATTTCTATAGAAAATCAAAATCGTCGCAGATTCTGTAAATTCATCGCATTTGTTTAGGGAAACTTCCGTTCTCGCACTTCTAAGGCATAATCTTGCACGGCTTTAGTAATGGTCTCCCGCAAATTTGTGTAAACCTTGGCAAATGGTGGATTCTTCTCTGCAAGACCGAGTACATCTGAGGTAACTAAAACTTGGCCGTCACAGTGAGGTCCTGCACCAATACCAATTGTGGGAATGGTAAGTTTTTGTGTAATGTGCATTGCCAAATCTGCCGGTATATGCTCTAACAACATGGCAAAAGCACCGGCTTGTTCGAGGGCGATCGCTTCATTTAAAATTCTCTCACTCGCTTCTTCGGATTTACCCTGTTGTCGCAAACCGAGTTGATGTACTGATTGCGGTGTCAAACCAACATGACCCATAACTGGAATTCCGGCTTTCACCAAACGGGCAACTGTCTCTACCATTTCTGGATAACCACCCTCTAACTTGACGCCTTGCGCTCCAGTCTCTTTCAAAACTCTACCAGCTGAATGTATTGCTTGTTGGATGCTTTCCTGGTAGGTCAAAAACGGTAAATCAACCAATAAAAAAGCGCGTTTAACTCCTCGACGCACGGCTTTGGCGTGGTAAATCATCTCATCTAGAGTTATCGGCAGAGTTGTTTCATACCCTAGAACTACTGCCATAGAATCACCTACGAGGATTAAGTCTACACCAGCTGCGTCGAGGAGTTGGGCGATCGCATAATCCCAGGCGGTCAACGCCACAATTGAACGTCCCTGTTGTTTCCATTGAATTAATTGCTGGGTAGTGATTGCCATTTTTCTAGGTGGGGAGTAGGGAGTAGGGAGTAGGGAATAGGTATTAGGGAGTAAGGAATTTCACCATTCCCCACTCACCACTCCCCATTCCCTCATTTAACAGCGCGACTGAAAGCAATATGGGGTTTTGCACTGCTCATTTTGGGCATTAACCAAGCTAGACCTTCACTAGTACCGATCCACAATTTATCGCCGATGTCAGGTGCAAGGGCAAGAATCCGACTAGAAGGAAGTCCAGCAACTTCAGCGTCTAACACAGCTCCGGTATTTGGATTTAATCGTAACAAACCATTGTTAGTACCGACCCAGACACTACCATCTTTAGCAAAACGTACTGCTGTGACGTTACGCCCACGCAACCGCGTTACAGACCGCAACACTGCCCCAGTTTTTGGGTTAATCACTAGCAAATTATTCGGCATTCCTGCCCAAATCAAGCCTTCTGGACTGATAGCTAAGGCTTGGACGGTGGTTCCCGGTAAATCTGCGATTCGCTTCATAATCCCAGCACTGGCAGTATTAACCCGCACCACTCCATCAAGAGTGCCAACCCACAGTTGACCTTCAGCATCCAAAGTCAAGGTATTAGCACTGACACCAGGCAGATTTTTTAATGTTGTCATAATCAAGCCTTGGTCGGGACTAATTAGGGCTAAACCACTGTCAGTTCCAGCCCACAAATAGCCCCGTTTGTCAACTAACAGTGACAACACCCGTCTAGAAGGCAAAAATAAATTCTGCGCGGTAATTTCGCTCGTGCGGGGATCTACTCGCATCAGTCCGCCATAACTTCCCACCCACAAGCGTCCTACTTTGTCTTGGGCTAAAGCACCAATGGCAACATTCGGTAAGCTCACACGAGAAACAATCTTGCCAGTTTTCGGGTCAATCCGCGATAGTCCCCGCCAAGAACCTACCCAAAGATTACCCGTAACATCTGCCAGTAAGTTGCCCACACGATAATCGGTTTCTGGCGAATTTTCTTGCACTCCCCGTTCATCGGGTAAAGGATCTACTCGCGGAGGCGGTGGTGAAGACGGGTAAGCAGGAGCTAAATCAGATGAATTAATGTCAGGGGTTTTTTGTGCCCATCCCATACTCGGTAGAGTTATTAACCCCAGCAAGACAGAAGAAATCAATAAACTAGTACGCTTGCAAAACAATACCACGATCGCATTTCCTTTGAAGACACTACCCATAGCCGTTACCTAAACTGGCTTTTGGTTAACTTCAGTGTTCCCCTAGCTTCGATTTTTTAAACATTGGGGTTGGAGACTGGGGATTGGGTACTGACTAAGAAAGTATTCCTAAATATTTATTTTCTAGTCCCTAGTCCCCAGTCCCTAGCCCCCAGTCCCCAGTTCCTAGCCCCCAGTCCCCAGTCCCCAGTCCCCAGTCCCCAGTCCCCACACCATTGATGACATTTTGTAAATCTTTCTTAACAAAAAGTTTAAATCTTTATGTAATAACAAATTTAAATAAATAAGTTAAAAACTTTCAAAGAATAACTTATCGAATTCTTGATATATTGTGAAACAAGCTACAAATTACGTGGTGTGCAATTTTTTATCTTTCACTTACCACTCTGCTAAATCTCTGTCAAGTAAATTCTTTTCTAGTATCTTTTCCAACTAAAGGGAAGATAAAAGGAGTGTAGAGGTGGGAATGTGTGCCAGCCAGCCCAATCCCCTGAATACCCCAGTTTGTGGGGGAATTATCTAAATGCTGACCGCAAAATGCGGGAGTTTTGGTGAAATTGAGAAGGTTTAGTCGAGTGCGAGAAACAGATAAAAAAGAATTTTGATGTATAGGAAGAGGAAACAGTAGAAGCGCTAGGTCGTGTGCCCCTAGAAGGGGAGAACACTGGTGAGGAGGGTTACCACCGCTACCAAAGTGTCCGCCGCAAAAAAGCTGCTAACCTCTGCCAAAGGCAACCCCTAACAAAAATTTTTCCCGATCTTCTCCCCGCTCAAGGGGGAAAGAGCGGGGTGTGGGAAAGTTGCACAGTACGTGATTTGATAAGTAAAAAGAGTGACTTCTGGGAAGGATAAAATATGTCTTACGCTCAAACGAAGACTCAGAGCAAATCTGGGTATCAAGCCGGGGTTAAGGATTACAGACTAACTTATTACACCCCCGATTACACACCTAAAGATACAGATCTTCTAGCAGCATTCCGTGTTACGCCTCAGCCCGGAGTTCCTCCCGAAGAAGCAGGTGCGGCTGTAGCGGCTGAGTCTTCCACTGGTACCTGGACAACCGTGTGGACGGACTTGCTCACCGACCTCGATCGCTACAAAGGTCGTTGCTATGACATCGAACCAGTTCCCGGCGAAGACAACCAGTTTATTTGCTATGTTGCCTATCCCTTGGATCTGTTTGAAGAAGGTTCTGTAACCAACGTATTGACCTCCATTGTAGGTAACGTATTTGGTTTTAAAGCCTTGCGGGCACTGCGTTTGGAAGACATCCGCTTTCCAGTAGCTTACATCAAGACCTTCCAAGGACCTCCTCACGGTATCCAAGTTGAGCGTGACAAATTAAACAAATACGGTCGTCCTTTGTTGGGTTGTACCATCAAACCCAAATTGGGTCTTTCCGCTAAGAACTACGGACGCGCTGTATACGAGTGCTTACGCGGTGGTTTGGACTTCACCAAAGACGACGAAAACATCAACTCAGCACCATTCCAAAGATGGCGCGATCGCTTCTTGTTCGTATCTGAAGCTATTGCCAAAGCTCAAGCAGAAACCGGTGAAATCAAAGGTCACTACCTCAACGTCACCGCCCCCACTTGTGAACAAATGTTGCAACGGGCTGAGTACGCTAAAGAACTCAAACAGCCCATCATCATGCACGACTACCTGACAGCAGGTTTCACCGCTAACACCACATTGGCTCGTTGGTGCCGTGACAACGGTATTCTCTTGCACATCCACCGCGCTATGCACGCTGTTATCGACCGTCAAAAGAACCACGGTATTCACTTCCGTGTATTAGCCAAAGCCCTACGTTTGTCTGGTGGTGACCACATCCACACCGGCACCGTAGTTGGTAAGTTGGAAGGTGAGCGCGGTATCACAATGGGCTTCGTTGACCTATTGCGTGAAAACTACGTTGAGCAAGACAAGTCTCGTGGTATTTACTTTACCCAAGACTGGGCTTCTCTACCTGGTGTTATGGCAGTTGCTTCTGGTGGTATTCACATCTGGCACATGCCTGCACTCGTAGAAATCTTTGGTGATGACTCCGTACTGCAATTCGGTGGTGGTACTCTCGGTCACCCCTGGGGTAACGCTCCTGGCGCTACCGCTAACCGTGTTGCTTTAGAAGCAGTTGTCCAAGCTCGTAACGAAGGTCGCAACTTGGCTCGTGAAGGTAACGACATTATCCGCGAGGCCGCTAAGTGGTCTCCTGAATTAGCCGTTGCTTGCGAACTCTGGAAAGAAATCAAGTTTGAGTTTGAAGCTATGGATACCGTCTGATCCAAAGTTAAGAGTTAGAAGTAGAGACGCGATTAATCGTGTCTGTACAGTAAAGACGCGATTAATCGCGTCTGTACAAGAGTTAAGAGTTACATTAACTCATAACTCATAACTCATAACTCATAACTGTTAAGGGCTGGGGTCAAGCATGAATCTCAAGCAAATTGCGAAGGACACAGCCAAGACTCTCCAAAGTTACCTGACATATCAGGCGCTAAGGACAGTACTGGCACAGCTGGGCGAAACTAATCCTCCGTTAGCACTTTGGCTGCATAACTTTTCTGCCGATAAAGTTCAAGATGGAGAAACTTACATCAAACAACTGTTCCGAGAAAAGCCAGATTTGGCATTGCGGATTATGACTGTTAGAGAACATATTGCCGAGGAAGTCACCGATTTCTTACCGGAAATGGTTCGTACTGGCATTCAGCAAGCCAACATGGAACAGCGTCGCCAGCATCTAGAACGCATCACACAAATAGATACATCAAACCCCAGTCTGTATCCAGAACAGCAAACAAGCTCAGACCCAAGTAATGAACAGTGAAAAGTCAGCAGTGATAACTGTTGACTGATAACTGAAGTCAACCGCAATCCTTTAACACTAAAGCTATGCAAACTCTACCAAAAGAGCGTCGTTACGAAACCCTTTCTTATCTGCCTCCCCTCTCTGATGCTCAAATTGCCAAGCAGATCCAGTACATTTTGAATCAAGGTTACATTCCAGCGGTTGAATTCAACGAAACCTCTGAGCCAACAGAATTATACTGGACACTGTGGAAGCTACCTTTGTTCGGCGCTAAATCTACCCAAGAAGTGTTGAGCGAAATTCAATCTTGTCGTTCTCAATATTCCAGCCACTACATCCGCGTTGTAGGTTTTGACAACATCAAGCAGTGCCAAATTCTCAGCTTTATCGTTCACAAACCCAGCAGATACTAAAAATTAAAAGGTAAAAGCTAAAGTCTAGTACCTTTGAAGTTGATTTATTAAGAGAGGTAAAATTAATTGCCTCTCTTTTTTTTTTGTATGTTGTAAAGCTTTAAATTACAGAAGTATTTATTCAATGAATTCATTACAGCTACGTGAAGTCAGAATTTGTTTTGTTGGTGACTCTTTTGTTAACGGTACTGGTGACCCTGAATGTCTGGGTTGGACGGGGAGAGTATGTGCTAACGCTAATAAAAAGGGTTATGACATCACTTACTATAATTTAGGAATTAGGCGTGATACGAGTAGCGATATAGCAAAACGTTGGTTAGAAGAAGTATCACTTCGTTTGCCAAAAGAATATGATGGCAGAGTTGTGTTTTCTTTTGGATTAAATGACACAAGAGTAGAAAATGGTAAAACTCGTGTAGACTTAGCAGATTCCCTCAAAAATGCCCAGGAAATTTTAAGTAAAGCTCAACAGTTATATCCTGTTTTAATGATTGGGCCAGCACCCTATGCAGAACAAGAAGACCTTGAAAGAAGACAAAGGAACACTGATTTAACTCAACATTTAGCTTTAATTTGCCAAGATTTAAATGTGCCTTATTTAGATGTGTTTCCAATTCTGGAAAAATCAAATATTTGGATAGATGAGGCAAGAGCTAATGATGGCGCTCATCCTAGAGCAGGAGGTTATGCAGAATTCGCCAAAATTGTGGAAAAGTGGGATGCTTGGTTAAATTGGTTTCCTCTAATTTAATTGATAATTCAAAATTACAGTTATTTTCAGGTAAATAGACCACGCGTAGGGGCACTATGGGCAAGTGCAACAGTTAGCAGTAAAGTCTCATTTATAAATCAAAGAATTGTTTATACTAGATCCAGCAATACTCCTTTGAGGAATCTGCTAATGACAGCATCGCTAAAACAAAACTTCGATAAAGGTGCAAAAATTCCACCATTAGAAAGTGGTGATAGACTCACCCGCCACGAATTTGAACGCCGCTATCACGCCATGCTGGATACTAAAAAAGCAGAACTGATTGAAGGAGTCGTCTACGTGGCATCACCCTTGCGTTTTCAACGTCATGCAGAACCTCATAGTTTATTAATAGTTGTTTTCGGCACTTATAGGATAATGACTCCAGGTGTCAGAATCGGTGATAACGCGACAGTGCGTCTGGATTTAGATAATGAACCACAGCCTGATGTTGTATTGTTGATTGATGAAACTTTGGGTGGACAAGCACGTATTAGTGATGATGATTATATTGAAGGTGCGCCAGAATTAATCGCCGAAGTAGCAGCCAGCAGCGCTGCTAATGATTTACATGATAAGAAAAAAGTTTACCGTCGCAACGGTGTCAAAGAATATATTGTCTGGCGAATATTAGAAAATCAAGTAGATTGGTTCTGCCTAGAAAATGGTGAATACATATCACTAGAACCAGATATAAATAATGTGATTAAAAGTCGTATTTTTCCTGGCTTATGGTTGGATATACAGACGTTATGTACAGGGGAAATGACAAAAGTATTAACGGTGTTGCAACAAGGATTGAGTAGTACAGAACATGCACAGTTTGTGCAAAGTTTAGCATAGAAGCTACAGAGACAAAACCTACCTCCGTGGGTTTTAAATTATATTCAGAATCAGCCTTGGGGAATAGAATTCGCGGCTACAGAGATAAAACCTACCTCTATGTTTCAAATTGTGTTAAAAAACCGATCGCCATCAAGAATCGGCGAAAAGCGATCGCTATCCCCAAAAGAACTTAACATTAACTTTAGAAGTACTAACTATTTATAAGATACGTTCATGGCTTACTACATTGCTCCGCGATTTTTGGACAAACTTGCTGTCCACATCACCAAAAACTTCTTGAAGCTTCCTGGCGTGCGAGTACCCATAATTTTGGGTATTCATGGACGTAAAGGTGAAGGTAAGTCTTTTCAATGCGAGTTAGTCTTCGAGAAAATGGGTATTGAAGTGACTCACATCTCTGGCGGCGAATTGGAAAGCCCAGATGCAGGAGATCCAGCACGGTTGATTCGGCTGCGCTATCGGGAAACAGCGGAACTGATCAAAGTACGCGGTAAAATGTGCGTGCTGATGATTAACGATTTGGATGCGGGTGCTGGACGCTTCGATGAAGGCACTCAGTATACTGTAAACACTCAGTTGGTAAATGCCACACTGATGAATATTGCCGATAATCCCACAGATGTGCAGTTGCCGGGAAGCTATGACTCTACACCTTTGCATCGCGTACCGATTATTGTCACAGGTAATGATTTTTCCACCCTCTATGCACCGTTAATTCGGGATGGACGGATGGATAAATTTTATTGGGAACCAGACCGAGACGACAAAGTGGGAATTGTCAAGGGGATTTTTGAACCAGATGGACTGTCCCAGCGGGAAATTGAACAGCTAGTTGATACTTTCGCCAACCAATCCATTGACTTTTTTAGTGCGTTGCGATCGCGCATTTATGACGAACAAATCCGCAACTTCATTCATCATATAGGTTTTGAGCATATATCGTTGCGTGTGGTTAACAGCACTGAAGGACCACCAGAATTTAAAAAGCCGAATTTCAGTCTGTCTCACTTAATCGAGTCTGGTAACTTGATGGTTGGTGAACAAAAACGAGTGGAAAGTTCCCATTTGGTGGATGAGTACAACCGACTGAACCGAGGTAGAAATTATCAACCACAACCAGCACCACCTGCTGCCGTAACGCCAACTAGTCAACCGTCAACCAATGGCGCAACCACTAATGGCTTCCCGAAAAAAGAAGTATTTAGTCCACATTTGACTCTAGAGACACAAGAACAGATTCGGCAAATCTTGTCTCAAGGTTACAAAATTAGCATTGAACACGTGGATGAGCGTCGCTTCCGTACAGGTTCTTGGCAAAGTTGTGTTAATAGTCACATCGATGCTGAGTCGGATGCAATATCAAATTTGGAATCATCTCTAGCACAATATAGCGGTGAATATATACGCCTAGTAGCGATCGATCCAAAAGCCAAGCGGCGAGTTTTGGAGACAATTATTCAGCGACCGAATGGTAAAAATTGAATCTTGCTGTTTAAGGTAACGTGAGTTCGACGGGTCACATGGTGTCTGTCTAGTTAGTTAAATCAAAAGACCTCTCCCCGCTTTTGCTACGCAAAATCTGTCCCTCTCCGAGTCGGAGAGGGACAGATTTGAACTTTAGTTCAAAGCAGGGAGAGGTTTGTCGAACTCACGTTAACACAAAGAAATTCTCAATCCAAAATCTAAAATCTAAAATCCAAAATGGTATAACCGCACCTCTACGGACGGACACCACTACTGTTGCAAAGATTAAAACGCCTTAACATTTCGTTACACTAAAGACATTGAGAGGAACAAAAACAAACCTCTCGCAGTTGAAATCAAAGGTGAACGACATGAATGGCACAATTCGCGTTGGTAATCTCTTCGGAATCCCCTTCTACATCCATCCATCGTGGTTTTTAGTTCTGGGCTTGGTAACTTGGAGCTATAGCAGTGGACTGGCGGCGCAGTTTCCCCAATTATCTGCGGGATTAGCTTTGGTATTGGGATTGATGACAGCGCTGATGTTGTTCGCCTCTGTCGTCGCCCATGAATTAGGACACAGTTTTGTTGCTATTCGTCAGGGAATTGATGTCAAATCCATTACCCTGTTTATATTTGGCGGTTTGGCAAGCTTAGAAAAAGAATCGAAAACTCCAGGTGAAGCTTTTTGGGTGGCGATCGCTGGGCCTTTAGTTAGCTTACTACTCTTTGGAATCGTTACAGCAATTGGCACTACTACCTCTGTATCAGGGCCGCTAGCTGCGATTCTCGGTGTTTTGGCTGCTGTTAACTTGGCATTAGCGCTGTTCAACCTGATTCCTGGCTTGCCTTTAGATGGCGGAAATATACTCAAAGCCCTTGTTTGGAAAATTACAGGCAATCCTTATAAAGGTGTAACTTTTGCTAGTCGAGTTGGGCAAATCTTTGGTTGGGTAGCAATTCTATCAGGTATAGTTCCCCTACTATTATTTGGCAGCTTCGCTAACTTCTGGAACTTGTTAGTTGGCTTCTTCTTGTTGCAAAATGCTGGTAATGCGGCTCAATTTGCCAGAGTGCAAGAAAAACTCACAGGTTTGACCGCTGAAGATGCTGTAACTGCCGATAGCCCGATTGTATCAGCTAACCTGACTCTGAGAGAGTTTGCTGATGAACGGGTAGTAAGTGGACAAAATTGGCATCGGTTTTTAGTGACTGATGATGATGGACAATTAGTAGGTGCGATCGCAATTGATAACTTACGAACCATTCCTACAGCACTGTGGTCAGAAACTCAAGTCAAACAAGTAATGCGACCAATTACAGAATCTACCACAGTTCAATCCGATCAACCTCTGCTAGAAGTTATGCAGCTATTGGAACAACAAAATGTATCTGTGCTTCCTGTAATTCGTGACAACGGTGTGCTGGTTGGAATCTTAGAAAAAGCTGCAATTATTCGACTATTGCAAAGTCAAATCCAACCGAACCCTGCATAGTTGTTTCAAAAAACAATATTCTCTCTTCAACTTCTTCCCTCAGAAATTCTGAGGGAATTTTTTTGTGAATTGCAGAAATTGGTTACGAAATCTTTCCGTTCTTCTACGTTCAAATTTTAAGCTTCAATTCACTGAACAAGGCAAAAGTAAAAAGTAAAAAGCCAAAATACAGAGAAAAAGAGATAGATTCTAAATTTATTTATGGGGATTATCTTTTTACTTTTAACTTTTTAATCAGCACTTTTACAAACCTATACTGAAGTCTTATGCAAAGATTTTTTACGGGATATCAGGTATATCCCTACCAAGGATAGACCGGCTATTGTTGCAGGTTCAGGTATGGTTTTGATTCTGGCATAAAGAGCTGTTTTAGTTGTGCTTCCTTCAGGGACTTTAATACTCAACTGAGGAACATCTGGATTAAAGCCAGTTAGTTCTAGTTTGTATTTATTGCCTGCAAACGTGAAACTGTTATTGCTCAAGTTTGTGTCTAGAAATACTAAATCTGCATTTTCTTGCGGATTTGTTGAGGTATTCGCTGTATTCACCAAATGGAAGTTGAAGTCAAAAACTTGGTCGATTCCAACGGGGGAGTTGAGGGATAGATTGAGATTTAAAGGTAGAAATTCAACGCTTGTGCCTTTGAGTACTGTTCCGTTAAAGTAGCTCAAGTCACTTATTTTGAATACAGAGTCGATGTTTCCGGAAAAGGAACTCCCAGTAAAGATTAGTTTATTTGGAGGTGTTGAGGACGGATAAGGTTGACCCCAGGTAAATGTGTTGGTTCCCACACCTGTATATGTGGGGTTAGTATCAATGCTTCCTGGAGTTGGTTGTCCCCATGTACCACTGGAAGTACCGGAAAAGAAGAAAGCTTGTGCTTGACCAGAGAAACTAAATCCTGTGGTCGCAGTCACAAAAAAACTAGATATGGCAGCCGCGAAAACTAAACTTCGTTTCATAAACTTAGGTTTCAATTCTCATCCTGGAGTTTCTCTAAAGTGAGTCTCCAGTCTACCGTAGTAAATTTACAGAAAATTCGCCAATATCTTTTTGTAGTTTTTATGAAGTATTTATATGATTTTTTTGAAATCTTATTCAGTAATTTATATTTTTTAAGCTTACTTTATGGATTTTTAAAAAATTTTACAACTTCGTAATTTTTGGTAAGATGCTGATGACGACCAACTTGCTTGATTATATCAGCAAATATCAATTCACTATCGAGCTAATATTTTATTTCAATTCCAAACCAACACTTAACCAAGGACATCAAAGCCTAAAAACTTTTTGGGTTTTTAGGCTTTGATTTTGGGATTTTCAACTTATTTTCTTATAATTCATAATCTTAGATTATGAATTTTTTGCTCCTGAACCCAGCACTCAGAACTCAGCACTCACTTAGGGTGCAAGGGCATTACCGCGAATTAAGCTAGCAATAGTTTTGGCAGTAATTTTCAGTTGGGTGATGGGATTAGCTGGGACAACCGTTTTGTACAGATAGCTATCGAATGTTAGCCGTTGTACATCAAGGTCATCGCACATTTCCACAAAGGCTTCGCGGGTGGCGTTTGAACGATAGAACACGGTTTGCAAAATGTCCAGCACTTTGTAAGTGAGTCCGTATTTTTTATCCCAACGCTTCAGGTAAACCTTGAGGTCATCTTCTGTAGGAATACGGCTACCACCGTTAGATGTTTCTACAATGGTTTCGGCACACATCCGCCCAGATTTAGCGGCAAAATAAATACCTTCGCCGGAAGACTTGGTAACGTAACCAGCAGCATCTCCGACCAAAGCGATGCGACCGACAACACGACGGGGACGGGGATGTTCAGGAATGGGGTGCGCTTCTACTTTGATGATTTTACCGCCTGCCAGCTTTTCGGATGCACGGGCGCGGATGCCAGCTTGTAACTGTTTAATGCTGGCTTTATTGACGTGCATTGTGCCGGTACCAACAGCTACGTGGTCATATTTGGGGAAAACCCAAGCGTAGAAGTCAGTAGAAACGTCATCGCCGACATACATTTCAGCGAGGTCATTATAGTATGCCATTTTGTCTTCGGGTAAGCGAATCCGCTCTTGGAAGGCGATCGCATAATTATAATCCCCGGCACCCATTTCTTTGGCAACCCGCGAATTGGCACCATCAGCCCCAATGATGACATCCACTTTCAGGGTTTTGGCAATCCCCTCTGCACCACTTTCTGTATGGTCAACGTAATGGATGGTATAGGGTTCGGTATTGTTTGCTGGTATATCCAGTTTATGAACAGTGGCATTAATTAAATTTGCGCCGAGTTTTGCCGCACGATTCCGCAAAAAGCCATCCAGCACTTCCCGGCGGCACATTCCTATATATTCTTCTTCATTTACCAGATTGATATCAACCTCGCGGTTGGAAGGCGAAATCATTTTCATCTTCCGTACTCGGCGATCGATAATCTCTGGTGGTAGGTCAAACTCATCCACCATACACAGGGGAATTGCACCCCCACAAGGCTTAGCATTGTCTAGTTTCCGCTCAAACAGATAGGTTTCAATCCCAGAGGCAGCCAGTGTTTCAGCGGCAGATGAACCAGCAGGGCCTGACCCAATAACAGCAACCCGTAGTGTCAAAGGTCTTTCTCCCAATCTTCACATTGATCGAGAGCATACTATCACGGTCTTTCCGCTGATTTGGCGCTTTCACTCCAGGTTTTGACTTAAATGCAATATTCCTTAACTTTTTGATACAAAAAGCGAGATGAGAATCGGAAATTTGGTCATGTTCATCAAAAAAACTGCGATCGCTGATACCATTTCACGAAAATCTTGATACATATAGATTTACCGTAGGGACACACAGCTGTGCATTGGTGTCAACTTAACGTCAAAGCATAGTCTGATAAGCATTTCAAAATTTTTCGATGTACCACCTAGATTTTCGATTCCCCCTAACCCCCAGCAGGGCTGTTTCATTAGACCTCTTGCATAAATCAAAAATAAAGAACCCCACCCCGCATTTGCTAACGCAAACGCTCCCCTCCCCTTGGTAAGGGGAGGGGTTGGGGGTGGGGTGTTAGAGGATGTTTTAAAAGTCCTCTGGTCGGTAGCAAAACATTTTAGATCCCCCTAAATCCCCCTTAAAAAGGGGGACTTTGACTCCGGTTCCCCCCTTTTTAAGGGGGGTTAGGGGGGATCAACAAGTGCCTCAAATTACAGCCAACCACTTTTAAAACATCCTCTTAGAGACTTTTGCAAGAGGTCTATTCCATTTCAAACAGGATTTGTCAAGATGGTTAGCGAAAAAATTGTAAGTCAGGGTGACGATGAGATGAACATTTAAGCACTTAAATAGAAGTTCTAATTTGAAAATTGTGTTATTTATTTTTCAGTATTAAAATTCAACTGCAATTTTCCATCAATATATTTTGATTTGACTAAATTAATTTATTCAATCAAATATCAATAACAAAGAGGTGTTTTAAAGTAAATTTTAAACGCAACTTAACTTGATATTCATCTATTGTTAAATAAATTTTAACCATAAGAAATGTAGCCTTAATTAAGGCTGTGATTACAGCAGGAAAATATTCCTTTCATCAGAGGTAATATGATTTTTTCGACCACCATCTTGAATCGTGTCGTTGCTACTTCAGTGGTGACAACTTCTGTTGCACTTAGTCCAATGTTTGGCGCGATCGCACAAGCTCAAACCCTCAACGGTGCAGGAGCAACTTTTCCGGCTCCGCTTTACGAACGCTATGCTCGTGAAGTTAAGAAGAAGTATCCAGACTTGAAAATTAACTACCAAGCAATTGGTAGTGGCGGCGGTATTCGTCAAGTCACTGCTGGAACCGTTGACTTTGGTGGTAGTGATGCTGCAATGAAAGATGCTGAAATCGCTAAAGTCAAGAACGGTGTAATCTTAGTACCCACAGCAGGCGGTGCAGTTTCTGTGGTTTATAATCTGCCAGGCGTCAATGAACTCAAATTATCCCGCAATACACTACCAGCAATTTTTGCAGGTCAAATTACCAATTGGAATGACCCGAAAATTAAAGCTGATAATCCAGGTGTGAATCTACCAAGTCAACCAATAAAATTTGTTGTTCGTGCCGATGGTAGCGGTACAACTTTCATTTTTACTAACCATTTGAGTACAGTTAGTAGTTATTTTAAAGGCAGAGTTGGAGCCAATACTGCACCAAAATGGAATCTTCCAAACGTCCTCAAAGGTAAAGGCAATCCTGGCGTCGCTGCCTTAGTAGCTCGCACTCCTGGTTCTATTGGTTATGTTGAATATGCCTTCGCTCTTAAAAATAACCTGAAATCAGCACAGATCCAAAATAAGGCAGGAGAATTTGTTGCTCCTTCTTTACAATCTGCAAACGCAGCTTTAGCTACTGTGAGTTTTCCAGATAACTACCGCGTTTTTGTAGGCGATCCATCACAAGGTTATCCCATTGTTGGTCTGACTTGGATGATGGTTTACAAACAGTATGCTAATGCTGCAAAATCTGATGCAATTAAGAAATGGATAAATTGGGTATTGAAAGATGGTCAACAATATAATGATGACCTTAACTACACCAAGATTCCATCTGATGTAGCAAATCGTGTACTTCAGACAGTGAATAGCAGTGTCAAGCCTTAATTGCTAATTTTACTACTTTCTTCTACCAATAGGGTCGGCTTTTTACTATTAGTGTAAACTTAAGCAAAACCCTGAAAAAATCTGGTAAATATTGGTTGTAAATCTCGTTTCCAGGTTCTACCTGGAAATCCTTTTTATTAGGCGTCTGCTGTTGAAACGAGAGTTTGGATTAAGCATGAGGCAACATTTTAAAACTTGATTTAAGTTTCACATTAAGTTGACAAAAATCACTGTTATCAACTCTACTCACACACAAAAATCTATTTTATTTATCTGTCATGGCAAATTCATCGGAGCCAGCCGACAAAAATTCATCAAATCAATCAAATCTAGATGATGAAAATCTGAATTTGACAGCTATCAGTGGGAAAAATTTCTGGTTTGACCAAGGATTTACACTGCTAGTATACTTTTTTGGCTTGGTTACTTTTGCAGTGTTATTTTTAATGAGTTGGGTAATTTACCAAGAAGCTTTACCAGCCATTAAACAGTTTGGAGTCGGGTTTTTATGGCGTCAAGATTGGGATACAGGTAATGGAATTTTTGGTGCATTACCTTATATTTATGGAACCTTAGTAAGTAGTGCGATCGCTATTTTATTAGCTGTACCAGTAGGAATAGCAGTCTCCTTGGTAACAAGTGAAAATTTCTTACCTGCATCAGTGCGAACAATTTTAGCATTTGTTGTGGAATTAATTGCAGCAATTCCTAGCGTCATTATTGGTTTGTGGGCTATTTTTATCTTTATTCCAGTTTTGGAACCTTTAGAAAAATGGCTAAGTAGCACTTTTAAATTTATACCACTATTTAATACACAAGACCCTGTTGGCACAAATATGTTGACTGCTGGAATTATTCTAGCCATCATGATTTTGCCAACAATGGCAGCAATTACTCGTGATGTATTACTGGCTATACCTAAAGAATTGCGTAGCGCATCTATGGCTTTAGGTGGTACTCGTTGGGAAACAATTTTTCGAGTCTTGCTACCAGCTGGATTTTCAGGAATAGTCAGTGCAGCAATGCTGGCTTTAGGGCGTGCTTTGGGTGAAACAATGGCTGTGACTATGGTAATTGGTAACTCTGCCCAAATTAGTGCTTCTTTACTCGATCCAGCTTATACAATTCCCTCTGTATTAGCTAATGAATTTGCTGAAGCTGAGCCAGGATTACATATTGGTGCTTTAAGCTATTTGGGATTAATTTTGTTTGGCTTGACTTTAGTTGTCAATATTGGGGCTGTATTATTAGTCAGATGGTTTGCCAGAAAAAATAATTGAAGAATTCAGAATTCAGAATGGGCTACGCCCCGCTGCGCTAACAGAATTCAGAATGCAGAATTCAGAATCGATTTAGTTGTTATGGAGGATTCGTAATTTATATACTGTAACCATTTTGTTAAACAACCAAAAATTGTGAGAAACATGAGTGATTATATTGAGTCTGAAAATGATGAATCAATTACAACAGAATTATGCAGCCCCCTACCAAAAGAGCGAGTAATATTTAGCTATTTCATGAATGCGATCGCCTTTGGTTTTACAGGTCTAGCACTCATTCCTTTATTATCAATTTTATGGGAAATATTCGTCCGGGGAATATCTGGAATTAAATGGGAAGTTTTTGTCAAATCAGTGATTGATAATGGGTTTGGCAATGCAATTCTCGGAACCATAACTATGGTAGCCATTGGCGCTTTTTTAAGCATTCCCACAGGCATAATGACAGGAATTTTCTTGGCGGAATTTGGTCAAACTAATCTAATTGCTAATTTCATTCGTTTTATTACTAATATTCTCACAGGCGTGCCTTCAATTGTTGTAGGCATATTCGCTTACGGTATAATCGTTTTCGTAACTAAAGGATTTAGTGCGATCGCAGGTGGTTTTGCTTTAGCTGTGATTATGCTACCAGTGATTGTATTGACAACAGAAGAATCTTTAAAACTGATTCCCACATCTCAACGCCTCGCCTCTGCTGCTTTAGGCGGAACTCGCTTTCAAACTACCTTTCGCATCGTTGTCACTGCGGCAATTCCCGGAATCACTACAGGCGTTTTATTAGCTGTAGCTCGTGCTGCTGGTGAAACAGCACCCTTAATTTTTACTGCTTTATTTAGTTTCGATTGGTCAGAAGGTTTGTTAAGTCCAACAGCTTCGTTGCCAGTATTAATTTTTAACCTCTACAACGATCCAGACCCAGAAAAAAGTCAATTAGTATGGACAACTTCGATAATTCTATTGCTCTTAATTTTATGCGTCAGTATTATTTCTCGTTTAGTTATTAGGCAAAGAAAAATCAAATGAACAGAAGTCAGAAGTCAGAAGTCAGAATTCAGAAGTCAGAAGTCAGAAGTCAGAAGTCAGAATTCAGAATTCAGAATTCAGAAGTCAGATATCAGATGTCAGATGTCAGATGTCAGATGTCAGAAGTCAGAATTCAGATGTCAGATGTCAGAATTCAGAATTCAGAAGTCAGAAGTCAGAAGTCAGAATTCAGAATTCAGAAGTCAGAAGTCATAATTAACTAGTAGAGGATTCAGAACGCTCAGAACTTCAAACCAGCACCAGTCCTATATTATTCATTTTGACTCCTGAATTCTGTTAGCGCAGCGGGGCGTAGCCCATTCTGAATTCTGAATTCTATTTTGATAATTTTTTATTTCGCAACGGGACAATTTATGAAGAACTTAATTCCAGCTATCAAAGTAAAAAATATCAGTTTTTACTATGGGACAATCAAAGCGATCGAAAAGGTATCAATAGATATTTATCGCAACCAAGTAACTGCAATTATTGGCCCTAGTGGTTGCGGTAAATCTACTTTCATCAAAATTTTGAATCGCATTAGTGAATTAGAAGGCCCTGTAAAAGTTGAAGGGGAAGTAGAATTTTTCGGTCAAAATATTTATGCTCCTCGTGTCAACATCAATCGATTACGCCGCCAAATTGGTATGGTGTTCCAAAAACCGAATCCTTTTCCTATCAGCATTTATGAAAATGTCGCCTACGGGATGAGAATAGCAGGTAGGTATCCAAAAGTAGAACTAGATGAAATTGTCGAGTCTGCTCTCAAAGACGCTGCTCTTTGGGATGAAGTTAAAGATAAACTAGATAAATCGGCTTTAGGGCTTTCTGGTGGTCAACAACAGAGATTATGTATTGCCCGCGCTTTAGCAGTCAAGCCGAAAGTTCTGCTGATGGATGAGCCTTGTTCGGCTCTTGACCCTATAGCTACTATGAAAGTTGAAGAACTGCTGTATAGTTTGAAATCTCAGTTGACGATCGCGATCGTTACCCACAACATGCAACAAGCTGCTCGTGTCTCTGATTTTACCGCTTTCTTCAGCACCGATGAAAGTCGAATTGGTCAAATGGTGGAATTTGGTGCCACAGAGCAAATCTTTAACAACCCACTCGACCCCCGCACCCGCGACTACATTTCAGGACGTTTTGGTTAAAAAGTCATTGGGCATTGGTCATTCTCCGCGTCCTCCTCATCTGCATTTTTAATTTTCTCAATAATGATTTTTGCGACATAATTTAATACAAACATTTATTAACGGTATATTTGCTATATATCTACCGTATATTTACGTATTTTCCATGAAGATCTCCTTTTAGGAGTAACATAGTGAAACAGCACTGCTGATTTGTACTACCTTACTTAGTCAAGTTTTGTTTCACACGTTTTGGGAATATGAGTAAACTAATTCCAGCCATCAGAGTCAAAAACTTCAGCTTCTATTACGAGACTCAAAAGATAGTTGAAGGCGTTTCAATGGATATTTACCAAAACCAAGTCACGGCAATTATTGGTTCTAGTGGTTGTGGCAAGTCTACTTTTCTTAAATCGTTAAATCGCATGGGTGAATTAGAAGCAGAAGTGAGTGTTGAAGGAAGAGTAGAATTTTTTGGACAGAACATTTATGAGCGCCGTGTCAATTTAAGTAGGCTACGTCGCCAAATTAGTATGGTTTTTCCTAAGCCGAATCTTTTCCCCATGAGTGTTTATGATAATGTTGCTTATGGGGTGAAATTAGTGGGATGGCATCCGAAAGTAGAATTAGATGCGATTGTTGAGTCTGCCATCAAAGCTGCCGATCTTTGGGATGAACTGAAAAATAAGCTGCACAAGTCTGCTTTAGAACTTTCCGGCGGACAACAACAAAGACTATGCATTGCTCGTGCTTTAGCAGTTAAACCAAAAGTTTTACTGATGGATGAACCTTGTTCAGGCCTCGATCCTCTTGGTAGTATGCAAATTGAAAATTTGATTCATAACTTGCGCTCTGACTTGACAATTGTGATTGTTACCCACAACATGCAGCAAGTTACTCGCTTATGTGATTTTACGGCTTTCTTTTACAGTAATGAAAACCGCATTAGTCAAATGGTTGAATTTGGTACTACAAATAAAATTTTTACTAATCCCCTTGATTCCCGTACCCGCGATTATGTTTTTGCCCGCGTCAGTTAAATCTTTCTGACAGCAGAATTGGTGAATTCAGAAGCTAGAATGGGCTACGCCCTGCTGCGCCAACAGGAGTAAAACAGTTTTAATACCTGGTTTTAGCACTTAGTTTTTGTATTTTCATTAACTTTAAATCCGCTGGAAGTTCTGGCTATTGAGACGACTATCACATAATGTGAGTCGTAATTAAGGATTGAATTTAATTTACACGCCCTTCTAGCTTTTTTTGTGTTGAGTAATACTAATATAAGTTGACAGTATTTTTTATACTATATACTTAAGAAAAGTATCTACTTTAGACCACCTAAATAGAAAATGAAATGTCCCCGGTGCGATTCTACTTCATATCGTAAAAATGGCCGTCGGAATGACAAGCAGAATTACCTCTGCAAAAATTGTGGTAAACAATTCCTTGAGCCGACATTTTCTAGTTTGCTGGAAACTGATTTGATTGCGAACAGCAACGGGCACAGTCAACTAACTACGGCTGAAGCGAGGGAACTTGCTTTAGCAAAAAAACTACCACCAGAAAATTTTACAGAAACAAATTTTAGCTCTTTTAGTTCCATATTAGCGGAAGAACTACGGAAGATTTTATTATCACCTGATTGGCTAGAATCTGATGCTTTCAATCAATTCATCCAAACATCTCAGCAAAAACAGGAAATCAAATATCACTTAGAAACAAAAATTTCGCTTTTACTTTTAGATGCAGAAAACTTAAAATTAGATATTAATTCCGAATTATTTTTAGCGAGTGTATGTGAATATCCTCTGCAAGTTAAATTAGCATTTGCCAACTGGAGAAACCCAAGTATTGGTAAGCAGGATATTGAACTATATAACCGTGGCTATCAACTTGTTCATGTACCCGGAGGTAAAGATAGTGCTGATGCAAAAATGATTGCATTTGGTGCTTCTGTCTTAAGGTCTTATCCAACAGTTAAAGAAATTTTAGTCTGTTCTGGCGATGGAATTTTAATTCACCTGTGTAACGAACTCCAAAACCAGGGGTTGACTGTCTACTTAGTGCGTAGACAAGGACAAAGTTTGCATATAGAGAACCGGAACACTGGCGACTTGACTCATTATTCCATAACAATGGCCAGAGAAGTTCCATCCTTAGAACAAGTAGTTGAGCAAATTCAAGATTTAATTAAAAATGAACAAAACTCAATCAATGCTCGATTACACAGTTTAGCGGCTATTGCCAATTTATTTGAAGAAAGATGCAATCTGAATACCAATCATAATCAAAGGCAGCCAGAAATTGAAGAAATAATTTCTCTTCCAGATGAATCATCTACGAAATCTATCAAAGAGCAAGAACAAGAAATTTTCCCTCAATTTTTTGATAAAGAAACATTAGATAAATTTTTATTAAAGATAATTCAAGATTTCCAAATAAAATCTCCCCAAATTAAATTATCTGTGTCCAAACTAGGTACAGAGATACAGAAAATAACCGGAGAATCTCCTAATTCAATTGTTAAAAAATTAAAGCTAGGTTCTAATTTTACCAAATATTTACAATCATCCTCTGCATTTAAATTAAAAGCAAGTGGCAGGGAATATGAGGTCATACCGCTATTCTTTGAGTAGATACTTTCTGAACATTTACCTAGAACTTGAGTCCATAATTCAGTATTATGTAAAATGATGTAAAGAAATGTAAATATAAAAATGCAGGATAAAGTCGTCGTTATTGTCGGTGCTACTGGTGGTATTGGTTCAGCCTTAACACACAAACTTGCGCCTACTGGAGTACGGTTAGTACTGGCTGCGAGAGATGCGGTGCGTTTAACCAAACTGGCTGCTGATTTACCAGGGCAAGTTTTGACTGTTCCCACCGATATTACCAATCCTCAACAGGTAGATGCTTTGATCGAAAAGACGGTTGCTGAGTTTGGTCAAATCGATATTTTGGTGAATGCTGCTGGTGCTGGCATACTCAAACCTTACAATAACCTGGAACCCGCTGATTTAGACAAGATGCTGGATGTCAATTTAAAAGGCAGCTTTTACACTACTCAGGCGGCTGCCCAAGAGATGCAAAAGCGCAAGTCTGGTCACATCTGTAACGTGGTAGGAATTCTCGGCAAGCATTCGATGGGGATGGCGGCGGCTTATTCTGCTTCTAAGTTTGGTGTTGTGGGTTTCAGCAAGTGCATGGCAGAAGAACTCAAGCGCTTTGGCATCAAGTTCACGCTATTCTACTTTGGTGGGGTAGATTCTCCTTTTTGGGATAACGTCACCTTAAAAGTAGACCGGAAAAAAATGCTGAGTCCTGAAACTGCGGCCAATGCAATTTTCTTTGCCCTTTCTGCCGAACCGCAAGCTGTACCAATGGAAATTAACATTCAACCTGATAGTCATCTGTTCTTTTAGAGTGGGAGTACGCCTACATAATTCTTGCCTGGGAAAGACGTGAAAATCTAGCAAAAAAGGCAAAATTTAGAAATATATAAGCTGTTATGCTGGATTTTCAGTATCTATGAAAATTGATCACGTTCATTTCTATGTAGAAGACGCCAAAACATGGCGGGATTGGTTCGTACACCATCTTGGTTTTCAAGCAGCAGCCGATCGCATTAATTCATTTCACACCTGCACGGAAGTAGTAAAAAGTGGTACCGTCTGCTTTTTACTGTCTTCACCACTGTTACCCACAAGTCCAGTAGCTGAGTTTCTGCGTCAATATCCGCCTGGTGTCGCCGATATTGCTTTTGCGGTGGAAGACGTAGAAGCAGCGATCGCACATGCTCAAAAACACGGTGCCACAGTCCTACAACCCATCCAGGAAGAGAACGTAGGCACAACATCCCTCAAATGGAGCAAAATTGCCGCTTGGGGTGGACTGACTCATACGTTGATAGAAAGAGAAGTAGAAGAGGACGCAAAGACTGGGAGACGCTCTGACGCGGTGAAAGAATTCTCCATGTCTCCGTGTCCCCGTGTCCCCGTGTCCTTTATCTCCGCGTCCTCTTCAATTACTGCTATAGATCACATCGTACTCAACGTAGCAATTGGTGATTTAGAACCTGCTGTTGCTTGGTATGAAAAGATACTAGATTTTCAACCCCAGCAGGTGTTTAAAATTAAAACCGATCGTTCTGCTTTACACAGCCAAGTGATGGTTTCGCGCAAGGGCAGCGTACAATTGCCAATTAATGAACCAGCTTCTAAGAACTCCCAAATTCAAGAATTTTTAGATGTCAATCGGGGGCCGGGTATTCAACATATTGCTTTACGGACGACAAATCTTGTAAGTGCGATCGCTAAATTTCGTGCCAGTGGTTTATCCTTACTCTCAGTTCCCCAAAGCTATTACACCCAGCTAAAACAGCGTCCAGGATTTCCATTATCAAATCTAGAAATTGAGGCGATCGCTCAACAAGAAATTCTCGTGGACTGGCAAGAATATACTCCTTTAGAGGGAGGAAATCCCGCGCCTTTATTACTACAAATTTTTACCCAGCCAATATTTGAACAGCCGACATTTTTCTTTGAATTTATTGAGCGTCGTTTCCAAGCTCAAGGTTTTGGGGAAGGAAACTTTCGCGCTTTATTTGAAGCTATTGAAAGCGAACAAATCAAACGCGGTACTTTGCAATAACTACTGATAAGCTGAAAAATATTCAATTTGCATAACCGAATTAAACATAACTCTTGTGGGGGTGGACATCTTGCCCCCCCTAATTATGCAAGTTAAATATGGAACAGCTTAGTAAACTCAAAAAAAGAGTTTTAGCCTTAACCCAAGCATATTGGTATAAACTGCTTTTACCCGCTCTCTTAGTCGTTCAGGGACTTGCAGTTAAAAAAATATCTCATCGTAGGGGCGCATAGCTATCATTGGTGTCAACTTAAGCTAAAACCCTTGTCCCACAGCCGTTTTACCCCACCCCTCAATCCCCTCCCCGCAGGCTCTTAGGGGAGGTTTTGCGTTAGCAAAGCCGGGGTGGGGTGACTCCGGATTAATTGGTAATTGAGTAAGTTTGCTCTAAGGTCATTACAAGGGTTTCACGTTAAGTTGACACCAATGATAGCTATGCGCCCCTACAAATGTATAAAAAATTTGGGATAATTTATTTTTTGGAAGTCCCTCATCAGTCTGTTATGGCACGTATTGATAATCTGAAATATTGTCAAGATACAAATTATAATACTTTATACTACTAGTTTGATTTCCTGTAATTGTTACCTTTACTGAGTTAATGGTATCGTTGCCATTATTAGTAGCATGGATGGCGTTTCCATCAATTACTGAGAGAACATTGTTGGAGATTGTAGCACTGCTACTAACATTATCATCAAAAAAATCTAGGTTAATAGCATCAGTCAATATCGAGTCTCCTGGGTTAAAATCTCGCACATTGGTAATTGTATTCCCAGATATTGTAAAGATGGTCTGAGAATTATTCCTGACTTGAAAATTCATTCCATTATTATTGGTTATGGTATTAATAGTATTCCCAGAAACAGTAACATTGTTAGCAACAACATCATCAGCAGCTTGGAAGTTGATACCATTTGAGGCAGTACTTGTGTCTACTCCAGTAATTTGATTGTTATTAATCGTTATACTGCTCAAATTAGCACTATCTGTTAATTGAACATCCACACCACTACCAATATTAGAAATGGTATTATTATCGATCTGTGCTGTACCGGATGCCGTACCAGACAATCTAACGCTAATATCATTCGAGTTTTCTGATAAACTATTATCTTCAATTCTTAAATTCACACTACCTGTAGAATTTTGGGTAAAAATACCAAAACTGTTGTTAAGACCATTAATAATATTTTGGTTAACGGTAACTGTACCTGTTACTTCAGATAAGGCAATACTTTCTTGATTAGCATCGGTAATTGTATTCCTATCTATATTGATAGTACCGCTAGAATTTTCTACCTGGATACCTTGAGTACCTGCATTAGTGATAGTATTATCAGTAATTTTTGCTATATCACCACCACTCAATTTAATTCCTACAACTTGACTATTTTCGATAGTGTTATTTACTACTTCTACATTGCCTTGCAAATCATCTAAACCAATACCTTCAGCAGTGGTATTTGAGATTTGATTGTCTGTAATCTGCACATCCAAAGTAGTTGTATTGCTGAAGTTAGCCGCACCAATACCGCGTCCAGCTATGTCAGAGATGTTATTACTAGTAACATTGACTGTAGAATTGGCATTATCAAAAAACTCTATATTGATACCATCAGTAAAATTAAAATCTCCAGTCACAGTATCTCTAATATCGCTAATTGTGTTATTAGAAATTGTAAATATAGCACTACTATTTCCATTGAGTTGAAGAAGAATTCCATCTCCATTGGTTATGGTGTTGATAGTATTGCCTGAGACAGTAACATTATCGGCAAGAACATCGTTAAACGCTTGTAAGTTGATACCAGTTGATGTAATATCTGCATCGACTCCATTGATTTGATTGTTGTTGATAGTTACACTGCTAAAATTAGCACTGTCTGACAATTGCACATCCACAGCAGTACCATTATTAGTAATAGTATTTTCGTTAATTTGTAAAGTTCCGGAAGCAGTACCCGCTAAACTGACACGAACATCATTAAAGTTTTCCGTCAAATTATTGCTATTAACTGTTAAAGCTGTTGCACCTGTAGTATTGCTGATAACAATACCATTGTTGTTATTAATGCCATTAACAGTATTTTGGTTAACACTAACTGTACCTGTAACTTCAGATAAGCTAATACTTTCTTGCTGAGCATCTGTAATTGTGTTGTTAGTAATATTAGCAGTAATGCTTGCGGTTTCTATCTGAATACCTTGCTCACCTGCATTTTTAATATTGTTGTTGATAACTTGAGGATTAGTTACCTGTTGTAGTTGTATACCATCTCCAGAAATATTGCTAATAGTATTACTATCAATTGTCGGGCGAATAATCGCATTATCTATTGCTTGTAATTGAATAGCGCGATCGCCATTATCACCACTGCCAATATTTTGGATAATATTATTAGCAATAGTCACAGTTACATCTGCTTTATCTGCCACTTCAAAGTCAATACCATCATTACCAGCCGCATCTAAAGTATTACCTGTAATCGTGAAGCTAGTAATACTATTATTAAATAAATTTACAGCCGGAGTTGCGCCTTCTGGCTTGAGCAATTCAACTTTAATACTACTATCACCAACATTGGTAATAATATTATTAGCAATAGTAAAATTACCTTCAGAATTAGCGACGGCATTAATTGAAATACCTTCATCAACAATGTTAGTTAGGGTATTACCACTAACTACAAATGTACCTTGGCCTAAATTACCTAAATTCAAATCAATACCATCCGCACCAGAACCACCATTAACTTGACCATTGTAAATAATCTGGTTATTGAGGATATTAGCTGTAATGCTGGCATTGCTAGAACAAGTTTTATCTACAAAGGTTGCATTAAAATCGCGGCAGAGATTAACTTCAATCCCGTCTACTCTGTAATTAGTATCAACATCCAAGTTGGTGATGATGCGATTATCAGTAATTGTTAAATCGGTAATTCCTTGGTAATTCCAAACAAAAATACCACTTTCTAAACTAGTGTCAATTGCAGGATTGCGAGTATCAGTGATAGTATTTCTGGCAATTTCTACCGTACCTATGACATTTTCTAAATAAATACCTTCGCTAAAAGCATTGGTGATTTTATTATCTAAAATTCTCACATTACTAATGTTAGTTCCCTTAACGCCTCTCGCATCATTAATACCAGGAATTTGAATATTAAATCCAGAAATAACAGTATTGTTACCCAGTGTAATTAACCCATTCCCAGTGGGAACCATGCCAGTAATTGTTGGATGTATCCCACTACCAGATAAAGGTAGGGTGACGACTCCCAAATCTTTGACATTAACTACTTGTAGAGGGCCACTAGAAAATACCCGAACGCCATCGGGAATAGTAAATGGTGCAAAAACAGTGGTTGGATTAGAACGAACATAAATCACATTGTCTGCTTTAGCTACCGCCAAAGCGTCAGCAATTGTGCCAAAGGGAGATTCAAAAGTACCATTACCAGTACCACCTGGGGCTACGTGAATAATTATGGAGCGATTATTATTTGTCGGAGTATTAGTATTATTTGTAGGCGTATCAGTATTATTTGTTGGAGTATTAGTATTATTTGTAGACCCTTGATTTTCTGATTCAATGGTTGCAGCAAAAGAATCAGTTCTGTTTTCAACCGCAACTAAAATAGTAGCTTGGTTCTCTACTGTTGTTGCCATCCGCGCTAAAGCACTATCTTTCTTCGGCTTGCTTCTCCTAGCACCACTACCAGGGAAATTGGCACCAATACTAAAAACCAGCCTAGTATCAAATAGGTCGTCATTTTGTAGAGAAAGACTTAAACCCAAATAATCATTAGGACGAGCTTCGATTCTGGTTTTCCAGCCAAAAGCTTCCTTCGATTGACCACCAGAGTAGTAGTATACACCCGCATAGCCCCGCAAGTCCCCACTACCAATGCTTGCTAAGCGTGTACCAACTTCTGCATCGACGCCAGACATCGCCACTTCTAAAAAGCGCGATCGCTGTATCATTAATGAATCACCTTGAAAGAATGGCAGATTCCTTTGGTCAACTTGGTTTTCTGAAGAATTCAACGGAAGATAAGCATTAAAGCGAAAATCCCAACTACCTAAAGTTTCAAAACCTAGCCCTAATTGATCGAAATTACTCCTACCTGTATCGCGGGTAGAATAAGAAATATAACCACCAAAAATACGGTTAGATTTTCCGCTAAAAAATCGATGTCCTAACAATATATTGCCAGCTAAATTAGAGTCATTGTCTAATAAAACCTTCCCTTCTAAGAAAGTCAAACTATTACCAGGAGTTTGTAAAATAGGCAAAAACCCCTCAAAATTGGTAAATGATTCATATCCTGCTCCCTCAGTGGTGTAGCGTACTCCAAAGCGGGGAGTAAATATCGGTTCTTCTGGTGTTGTTTGAGCAATAGCCGTTGATGCAGAAGCCAAAACCCCAAACAAAGTAACGCAACCCAAATATTTAAAATTATTCATTCTTCTACACAGTTAGAAAAGATAAATTTGCACTGCAAAGTTCCTAGCGATGCCCTCTCCTTCAGAGACGCTACTGCGAACGGCAACCTCTCCGAGGTACGCCCGTTAGGTATACCATACTTAAATATGTTGCAAAATTTTTTCAGTTAACCCCGCTACTGTGTGAAGATTGCAAGAGAGTCTTCAACTTTGATAGCTGCTAGTCAACTACTCATTCGTTATATCTATGTATTGTATTTAGTCAATATTAGTTAGCTGATACAGCTAAAGACATGACCGCTTACATCTTAGTTGTATTTTTTCAAACTGTCACTATAGTTAAAGATGCTTAAAAAATTGAGGCTAGAGACTATGAATAATCATGGCTGTAATGACAAGACTAATTAACCCAGTTGATTGTCTGATTCTTCGTATTTATTCACAGTGCTAAATAAACATTCACATGTTTGAGTACAAAATATCAATTCAAATTCAGCCAGACTCCAAAGAAGTTGACTTTGTAGACAAGCAACTTCACGAATTCAATGTAGCCAAGATTGGCGATTACCAATATACGCCGTTATCTTTACTGCTTCGTGATTCCGAAAAAAAGGTTGTGGGCGGCTTGGAGGGTTTTATCGGCTTGGGATGGTTTCATATCGCTACTCTCTGGATTGCACAAGAGTTAAGAGGTGATGGATATGGAAAAGCACTTCTTTTAGCCGCAGAACAAGAGGCTGTTAATCGTAGTTGCTTACACGCGTATGTTTTCACTTACAGCTTCCAAGCTCCTGGATTCTATCAGCACTTGGGTTATGAAGTGTTTGGAGAGTTGGAGGATTTTCCTCCAGGTCATCGTCGATACTTTCTGAAAAAGTCTTTACAAAAAAACACTTAGTTAAATTCAATAATGCAGATTCGCGATCGCAAAATAGCCACACAACTGCGATAATTTTAATAAAAATTAACATTTTTCGGCGATGCTAAGACTAATTACTGACTTCGACGGCCCAATTATTGATGTTTCCGACCGGTACTACCGAGTTTATCAATTTTGCTTGGAAAAAACCCGTCGCCCAGACCAAGCAGTGCAAGAACTTCCCAAAGCAGAGTTTTGGCAGTTAAAGCGTAAGCGTGTTCCGGAAAAACAAATCGCCTTAAATTCTGGCTTAGACGAAGCCCAAGCACAAGAATTCTCCCAATTACGGCGACAAACAGTACATACACAACCTTACTTTGAGTATGACACTCTTGCACCAGGCGCTGTGGATGCACTGTTAAAAGTTCAACAAGCTGGCATTGATTTGGCAGTTATGACCATGCGCCGAGTCCGGGAACTCGATTATGCCTTCCAAAAATATGATTTAGGCAGATTTTTTCCAGAAAATCGTTGTTATTGCCTGAGTAACGACTACGTTAAAACTCGTGACATCGAGGATAAACCCTTGTTGATGGCCAGGGCATTACAAGAACTACCTGCCGCCGCTGATACCTGGATGGTGGGAGATACGGAAGCGGACATCACCGCTGGGAAAAACCACGGTATAAAAGTGATGGCTGTGGAATCTGGTATTCGCGATCGCACTCAATTAGAACTTTACCACCCCGACTTAATCGTTAAAGACTTAAGTGCCGCTGTAGATTTAATCCTAGAGCCTCAACGTTTGAACTAGATTTAGTGTGATTCGCCCAAAATCTGAGTCTAACACCAGAATTACCTAAATATTTTCACTGTGATTATTTTGTATAAATTAATAAATCAGTAAGTTAATACCAAACCGATACCATTTTCAAAAATATTTGCAACACATGAATCGGCTGTAGGGGCGTACAGATGTACGCCCCTACCCACTCGTTGATTTTATCAAAACGGAATTCAGGAGTCACAATTGTGACTCCTGAATTGTGACTTCTGAATTCTTCTTCAAGTCCGCAACATTGATGCTGTCTGCTTTGTCTGTGCAAGGGAGGCCTCGATTAGCTGCTTTCCAAATTTCTGCACTTGTTTAACTAAAGCCTCTCCAGCATTTTCTGGTGAACCGCTATTAAAAGGTGGTGCAGGGTTGTACTCTAGCAACAATTGAATTAACTTAGCTGTTTCCTCACCACACAGATGAGCAGCAACTACCAAGCCAAAATCAATCCCAGCAGTCACACCACCACCTGTAATGCGATCGCGGTCAACTACAACTCTATCAGTTCCCACCTCAACCCCCAGCATTGCTAACTGGTCACGAAACGCCCAATGACAAGCAGCGCGGTAGCCTTGCAATAATCCAGCCGCCGCCAGAATCAAAGAACCAGTACAAACAGAGGTGATATATTTTGCTGTTTTACCTTGTCGCCTAAGAAATTCCAACACCTCTGTATCCCGCATCATCTCTACTTGCCCCACAGCACCCCCAGGAACACACAAAACATCCAGTGGCGGACAGTTTTCAAAGGTCGTTGTAGGTAATATTGTCATCCCCTCATTACTGGTGACTGGCTGTAAAGTTTTCCACAATAGATGAACACAAGTTTCAGGCATCATAGCAAATACCTGATGCGGCCCAGTGATATCGAGTTGAGTCATCCCAGGGAAAATAAGTAGACCAATGTGATATTTAGCTTGATTTGTCACGATTAACTTCTTTGAATGATTGTTATGGAATATCGTAAAAGTGACAATCAAATCTGCCCAGTCCTCGATCGAGTACAGTTTAATTTCAATGGCTAATTCTCTTCATACCTTATTTCAAGCTTTAGCTGCTTCTCGCAATCAGCGCGAATTAAGATTGCGGTTTATGGATGGAGTTGGCGAACATTTTGGCGTTCAGCGTTGGGGAATTTATCTGCTGGATGAATTGGGATCACATTATCTTGCAGTAGATGTCCACGGTATACCCAACGTTGATACCTTTGTGGAACTATATGAAAAAGTCGGTCGGGCCGTCGATCCTGTAATGCAGTATGTAGTTGAACACCATGCCCCAGCACATGAAGAAATAGTGTTACCTCCTGGTGGTTGGAAGCAATGTGAACTTTAATGTCAACTTTATCAAAAACTAAATTTATACTCCAATGAAAACAGAGATTGCTTTCGCCTCTTTTACCCTTACTCTTTCCTGAATTTTTCATCAAGTAAGTCAGTGGGAATAAACAAAAATATATTACTAAAAGTAAACACACTTTAAACCCTTACCAATCAAAAAGGACAAAGGACAAATGACAGCTTTCAACTGTTAGCTTTCTTTGCACAGACTTACTTACTTTGTCAGCAAACCCTAATTACCGATAAAAGAATTTAGCGATCGCTTGCTTTTTACCCGACCTGACAAAATCGCATTGTTCCCAGCTAAACTTTACCCGTTGTCAAAATTTTAATTTGGAATTGCTGTCAGTATCCTGTACTATATGAATGTACTTTTAATGTGATACTTAAAAAATATCATACCCCTCATCCCCTATCTGCGGAATATACGTGGTTTCAAGGGATTTCTTCCTGTTATTTGTCATAAATTTAATTTTCGTACAAGTTTATTCGAGAAGCCTCGTATATGTTTGAGACAAACTTTTCCGATTTCGATAATTCGGCTTTGTTTACTGGTTTTCTCTCAAATCAGGGTCTAGGATCAAACTTGAGTCCGAACTCATTGTTAAGTGAGGCACAGTTAGTAAATCCTCGGTCAATTGCCTTCGTCGATTTAAATATTCCTGACGTAGAAAAAATTCTTGAAGGTTTAACTACTGACGTCATTATTCCCCTTTGGTCTGAGCAAGATAGTATTACGCAAATCACTGAGACGCTCTCTCATTATGACGATCTTTTAGGGGTTCACGTTATTTCCCACGGCAGTTCTGGGGAACTGAAGCTTGGGGATTCTGTAGTCAATCTTCAGACACTCAACAGCCGAAGTCAAGACTTAGAAACCTGGGCAAATGCCTTGGTGCCTGATGCCGATATCTTGCTCTACGGTTGTAATGTTGCCGCAGGTACAATGGGGAGTACCTTTGTTTCCAGATTGGGGCAATTGACTGGGGCTGATGTAGCTGCATCGACAGATATAACTGGGAATGTATCCCAAGGTGGCAACTGGGTACTGGAGTACGCAACTGGTACACTTGAATCTCCTCTAGCAATCCAGCCTTCGCTTTTAAATACCTATAATGGGGTGCTGGCTAGCTTTAGCTACACGAATTTTGCCAGCACGAGTGGACTCAAACTTAACGGCAATTCTGCCCAGTTTGGTACTGCACTGCGTTTGACTCCAGCCTCTGCATCTCAAGCGGGTACTGTTTTCTACACCACTCCGATTGGATTGGATACTAATACCTCCTTTCAAACCCAGTTCCAATTTCAATTGACAGGCGGAACTCTTGGAGCAGATGGATTTACCTTTGTGCTGCAAAATAGTCCGGCAAAGGCCAATGCTAGAGGTAGTAGTGGTGGCAATTTAGGCTATGGTGGGACTGTCACCCCTATTACTAATAGTCTGGCGATCAAGTTTGACACTTTTAAGAATGGAACAGATCCTAACAACAACAACATTGGCGTACTGCGAGATGGTAATGTCAATGCTCCGCTTGCAACCACCAGTACTGTCACTGATTCCAACTCAGGTACGCCAATTGATCTGAATTCTGGTACGGCAATTAATGCTTGGATTGAGTACAATGGTGACACCGACAAACTGGATGTTTTCCTTTCCCAAAGTTCGACTAAACTTCTAACTGCCAAAGCAGCACTTTCCTACCAGATTGATTTAACTTCTGTTCTCGGTTCACAAGCTTTTGTTGGCTTTACTGCTGGGACAGGATCTCTAGCTAATGCTCAAGATATTAAAAGTTGGAAATTCAACTCTAATAATGCTGGCTCAACTGGATTAGTAGGCTATTGGAAATTTGAAGAAGCAACAGGTAATAGTGTTTTAGACAGTTCTGGCAATAATAATAACGGATCGTTGATTAACTCTAGCAGAACCGTTGGGATATATGGCCAAGCTCTTGAAGTGAGTGGAAAGAATAGCTCCCACGCCAGTATACCTGCTTCAGCTAGTCTTAACTCTATGACTAATCAAATCACTGTCTCAGCCTGGGTACGTCCAAATGTTCAACCAGTGGGTTTTCAGGTTGCTGTAAATAGACAGATTGGCACCCTTCTTCATCCCGATCAATTTTATTTGGGGTTTGGTATCCGGAATAACGTAACTACCTATAAATGGGAATTAGGCACCAGTGATGGTGAAGCTGATGTTTACCAAGGTTTACCAACCACTGAGCGTTGGGTACACCTGGTAGGCACATACGATGGCAGTATGCTCCGTCTTTATGTTGATGGTGTTCAAATTGGTAGTAACCCGCTTACTGGCAACATATTAGTAGATGATAATCCAGTAACTATTGGTGCAGCAGAGAACTATTATGATGGATATCCATTGGGTGACCGTTTCAATGGATTAATTGATGAAGTCCGCATCTATAATCGTGCTTTGAGTGCAACTGAAGTCAGGGACTTGCCCTAATTATAAATCCCCTCTCCGAAACGGAGAGGGGTTAGGGGTGAGGTTACGCCGGATAAATCCGCAAACGCCGATTTGGTTCTTCGCCAAAGCTGTGGGACTTGAGTCGATAGTGTTCTACTAACTCATGTTGCATTTTGCGGACTTGGGGAGAACGAGGCAATAACTCCACTGGCTGTCCTTTGGGAATCACAATTTGCTCAACCGCAAGTCTAGCTTCTTCCAGGGCGTCCATTTCGTCATCGCTACCACTGTGCAAAAACAGTTGCAGTTCTCGGTCGTCAGCCATGTCTGGGTCGTCCATATTCAGCAACCGCCGCAAGCCACGGGTAATTTGCGGTATGGTGCTGGATTTAATCATGTGGATAGGCACGTGACGGGCTTTGGCCATTTGGCGTAATTTGGCGTGGTTTTTGACGTGCGATCGCAGTGCTAAAATTGCATCAGCACTATCTATGTCTTTTGTCAATACCACGGGTAAAGTTAACACGCTGATTACCTGTTCGAGTTGGTGGCGGCTGACGCCATAGGGGTAAACATGCAGTGGTAAATCTTCACCATTTGGTCCTGGCTGTCTGATAGCATCCAAATCAATGCTCTCAGAATAATTGAAGGATTCATCCAGCAAGCGGTCAAATTCACTGCGTCCAGTTACCCGCTCTACAGGTAACGCTGGCAGTGCTACCATTTGTCCAGATGAACGCCAGCCATTGGACTGTCGCCCTGAAGAGAAAGATTCCTCTCCTGTCCCTAGATGCCCACCGCGCCCGTTAACCACAGCTAACTGCCGTGTAATTGCAACTTTGCCCTGGTCATCAACAGTTCTCGTTTGTGGGCTGGGCTGACGACCCCGCAACAGATTATCTACTGTGTCAGCAACGCTTTCGTGTACTACCCAGCGCTGCCGTTCCAACATTTCCACAGCAATCTCGAAGGTAGGGGGAGCTTTGCGTTCTAAAACAGTCTTTTGAGAACCTCGGCGTCTAGCTTCGTCGTCTCCCAGAGTCACAGCTTGGATACCCCCAATTAAATCAGCCAGGGTGGGGTTTTTGATCAGGTTTTCAATTTGATTACCGTGGGCAGTACCAACCAACTGTACACCCCGTTCGGCAATGGTACGAGCCGCTAAAGCTTCCAGTTCCGTACCAATTTCATCAATGACGATGACTTCTGGCATATGGTTTTCCACTGCTTCAATCATCACCTGATGCTGTTGATCTGGATGAGCCACTTGCATCCGCCGAGCGCGACCAATGGCGGGGTGAGCAACATCACCATCCCCAGCGATTTCATTGGATGTGTCAATAATCACAACTCGTTTGAGCAGATCATCCGCCAAAACACGGGCGATTTCCCGTAAGGCAGTAGTTTTGCCCACGCCTGGACGCCCAAGCATGAGAATCGATTTACCAGTTTCTACCAAATCGCGGATCATGCCGATGGTTCCGAACACCGCGCGACCAACGCGACAGGTCAAGCCAATAATCTTGCCACTGCGGTTGCGGATGGCGCTGATCCGATGTAAAGTTTGCTCAATTCCTGCCCGATTATCTCCGCCAAAGATTCCAACTCGTTGAATGCAATCATCTATCTGTTCTTGAGTAACGGGTGTTTCGCTCAGATACTCGGCTTGATTAGGAAAGCGAGCCTCTGGGCGACGACCCAAATCCAAGACCACTTCAACTAAACTATCTCGTTTAGGATGACTCTCTAGTAGTTGTCGCAGGTCTTGGGGCAAAATGTCTAATAACTTTTGGAGATCGTCTGTAATCGTCATGCTTTCTATGGTGACGGAAACAACGGTAAATCGATACTTTCAGCTTGTAATTGCTCTCAACTGCTCATCTAATGCTCAAATACCCTACTTTCAGTATTTGAGTATGAATCATGGGTATATTTTCATGCTCAGCAACCATGCTCAAATTAATGCTCATTTTCTCTTTCCTGGTAACAGAATTGAGAAAGTAAACATACTTCTATCTTAGAGTGATTAACGCTCCTGGTGTGATTTGATCTGCGAAACGAGAGAATGGGCTAACTCTACAGCTTGCCAAAGTAATACCTCTTCTTCTTCTAGGCGAACAGTTGCCCTAACAGTGCTGTTACTTACCTCCTTATTCTCTAACTGTTCGAGAATCGGTGACAGCAGTACACGAGCGTAGCTACCGTAGGCAACCCCGGCGATGGATGGAGGGGATGAGGGAGATGAGGAGATTCTTGCTCCCTCATCTCCCCCTGCTCCCTCATCTCCCCCTGCTCTCTTCAGCAGTCCCATTGCCTTTAATTTAGGAACGGTATACCTATTTGTGCCGCCTGCTAACTGCACATATCCCGGTAACTTAGCTGCCAAAACTTTTTGCCCCAATTTGACCGCGGCTATTGTGGTGCCGTCGCCGATATCACCGCTCATGGAACGACCGTCGGTTTGCCAAATTAAAGTACTTTTGAGTGGTGTAATCAGATCATACAACGCTTTTAGGTAGTCAGTCATCCCCTCGCCATCGGGACAACTGATGGCTAGTACCTTTAGTTGATCGGCCCAGGGTGAAATTGCTTGCCACAATCGCTCAAATTCTGCCAACCGCCCGACTTTTGTATGGATTTCTACGGCATCTACTCCCGTTGACATTACCAATGGCGCGATCGCTCCCGGCGTTGACATATATGAATTTGTATAAATTATATCATATGGGCAAACTGGTATACAACGACCACAGCCGTAGCATTTTTCAGCTACTACTCCTGAAAAGTCTTCTTTTATACTGTTAAACACGATTGCTTGTGCCGGACAAATCCTTTCACAGGGTCTAGGGCAATCTGTAGGACACTGAGTAGAATTAAATTCTGCTTTCCGAAAATGGGGGTCTTCTCCATCGTTCAGGCTGACCATTAAAAAGGGTGAGTTGCCTTTGTAGCCAAAGCCTCGCTCTTGGGCATCCCTAGCCAAATCCTTGGCTACTTGTAGCGCTGATTGGGCTGCTGCGATTACCGCCGGATCAGCTGCGACATCTATGCAGTCAGCGCCCGCCAAAGTGTAGGCTAACGTTAAACTTCTGACTGCCGGGAGATGCTGGAAACTGGCTCCGCAGATGAGCTTAAACCAGTGACCAAGTTTTAGAGATTGTAAAGGGACGAACAGATCAGTCACATTTCTATTATGCGTTTATGCGACTAAAAATAGTAGTGTGTCATAAATAAAAAGTCCGGATTTCCTGATTTGGGTCATTGGGAGGTGTGGGAAGCTTTTTTTATCTCCCCACACTCCCCCACACTCCCCATATTTCAAAAAAGGTCGCCATACATGACAGCCGATTCAACAACTGTATTCTTTGTGGAAGACTCTGCCCAAGACAGAGCTTTATATCGATCCTTGTTAGAGCAGGACGATCGCTACACCTACAATATTTACGAATTTGAGTATGGGGAGGAGGCGCTGCACAGTTGTCAAGGTACAACACCGGATGTGGTTTTGTTGGACTATCAATTGCCGGATTTAGACGGGCTGGAATTTCTCACTGAGCTACAAAGGCAAACCCAAGGTAGCCAAATTTCAGTAATTATGCTGACTGGACAGGGTGATGAAGCGATCGCAGTCCAAGCCATCAAGAATGGAGCGCATGATTATTTGGTAAAGGGAAAATTGACTCGTGACAGTTTGTGCCGAGCAATTCATGGAGCAATCAAGCAAATGCAGCTCATGCAGCAGCTACAACAGCAGCAGGAACAACAACGCCTAGTTGGAGCGATCGCTCTGCGTATCCGCCAATCTTTCAAGCTGCAAGACATCCTTGCTACTAGTGTTCAAGAAGTTCGCCAGTTACTCAAAACCGATCGAGTATTAGTATATAAATTTACACCTGAAATGAAGGACAGGGTTGTGGCGGAGTCGGTATTACCTGAATGGACACCAAGTTTGGGACTTGAGATTGAAGCCACTTGTTTTCAGGAAAACCAGAGGCAAGAATACCGTCAAGGAAAAATCTGGACAACGACGAACATCTATGAAGCGGGTTTAAGTAACTGCCATATTCAATTATTAGAACAATTTCAGGTGAAGGCTAATCTAGTTGTCCCCCTTGTGCTAGAAAACCAAGGAACTCCAGAAATTGAACTTTGGGGGCTATTTATTGTGCATCAATGTTCTGCCCCCCGACAATGGCAGACATTTGAGGTGGAATTGCTCAAACAATTGACGGTGCAACTAGCGATCGCCATCCAACAAGCTCAACTTTACCAAAATCTGCAAACCCTCAACACTCAGTTGGAAGCTAAAGTCCAGGAACGCACTGCTGCACTAGAGGAAAGCGATCGCCGATTCCGTGCTATCTTCAATAACACTTTCCAATTCACAGGTTTATTGACTCCAGATGGCATTCTTCTGGAAGCAAACCAGACTGCCCTCAGTTTTGCTGGACTGAAGCTAGAAGATGTCATCAATCTTCCTTTTTGGGAAGCACACTGGTGGACGATTTCACCACAAACCCAAGAACAATTAAAACAAGCCATCGCCCGTGCAGCCCAAGGGGAGTTTATCCGCTATGAAGTTGATGTGATTGGGGCAAATAACCGAGTAGCAACAATCGATTTTTCGCTGCGTCCACTGCAAAACGAAATCGGTCAAGTGGTTTTGTTGATTCCCGAAGGGCGAGATATCACTGAACGCAAACAAACAGAACTTGCTTTGCATGAACGTGAAGTGATGTTGCACTTAATTGGAGATAATCTGCCCAATGGCGCAGTTTATCGGGTGATCCGGGAATTGGATGGTAGCGATCGCTTTTCCTACCTGAGTGGCGGAATTGAAAGACTGACGGAAGTCAGGGTAGAAGATGCACTTAGAGATTCATCTTTGCTTTATCGCCAGTTCATCACAGAGGATATCCCCCGCCTACAGACTGCTGTTGAAGAGTCCCGGCTGAATCTGTCTGTGTTTGATATTCAGCTGCGAATCCAAACCCCCAGCGGTCAACTCAAATGGTTGCATTTTCGTTCCAAACCACGCCAGTTAAAGGATGGGCGTATGGCTTGGGATGGATTGGTGGTAGATGTCACCGACCTCAAGCGCACTGAAGAAACGCTACGCAAGAGTCAAGGTTTGCTAGAAGAATCCCAGCGAGTTGCTCGCCTTGGTAATTGGGAATATGAACTTGCCACTGGTAAAATTATCTGGTCGAAGGGACTTTTCGACCTCTTCAATCGGGAACCCACACTTCTGGAACCGACTTATGAAGAAAATCTGCAATTGTATCACCCTGAAGATCGCCAGAAATTAGATCAAAGTGTTGAGCGAGCGATCGCCACTGGTGAGTCCTACAAACAAATTCTCCGCGTACCCCAGGCAAATGGTTCTAATCGCTACTTCGAGGGCATTGGACATGCAGAATTCAACGTCGATGGACAGGTAATCCGGCTTTATGGCACTGCTCAAGATGTCACCGAACGGGAAGTAGCGCTGCGCGATCGCCAAACAGCTGAAGAACGTTGGCAATTAGCGATCGCTGGTACTAATGAAGCAATTTGGGATTGGGACATCTCTACTAATCAAACCTTCCGGTCCGATCGTTGGTTCGCAATTTTGGGATATGAACCCAACGAAATTAGCGATGGCGATGATGAGTGGGCTACTCGCATCCACCCGGCTGATTATACCAGAGTCATGGCTGCACAAGAAGCTTATTTGCAGCGGCAAGTTCCAGATTATAACGTCGAGTATCGTCTGCGGTGTAAGGACGGCAGCTATCGCTGGGTGCGATCGCGGGCAAAAGCTATTTGGAATGAACTAGGAAATCCAGTGCGACTTGTGGGTTCACTTGGGGACATGAACGATGTCTACGAAGAGCTTCGCTTACGCAAACTTGCCCAGGAAAAACTCCGACAAAGTGAAGCGCAGCTAGCCACTACTCAACAAATCGCCCATGTAGGCAGTTGGGAATGGGACTTAGAAATGAAAAAGCGCTCCTGGTCAAGGGAAACTTTTCGCATTTTTGGTCTCAATCCAAGTCAAAGGGAACCGAACCAACCAGAATTTCTCCAGATGCTTCACCCGGAGGATCGCACACTGTTCCAGACCAATTTTGAACGAGCGATTGCCGAAAAAACCCCTTTCAATATTGAGTATCGAATTGTCCGGCCAGATGGCTCAATCCGCTACGTTGAGGCTAAAGCAGAGATAGCTTATAACCCTCAAGGGCAGGCAGTTAAACTGTTGGGATCTATTCTAGATATTACAGAACGTAAACAAGCCGAGTTAGAAATCATCCGTAACCGTGACTTGCTAGAAGCTGTTTATGATGAATCCGCTGATGCGCTTTTTCTGGTGGATCTAGAAACATTACTGACCACTGACTGTAATCAGCGAGCAGTGAAGCTATTTGCAGCCTCTAGCAAAGCTGAACTCATTAGCATTGAAGGTAACACTCTGCAAAAACAACAGTTTACCCGTGATGAGTTAGACTCCATAACCGAAGAAATTAAGCACCAAGGGTTTTGGAGTCGAGAAATTGAATATGTGACCAAGCAGGGCAATTGCTTTTGGGGAAACATCGCAGTCAAACAAATCACGGTTGCTGGCAATGCGATGAACCTAGTACGAGTCACGGATATTACTGCACGCAAACGAGCCGAAATAGCCCTCCGAGAAAGTGAGGAACGACTACAATTAGCACTTGAAGCTTCTGGGGATGGTTTATGGGACTGGAATATTCTGACTGGAGAGGTATATTACAGCCCTCGGTATTTAGAAATGCTCGGATACGCCTTCGATGAACTTCCGCAAAATTTGAGTACTTGGAAGCGATTAGTTCATCCAGAGGATCGGGCTTGGGTAGAGGAAATTTTGGCAGCCCACCTCAAGGACAGTTCAGTACCTTACAAATTTGACTATCGGCTCCGAACTAAATCGGGGGAATGCAAATGGGTTGCCAACTATGGCAAAGTTGTCATGCGGGATCAACAAGGTAACCCTCTACGGATGACTGGTACTCATCGGGATATCAGCGATGTCTATGACGAGCTGCACTTACGCAAGCAAACTGAAGCAGCTTTAGCCAGAAGTGAAGAACAATTGAGACTAACCTTGGAATTTAACCACATCGGTCTCTGGGATTGGAATGTTAAAACAGGAGAAGTTATCTGGAACGACAACCATTTTCGCTTGCTGGGGTTGGAACCAGAAACATCAACAGCCAAGTATCGGCTATGGCGCAATTCTATGCATCCAGAGGATATTGACCGAGTTGAACAGGCTTTATTCAAGGCCCTAGCAGAGCATACTAATTATGAAGCTGAATATCGAGTAATTTACCCCGATGCTAGTATTCATTGGCTCACTGGTAAAGGGCGCGGCGTTTACAATGAAGCAGGCGAAGCTGTACGGATGTTGGGCGTGATAATTAATATCAGCGAACATAAGCAAGCAGAGGCAGCTCTGCGAGAAAGTGAAGCCCGATTCCAGGCATTTATGAACAACAGCCCAGTACTAGCTTGGATTACCGATATCGAGGGGCGTGTCCTTTACTTAAATCAAACATACCTACGGACATTTAAATTACAACCTGAACAGGTGATTGGGCAATGTATTTCTGACCTTTACCCAGCGGAAATAGCTCAGGAGCATTTCAATCACATTCGCACAGTCATAGAGACAAATCAGGTACTTGAGGTAATCGAAATTGCTCACAGACCAGACGGCACTCTTGGAGAGTTCTTGGTATATAAGTTTCCGATTTTGGGATTGTCTGCACAAAAGCTAGTGGGTAGGGTGGCGATCGACATCACAGAACGTAAAATTCTGGAGCGAGAACTGGCTCATCAGCAACAGTTATTAGATGCTTTCATCAGCAGCGCACCTGTTGGTTTAACTGTCCTCGATCGCCATTTGCATTTCTCATTGGTTAATCAAGCATTAGCACAAATGAATGGTATTGCCGCAGCAGCGCATATTGGCAAGACTGTGCGGGAAATTATCCCTGATTTGGCACGAGAGCTAGAACCGATCTTTCAACATGTTTTAACAATAGGTAAACCGATTCTGGATTTGGAAATCGCTGGCGAAACTCCAAAACTTCCTGGTGTGAAGCGGACGTGGTTAGTTTCCTGCTTTCCGATTCCTTCTCAAGCTGAGCAACCCATCGGCATAGGCTTTGTAATTGTGGAAATCAGCGATCGCAAACGCGCTGAACAGATGTTAGAACTACAAGCAATAATTACCCGAAATATGGCTGAGGGAATTTGCTTAGTTAGAGCTACTGATGCCGTATTTGTCTACACCAATCCGAAATTCGACCAGATGTTTGGCTATGACTCTGGTGAATTAATCGGTCAGCATGTTTCAATTGTCAATTATGGTGATGAACGTAATACACCTGAAGATGTTAACCAGGCAATTAGATCTGCTGTGTTCCAACACGGTGAAGCCACTTATGAAGTTCATAATGTTAAGAAAGATGGCACTCCCTTCTGGTGTAGTGCAACCACTTCCGTCTTTGAACATCCGGAGTATGGAAGCGTCCTTGTAGCTGTCCAACAAGATATTACTGAGCATAAACAAGCCCAGGAAAAAATCAAAGCTTCTCTTAAAGAAAAGGAAGTGTTACTCAAAGAAATTCACCATCGTGTGAAGAATAATTTAGGAATTGTCAGCAGTTTACTGCAAATGCAGTGCAGACGTACACAAGATCCTCAGGTGGCTGCAATTCTGCGCGATAGCCAAAACCGCATTGCCTCTATTGCCCTAGTTCATGAAAAGTTATACCGTTCTGATGACCTCGCTGATATTGATTTTGCTCAATACATCCCAGATTTAACAACTCATTTATTTGATTCCTATAACGTCAGTTCCAGCCAAATTAAACTGAACATTCAAGTTGATAATGCTAGCCTCGATATCGAAACCGCCATTCCTTGCGGCTTGATTATCAATGAATTGGTCTCCAATGCTTTGAAGTACGCCTTTGTTGGTAATCGTGAAGGGGAAATTGAGGTTAAGTTTTATCAAGAATCTGAGTGTACTTTGATACTCATTGTTCGAGATAATGGTATTGGTTTACCTGAAAATTTTGATAGCAAGAAAGCCAAGACTTTGGGCATAACCCTTGTTCAGGGTTTAGTCAAGCAGTTGAGGGGAAAGCTCGAAATTGACTGTCACCAGGGAACACAATTCAAAATTTCTTTTACCAACATCGGTGCATAAACATGGTCGGCATCCCAGCAATTACACAGACAAGTGAGACAGTTAGAGTTCTTGTTGTCGAAGATGAATATATTCTTGCCATCAACTTACAAGAAAGTCTAGAGTCTCTGGGATACACTGTTTTAGATATTGCCGATTCCGCAGAAACAGCGATCGAAAAAGCAACTCAGTTGCGCCCAAACTTGATTTTAATGGATATCAGGTTACGGGGTGAGGTTGACGGCATCCAGGCAGCAGAGCAAATTTGGCATTATTTGCAAATTCCTGTTATCTACCTCACTGGTCACTCAGATAAGAGTACTGTGGAGCGGGCAACCCTCACATCCCCCTTTGGATATATTCTCAAACCCATCAGGGAGCAAGAACTTTACGTTGCTATTCAAACAGCTCTCAATCGCTACAATCGCGAGCAATTTTTGAGTTCTGTGCTTCGAGGAATGGGTGATGGAGTAATTGTAGTAGATACCGAATTACGTGTTAAATATATCAATCAGGTAGCTGAAGCATTGACAGGTTGGCGATGGGATGAAGCCAAGGACAAGATGTTAACTGAAGTCGTCAAACTCATTGACGAACAAACTCAGCTGACTGTAGAAAATCCAATTATTGCAGCCCTCCAACAACAAACTATTATCTATTTGGGCAGTTGCGTCTTACTCGTTACCAAAGACGGGACAATTATTCCAGTAGCTGATAGTGCTACTCCGTTGAAAGATAACAGGGGTGTAATTACAGGAGCAGTACTGGTTTTTCGGGATGACACGCAACGACGGCTAATTGAAGAACGCAATCTTGCCGCTGAACGTGCTAAACAACTAGAAATTCAAGTAGCAGAACTCGAAAGATTGAACAAATTGAAAGAGGATTTTTTAGTAACTACTTCCCATGAAATGCGGACGCCATTATCAAACATTAAAATGGCAATTAATGTCCTAGAAAATATTTTAGACCAACAGAGCATTTTCAATTCAGAGGCACTTTTTACATCTGAGATTGTAGGTCGTTACCTAAGCATCATGCGTGACCAGTGCGAACAAGAGTTAGATTTAGTGGATGATTTGCTGTATATGCGAATGATTGATGCAGACGCCTATCCATTGGAATTAACTTCAATTCAACTGCAAAACTGGCTGCCTCATATTGCTGAGGGTTTTGAAGCGCGTGTTCAAGGCAAACGACAAATGTTGCAAATTAAGGTTTCTCCTGATTTACCAGCTTTAGTTTCAGACTTAGCTAGCCTGACTGAAATTATCTCAGAGTTACTGAACAATGCTTGTAAATACAGTCCTGCTAATGAACAGATTCGGGTAACTGCCCACATGGTTAATATCACAAAAAGTCTTGTAAGTGAAGATGCAGAATCTGCTGTATTAAATAATCTGACAATTCCCTACTTTCAAATTACAATTAGTAATTCTGGGGTTGAAATTCCGATAAAAGAACAATCTCGGATCTTTGATCCGTTTTACCGGATTGGTCAAACCAAAACACAAGAACAATCTCAAATTTTTGACCAGATTTACCAGATTGTGCAAAGCGATCGCCGACAATATGGCAACACCGGATTAGGTTTATCACTGGTTAAAAAGTTAGTCCAATATCTCCAAGGTACGATTGAAGTTAGCAGTTCTCAAGGCTGGACAAATTTCATAGTCAAACTGCCGTTGAGCCTGTCGGAGTGATTAGTAATATCAGGTTCGGATAGATACTTATAGTTAGGGTTGACACGGAGACGCTCCGCCGACCGTCAGAATGGGCTACGCCCCGCTGCGCTAACAGAATTCCGAATGAGAATAAACTCTGTTCCTAGCTACCAAACATAGATAGTGTACTTCATGCTTCTTGAAATCTGCTGTAGATTCTGACCAAATCAATAGAAACGTCTTTGGCTTTGCTCCTGAATTCTGAATTCTGAATTCTGTATTCTGTATTCTTCTTCCATTAACGCTCAGATTGTTCGATGGGAATTTCGATCGCAAATTCTGCTCCTTTTCCAACAGAGGAGTTGCAGGTAATCTCTCCTCGGTGTTTTTGGACAATAATTTGATAGCTAATAGACAATCCTAAGCCACTACCCTTGCCCACAGGTTTTGTGGTAAAAAACGGGTCAAATAAACGCGATCGCAATGACTCTTGTATACCAACGCCATTATCAGCGATCGCAATTTTGACCATATTAGAGTTTGTCATCTCTGTGTAAATCTGAATCTGGGGCATGAGGCATGGATCATTACTCTTGTCCCCTTGTTCCCTTGTTCCCTTGTCCTCTTGTCCTCTTATCTCCTCATCTCCCCATTCCCCACTCCCCACTCCCTTTTCTAAAGCATCAATGGCATTATTCAATAGATGCATAAATACCTGATTGAGTTCACTTGCATAACAGGTTACTAGAGGCAAGTTCCCATAATTTTTAACTATAATAATTGCTGGGCGATTTAGTGTTTCCTTGAGTCGATGCTGTAACATCACTAAAGTATTTTCGATGCCTTCATGGATATTTACCCGCTTCATCTGGGATTCATCGTGTCGAGAAAAATTTTGTAATGCCAGTACTATTTCCCGAATACGATTAGAGCCTCTATACATTGCACCTATGAGATTTTGCAAATCTTTAATCACAAAATTTAGGTCTATATCTTCAGCTATTTGCTCAACTTTTGGACTGGGTTTTGGATATTCTTGCTGATAAACTTCAATAATATTTACTAAGTCTTGCACATATTGACCAGCATATTGGAGATTTCCATAAATAAAACTGATTGGGTTATTAATTTCATGAGCAATTCCCGCTACTAACTGCCCCAAGGCCACCATTTTTTCGTTTTGAATTTGTTGAACTTGAGCGGCTTTCAAATTATCAAGAGCTTCTTGGAGTAAAAAGTTTTTTTCTTGCAGTTTAACTTGGAGCAAACGTAAATTAATCTGATTTTCAATCCGCAACACAACTTCTGCTCCATGAAAAGGTTTGGCAATATAATCTACACCGCCAACATCAAAGGCTTTTGCCTTATCTACAACATCATCAAGGGCGCTAATAAAAATCACTGGAATTTCGCAAGTTTTATCGTCAGCTTTGAGCTGTTGACAAACTTGATAGCCATCCATACCTGGCATATTGATATCCAACAAAATCACATCTGGCAAAACCATTTGACACGCAGTCAGCGCCATTTTGCCATTTAAGGCTTTGCGAACTTCAAAACCTTGTGCAGTCAACATTGCCGACAAAAGCCGCAAATTATCTGGGGTATCATCTACCACCAAAATATTTTTTTTATGATGGTTACTTTGATTGAAATGCATTATCAAAAACTATGTTTATAAGGATTAAGGCAAAAATTCAGCACCCATAATTCATAAGTCAGAATATAAAAGTAATCTACTATGATTGGTATATTGATTCATCAGACTTTATCCCGATTCTTTAATTATTCTGATTATCGGCGGGCCTATTGTCTCGCTCTTAAGTTTCGAGCGTCGGCTTTTGGCGTATCGAACTTCTCTGTTGAATTGTGACTGCTGAATTCCTACGGTTTGAGGATAGTAAATGCTGATTTGAAATCACCCTGAAAATTTGGCTCAATTTCGCCGAAATAGTTATATTTATAGTTTAACTCCCACAGTGCTTGGAGAGTTTTACAGACGATTAAAAGTATTGGCTAGTTAGGAGCTTTGCGAAGCTAAAAGCCCGATTATATAGGACTCTTATCTGATGAAAAAACTCATCCTCAACTCGAAAAAGCTGATTTTCTACTTCCTAACTTCTGTATAGGCGCGATTAATCGCGTCTATACCCACTCTCTACGTAAATAAGTTCAAAAATCAAAGCGAATTACCATAGCACTAAGCTAATAATCATTCAAATTGCGTAAGAGCGTCTTTCTAAGGCTAAGGATTATGCAACTTAAAGGCAGATTAGCTGATAGTGGATACCATCCACACATTGGCTAATCGGGCGTCAATCATGAAGTTTTTCCCAGGTGGTATTTGATGGCTACCATCGAGGCACTAAGGCAAGTAATTTCAGAACTAATTGTTCTTCTATGGGTTTAGAGAACAGATATCCTTGAGCAAAATCACAGTTTAAATTTCTCAGTTGGGCTAACTGTTCTTCTGTTTCAACACCTTCAGCGATCGCACTCATTCCCATCGAGTTGGCAATACCAATCATTGCTGGCACTAACCCCATATTTTCTTGGTTTTCCTGCATACGTTTGACAAAAGATTTGTCAATTTTCAGTGCATCCAAAGGAAAGCTGTGGAGATAACTTAAAGATGAATATCCTGTACCAAAATCATCCATAATCAATTTAATTTTTCGCTGTTTTAATTGCTCAAGTATGATTTTAATTGCATTAGTATTTTCCATGATTACACTTTCTGTAATTTCTAGTTGTAAATATTCGGAATTTATTTTATTTTCAGAAATTATTCGGTCAATTTGATCTACCAAATTTGGCTGTGAAAATAATCTGGCACTCAAATTTACACTAATAGTTAAGGGTTCTGGTGTTACTGGATGATGTTGCCAGATGCTGAGTTGATGGCAAGCTGACTGTAATACCCAGGTATTGATGGCACCAATCAAACCTGTTTCCTCTGCTACAGGAATAAATTCTATGGGAGAAACCAAACCACGAATCGGATGACGCCAGCGCACCAAGGCTTCAAATCCAGAAATTCTCCCTGTAGTTAGGCAAACAATTGGCTGATAGTAAACGAGGAATTCTTGCCTTTCAACAGCCCTCCGCAAGTCATTTTCCAATTCTAAAAGCTGAATCGCTTCCTGATGCATTGCTGGATCAAAAACGTGATATTTTGCTCTTCCTTGAGCCTTGGCACGATACATTGCCGTATCAGCATCCCGCAGCAAATACTCTGGGCGATCGTAATCTTTATTGCCCCAACTAATACCAATACTGGCATTCATAAACACTTCATATCTTGAGAGTTTAAAAGCTAGCGATAGTTGTTGTAAAATGCGTTCGGCAACTTGGATGGCGATATTGATATCTGTAAGATTTTCTAGAAGAATGCCAAATTCGTCACCGCCTAATCGTGCTAAAGTATCAATAGGTATCAGGCATGTTTGCAGGCGGTGGGCAATGGCTATGAGCAATTCATCTCCTACTAAATGACCAAGAGAATCATTGATCACTTTGAAGCGATCGCAGTCTAAAAAAAGTACAGCAAACTGATAATTAGGTTCTTGTTTAGCACGATTGAGAGCATTTTTGAGTTGCCTGATAAACAAAACTCGATTTGGTAATCCAGTCAGGGAATCATGCAGTGCTATATCTAGGATTTGACTTTGTAATTTTTGGCGAGAAATGATTTCATCGTGGAGTTTTTGCAGAGCATTTTCTAGCTCCCAAGTACGCTGTTTTACCCGATGTTCCAGTTCGACATTTAGTTTCAATATTTCCAATCGCGCCGATCTCAATGCCAGTTGATTTTGCACCCGCACTAAAACTTCTTGAAACTCAAAAGGTTTGGTGATGTAGTCTGCACCACCTACCCTAAAGGCTTTAACTTTGTCAAAAACATCATCTAAAGCACTAATAAAAATTACTGGAATATCAGCTGTTAACTCCCAAGCTTTAAAGGTTTGACAAATTTCATAGCCATCTACTTCCGGCATCATAATATCGAGCAAAATGAGATCGGGTAATACAGTTTGAGTTGCTGTCAGTGCCATTTGCCAGTTCAAGGCTTTACGAACGTTGTACCCTTCCCTTGTCAATATTGAAGATAAAACCCGCAGGTTATCTGGCATATCGTCAACGATCAAAATATCTTTTTTATAAGAGTCTAAATGCTCGTAATTCATTCTACGTTTGTTCTAGTCAATTCCATGATTTTCTCAAACTGATAGTTATTTGCTAAATCCCTGAAAACTTGGAAAACTTGACTTTTATCTGATGGAATTTCCTTGAGTAACTGTAAAATCAGGTCATCGCTACAGCTGGCTGCGGCATAATATATCTGTTGGAGCCACTCAGGGGACATCTGTGACAAATGGCTTAGGAGTTCAGCAACACTAGTAAACATTTGTGTGGGTTGATCGACAACTGCTGTGTTTGTGGTTTGTATTTGGCTGGTATATTTTACACCCAAATGTTCACTCAGTTTTTCTAATAATACTTCCTGGGTGAATGGCTTGCGAATAAAATCATCACAGCCAATGGACAAAGTTCTCTGACGTTCTTCCTCAAAGGCGCTAGCAGTCAGGGCAATAATAATGGTGCCCTGATGGGAACAGCCTTCGGGTGTTCCAGGGAAGTCGCAACGTGGAGCTAGTGCTACTAGGGAGTTTGAGTCACAAGAAGAGGAATTTGCCGTTGTACAAGACTGACTAGCAACTAGTGTTGGACTGTGCGAAGTGGCTTCACTTGGCATAGGTTCTTTCCTATGCCCCAATTCTTGAGATTTAATAATTCTTGTGGCTTCGTAGCCGTCCATGACAGGCATTCGCATATCCATGAAAATCAAGTGTGGTTGCCAAGATTCCCAATTGGTAACTGCTTCTTTACCATCTGTAGCTTCTCTAACTTCAAAGCCCATAGATGTGAGAATTTTAACTAGTAATAGACGGCTTTCTTTGGAGTCGTCAACCACTAAAATGCGGTATGCTTTTTCAGAGGCAGCTAAAGCGAGAATTTGCTGCTTATTTTCGTTTGTCGGCATTTCTCTGGGACAAGCCAGAGCAATCTGGACATCAAAACTAAATGTACTACCAATACCAGGAGTACTGCTGACAGTAATATCTCCCCCCATCAATTCCACGTATTTGCGGCTAATGGCCAAGCCTAGTCCTGTGCCTTGTTGGCATTTTCTGCCGATTTCGGTTTGCTCAAAAGCCTCAAACAGCAAGTCAATTTCTTCTGGGGCAATACCACAACCAGTGTCTTGTACCTCGAAGATTAGGGATTGGGCGCAGGAAGAAGACGCGGTGACGCGGTGACGGGGGGACGCGGTGAAAGAACTCTCCATGTCTCCTGAAGTTCTGTTTGTCGTTCGGGCAGCGTTTCGTAGAGAAGCCATCGGTGGAAACTCACGCTCAGACTTCTCTCCCTGTCCTCGTGTCTCTGTGTCCCCCAGTCCCCAGTCCCCAGTCCCCAGCTTCACTCGTAAGGTCACTCTGCCAGTTTCAGTAAATTTAATGGAATTTCCCAGAAGGTTTAGTAATATTTGATATAGCTTATTTTCATCTGTTTCTACATATTGAGGCAGATATGGGGGATATTCAAATACTAATTCTAAATTTTTCGATACGGCACGTAAGTGCAACATTTCTTCTAAGTTTTTCAGCAGATGAATTAAGTCAAAGCTGCTCAGATTTAATCTGATTCTACCAGCTTCAATTTTGGACATTTCTAGAATGTCGTTAATTAAATTTAGTAAGTGTTCGCCCGCACGATTTATAATTGCTAAGTTTTCCTGATGTTCGCTAGATAATGAATAATCTCGGCTCATGACTTGGGTAAAACCAAGAATGGCGTTGAGGGGGGTACGCAGTTCGTGGCTCATGTTAGCGAGGAATTCGCTTTTAGCGAGGTTGGCGGCGGCGCTTCGTGCTGCTTCTCGAACGGCTACTTGTTTTTCCTGTGCGGCGATTTTTTGCGATTCAATCAGTTCTTCTTGGGTGATTTGCAATTGCTCAATCACTTGCTGAAATTCATCAGTACGTTTTTTGACTTGAGCTTCTAAGATGAGATTGTATTCTGCTAGTAATTTTTCTGCTTGTTTGCGTTGACCGATCTCAAAAAATGTGGCGATCGCAAAAGCCAGATTCCCCGACTCATCATAGATTGGCTTTCCCAAGACTTCAATGGGAATAATCTTGTCATGATGGCGAATTTCCATATCATCAATTCTGGCACTTTCCCCTTGTAATGCTCTTAAAATCGGCAAGCGATCGCTAGGATAAAGTTGATTTGTACCAGCAAGATAAGCTTGATATACCTCTGACAACTTTTCAGTGCTAACTTCTGCTATTGTCCCTTGACCAAGAATTTCCTGGCCAATTTCATTTGTATAATAAGGGTTACCTTGAGCATCTATAATAAATACACCTACAGGCATGGCTTCTAAAAATTGAGTCAGCCGACTTTGACTGTCAGATAGCGCCTCATTTAAAACTTGCATCTCGGCATTCTTTCCTTCCAACACACTAAAGGATGCTTCGAGTTGCTTAGCCATAATTTCAAATGACTTAGCTAGTTCTCCCAACTCATCAGAGCGCTGAATTTCTGGTGTTTGCTCCCATTCACCTTTAGCAATTTTCTTAGCTGATGCATTTAATTGTAAAATCGGCTTAATTACCCAGCGAGCCGTCAAAATCCCAATTTCTGTAGTTACTAAAAAAGCAATTATGCACAGTATGATAGTGGTACGAGTGTTGGCATTAATTTGCTCCATAAATTCGCCTTCTGGGATGACTGCCACAATTAGCCAATCCAAACCCAAATCGTCTTTCCAACTTTTTACCTGCACAAAATAATCTATTCCATCGGCGGTAAAGGTTAGCTGTTTTTTCCCCGCAATAAACCCAAGACTACCAAAGCGTTGGATCAACGACTGTGTTGTGAATCTAATTAAAGAGTTTTCACTATCTAATGCTGATAGACGTTTTCCTTTACCATTAATGATGGTATATGGTGGATCGCTAGTAGAAGAAGCTACTATTAATCCAGAACGCTCTAAAATAAAAGTTTTACCCGACTCTTTAATCTTTAAATTGGCTAAAAACTTACCGATTTGTGACAAGAGCAAATCAACACTAATCACCCCAACCAATTTGCGATTTTTATCGTAAACAGGATAGCTGGAAGATATGGATAAAATTTCTGGTTTATCTTCCCATTGATAAATTTGACTCCAAACTGGTTTGCCTACTTTAACTGCATCTGCGTACCAAGCTTCTTGGCGAGGATCGTATTTTTTCACTTCCTGTAAATGGCGGCGATTTCCTTGATTGTCTGTGGTATAAACATAAAGTTTGCCTAGACTATGCTTTTCGGTAACTTCATTAATTAAGAGTTTGCCATTATCTAAACGTTCAACACCGATAAATTCACCTTGGGGATTGGCAAAGCTGTTGTAGCCAACATTGAAAACCTGCATTTGTTTCCAAAAGTATTTTCCGGTGGCTTGAAAGTCAGCAAGGTTGAGCAAATTTAGCTCAATTGCATCTAAATTAACTTGATTGATTTGCTTTGGAGTTGTTAAATAGCTATCAAGATGCTGTTCAATGCGATCGCAAATTTCATTTTCTAATTGAGCAGCAAGTTCTTTTACCGCTTTTTGTGCGTTTTCATAGGAAAGATAGCCCACAAGTCCTACTGCCCCACAAATTTGCAATATAAAGGGCACAATCAGAACATACCTAAGGGGCATCTTGGCATACACTTTGCCAACTAAGTAATTGAGAGATTTGAGGGGCTGAAATTTGGATAACATTGTTTTTTGATTCTTCCCCAGGATTTATTTGGGGGCACTTTTGCCATATTAGCTACATTCCCTACTGGGATAACTACGGTATGCTATAGTTTCAGATTATGACATATGTGATAATTTATAGTATAAATAAACACTGACTTTGAATTGACATACTCGTTTGACTGGCTGAGTTCCTCCAACATCTAAATTTTCCGACTTGATGATTACACCTTTATTTGCTCAGTTTTTCTGGAACAGAAATTGAACCGAACAGCTACAGTATGCCATTCTAAAATTCAGGTTGCCATTAGCACCCGATCGGAAATTTAAATTTGAATTGCTGATATCTTAATTTTTTGGTATTAAAACCTTTGAGTTTGTGCAAAATTAAAGATTGTAACTATAACAATCTTTAATTTTTCATGTAAATACACACTAAAAATAAAAAAATCAAGAAAAATTTACTTTGTATTTTGTAATTTTACGAAGTGTTAATTTTGTTGTGGAAATATCTCGATTTTTTTCCTTTGCCATTGAAAAATCCAACATTCTATAATCATGAGTAAAACTCCCCGTATTCCTATTCCACCGGAAGTAAAAAAATATGTCTGGCAACGTGATAAATATCAATGCCGAAGTTGTGGTAAAACCGATGTAGAAACTAACCTCACCATTGACCATATCATTCCCCTCGCCCGTGGTGGTCAAAATGATATCAGCAATCTACAAACCCTCTGCTTCACCTGCAATCAGCAAAAAACCGACAACATTGATCCCCGGTTTAGACGCCATTTTGATTTATAGTAATTCTCGTGTGAATGCAATACGTTGAAGGGGCGCACAGCTAGCTGTGCGCCCCTACTGTTAAGCTGTTCCAAATCTAGCTTGCATATCTAAATTTCATAAAAGTCTTGTGGGGTGGGCCGAAAAGCCCGGCCTAATTGTGCAATTTAAATGTGCAGCAGCTTATGAAAACTGATTTGAAATCATACTGACATCAACCGCTAACTTTTTGCCCAACTTGAGCAACTGTCGGCACTGATGAGTATCTTCTTCATTGCTAAGGGTGGTCAGACACAAAGGTATGATCTGACTGTGCAGACAACTGAAATATAATTCTTGGGATCGATGTAAAGAAATATCAATATTTAATTGATCCCCGATATCAATCAACCGCTCCAACTGGTGGATCTCTGCATTAAAGCTACCATTGGCATCATGCAACAATTGCCAAAGCGATCGCACAATTAATTGTTCTAATATCTGCTTGGCTTCCGGAATATTCAGCTGACAACGCAGATGTTTTGCTTCCGTGGCGATCGCTTCCAATTCTACTATGTGATTCCAACGCATTTGCGATTCGGTGATATCTTGCTCAAGCGATCGCAATGTCATCATACACCGATGCCCCAAAGCTATCTCTGCCGCTACCTGCAATTCTTGGGGGACTGGTATTTCATCTCGATGAAATGCCATTAGCACACCATAATTATCGCGGTAAGCTTGGGTATAAAGTTGTCCTAATCGTGTCAGTGTTTCCTGACTCAGCAACCGCATAATCCGGTGGCGTTCTTCAGCAAATAGATTTTCCAAGCTGAAAGTTTCTTCGCCAAAGAACTGCGTCATTGCCAAGATAGTATGAGCCGCACTGCCTTGTTGCAGTGCCCCAAACACCTTTTCTTTTAATTGGCTGTAGTCACGCCGCCCAGTAAATTGTTGAATGCAGCAGTGGAAATCCCAACCTCCCAAATGCAGAACAGCAAACACTAAATGCTCACTTTCCCAAGTAATCTCTGATACCAGCTTTAAATTGCCTACAGCCAAAGTTAGCGATCCCATCCGTTGGAGTTGGTAATCTAGCTCATTGACGGCGTAGCAATAAACCCGCTTTGTCTGGGTGCCTAGTGTTGAATGCCCAGTACCCAGTGTTGATCCCTGATTTGTAAACAGGGAACTCATGGCATAGTGGGCTGCTACTTGTTTAAAACCAAGTTGGGCAGTGAGTACCTGTTGGCGATAAATTTCACCGCCATGTTTGAACTGATCGACATTACTGGGGGCTAGGCCAAGATGTTTTACGAAGTCTTTTTCCAACTGTACCCCTGCTACTTCCCCTGCCAATTCCAAAGCACGGGAGGCGTAGCGGAGAATCTGCGTCCCCTCTGGACGGGAAATTTCTTCAAAAAACCAGCCACAACTAGTGAACATCAACAAAGCATGACGTTGCATTTCCAACAGGCGGAGGGCGTCTACTTGTTCAGCGGCTGTTAGTTTGTGGGTTTGATGGCGCGAGAGGAAACGGTTGACATTGGCGCTTGAGCGATCGCGCATCACTTGAATATATTCATCCCGTGCTTGCCAGGGATCGCGGAATAACTGTCTACCATATTCTTCATACACCTCAATTAGCTGATCCCGCAGCCAATTCAGAGCATCCCGCAACGGACGACGCCATTTTTGATGCCAAACACCACCTTCACCACCGCAACCACAGTCATCCTGCCATCTGTCTACACCGTGGGCACAACTCCAAGCTGTGACTGACTTCAATTCCACTTCCCAAGAGGGAGAATTTAAGCTCAGGTAGTGGGCAAAGTTAGTCACCGTCCAACCCTGCTGGGGAAATTCTGTTGTGAAGGCGTAGGCTAAAGTTTTCTCAGTTCCTTTCTTGTGATGCCCAAAGGTTTCGCCATCCGTAGCCACAGAAATCAACTGTGCTGGACGATGATCCCCACGCACCGCTGAACCAATACGTCCAGCAAAGCGATTGGAATTATAAACCACATCACTAAAACCCATGTCCCGCGATATCGGACCATCGTAAAAGAAGATATCAATATAGGGGGGGGAGTGGGGAGTGGGGAGTGGGGAGTGGTTACTATCACTACTCCCTACTCCCGATTCCCTACTCCCTTCCTTAATCGTACTTAGAGGTGAAGATGAAGTGTCCAGTGTGGGCTTCAAATAACAACGATAGGGGCGAGTGGGATCGATCTGACTACCGCCGACTTCACACCATTCAGGATTGTGATTATCTTTAGTGGGGAAAGGACGACAACGCAACGCCTGAGACGGTGCAAGGATAACGAAGCGAATACCTTCAGCAACTAAAGCTTCTAGGGTGGGGTAGTCCACACCGGTTTCTGCTAACCATATACCTTCGGGATCGCGTCCGAAGCGGGAGCGGAAGTCTTCTTTACCCCAGCGAATTTGGGTATATTTGTCGCGTTCATTCGCCAGAGGCATGATGATGTGATTGTATACTTGCGCGATCGCATTTCCATGACCATGCAAACGTTGACTACTCTTGGCATCCGCCTCCAAAATCCGCTGATAAACCTCCATGTCGTAGCGTTCTAGCCACGACATCAGCGTTGGGCCAATATTAAAACTAAAATACTCATAATTGTTAACGATCCCCGCCACTTCGCCTCGGTCATTTAGTACTCTGGCAAAGGCATTCGGACGATAGCATTCCCAATGAATCCGCTCATTCCAGTCATGGAAAGGTGCAGCGCTCGGTTGGCGTTCAATCGCGTCCAGATAAGGGTTTTCCCTCGGTGGCTGGTAAAAATGACCATGCACCGTCACATAAACACCATGAGCTGTTTTCAGGGGATCAGTCTCTTTGGTGTTGTGGGAATCTGAATGTAATGTTAACGTTGAGCCAGAGCTAGCTGGCATTTGAGCAGCAGAAGTCATGTATATATATCCAAAACAAAAAACTTGCAGTTGCACCGTTCAATTTTGTGCATAAACGTTTCTACAATAGCTTGAACACAAAATCCGGTATAAACAACAACTATCAAATACAACCAAATTTTTGAGAACGCGGTCTTAGTGTAGTGGGAAATCTGCGTTATCGCACAGCCCTTTCCCTGAAGGCTCAAAGTAATCAGCCATTGAACAACGCCTCAGTTAGGGGTTTTCTGGTTAGCAGCGCCAATCAAAATTTTAATTGTCTTTTAATATATTAAACCCCATTTTTGGTGTAATATTCTGAATCCACTTCATACTTTTGCAACAAAAGATTACGAGAACTTCTTAAATGGCAACATTATTTTACATAACATCCACAGGAGTAAACTGAAAACAGTAAAATCTCTGAATTGGTGTACAGACGGTTGAGAGTATCCTATGGGAGTGATGAGTGGTAGGTGGGAATTCCCCACTTATTGATTCTGAATTCTGAATTCTGTATTCTTCTTCAATTCAACACTCCAAATTTAAAATTTAGGACTACCCGCTGTGAATGATACCGTCAACTCAAAGCAACAAATGTCAACTAAAAACATAATTTTTCTTGTTTTATTACTGTTTATCCCAGTTTCTCTAGCAGCCCACTTTCTGGAGTGGGGAGAATTGATCGTTTTCATTACAGCTGGATTAGCGATTTTGCCTTTAGCAGCCTGGATGGGAGCAGCCACAGAAGAAATTGCTGTAGTAGTGGGGCCGTCATTAGGCGGCTTATTAAACGCCACCTTTGGTAATGCTACAGAACTGATCATCGCCCTAGTGGCGCTGAAGGCTGGTTTGATAGATGTAGTCAAAGCCAGTATCACGGGATCAATTATCGGTAACCTACTGCTGGTGATGGGTCTTTCCATGCTTTTGGGAGGACTGCGCTACAAAGAACAAACATTTCAGCCAATTGTGGCGCGGGTGAATGCTGCTTCCATGAATTTGGCTGTAATTGCGATTTTGTTGCCCACAGCCATGAACTACACCGCAAAAGGAGTTACCGAACAAACGCTGCAATACCTTTCTGTTGCCGTTGCGGTAGTATTAATCCTGGTTTACGCCCTAACGCTGCTGTTTTCCATGAAAACTCACTCTTATTTATATGATGTGGGCGTGGCAGAAACAGAAGAAGAGGAAGTTTCCCATAGCAAACCCAATATTTTGTTGTGGGTTGGTGTGCTATTAATATGTACCTTGTTAGTGGCAATCGAGTCAGAAATGCTGGTGGGTTCTCTCGAAGTGGCTACATCCCAGCTAGGTTTGACATCATTGTTTACAGGGGTGATTTTAGTTCCCATCATTGGTAACGCTGCTGAACACGCCACAGCAGTCACCGTAGCAATGAAAGATAAAATGGATCTCTCCCTTTCCGTCGCTGTGGGGTCGAGTATGCAGATTGCCCTATTTGTTGCGCCTGTTTTGGTAATAGCAGGATTGGTGCTTGGTCAGCCGATGGATTTGGATTTCAAACCCTTTGAATTAGTGGCTGTGGTTGTGTCTGTGTTGATTGCAAATACCATTAGTTCTGATGGTAGGTCTAATTGGCTGGAAGGCACTTTATTATTAGCTGCCTATACAGTGTTGGGATTTGCCTTCTACTTTCATCCAGTGATGGATGGTATGGGTTAGTACCGCCGTGAAGTCAAAAGTAGAGACGCGATTAATCGCGTCTGTACAAAAGTCAAAAGTATTATAGAATGGGCTTTTTTAATGGTTGTTGTATTTCCGCCAAGCTGTACTAGTGAATCAAGAGCGATCGCTCCAAGTTTAACCCAAAGCGATCGCTGTTGATTATGGCTAATTAGTTATCTAATTACCTATTTCCAAAGATATAAAAAATTACTAAAAATTATCTTCTCAAATTTTCTCCAGTAAATTGTATCCTTTATCACATTTTTTCTACTAAATTGATGCACTGTGGTATTCAAGGCTTAGTATAATCAACCACAGAGAAAATTTAGTGAAAATTTGTTCCTAAATTTATAGAAGAAATGATTCAAATTCTGGATTCTACTTTGAGAGAAGGCGAACAAACTCCAGGAGTTTATTTTCCTCCTGAGATTAAGTTAGCGATCGCTCAGTTTTTAGATCGCATCGGAATTGATATTATTGAAGCTGGTAATCCCGCAGTAGATAGGGAAATTGCCTTAGCCATCACCCGTATTGCCAACGCTGGTCTTAAGGCCAAAATAGGCGCTCATTCACTGTGTAGAAAAGATGATGTGAAAAAAGCGCTAGAGTGTGGTATAGACTTTTTAGGTATATTTTTTAGTGTTTCCGAGAAACGATTGCAACAGGACTATGATATTGGTCTAGAACAAGCGATAGAAAAAATTGTTGAAGTTATAACTTATGCCAGAGAGCAGCAAGAAAACTTATTAATTCGTTATACCCCAGAAGATACAGTGCGATCGCCAATGGAAAATGTGATTGCAGCGGCGATCGCAGCAGTCAAAGCAGGAGCTAATATAATTAGCATAGCTGATACAACTGGATACACAACACCATTTGTTCAAAATCGCAGTATTTCTCATTATGTGAAAACCCTCAAAGAAGAACTTGCAAAACAGCAATTATATCCACAAATAGAAATTCATTGTCACAACGATCGAGGTTTAGCCTTAGCAAATGTGCTTGATGCTTACAACGCAGGAGTGGATATTATTGATGCAAGTGTCATGGGACTGGGGGAACGATCTGGTATTGTTGATTTAGCGGAATTACTCATAAATTTAACAGACATAGTTGAGGACAAATCATCTTGGGATTTGAGCCACTTGAAAGAATTATATGATTTTGTAAGTGAGCATTCACACATATCTATTTCTCCTCATCATCCCTTAGTTGGAAAAAATGCCTTTACTCACTATGCAGGTGTTCATGTGAATGCTGTAGCAAAAGATGCAAGACTTTATCAAAGTTTAAATCCCGAAGTTTTGGGAATTAAAAGTAGCTTAGCATTAGGGATGCAATCAGGATACATTGCTGTGAAACTGGCTCTCAAACAGATTGGTAGAGAAGAACTGATTGAAAACCAAGATTTAGTAATTAAGATTTTTCAAGAAATAAAAGAAATTGCTAAAAGAGGAACTCAAATTGATATTGAGAATGAATTGCCAGCAATTGTAGAACGTTGCACAGTTAACCAGATAATTACTACTGGAATTTGTTCAGTTTCTATTTAAACGAATGTAGGGTATGGCATTTGACTTACTCAAAATGCCATTTGACTTTCTCATTTTGGTGTTTTCCGCAAAGGGTAGTAGCGCGTCTAGCGTAAAATATTGGGTTCAAAAAATCAGAGAATTCACAATTAAATCATTTATTATAAATACTCAACCTAAGCTACTATTCTGGGAACAAGCTAAATATATCTGCATATTCTGTAATCTTGCTAGCGATCGCTAAACCATTTTTGCAGTTTTGAGATCACATATACAGCAGGCAATTTGTACGCAAACAATAAACTTATTTACTGGCAACGCCTGAAATACTGATTATTGTGTTGCCAATTTTTTGTTAAAGTTCTTTATTGAAGAAAATGCTAACCGTAATACAATGTGAGCCGCAAACAATAAACAAAAGTCAAAGGTAGGGGTAAAGTGGTGATGGTAGCACAAGGCCCTGTAAAAGTAATTAATTTACGAAATGACCGATTAGTTGTTGATGGAAATTTTGCGATCGCTCGCACAAGCAGTTTAAATTATCGCGTTGAAAAAGCTACTAAATCTCTTTTAGGTTCGATGACTTCTCGTGAGTTTCTTGTGAATACTTTTGAAGGAACTGGTACTGTCTTGCTGGCTTCTGTACCTTATTGGCAAGTTATGATGCTCCGCCAAATTATCGCCGCGTTTCCAACAACTTCTAGCAAATAAATTGAATTTAGAATTCAGAAGTCAGAATTCAGAAGTCAGAATTTAGAAGTCATATCATGTCCGCCTAATCACTTATTAAAACCCAAGAACCCCACCCCGCCAAAGCTACGCTTTGTCTCCCCTCCCCGCTTGCGGGGAGGGGCTGGGGGTGGGGTTAAATGACTGTGGGAATCATAACTAATTATGCGGACATGATATCAGAATTTAGAATTTAAAATTACAGCAATTTGCAGTTGAATAGACCACAGTAGGGGCGCACAGCTGTGCGCCCCTACAAGAATCTGAATTCTGACTTCTGAATTCTGACTCCTGAATTCTCAATTCTCCTCAATCACTCATTTTCCGTAGCCGTGCCTGGACTATCACCAACACTGGCTAATTGCACTGTAAATGTGGAACCCTCATTTAATTTACTTTTCACAGAAATAGAACCACCACAGCGTAGTAGCAATTGCTGTACAATTGTTAATCCCAACCCAGCACCGCCATGATCTTCAGCTGCTGTTGTTCGCACACGATAAAAGCGGTCAAATATTTTGGGAATTTCGCTCTCAGCAATACCGATACCTGTGTCCCGGAATTCTAATTGCACATGATCGCCTTGAACGCGGGCACGCACCCATACTTGACCACCATTGGGGGTAAACTTAATACTATTGTGCAGCAGATTAATCACAATTTGCCTCAGCCCACCACTGACGCACCAAACAGATGGAAGTTCGGTAGGTACGGTGTAAGCTAGCATAATTCCTTTTTCTTGGGCTACAGGTTGGTAGGTACTAACAACTCCAGGGACAATCTCTGAGAGACGCACTGATTCTAAATTCGTCCCCTCCAAATCACGTTCGAGTTGCACCAGATCTAACAAACCAGTAATTAAAGAATTTTGCTGATCGCACTGGGTATTTAACATCTGTAAATAACGTTGTCGTTGCGGTGGTTTGAGATTAGGAGAATTCAATAATGAGAGTGCTGTCTTCATATGTGTCAAGGGTATACGCAATTCCTGACAGACATTTTTCAGGTATTCATCTTTTAGTTGTTCTTTGTTGTGTAGTTCTTGATTTTGTCGCTGCAATTTGCTAGTGCGTACTGTAACTATTTGACGATTAATTTCATCTTGGCGCAGCAGTTGTTTTGCCAACAATTGATTCATCAATGCAGGTTCAGGCACAGTTGGACAAATAAAATCAGCAGGTATGATTGGGGATGATTCTGGCGTAACTGTTTGTTGAATACCATTTAATACTTGCTGAATTATTCTCCCCTCAACGGTGGTAATAATCAACAAGGGCTGATTTTTATTAGTACTTGCTTTCCCAGATGTTTGATTTTTACGTTTTTTCAGTGGTCGATGAGCCAAAATTAAACTACAAAACTGGGGAGACAATACCATCAGAAAATTTTCCCGTCGCAGTTGGCTATGGGGTGGTAGGTAAACGGGGATGTGATGGGGGGATGAGGAGGATGAGGAGGATGAGGGAGATGAGGGGGTATTTTGTTCCCCTACTCCCCCTGCTCCCTCATCCCCCCCTGCTCCTTCACTCCCAGTCTCCTGGATTTGGCAAGTATAGATGAGACTAGATGCACCCACTGAGGATTGATAACGGGCTAGTTCTAATTGCCAAATTTTTTCTGGTGGTAGCTTCACCCATAAAGTGGCTGCAATTTGTTGCTCAATGAGTAAGTCAATTTGCGCTCTCACCAGTGATAGCAGAGTAGCAGGACTGAGGGACAATGGTTTAGGAGGCGCTTGCACTCCCATAACCAGTTGATAAACAGACAGATCCTTAGCCAAAGAAACATTCATGAGTCAAGCACAATAAGGATGAAGCAAAGAAATAATTCTGTTTTCGATTTTCACCTTTATGTGTGCATTTTTTACAAAATTCCTACGGAAAGAAACATGAACTATGATATTGTCTAAGTAAGGTAGCACATATGTGCTACCTTACTTAGAATTAATGTTGTATGTTCAGTCTTGTTTGTAAAGCTTCGCGTGCGTGTTCTCGGTCATCAAAATGGATTTTTTCAGTACCGAGAATTTGGTAGTCTTCGTGACCTTTACCAGCAAGCAGTACCCCATCACCGGGTTGTGCTTGTAAAATAGCGGTACGAATTGCGATCGCTCGATCGCAAATTACTGTTGGCTGCACGGTTTCGGGAATTCCCGCCAAAATATCTTCCAAAATCCGTTCTGGGTTTTCGGTACGCGGATTATCCGATGTCACCACCGCCCAATCAGCTAATTCAGCCGCTATTTTACCCATTTTTGGGCGCTTGGTACGATCGCGATCGCCGCCACAACCAAACACACAAATCATCTTACCAGGTATAAACGGACGTGCCGCTTTCAGCAAATTTTCTAAGCTGTCTGGAGTATGAGCATAATCCACAATCACGCTAATATCTTGCTCAGAAAGAATTTGTACTCGTTCCATCCGTCCGGGAACTCCTGGGAAATCTGGTATCACAGATGCCACTAATTGCAAATCTAAACCTAAGTGTAAAACTGCTCCTACCGCTGCTAAAAGATTTTCTAAATTATATTGACCGACTAAAGGCGATCGAAAAGTCACATCACCCTTTGGTGTATGCAAAGTCCCACTGACACCATTCGGCTCATAATTTAAGTCACTCATCCATAAATCAGTGCTGTTGTCGTTAACACTGTAACTCCAAACTTTTTCGGGGTTTAAGGAAGCAATTAACCGCTGGCCGTAGGAATCATCAGCGTTAATTATCGCCCGTCCCTTGAGATATTCAGGACTAAACAACAACGCTTTGGCAGCAAAATAATCTTCCATATCGCTGTGGTAGTCGAGATGGTCTTGGGTAAGATTACTGAATACCCCTACCTCAAATTTACAGCCCAACACTCGACCTTGCGCCAAAGCGTGGGAACTGACTTCCATTACCCCAAACTCATTACCAGCATTTACAGCCTCAGCTAACTGCTGTTGCAGTTCCACCGCAAAGGGCGTCGTGTGGACAGCAGTTTGTTCAAAACCAGGCCAACGAGTGTAGAGAGTCCCCATCAAAGCCGTAGCTAGATTAGCTTTGGCGAGGAGAAATTCAATTAAGTGGGTGGTTGTAGTTTTGCCATTCGTCCCAGTTACACCCACTAACTTAAGTTTTTGCCCTGGATAACCGTAAAAAGCACTGGCTATCTGGGCACAAGCTTGAGTGATGTTACTGGCGCTAATCACCACAGCCTCATCTGTGGGAGGATGTTTTTGTGCTGCTTGGGGAGAGATAATTGCTGCCACAGCACCAGATGCGATCGCACTAGGCCAAAATTCCCCACCATCGACCCGTGTTCCTGGCATTCCAATAAACAAATCTCCCACACCGCAAGCATGGGAATTCGTCTTCAAACCCCTAACTTCCGTATCCTCCAAAGCCAGATGCTTAGGTAATTGCTCAACACTGTCTACCCCTGTTAGTAATTCCCGCAATTTCATCTTCTGCACCTCGTCACATACTTTTCTTGCGCTTATTCTGCATTATTTTTTTCTAATTGGCGAAATACTTACGCAACATTTGCTCCAACTGCTGCACACTAGCACGAGGAGAAGGACGTGGCAAAAGTTCCTCCGCGCCCTCTGCGCCTCTGTGGTTCGCTAAAAAAAGTACAGGCACCTCATACTGATACGCACCGAACCAATCTTCACGAGTCGTAATATCCCGAATTTCCAATTCAAAACTGAGATTTTGGATTTGTTCGAGCTTTTCCTGCAAACCCTCACATAAATGACATCCAGGTTTACTGTATAAAATCAATCGCATTTGCTTCTACTAAATTTGCTTATCTCAAAATAGACGCGATATATCTCGTCTTTAGAAGTCATAATATGCATATTACTTATAAAATTGCTAATTTTAAATTTGATAAAATTCAGGAGCTTCTAGCTTGCTGAGATTCAGAATAAGGCGTGATTTTGCACAAGGAGATAACGACCATGACTAAAGTCAAATCTCAAATCACACTAGAAGAATTTCTTGCACTACCCGAAGGGGAAGGGGATATCACCTACGAATTAGTTGATGGTGAGGCAAAACCCAAAATTGCACCAAAAAGATTCCATTCACGATTAACAGGTGTTCTAAGTATACTTCTCACTCAATGCGTGGAAAATCGCGGTGAGGTTGGTATCGAGTGGGCGATTACCTTAAAACGTCGGGGTCGAGATTGGGCACCAGTACCAGACTTACTTTATGTTTCCTACTGTCGGCTTAACAGTGACTTAATTGAGGATGAAGCTTGTCCCATACCTCCAGATTTAGCTATTGAAATTATCTCTCCCGACCAAACTTTTGGAGAAATGAGTGCAAAAGCCACAGATTATCTCAATGCAGGCGTTCTGAGAGTTTGGGTTGTGGATGCAAAAGCGAAAACAGTCACTATTTTTTATCCTGATGCCCGACCTCAAACAAAAAGTGGTGCCGATATTTTAGAAGATTCTCTACTTGAAGGACTACAAATTACAGCCGAACAAATTTTTCAACAAGCGGGAATTCCGTAAATCAGAAATCAGAATTCAGAATTCAGAATCAATTAGTGAGGGACTTAAACGCATATATTTATCCGGCATTAGTACAGAATTCACACTGAATCATGACTACTGAATTCTGAGTTATTATTGATAATTTATTTAACACATAACATCCTATGGTTATACTTCAACTCAAACAAATTCAAGTTCCGCCAGGGGAAAGAATAATCCTGGAAGATGTGAGTTGGCAATTATTTGAAGCAATTCTTGATGAGTTAGGAGAACATCGTGGAAGTCGAGTCGCATACAGCCAAGGAACCCTAGAAATTATGGCTCCATTACCAGAACATGAGCGAGCTAAAGTCATTATCGGAAACCTAGTCATAATCTTGCTAGATGAACTCGATTTGAATTGGGAATGTCTAGGTTCAACCACTTTTAAAAGAAAAGATTTAAGTGCAGGTCTTGAACCTGATGATTGTTTTTATATTGAAAACTATCAGCTAATGATTGGCAAAGACCGAATTGACCTAACTATTGATCCTCCTCCTGATTTGGCAATTGAAATTGATGTGACTTCTAGAACCAAAATTAGTGCATATCAGGCTTTGAAAGTACCTGAAATATGGCGATATGAAAACAGAAACCTAGAAATTAACTTGTTGCAAGGTGAACAATATGCGAAGTCCCAAACAAGTCCTACATTTCCTGATTTTCCTATTACTGAACTTATTCCCAGATTTGTGGAAATGGCACGAACTACAGGAACAAGTTCAGCAATCAGAAACTTTCGACAATGGGTAAGAGAACAGATACAAGATAGAGAAACTTAAAAACTCAACATATTTTGGATTTTAAATTTTTGATTTTGGATTTATCCTACCCATAAACGGATGAAACTCGAAGATTGGGGATTTGAATCGAAAAGCGAAAATTGGCACAGTTAAAAGTTAAAATTAAAAAAGATTATGGAATTGAATATTTATTTTGCCTTAATCCGCACTTTAGTTAAAAAAATAGGAATTAATTTAAAGCAATTGTGACCGAATTTAATTTACAAATCCAAGAAAATAGTGATGGTTTGGGCGATCGCCTTGACCGCTACCTTTCCCAAGAATTACCAGATTTATCCCGTTCCCGCATCCAACAGTTAATCGAAGAAGGTAATGTCCAACTTAACGGCAAAGTTTGCACATCTAAAAAGATTAATGTCAAGGTGGGCGATCGCATTACTCTAGAAATACCACAAGCCCAACCTTTACAACTCCAAGCAGAAGATATTCCCCTCGATATCCTCTACGAAGATGACCAGTTACTCATTCTCAACAAACCCGCCGGTTTAGTTGTCCATCCCGCACCCGGTCATCCAGATGGCACCTTGGTAAATGCCCTGTTGGCACACTGTCCCAATTTACCAGGAATTGGCGGAGTCCAGCGTCCGGGAATTGTTCATCGCTTGGATAAGGATACAACAGGAGCGATCGCGATCGCCAAAACAGAAATTGCCCATCATCACCTCCAAGCACAACTCAAAGCAAAAACAGCACGGCGAGAATACTTGGGTGTAGTCTACGGTGCGCCGAAAACTGAAAGTGGCACAATTGATATGCCTATTGGTCGCCATCCCCAAGACCGCAAAAAAATGGCTATTATGCCTGTTGAACAAGGCGGACGAGTCGCCGTCACTCATTGGCAAATACTAGAACGCCTCGGTAATTACACATTAATTCACTTCCAACTAGAAACCGGACGTACCCATCAAATTCGCGTCCACAGCGCCAAAATCGGTCATCCTATTGTCGGCGACCCTGTTTATAGTTCTGGTCATTCAGTAGGGGTAAATTTGCCTGGTCAAGCACTGCACGCTTGGCGACTAAAATTACAGCATCCTATATCTGGCGAGATGATTGAGGTGACAGCAACTCCTCCTAGCCACTTTACAAAACTTGTGGAGATGCTAAAAAGACGAATTGCGTCTTAACCTTTTTTTAGTTAAAGGCGATCGCACTTTTGTCGAGATTTTCAACAAATAAATTATCCCAAATTATTTGTACATTTGTAGGGGCGCAC
>NZ_JACJSJ010000036.1 GCF_014698115.1 Nostoc sp. FACHB-973
AGAACAGCTATGTCTTTTCGCTTTTTTGATTGGTTGACTCTCCATCGTGACCTGTTTGTTTCTTACAAAGCTAGTTTGGGCTATATTTGGGCTTGATTTTTGTTTAAGTCCCGTTAATAGCAAGTATCGCTCTAGTATTCAAGAGGGTAGACTTACGTTAATTTCTAGTTACGATCCCCAAGCTGGTTTTAACGCGGGTAATGCGATGGGACGGAACAAATATATTTATGCTTTAGCGGATTATGCCCTTGTAGTGAGTTCTTCTTTTGGCAAAGGTGGTACTTGGGCTGGTGCAGTGGAAGCGCTTTCCCGGCTCCAAGATATCCCAGTTTTTGTACGCTTGCATCCTACTAAATCAGAAGGTAATCAACAACTGCACAATCAAGGCGCAAAAGCTTTTCCTCCTGAACCTTGGAATGATTCGTTGAGAGAACTTTTAGTAAAAGCGGCTTCTTGGGTTGAACCGAGAGCAACTCAGGTAGAAACAACAACTCAAGAGAGTATTTTAGATATTCATCCACAAGATATTTATCAAACTGTTTTACCTTTTATTCTCAATCATTTACAGCAACCGAAAGATGCAAAATCTTTGGCAGAATCTTTAGATGTTAGACTATCTCAAATGCAGGATTGGTTAAATAAAGCTGTGAATGAAGGTAAGGTAAAAAAAATTAATAGACCAGTTGCTTATGTAGTCAATCAATCAACGACTCAACTTTCTTTATTATGATGGTATTGTGGGATATGATTTTTATTTTTTAGAAATATTTGATGAATGTTATCAAGACGCAACGAGAGAAGCGAGCGATCGCTCACAACTTCCCCTTGATAAACTCCCTGTTTCACTTCTTGGCTCTTTAGAAGAAATTTTAGATGAAAACTGGTTTTCTGAATATAGTAGTTCTAAATAATTTTTAAAACTAAAAACTAAAAAAATAATCTCCATAAATAAATTTGTTGGAGCAAAGGAAACCTCTACTCCAACTTCTAGAGCTAGATCCTACGCGAACGGAGAAATTTCAAGTAGGACTTTCACAAAAAACGGTGGATTCATATCTTGCAAAGATCTTTGCCAATGCTATTATATCATGTCCGGGTAATTAGTTATGATTTCCACAGTCATTGCACCCCACCCCTTAATCCCCTCCCCGCCTGCGGGGAGGGGAGACAAAGCGCAGCTTTGGCGGGGTGGGGTTGTCCGGGTTTAGTAAGTAATCAAGCGGACATGATATTATCTATGATTAACCTGAAGGTGTAGCAGCATGAACTAAGTCTGGGTTTTCCTTAACAGGAGGACGCTTAATAGTTTGAGACGATGCGGGACGTTGATGGCGTAGTTTACCGCCGCAGGCATCGCGAGTTTGGATCTTTACAGGTTGACCAATCTTAATTGACTCGTAAAGCGCTTGAATGATACTAACATCGATCAACCCTTCAATCCCAGATGGCTCTGGATCTTTATCTTCAAGAATACAATCAGAGAAGTAAGTAAACTCAGCTGCTAGTTGATCGTGAGGCTCAAAGGTACGCTCTTGAGTTTCACCATTGATTGTTAGGTAATGCTTGAGTTCTCCCTGCCAAGGATAGGCAGGATCTACTCGCAAATTTCCTTTAGTACCTACAATCTGATAAGTTGAAACACTAGCTGCTCCAAAACTACAGGTAAACGTTGCCAATCGCTCATTGGGAAAGCGCAAGATCACACTAGTCATTTCTTCGATTTCACTGAAGCGTTGTTCTCCCTTATTAGCAGCTACAGCAAATACTTCAATTGGTTCATCTTGAAATAGGTAACGTGCAGCATTAATACAGTAAATGCCAATATCATCGAGCGTTCCGCCACCTGTTACATCTTGTAAACGAATATTGCCCTCTTCTACTTGTTGAGTAAAAACAGAGTTGAAAATTCGTGCTTCACCAATTTGCTTTGAGCGGACAATTTCCACTGCTTGTAAATTTGCTTCTTCTAAATGTAAGCGGTAGGCAATCATCAGTTTCACACCGTTATCATTGGCAGCCTTAATCATTGCCTCACACTCTTTTTCTGTCATCGCCATTGGCTTTTCACACAACACATGAATTGCCTGATTAGCAGCACGTACAGTGTATTCGCAATGCAAGTGATTAGGCAAGGCAATATAAACTGCATCAACCTCACCGCTTGTCAGACAGTCCTCATATTCTTCGTAGGAATAAGTCCGCTTCATACCATACTTTTTGCTCAGTTCTTCTCTTTTTGTGGGGTCATCCGAAACCAGTGCGACTAATTCTGAGTTTTCCGCGTGGGCAAAAGAAGGTAAGGCAGCTTCTTGGGCAAACCAACCCAAACCAACAACAGCGTAACGAATTTTGCGCTTACCATTTGTAGTGGTCATTTTTATACCTCTTGATGAAGAATAGCTTGGGAATTTTAATCCAGTAATTACAGCGAATTTTGCACTAGCTGTTTATCTAGAAAAAATTCAGGAGTCAGGAGTCAGAATTCACGATGAATTGCAGTCCGATTCGTGCATAAATAAACAGTGAGACGCCACACTTAATCAAAGTTTTAGTGGCGCTTATAAATAGCGTGTTTGAATCTTCCATCAATAATGATTCTGACTTCTGAATTCTTCTTCAGTTACGTTATCTTGTTAATGCAGCTTCAATCTCTGGTTCCAATTGAGCTTTAGCTTTTTGGAATTCTTGACCTAATTCAGCTAGAACTTGCTCATTCATACACTCTCGAACAGCACTAAAAATTTCGCTTTCTTCTTCTTCTACATGATACTGAACTGCTTCCTTTAATTCACTCATTTTTTCTTTAAACTCAGGATCAGTAGGTTTAAGAGCTTTAATTTCTTCTAAAATTAACGAAACTTCCTCGTGTTCTTCTTCAGCTTCTTCAACATATTGTTCAGTTTCTTCGTATTCTCTCAAAGCTGGGTAGAAGACTAATTCTTCAGTTCTGGCATGTAAACTCAATGCTTTATAGATTTGATTGAAGTGTTCATGCAATTTGCTTCCCTTAGCTTTTTCAGCTTCTGCAAAAAGCTGCTGGACTTGTCGATGCTCTGCTTCAATTAATGAGAGAATATCTGTTGCTTTAGTTTTAGCCATTTTTTCCCCTCAGTAATAATCTATTTATAGGGCTGAGAATTTGAAGGTTGATCGATGGGATCTCGTACATTCTCAATAATTTGGCAAATTAAAACCTCATTCTTTGAGTAAGCTTTCGTTTAGACTTAAGGAATATTTATGTTATTGCACTGTGATTGAAATTCATAACCTCGGTATGAGGGATGATGAGTATGTACCATTAGCAGCCAAAACTACGACCCAAACTTTGAACACGTGCTGAAGATATCAAACAGTACTAATACCATTTTTGACTTGAGATTTTGGATTGGGAATCCCTTTGTGTATCTAAATTGTGCTTGTATTTGATGTTACAACAGAAATGATCGCCAGATACTTAGTATATATGGCAACGCCCATTTAAAAGCTATCCATTATAAACATATTTCTTAACAGAAAATTTGACATAAGAGATAAAATGTGTGTTTGGTACAAAAAGGGACGAAAGCAGATCAAAGTCAGCAATGGAACAATGGATCACACAAGAACTATAAAGAACCGAATTCGGTGACACCAGAACAGGACTATATATGAAAAAAAAGCAGATGGAATAACCAACTGCTTTGATCAAAAATGCATTAATTCCTTTATCTTGATACCAACTGATTAATTGGAGCAACTCCAGCTAAATCTAAAATTGGCGCAATTAAATCTTCACGTTTCACTGCCATCATGTGGACACCTTGACACAATTGCCGCGCTATCTGCACTTGTTCTGCGGCAATTTTCATTCCTTCTTCAAGAGGGTCTTTGGCTTTTGCCAATCTATCAATAATATGTTGGGGAATATTTACACCCGGAACACACTTATTAATAAACTGGGCATTCTTTGCTGATTTCAACAGAAAAATTCCTGCCAAAATTGGTTTTTTATAGCCAGCAGCAATTGTGTCCATGAATTTTTCTAGGCGTTCAAAATCGGTAATCAACTGACTTTGAAAAAATTGCGCTCCGGCTTCGATTTTGCGTTCAAATCGACTTTGTAAACCCGACCAACTCTTAGATTGTGGATCTACTGCGGCGCCAGCAAATAAATCTAGCGCCCCATCAGTTAGGGGTTTTTCGTTGCAATCAACACCTTGATTCAGCTTGCGGATCACTTGCAGCAGTCGCACAGCTTCCAAATCAAAAACAGCTTTGGCATCAGGATGATCGCCTGCTTTTACTGTGTCACCAGTTAGGGCTAATATATTGTGTATGCCCAAGGCGTGAGCGCCCATCAAATCAGCTTGTAAACCAATGCGGTTGCGATCGCGGCAAGCAAATTGACAAATCGGCTCTACACCATTTTGTAATAAAATTACTGATGCCACTAACGAAGACATCCGCAGCACGGCGCGGCTACCATCGGTAATATTGACGGCATGAACCCTCCCCTTAAGGGTCGCCGCCATTTTGATCATGTGGGCTGGATCTCCCCCTTTCGGAGGTGCTACCTCAGCGGTAACGAGAAATTCACCTGCTTGCACGGCTCTACGAAAGGCAGTGGGGCTATGGGTATGATGCATATCATTAGAAATCTCGATTTATTAAAGAACAAGTTAGAATTCAGAACTCAGAATTCAGAATTCAGAACTCAGAATTCTGTAGAGACGCGATTAATCGGGTCTCTACAGAATTCAATTGGAAAATTCTGGCGACTGATTGCTGAATTCTCTCTTGTTAAATGGTATAACAAATCACACCCAAAAGGTAAAACTCATAGAGGCAGAGAGTAACCCAAAGCAACTTTTACTTGTGATAAAGTTTGATTGGCGATCGCTCTAGCTTTTTCGCCTCCATCCCGCAAAACAGACTCCAAGTAACTTTTATCCTCAGTTATCGCCTGATATTTTTCTTGGATTGGTTTGAGAGACTCAATTATCGTATCCGTGAATAATGGCTTGAATTGTCCCCAGCCCATATCCTGACACTCAACTGCTACATCTTCTTTTGTTTTACCAGAAAGCAATGTATACAGAGTTAACAAATTGTTGCACTCTGGACGCTCCGGATCGTCAAAAGTTAGACCACGAATCGGATCGGTTTTACAACGCTTAATCTTGTATTGAATTTGCTCTGGTGAATCTAGCAAATTGATGCGGCTTAAGTCAGAAGGATCGGACTTAGACATTTTGCGTGTACCGTCCGCCAAACTCATCACCCTTGCCCCTTCCTTGGGAATCAAAGGGTCTGGTAACTTCAGAACTGGCTGATCTGGTTTACCGAATTGGTGATTTAACCGAGCTGCAATATCCCGTGTCAATTCCAAGTGTTGCTTTTGGTCTTCACCCACTGGCACTTTATCCGCTTGGTAAAGCAAAATATCAGCTGCCATCAGCACTGGATAATCCAACAAGCCTGCACTCACATTTTCTCCCTGTTTGACGGCCTTTTCCTTAAACTGGATCATATCTTGCAGCCAGTTTAGGGGTGTAATACAGTTGAGCAACCAGGTGAGTTCACTGTGGGCTGAAACGTGGGATTGCACAAAAATGGTGGAGTGATTTAAATCAAGACCACAAGCTAGATACAGAGCAACGAGAGTGTAGGTATCAGCTGCCAACTGTGTTCGGTCATGTGGCACTGTAATTGCGTGCAAATCAGCCACAAAGAGGTAATTTTCGTATTCGCTCTGACCTTCTACCCAGTTGCGAATGGCTCCCAAGTAGTTGCCTAGATGGTAATTGCCGGTTGGTTGAACTCCAGAAAGAACACGTTGCTTGCCCATAAATTCTCAACTTAGTTATCTCAAATCTGCGCTAATCAAGTGGCGGTATGGTGAGAATTCGCCTCTCTTCTCTAAAAGAGGCTGCACCAATGCCAACGCGCCTACGCAAAACTCATTTAATTTTGACATTTTCCTGGTCAACTCGCCGTTGCGGAATTAGAGATTTGGTCATGAAAGCGGATTTGATTTGAATTTCGGGAGATTGCAAAGTTACTATCTGCAAGTTTGAAAGGCTATTTAACAGAATCGTATTTTGACTTTATCACCTATTGCTGGCTTGCCTCAAGGTAAAGTTTGAGCCACGATCCTTAAACCTTACTTACTTATAACAAGACTTGATTTTGGATCAATTTCTATGGTATCGTTGCGCTCATTCAAAAACTACTAATTATCTATCGATTTTACGTAGTTTTTTTTTACGGTAATTTGCATGAAATGGGAATCGCCCCTTATGCCAAAAGACTGGTTTGAATGGCACGACCTCTACAAGAGTGAGCCAAAATTGCAACAGCGTCTAGAAATCGTGCAGGAATATATTGCTTATAGCTTGAATGCATCTCCAGATGGCGCTATCCATTTAGTGAGTGTTTGTGCGGGTGATGGACGAGATTTACTCGGAACTTTAAAAAATCACCCTCGTAAGCAGGATGTTTACGCACGACTTGTGGAAATAAATCCAAATCTAGTTGAACGTGGACGAGCAACTATAGAATCCTTAGGTTTAACCAAGCAAATTGAGTTCATCAATGGTGATGCAACCATCGCCGCCAACTATGTAGGAGCAGTCCCAGCAGATATTGTGCTGGTGTGTGGTGTCTTTGGCAATCTGCCTGAGGAAGGTGAACTTAATCGCTTATTGGAAAACCTGAGTTTTCTGAGTAAAGAAGGTGCTTTTGTGATCTGGACTCGCGGACATTCTCAGGGTATTCCTTACTCTGAGAATGTGCGGAAAACTTTCCGTGCGTCTGGATTTGAGGAAGTGAACTTCAAACTCACTGCTACTGGAGATATGGGTGTGGGTATTCATCGTTACCTTGGTGAAAATTTGACTGTACCCAAAGAACAACAGTTATTTGTGTTTTCTGGCGTTGCTAGTAAAGCGAGATAAAGCGAGATAAGACATGTCTATTCAAAATACGGTGTCCAGTTGGGAAGAGCTTTTAGAGACTGCGAGAAAAAATACTTCTGCTCGTAGGGTGAAAAGACCAGGGCAATCTCCTTCTACTGCCCCAATCCCCAGCGGTTTAGATAAACTTTCCCCAAATACAGAACCACCAGTCCTGCTTTATCGAGATACTAATTCCTGGTGTCCCTTTTGCGAACGAGTTTGGTTTGCCCTGGAAGAAAAGGAAATTCCATTTACAACGGAATTTATCGATTTGAGTAATATACCCCAGTGGTATAGAGACTTAGTTCCCACATCCCTTGTCCCTGGTGCAAAAATTGAAGGTAAGTTAGTCTACGAATCTAAAGATATTCTCCTGGCTTTAGAAGAAAGATTTAGCAGTCCGCCCCTACTTCCTGAAGATCCACAGGAAAACGCCATTGCTAGACAGTGGGTTGAAGATGCCGAAACCAATGGATTTAGACAGATTGCCTATAAATTCTTAAGAGAAACGCCTACAGATGCTGAGGAGTTAGCAAATTTCCAGGCGGCATTTGAAGCTCAATTAGATGAGCTTGAGCAAGCCTTGGGTAAATACTCTGGCCCCTATTTTGTTTCAAGTTTTAGCTTGGTAGACATTATGTATAGCCCTCATCTAGATAGATTGGCGGCTAACTTGCCTGTATACCGGGGCTATCACATCAAAGGAAATCCCCGCTTCCCTCGGATCAATGCTTGGTTTGAAGCACTAAATCAGCGTCCTGCATACCACAGAGTGAAGTCAGATGACGCTACAAATAATTTACTTCTGCGCCGTAGATGGGGTGTATCACCAGTGGGAAATCCCTTGCCGTTGGACGCAGCAGCTAGCCAGGAAATTCAATATCGAGCTGAAGCAGCTGAGCGATTGAGTGATAATCGAGAAGTTGCGACTAAAGATATTCTGAAAAACTCTGGTGTGCAAGCTTTAGCGGGAAATAATGATATCTCGGCGATCGCACAAGCAGTTGATTTTCACCTCAGATTGCTGGCAGACTATCTAATTAATGGAAATAATGTCCAATTACCTTGGGGTAGAGTTGGCGGAAAAGACAATATCGATCCAACCTTAGCTGCTGTTGGAGCCATTACTCTTGCCTATGTGAGAAATCGCATCTGTGCGCCGCGAGATATGAGTGCTGGCGCAGCAACAGCATTTCGGGCAGCAGCAGATAAAGTGTTGGCATCTATTTATTAAGACGGCAGAATTCAGAATGGGCTACGCCCCGCTGCGCTAACAGAATTCAGGAGTAATACCATTTCCAAAAATCTTTGCAACACATGAATCGACTGTAGGGGCGTACAGCTGTACGCCCCTACCTATGTATCTGTATCAGGTATTTCGTGAAATGGTATAAAACAGCCTTCATATCTGGCTAATAAACCTATGCCGAATTCGTAATGTCCGAAAACCATACCCTTCGTGGGCATGGTTTTTTATTATTTAACCAGGGAAAACGTTGAATATTAAAGGTCGTAGCAAATTAAAGCAATAGGTGATGCTCAAAACTAAGGCGATGCCTACGGCAACCCTAAGAGGGAACGCACTTTATTTACTGAAGCTATAACGTCAGGTTAACTTGACAAATACTAAGATTAAAATTACGCCTACTTATCACCTCTTTCCCATTCTGGTATGCCGCCTTTGACCCTGCGGATAGGCAAATTAGCAATTAAAGCTGTGGTTCGCTGGTTGCTTTCTAAAGAGAACTCTAAGCCATCTGTCTCAACTTCCACATAGCGACAGACGACATCTAGGATTTCTTGCCGCATTTTTTCCAACGTTTGAGGGTCGATATCAGCGCGATCATGAGCAATCACCAATTGCAGGCGACGTTTCACTTGAGTTCGACTGCTATCAGGACCACGAGAAAAAAGTTTTTCTAGAAGTTCAATCATTACGAATAGGTCTAGGCCCGAGACTGGAAAATTAGGTTAAACAATCTTTGTCGAGAACAACTTTCTAAGACGCACGAAGAAGTTGTCTTGGGACGAGTCAATATCAAGAAATTCGACGTTTTCCCCTTCCAATCTCCGAGCAATGTTCTCAAAGGCTGTGCCAGCTAGAGAATGAGTTTCCCCTAATACCAAAGGTTCGCCGCGATTGGTAGATACAATAACACGCTCGTCGTCAGGGATTACCCCGATCAAGGGGATGGCGAGAAGTTCCTGAACATCTTGCACTGACATCATATCATTTGCTTGCACCATTGCGGGTCTGATGCGGTTAATTATTAAATGAACACGCTTAATCCCCTGTGCTTCTAGTAATCCAACTACTCGGTCTGCATCACGAACTGAGGAAATTTCGGGTGTGCTGACAACTAGCGCTTCTTTTGCTGGCCCGATCGCATTTTTAAATCCATTTTCAATGCCGGCGGGGCTATCAATAATTACATATTGATACTTTTGCGCTAGTGCATTCACCAATAACTTCATCTGTTCTGGTGTGACTGCATCTTTCGAGCGATTTTGGGCTGCTGGCAAGAGTACGAGGTTGGGTTGTCGCTTATCTTTTACCAAGGCTTGTTCTAAACGACACTCTCTGGCCAAGACTTCCACCGCAGTATAGACGATGCGGTTTTCCAGCCCTAGCAGCAAATCCAAATTTCTCAGACCAAAATCCGCATCAACCAAGGCAACTTGACGCCCCATTTTGGCTAAAGCCATGCCCAGATTTGCTGAAACTGTGGTTTTACCCACTCCTCCTTTACCGGAGGTAATCACAATAATGCGAGTCATGATAGAAGTGCGGTCAATGAGGGTTCAGGAAATATAAAACTGTAAATTGCAGTATAAAGTATGAAGTATCGTATCAATTATGAAGAAATGTCTGAATCTCAAGAGATGAGAGTCAGATATGAGTGTTTTTTATAGCGTTTTTCGGTTATGTACAATACACTTTGCTACGGGAAAAGGGCTAGGGATTAGAGTAGTGTATTCCATCTACATGAAAATCGCTATATTTCATCCTGCATATCCTTCATTCTTTAAGTAAATATTCCGGGTTGCTGATTGATCTTGGTCAATTGGTTTCTGGAAAAATCAGTAGCCCTAGCGATGCGAATTCCTTGGGGCGTAATATGTGCCACCTCTGGGGAAAACTGCATCGGCGATTTTTCTGGTGCCCTAGCTACAGCATCTGCAATCCGCAATTGGGTTGGTTCCATTTGCAAGGCCATAATCAGACAAGAAACATTACCTCCGGCACCAGCATGAGCAATTCCCCGTAGACGACCCCAGATGATAATATCTCCATCTGCAATTACAATACCACCTGGATTTAAATCTCCCAAGAGAATTACTGTGCCAGGATGACGAATTTCTACTCCAGAGCGTACAGTCATTTCTAAATAAAGGGCATCTGCCTGGGGTATGGCTGTAGCTTTGGGTTCTGTATTTAGAGAAGTTACGGGTTGTAGTTGCTCTACGGAATAACCAGATGTGACAGCAGCGATCGCAGTTTGCCGCCGACTAGTCGAGACGGATATTAATCGCAGTTGAACTTCACTTAAAGCTTCGGCGAGTTCTTGCAGTTGTCTAGCATCTACTAGGCGGTCTTGCGCCATGAGATGTACGGGTGTGTTGGATATGCGAAAGCGATCGCCAGCGTTTAGGCGCTGTCTGGTTTGTTGCCAAATATCAGACCAACTGAGTTCTGAGGCAGGTACTTGAGATTCTGGCGGTAAAATTAATAACAGTCGTCCCCCTTCACTTTTCAGCTGGACTTGAATATTCTGATTGACCCGATTTCCTGGTAATGGTAAGTCACTACTATTTAAATCAGTCAGGATAGAGTTTGCGGAATTTGACTCTACATCCGGTTTAGCAGGAGTTGACTCTACATCGGCAAGCTCAGTATTTGATTTTAAATAGAGCAGCACAGAATTTAACTCAGCGTCCGGGAGGATAGAATCTGATTCTAGATCGGAAACAATAGAATTTCCCTCTACCTGGGAATGAATAGAGTTTGGTTCTGCATTAGGAGGTGCAGAATTTGACTTTACATTGGGTAATGCGGAATCAGAAGTCATGCGGTACTAGCCAAAAGACAAGGGACACACCGAATAATTACCAATATTAGATCACTTGCAAAATGCAGCAACATCCTTATAACATTTTGGATTTGAGATTTTCGATTCTGTACTACTAGGTTGAAGCAAGCTACACGTAGCACCTGGAAAAAAAAGGCTGATTAGATAAGCTTTTGGGTGCTTTCTCTGTCGTAATCATTCTTCTAATTTTGGACTTTGGACAAAAAAGGCCTGAGTAGTTCAAAATTATCATTATTTTCATTCAGCACTTAAAGCTGTTTTAGTCAACCGTTGATAAATTGTTCCCAAAGCATCAGCATTACCGACATTACCGGGAAACAACACCACAGGCAAATCAGGAAACTGGGGGTGATCCGATGGTGTCAGCACCATTGAACAACCAGGTAAAATTTGACCGAGTAAGCGGGCTGAATTTAAAGCTAGTCCAGTACTCAAGACATCGTTTGAGGTAATACCACCCTTACTGATTAAGAATCCGATATCAGATGGTAAACCGCGCACAATATCCATCAATAAAGCTGAAACCGTCGCCCCAAACTCCAATCTTGTCTCTATATCCTTAAAACTCAATTCCTGACGGCTAGTATAAATCACTGGTGTTTTACCAGCCTCGTGTACTAACCGTGTACTTTCCTGAATTTCCCTTAGGAGTGCAGCAGATTGATTTGTTTGATCGTCAAGTAGTCGCGCCACATTGACTTCAATTCCCACAGTTCCCTCTACTTGCAATAGCGCCTCTAACTGTTGAGTAGTTTTTTTCACATGGGAACCAACAATCACCGCACCTGGTTTGCCTTGTAGCACGTACTGTGCCATGTTTTGGGCAGCGATGGGTTGGGGAGGTAAAGCGGCTAAAGCCGTTAAAATACTGGCAGCACTGCGAAATAAAAAGCGTTTACCTTGACTTGCCGCGGTTAGTATGTCAATTGCAAAGCGGTTGAGGTCGGCTTGAGTTTCACCATCGACGACAGCACACTGATTATGACTCAGTTTGAGCAAGCGTTCCAGACTACCAGCGCGAATATCAGCTAGAAGGAACCTTTCTACTGCTTCAGCCGGAATTTGTCCTTGGGTTTTTTCTTCGACGTACTTGGGTAAGTAACTGTGATGGTAGCTGAAGACTGAATCACGGGCAAATTCGGTTTCATGGACTGGGGTGGGTACACCATCAATGATTAAATAATGCACACTGTCGCGGGTAATGCGTCCGCCCTCAAAAAATGCAGGTACAAGAAAATGAGCATCAAAAGGGCCGAGTTCTTGAGCGATCGCATCTGTTTCAATGGGATAATGTCCGCGCAAAGTAGAATCAGAACGACTGACAATCAGAAAATCGTCAATTCCTTCAGCCTCCAAAGCAACTTTCAGATTTTGGCAAACTTCTTTGGTGACAGATGCAGCTGACTCTGGGGTTAAGGATCTAGTATTAGTCAACACAAAGAAAATCGGTGAATCATCCTGTAACCCACTGCGTAGAGTGTTCACATCCCAGTGCATTAGCAGTAAACAGCTGTGGACTGTTTGAGAACCTGTAGGATCGTCATCTAGGACAATTATTTTGGGTTTGTTGATCATTCAATTTTGGATTTTAGATTTTGGATTTTAGATTGACTCTACTATTCAACTCAAAGGCTGTATCATCGAGGAATCATTGGTTAATTGGGCAATTGTTTTTGAGAAAAATAGCAGATGAAGCATAGTTTAGGGCAAAAGCTAAGAATTTCTTTGCCTATTGCCTGCCATACATCCGCAAGTAAAAACTCAATTCAACTTTTGTGCAATTTTCGGATTTCTGCTTGCACATCGATCGCAATCTGCAATGACTGATTTAAAAGTTGAGCGTATTCACCTGCTTGACTACTAACTTGTAAAGCTTGGAGACTGGCTAAATTATTGACAAATAACTCTTGGTTGTTAGCAAGCAATTTTCTATTATCTCGCAAAATTCGTTCCGTTTTCAAAGCGCGGACTAAATCTTCTCGAATCAATTGCAGGGCGGCGGTGACTTGATCTCGGTCATGGATACTGCTTTCTACGTTCCCTGATGCTGCCAATTGGTCATTGATATCTATGGCGCTAATCAGGTCATGATATTTATCAACTTCATCTAAAAGTATTGTCAGTCCTTCAGGAAAGGTCAATTGTCGCCAGAGGGTTCGCCCCACTAATATGGGGATTGGCACTAAAATTAGTAAAAGAATTCCGAATTTAATTGAAGACCCAATTGTTGGCAGAATAATAAACGCATAAATAAAGCCAACGATGATTGGGGTTAGCGCCAGCGTCACCAGCATTTCATTGAGCAAAAATCCTAATCGCTTCTTGCTATCTCGCAAAACAGAGGGTCGAAAAACGTCTTCTGGGTCGAACCCAGTTAAACGTCTCAGTTCTCCCTTGCTAATTTCCAAGCCTATTAAGTCCGGCTGCACGGCTGGATACTCCTATAGAAGCCCAAGTTGCGTATTTATTTTAATCGGGTTTGGTAAAGATATGTTGGTATTTATCCTGGGCACCTTAATGGTAATTTTGAGAAATTTCTTTACTCAGATCCAATTAGGCTAAACGCTAGCTCAGTGTGACTCCCACTTTGCCATCATGTAAAGCTAACATTTTCTATGCACCATTTGGAAGTTCAGAGGTAGTATATTTTATAACTGAGGCATCATTGGCGATCGCCAAAGTACATCTGATTCCCTGTCGTCCTATACTTGGGTAGCAGTACCGTGGTGGGCGTGTTGGTTCGCATTATTCAGTCCAGCAAAATATTGTAAGTTAATATCTCACTCCCTTTTGTTCTGGTGTGGAGCAAAATGGATATAGGTTTGAGATTAGTCAGCGACAAAAACGGGAAATACCCCTATGACAGCACTTACATTAAATCTTAATTCTGTAATTAAACTCACAAGAGAGCAGTTTTATCAATTGTGTGAAGAAAACCCAGATTTAAAATTAGAACGCAACGCCCAAGGAGAATTAATTCTAATGCCACCGACGGGAGGAGAAACCGGGAGAAGTAATGTTAATTTAATTCTTCAAGTAGCATCATGGAATGAACAAAATCAACTTGGCGAAGTTTTTGATTCATCAACTGGATTTACTTTACCAAATGGTGCTGACCGTTCTCCTGATGTTTCTTGGATGGAAAAATCCCGTTGGGAGGCTTTGACTAAAGAACAAAGAGAAAAATTTATTCCTCTATGTCCTGATTTTGTAATTGAAATTATGTCACCATCTGATACTTTGAAAAAAGTTCAAGACAAAATGAATGAGTATAAATCAAATGGGTGTCGATTGGGTTGGTTGCTCAATCGAAAAAAAAAGGAAGTAGAAATTTATCGTCCAGGACAAGAAGTAGAAGTTTTAAAATTTCCTCAAAATCTTTCTGGTGAGAATGTTTTACCTGGATTTGTACTGAATCTGCAAAAAATTTGGGGGGTAAGGCGATCTATCAGAAGAAAAACTGCTTTATCCATGTAGCTACATTGAGTAAAAATAATTTCCAAGCGATGCCTACGGTCTTCGCGGAGCGTCTTGTTGGCGTAGCCTCTCGTGGAGAAGAGATCAAACCTATCGCTGAATATAATTAATCTTGCCAATTTTGTTTTGCTCTAGTAAAAATTTCATCTATACTCTGATCTTGATATATTGTTCTAGAGATTTCTACATAATCAGTAGGATTTTTGTGTAACAATGTCAAAAATCGCATAGCTGCTGCTGAACCAAGATATTTATATAGTGCATTGATACCTTTTACTCTAATTTCTGTATCATCCATAATATTATTTATTTCCATAGTTCTCATTATTCCTAATGTAATCAATTGGGTTCATGATTGCTATTTCTAATTCCAAGTTCTGAGCTTTTTTTCTGAAACTGTCATCACAAGTTAAGAAAAAATCAGCTTGAATATAAACAGCACAGGCTAAGTGTAGAGCATCTTTGCTCGATAGATTAGCTAACTGCTGGAACAAACGGGCTTGTTCTGCTATTTCAGTTTTTGGAGCTACCTTTATTTTACACAAACTCACCATACCCAAAACTGAATATTTACGATCAACAAAGGGGCATAACTGGGTTTCATCTTGGTGCATAAAAGACCACACCAGACTTACTTGTTCTTTTTGAGCTTGAGTAAATATCTCTTGGCAGGCTACAGCTTCCATTTGAATTCTAACTTGTCTTGGATCGTCAAAGCCACGTTGAAAGCAGTTATAGTCTAGATAAATCAGAGTCATGTTTCATATTTAGTAACTGCACTACTGTTTTTGTATATTAACTGGTGATAGCGATCGCAATGACAATAATCTCATCAGCTTGATTTAGACAGGACTTACGCACAGGTAATGGAAAATCGAACCGCAGAGAAGCCAGTGCGTTGGGCGGGTTCCCCGACTTGTTCGCGCAGTGGCGACCACAGGAGAAGCAACTGGCGCGACGCAGAGGGCACGGAGAAATTAGAGTTTCAGAGAGTTATTGCGTAAGTCCTATTAGATAATCATTGATGATCGTGGTTATATTCAGGAAACCAGTTTTCATCTAAAATTTGTTCTAAAGAGCCAATCGGTATTAAGGGGAATATGTCAACGGCAAGTTGAGAGCGATCGCTTGCTTCTGTCCTTGCATCTTGATAACATTCATCAAATATTTCTAAAATGTAAGGTTTTAAGCTAGGACTATCTTTGAGTCGCTCCTTAATCTCTCTACGGAATGTCCTGATTTCCCCTTTCCAATGCCCTTGATTTCGCTCCCGTTCCCCATTCCAATATATGAGCTTAAGCAGATGTTCAAAAAGTCGAATCAACAGACTTTTCACCGCTCGCTTCTCGCTCCTACCCATAGTTTCTAATTCTTCTAACAAATTCTCTAAATCCACAGATAAAAACTGTCCAGCACGAAGTTGATTGATAGTCGTCCTCAGCCACAGGTAATAATCTTGGTCGTATAAAGTCTGAGTTGTTGGTTCTATTTGTATCACCATACACTTGTTAAACTCCTATTATTTGTTGTACTAGACATTAATCAATACGCAAGACTTACCCAAGACATGACCGAAAACCTTATTATTGCGTAGCGGTAATTCATGTAGACGCAAAGCGGTTTCCCGCAGGAAAAGGTTTCGCGCCTTGATTGTGCAGTTGTTGATTACCTTCTGAGATAGTGGCGTGCAAGCGTACAAAAACTGGGATATCTTTGAGTCGGGAAAGGGCTTCCACTACACCAGCCCAAGTACCACCTTTGCCAAAAGAAGAACTGACTACAAGGGCATAATCCGCTAAAGCATAAATATATTTGTTTCTGGCAAGTTATGTAAACACTGAATTCTGAACATAGAAGATACCACGACGCGATCGCAATTTCCGCAAATCCTAAGCAGTTCTACATCGCAAATGCGTGTATATTGTGGAAAGTGTGATGTCAACTCCTCTCAGCAGTCAAAAAACTGACAAACAATGCAAAAACTAAAATTACTGACATACACATCAAAACTATTGTTAAAATCCAGATAATTTTAAGTTAGAATTCCTACCCGACTCCTATGAGAGAAACTGTCCTAGAGGTTCGCAATCTCCAAGTTGAATTTCCCGGTGATGGCAATATCGTCAGAGCTTTGGATGGTATTTCCTTTGAATTGCGTCGAGGTGAGACTCTAGGAATCGTAGGAGAGTCGGGAAGCGGAAAATCAGTCACATCCTTAGCTGTGATGGGTTTGTTGCAGACTCCTGGTAGAGTGGCTGGCGGTGAAATCTGGTTTCGTCCTCAAGAGAACGCCAACCCCATCGATTTGGTAAAATTGCCGCCTGAAGAAATGCAGCTACACCGAGGTGGCGACATTGCCATGATTTTTCAAGAACCAATGAGTTCCCTTAATCCAGTTTATAACATTGGGTTTCAGCTCACAGAAGCCATAATGCGGCATCAAAATGTCTCAGCCGCTGAAGCAAAACAAATTGCGATCGCAGGTCTGCAAGAAGTAAAACTTTTACCTAGCGATGAAGAGATCCAACAGCAGTATATCGAAACTTGGCATCAAACTGACAGCAATTCATCGAAACCAGATACGCCAAAATTAGCACAGTTGGTCAGGGAACACAAAGAAGCCATGCTGGAACGCTATCCTCATCAACTTTCTGGCGGTCAGTTGCAACGGGTGATGATTGCAATGGCAATTTCTTGCAACCCATTAATATTAATTGCCGATGAACCAACCACAGCCTTAGATGTGACGGTACAAGCGACTATTTTGGAATTGTTACGAGAATTGCAGCAAAGTCGTGACATGGCAATGATTTTCATCACCCACGACTTGGGGCTAATTTCCGAAATTGCTGACCAAGTAGCGGTAATGTATAAAGGCAAAGTTGTCGAATCTGGTGCTTCCGAACAAATTTTTAGCAATCCCCAACATCCATATACTAAAGGCTTGATAGCCTGTCGCCCCACACTTGACCGCCGTCCCCAAAAATTACTCACCGTTTCCGACTACATGAGTGCCCAAGAAACACCAACGGGACAAGTAGTAATTCAGGCGAAAGAACCCGCACAACCTCCACAAGTCACCAGCCAAGAAATTGCTGCAAGATTGGCAAACTTAAACGAGAAGCAACCCCTATTGGAAATTCGCAACTTGAAAGTTGGTTTTCCAGTCCGTGGGGTATTTGGTGGTACAAAACGTTACAGTATGGCAGTTAATGGCGTTTCCTTTGATGTCAAACCAGGGGAAACAGTGGGATTAGTTGGAGAATCTGGTTGTGGTAAAACTACCCTTGGTAGAACCTTGCTGCGATTAATTGAACCAATGAGTGGTCAAATTATCTTTGAAAAACAAGATATTACTCGCCTCAAAGGAGAACCGTTGCAAAAACTCCGCCGGGAAATGCAAATAGTCTTCCAAAATCCTTTTAGTTCCCTTGACCCCCGGATGAAAGTCGGGGAGGCGGTGATGGAACCGTTGTTAATCCACTCCGTTGGGAAGACAAAGCAACAACGACGGGAACGCGTAGCCGAACTTTTAGAAAGGGTGGGTTTAAATGCAGATGCGATGAACCGCTATCCCCATCAGTTTTCTGGCGGTCAACGCCAGCGGATTTGTATAGCGCGTTCTTTGGCATTAAATCCCAAATTTATTATTTGCGATGAATCAGTTTCAGCGCTGGATGTGTCAGTGCAGGCGCAAGTGTTAAATCTTCTTAAAGAATTACAGTCAGATTTTCAACTGACTTATATTTTTATTTCTCATGATTTAAGTGTAGTCAAATTCATGAGCGATCGCATTTTAGTCATGAATCGCGGTCAAATTGTCGAAGAAGGCACAGCCGAAAGCATCTACCAAGAACCCAAAGAAGAATACACACAAAAATTAATCGCTGCAATTCCCACTGGAAGTCCCGAACGCGTGCGAAATCGCCAACTAAGGGCGTTATAAGAGGTCAGGCATAAGTAGGTCGGCGTAAATAATATTGTTGGGGTAACGCAGTTCTTGCTGGGAGCAGGGAGCAGGGGGAGAAAGAGTTTGAGCCTTATTTACTTTTCTTTACACAGTTTGGTTTTATTGCACCGACTTACTTACAAACCGTCTCTACGAAACATTAATTATTGTAGAGACGGCAATTTACCCTTGCTTGTTATAGCAAAAGCCTTGGTGGTTAAGACATGAACAGATGATAAAACCTAGACACAAAAAGACTTTTTACCCAGTCCCCAGTCCCGAGTCCCCAGTCCCCAGTCCCTTGCTATACCTTAAGTTTTATTTCTACCTATATATAGATTGACAAATTTACTGTCACCTTAAATAGACTTAGGAATTTAAATTAGTAAATATTTATTTTAGTGATATCACTGAATATATCCTACATCAGGCAGATGATATACCTGTATTTATTCGGTCATTATGAGTAATGATAAAAATCATTTGTTACCGTTTTTTCTCTGGTGTCAAATATTTTTGTGTGTAACTACTATAGAACAATCGAAAACCGCGAATATCTATCACTATTTTTACAGTTTTGTATTCCATATCACAAATTAGCAATTGCATCAATATCACCGGATCAAAGGCGTTGGAGGATGTTATAATTACGAAGTATCTAATAAATACGTTTTCCTAATTAATCTTTAAGCAGCGAAAAAATGTGATATCTAATGCTGCTAACAAAGACTCTGCCTATGCAATTAATTAGACAAGACGGATAAAGATTTGAAAATATTAATCGCCAAATCCAAGATGGTATATTTTTGTGTAATTTTGTATTAAAAATGGAATGTATAAAAAAGCTGTTATGACAGTTATAAAACTGGTTTAGCTACTTGAATGCTACACATCCTACAGTTTAAAACTAGCTAAAATAGCATCAAAACTCTCTTAGAGAGTAGACCTACACAACGATCCGAATAACTTCAATATTGTATGAATTCAAATAGCCCATCTGCCAATTCTGCCGACACATACTCACATCGGTTGGCAGACATTGTGGGAACTGCGATCGCTCTGTTGACTCTTACCTTACCCGTATTTGTCATCGCCCACTATTCTTCAAATGATGTTCAAACTAACCAGCAACCCGCGATCCAAAACCTACAAGGAACTAAAGATTGACAAACAGGACGCAACATTAAGTAATGCGGGTAATGTCTAACACCATTTAACCCAGGCTCGCTTTGTCTGAGTGTTGTAGAGCGCAGATCCATAATACCCTCTTGGAAAAAGCGTTGCGAGGAAACTTCGCAACGCTTTTTCCATTTAGGGGAGTGGGGAGTGGGGAGGTAGGGGAGGCAGGGGATGCAGGGGAGGCAGGGGAGCAGGGGAGCAGGGGAGCAGGGGAGAGTTCAATGTGCCTTGTTCTTTCCCCTCTGCCCCTCTGCCCCTCTGCCTCTTCCAATGCTCCATGCCCCATGCCCAATGCCCAATGCCCAATGCCCAATCTCTTGGGAAGAGATCCATATTGCCCTAAAATTCTACACGGGGAGCGAAGCTGAGTGCCCCCATGATTCACTGTTATCAGAGGAGTTTTTTGTGGATTTATCTCGTATTCCTGCCCAACCAAAACCAGGCCTAATCAACGTTCTGATTGAAATTACAGGCGGGAGTAAAAATAAATACGAATATGACAAGGAACTAGAAGCTTTTGCTCTAGACCGAGTACTTTATTCGTCGGTAAAATATCCTTATGACTACGGCTTTGTACCCAATACTTTGGCTGATGATGGCGATCCCCTAGATGGGATGGTGATCATTGATGAGCCAACCTTTCCAGGCTGTATTATTGCCGCACGGCCAATCGGCTTTTTAGAGATGATTGACGGGGGCGATCGCGATGAAAAAATTCTTTGTGTTCCAGACAAAGATCCGCGGTACGCTCAAGTAAAATCCCTGAAAGACGTAGCACCACACCGCTTGGATGAAATTGCTGAATTTTTCCGTAGTTATAAAAATTTGGAAAAAAAGGTGACTGAAATTCTCGGTTGGCAAGATGTAGATAAGGTTGCAGCTTTAGTAGAAAAATCCGTCAAAGCTTATAAAGGATAATAGAAGAGTTAAGAGTTAAGAGTTAGGAGTTAAGAGTTAAGAGTTAAGAGTTATGAATTTTTATTCCTCACTCCTAACTCCTCACTCCTCACTCCTAACTTTTTGTAACTTTCGCTTGTTACGGATCGTAAAAACTGCCACCAACCCCAAACCAAAATGCAGCGTACTCTCCTTTTGGCAAAAATTCATAACTGCACCCTCACAGGGGCAAATATCAACTATGTGGGTAGTATCAGTATCGATCGCATCCTGCTGGAAAAAGCTGGCATCTTACCCTATGAGCAAGTGCAAGTAGTGAATAGTGCCAATGGCCAGCGCTTTATTACTTATGCAATCCCGGCTCCAGCCCATTCGGGAGTCATTGAGTTAAATGGGGCTGCGGCACGTCTAGGCATTATTGGCGATCGCTTGATTATAATGACTTACGGGCAGTTCACTCCAGAAGAGTTAAAAAGCTACTCTCCTACAGTAGTCATTGTGGACGAAAACAACAGCCTCTTAGAAGTGCGCCGCTACGATGACCTGCTCACCAAGGTCTAATTTCAAAGAAAATGTCAAATTTTGAGTTGTCGGGTTCCCAGAGTAATATACCTGAAAAATCAACTAGCCTGCTCAGTAGTCCAGCAGGTCAGTTTCTAGTGCAATTCTGGGGTGTAAGGGGTTTGATTGCCACTCCCAGCGATAGCACCAGCCGTTATGGCGGTAACACCGCTTGTGTAGAAATGCATGTAGCCGATAAACGCTTGATTTTTGATGGCGGTACTGGCTTACGCATACTGGGTAAAGCTTGGCAAGAAGTGCAGCAGTCACTAGAAGCCCATTTATTTTTTACTAATTCTCAATCAAACCGTATTCAAGGGTTTCCCTTTTTTGCGCCTGCATTTATTGCTGAAAATCGCTTCCACATTTACGGCACAGCTGCCTCAAATGGAGCCTCAATTAAACAATGTCTGTGCGATCAGATGCTCCAGCCACACTTTCCTTATCCTTTGCAGGTAATGCAGTCGGAATTACAGTTTTACAATCTCACTCCAGACAGTGACGTAAAGCTAGATGATGTCATTATTACAACTGCATTAATCAATCAAACTCAGCGGTCAGTTGGCTACCGAGTTAGTTGGCAGGAATATAGTGTCGCCTACGTCACAGATTTGCACCAAAATGCAGAGCAAGTGGAACAAGAGCGGATTTTAAAGTTCGTTCAAGGTGTTGACTTGTTGATTGCCAATGCCACCTACACTCCTCCAACATCTCACAACCATGACTCTGCTGATTTACTTTGGCAAGTAGCAGTAAATGTGGCTCTGAGCGCTGGCGTCGGACGGTTAGTCATTTCTCATCACCACCCAGACGATCATGATGATTTTCTTGACAAAGTTCAAGCCGATGTGAAATCTGCCTTTTCTGAAGCTTTATTAGCCCATGAAGGTCTAGTATTGGTCATTAGTAAATGATTTAGAGTTTTTGGTGCAGCATCCCGAAAAAGGGGCAGGGGCACAGCCATGTTTCCTACAATTATCTGCACCTCACAAAGTTGCAATTTGCTGTATATATGAACATGCATAGAATAAACCCCTTTATCTAGCAAGATAAAGCAGGGTGGTTTCATACAAGCAGAGAAAAATTAAAACTGGGTTTTAAAGCCTCTCCCCCACGGGGGGAGAGGAATGGAAGTGGGGTAAAAAGCGATGCCACAAAACGAGAAATCAAGACTTATGTATTTTTCTTTTTTCGTATGAAACCACCCTGCTCCCCGCTCTTCGGGAGGGGAGCGTTTGCTTTACTCAAATGCGGGGTGGGGTTCTTTATTTTTTGATTTATGCAAGAGGTTTAATGATTAAGGATATTAAGCGATGCGGGCAATCAAGTAATATTTGACTCCCCTAGCGTGGAGTTTTTAATATCAGGTGAAAGTAAATAAAAGCCCTCTGATGGAACAGACGGCTTTTGGCAGATATGGTTAGCTAAGGGGACAAAAACAATAGAACTAATGCAAACACTTGGTAATTTGATGTGGATGCAATAGCTTGCTATGTAACTAAATAGTATCAGATGACTATCAGATAGGATACTCATATGCATCATATGTGCAACAGGTTAACTAAATTGGTGTCAACTTCAGCAAAACCCTTTGAAAATCCCATAAGGTTGGCGTTTAAACAAACCTTAAGATAGCTGAAGATACCTTTACTTGTACAAGACTCTAGGACTAGCCCTTTCAACGTGATGCATAAAACTCTTGATTTTTCTGTGGCTAGGCCTAGCCCAAACTAGGCATCGCTGTGCTTCTGTGGTTTATAAGTTATTTATTTGACCCTGCGAATTTTAGATTTTAAATTTTGGATTTTGGATTGTTTTTGGTTCAAGCCCCGCCCCTTGTGGGCGGAATCAATCTAAAAGACGCTCCTACGTCGCTCTAAGCGAACGCGAGTGCGTCTCTAAGAGTTGCCATGCCGTTCGCGTAGCGTGTCGCAGACAAGCCTCTCGTAGAGAAGGCTTTACGCTACGCTATTGTCAATTTAAAATCCTCAAGCTGCATCCCTTTATGGGTGTAGTCAATCTAAAATCTAAAATCCAAAATCGGATTGACCACAGAGGCGCAGAGGACACAGAGATAAGAGGTTACAGAGAAACTTATTTTCGAGAATTTTTATCCACCTTGAAAGGGCTAGTACCGCCGTGAAGTAAAAAGTCAAAAGTATTATGGAATGGGCTTTTTAGGGATTTTAAATAGTTGCTGTATTTACGCCGTGGCGTACTAGTCCTAGACTCGTATTTGATTGCCTGAAAAACTCGCCCTCACCTCCAACAGGCTGATTCACTATTCCCTGACGGGAGCAAATAAGTTCAAAAATCAAAGCCGATTACCATAGCACGGAATCCAAGGGCTTCTTTATATTTACTTTATAAAAATTTCATGAAATCTTATTATTTTTGACAGAAGTATTTTATGTGTTGAGTAATTTGTACTATATGATAATACCTAAGCAATTTCATTTATTGCCTAAGTATATTAGCAAAAGTAGCAAAATCATTAAAAATCATTATGCGAATACACAAGACTTTTGCCTAAAATATTTATTTATATATGTAATTTAATATAATGATAATGAGATTGTACTGTAATAATTACTATTTATATTTGAAAGAAAAATATACATAATTTTGAATTTATGGCTGAACTTGAAACTAAATTTGGCGGTTATTTAGCATGAAATAATTGTAGTAACCTATCAGACTTCTTTAGAGTAACATTGTAAGCAAAATGTATGCTAATAAGTCTTTATTTTGACTAGACAAAAATAAAATTTTATACCCCCCTTTACTAAGAGTTTAATAGGATTGAAAACTGTATGGAAAAAAAATTATCCGTGAATTGGTTGACTTCAGCATCTTTGTTTCGTTTTTTAATTATCATCCTATTAGTAATAGGTGTGTGTTTTCGTTTCGTTAATCTTGAGAAAAAATTGTATTGGGGTGATGAAGTTTTCACATCATTACGCATATCTGGATATACACGCGCAGAACTTGATAAAAAGTTACTTGATGGTGATTTAGTCAGTGTAGAAGATTTGCATCAATACCAGTATCCTAATCGTCAAAAAACCACAGATGATGTAATTAAAGGCTTAATTTTAGAAGACGCGCAGATTTTGCCACTACACGTCTTGCTGACCCGATTTTGGTTACAGTGTTTTGGCAATTCTGTAGCAGTAGCGAGAAGTTTTTCGGCGTTTGTTAGTCTGTTTACCTTTCCTTGTATTTATTGGTTATGCAAAGAATTATTTGAGTCTTCACGAATAGGGTGGATGGCGATGGGGTTGGTAGCTATTTCACCCGTCCACGTCATATACGCACAAGAAGCTCGAGCATACAGTTTATGGATAGTAGCCATTTTAATATCGAGCGCAGCACTACTGCGAGCCATGCGCCTGAAAACAAAGGTTAGTTGGTGCATTTATGCAGCAACATTACCATTAGGGTTTTATAGCCATATACTTTTTTGCTTTGTTGCTCTTGGACAGGTAATTTACGTAGTTGCGATCAAAGGTTTACGATTGAGCAAAACCTTGATTTATTTCCTGGTTTCATTCCTTGCAGGGGCGATCACTTTTGCACCCTGGTTTTGGATTATTTATACCCATCCTCAGTCAGAAGCAGTAGCTTGGGCGAATGTTAAACGAACATTCTTGACCTCAGCTATCAGGTGGTCTGGGATTATTAGTCGTTCCTTTCTTGATTTAGGGGTTAGTCCTAGCGATCCAAAAGCAGTTCAGCTCGCTTTAATGCCTTTAATTTCAATTATTTTAATTCTAATAGTCTACTCAATTTATTTTCTCTGTCGAAGAAGTTCTAAAAAAGTTTGGTTATTTGTCTTAACCTTGATTGGGTCTGTAGGGCTTCCCCTCGCGGTGGCGGATTTTGTCTTTCATAAGGGATACACTACTACTCGATATACGCTTCCCTGCGTTTTAGGTATCCAGTTAGCTTGTGCTTACCTATTTACTACTAAAATCACATCTATTTCTCTTAAAAATTGGCAAAAAAAGCTGTGGTCACTTGTATTATTCATGGTAGTGGTCACCGGAATATTATCTTGTACTATCAGTTCTCAAGCCATTATATGGTGGAACAAAAATCCTGAAAGATTCCAAGATTATCTGAAAACTGCGAACTTTGTCGATCAAACTGAGAAACCACTTATAATCAACGACGATAGCATAGCTCCATTAATACTTGGTCATTTGGTCGATCCAAAACTGACATTTCAACTTGTAGCTCCAAATGAGTTACCAAAGGTTACTAGTGGATTTAGTGACATATTCTTGTTCAAGCCTTCTGAGTTTTTAAAAGCTGGAATTGAGAAAATTTATAACTCAAAGTTACAACAGATAAACACATCACTCTGGAAAATAACAAAATCCACCGAAACGTAAGAGTAGTTGAACATCTAACGGTTGAGAGGCTCAAAGGTGGAACCTACAGTAGACTTAGGTTAAAAATTAATATCAATTGGCCTCATAAGTGCCACAATTAGAGCAAAAATATACTTTAATTAAATCCATGATTTAAGTATATACCTCTATGATCTCAGCTTATGTCATCGCCCCTTGATCGTCCGCTAAAAATTGAAATCAGACTTCCGTCTTCCCATCCTCAGTTATTAGAAGGACTTGAGATATGGCTAGGTTTGGGTTTGATATCCGATTCCCAAGTTAGACAGCTATGCCGAGAATTTCTCATTTGTACGGTGGTATTACAACCCCAGGTTGAAGTTGAACCTAAGGTAATATTTACAACTTCAGATCCAGTAGAACAGTTGCCTGTAGGAGCTTTACAAGCTACTAGCCGTAGACAACCGCCAGAAACACCAACTCAACCCAACTTTATCAGTACAATGTTGCAGTCACTAGGGGCAGAATTGAGTGTCCGTTGGCTGCTTTTTCTAGGGGTATTTTTGGTAGTGGTGTCCTCTGGGGTACTGGCTGCTAGTCAATGGGAGAAATTTCCTGCTTCTGGACAGTATGGAGTTTTATTTGCTTATACTTTGAGTTTTTGGGGGTTAAGCTTTTGGGCGACTAGGCAAAACAACTTGAGATTGACAGCTCAGACATTACTGATTGTCACTCTTTTGTTAGTGCCAGTGAACTTTTGGGCTATGGATAGCTTTGGGTTATGGCAAAATCCTTTGAATTGGATTGTCGCTGCGATCGCCTGTCCTACCCTAACTGCTATTACTGTTTTAATCTCCAAAAATCGGACTATTTTTCCTAATTTATATACCGCTAAATTACCTATAGTAAATATTCTAGGGCTGAGTTATCTGCATTGGGGTTGGCAATTAACGGGATTTCCCTTAATTGCCGTTTATCTGGCAATGATAGCTACAACCATCATTACCGTTGTTGATAATCGCTACCCACAGTTGGAAAATCCAGGCGATCGCCACAATTTAAGTATTAGTTTACTTGCTACAGTAATTATTTATGCTTTAATCATCCTGCTAGTGCGGGCAATTTTTGTTGCTGGCGTAAATGTCACCCAACTAGGCTTAGCCATTGGCATTTGCGGCTGGTTGGTGACTTGGTTAGCACAGCAGGGAAGGGAGAGGGCAGGGGGCAGGGGGCAGGGGGGAGGGGGGGGGGGGGGGGGGGGGGGGGGAGATGAGGAAGCAACAGTAATATCCCCCTTATCTCCCTCATCCCCCCTACTCTGGGAAAGACTTGGTGCGATTTTACTCTTGCTGGGTTGGCTGGTTTCAGTAATTAATTATCCCTGGCAAGCTATAGCTGTGAGTGGTTTGGGTTTGTGGTTTGTGGGAAATCGCTTGGGGCGGTACGGCTTAAAGGTTGATTTCACAGCAGTTTTCGTCATTGGTTTACAGACAATTTGGCTCTTTTGGCGGTTAGTACCTGATAGCTTACAGAAATTGGCGATCGCTACTGCCACCCAACTCACAAATTCTCAAAATCAACCTTGGGCGTTGCTGGGTGTAGCTTTATTTCCCTACGTAATTTTGATGGTGGCGCTTACAGATAATTTATATCGCGCCCAAAGGCGAGAATTGGCCAAGTTTGGCGAACTACTTACCTTATTATTAGGAGCTTTTCTCACAACCATCGCTCTAGTCAATCCCGCCTTGCGATCGCTAAATCTGCTATTTTCCACCATCACCCTCGCCATTGTCACCAAACGGCGCTCTGCCTCATCCGCTCCTCTGATATACCTAACTCATATCATTGGCGTATTGACATTTTGCTCTATCATTTATTGGTCAGTACCAACACTCAGTAGACAAATCTGGGCAACCATTTTATTGGCTTTGATGGTTGCAGAATGGATATTTAGCCTCGGAAATGGATTATGGCGACGCAGTGCATGGGACATGGGTTTAGGACTAGCCGCCGCTAGTTTTTTCCTCTTGTGGATGAATGCAGAATCATCTTGGTATGGTATGGCTGATACCAGAGCTTATTGGGGAGTTATTTGGTTAGTTACGCCCATAGCTCTCACAGGAGTTGCCAATGCCACAAGTATAGAGAATCGCACTATTACCCGTTATTTAAGTATCTTGGCTGTGGGAATTGCCCAGTTACTTACTTTACAGCTACCAGGAACCAGATTAATCGGTTTGGCGGTGGGTGCGGGGCTAATGTTGATAAATACGCGGGATTTACGAAACCAAGTATCTGCGATCATCACGGAAGGATTTATTTTAAGTTTTATTGGAGTGCTGCTGTGGACGGGTGTGCCTGGTTTACCTCGTCTGGCGGTGGCTGGTTGGTTTGTTATCGGAGCGATCGCCATTTTAAGTTTATGGTTAATCCGCACAGCACTGAGGCGGCGCGGTAACGAATTAGCCTTTATCTATGCAGCCGCCAGCGATAAATGGGCGATCGCTTTGTGTGGTTATGAGTTGTTTGGTTTGACGCTGCACTCAGTGCTGATTTACCAAGGGGTGACTAATTCCGGATTTTTGTATTTAGCTGCCACTGGTATCACCTTGGCAGGCATTGTCTATCGCAGTTGGCGACAACCAACAAATTGGGCATTTTATGGCATTGGTTGGTGTTTGGAATTGTTGACAGCCCAGGCGTTAGGGTTTGGGGAGCGATCAATTATTAGGATGGCGATCGCAAATATCGCCTTGGGTTTACTTGCTCAGCTTGTGGGAGAGTGGTGGCGGCGACGACATCAATTAGAAAGGCTTCCTAGCAGCTTTCACATCCTGCCAATAATTTATGGTGTATTTAGTGTATTTTTGCGTGTAAACACCTTCACCGAGTGGACGGGTTTATTTTCCTTGGGTGTAGCTTTAATAATTATTGGTGTGGGGCGACGCCGTGAAGACTTTAAACCCCTGCTGTATTTAGGAATCATTGGCGTATCAATTTCTGCCTATGAACTTTTGTTTTATCAAATGTTACAAGCCTCAGGAGGAGCATTAGGTGATGGATTGATTGCCATGTCTGCCCTTGGCGCCAGTATCATGTATGCCTATCGCATCCTCTCCCCTTGGCTGATAAGCTACTTACGCTTAACTCCCCAAGAACTCAAAGGCATAGCTGATATTCACTGGGCTTGGAGTAGCTGTTTATTAATGGCTGCCATTGCCCTTCCCATTGGAGTTAACCGTTTAGTGGGATTAGGAACAGGGATATTTTTGATTCGCTATGCGATTTTTCAGGGAAAGCGATCGCCCCAATCTACCTTGGCAACAGCGTCGAGTATAACAATAGATGAAATCTGGGTTTATCTGGGTTTGTTAGAGGCGGGCTTTATCAGTATTTTATTGTACGAAATGCCAATAGGAAGATTATTTGCTACACAATTACTTCCTTGGAATGGTGCGATCGCCTCTGTAGCAGCCTATTTTCTGTACATCTTACCTTGGGAAAGTTGGGGTTGGTCTAAAAGACCTTGGCAACAAGCTGCATACGTTCTACCACTATTGATTTTATGGCAAACTAGACTGCAAATTTATCCAATTACTTTGGTACTCACTGCTGGATTTTACATCTTCTTGAGCATTGTGGGTGCAAACATCCGTTTTACCTACATTAGTGTAGCGTTGATTGATTGGGCGCTGTACCGTTGGTTTTATGACTTAAATCTGCGCGATGCTTTATGGTATGTAACACCAATTGGGTTATCACTACTTTATATTGCTCAAGTAGATACCCAACTGAGACTAGCAGAATCTAAAACAGTTCGTCATAGCCTCCGCTTGCTAGGCAGCGGTTTAATTTGTGGGTGGGCAATTTTGTTTCATCAAAACACGCCTTGGATACCGGGAATTTTTAGCCTCATCGCCATTTTTGCCGGATTAGCTTTGCGAGTGCGGGCTTTTCTCTACATTGGTACAGCCACTTTTTTAATTACTACTATCTATCAATCAGTAATCTTCAGCTTACAGTACTCTTTTTTAAAATGGATTGTTGGCTTGCTAGTTGGTATTCTCCTGATTTACATCGCCGCCAACTTTGAAACCCGTCGCGTTCAAATAACTGACCTAATTCGTAACACCATTGATGAATTGCGATCGTGGGAGTAATTTACTATTACATTGAACATAGGACATATTTATCATGTTGACCGAAAAAAATCACGAGACTTTTTCAGAAAGCAAAAAACACTCCCTAGAGCAAAAGTTTGCGATCGGGGAGTGAGTAATAATCCACATTCCGCACTTCATCGTGTAATACAGGTAGATTTCCAAAATTTGGTTAACAATGTTTACATAAACATCAAGAATTGCCAATGATTTTAACTATTAATCCTGAGCAACTTAACCATTATTACGTATTACGAATAATTTTTGAAAATCAAAATAATACATTTGGAAGTGCCAAATATCAGTTTAAGCTCCTAATTTTTTTTTCACCTCTTCAAAGCTCACCTTGTTGTCACCATCTGAATCAAGTATGTCTAATGCTTCATCAAACTCAGAAGTGTATGGATTAAGGTTCAGCGAATCAAAGAATATCTTGCTTTGTATAGCATCAAACTGCTTATAATCGCTTTCCTCTATGAAACCGTTTTTATCGGAATCAGCAATCTGAAAAAATTGTTTCGATCGTTCTTCTGGCGATGAAGCAGCAATTGCAGGAGATAACAAGAATGTCAAGCTGCTTACAACAAATGCCAAAAACACTAACATCAGTCGTGTAATTCTAGTGATATTTTTCATGATTTTTGTTGGGTAATTAGAAAGTCAGAAGATAAACTAGCACAATGGCAAAAAAAATAGAAGGACAGTTAAGACAGTTAAGACAGTTAAGAAATACTTAATAAAATTTTTAGATTTCATAATGGGATCATCGTGCCATTTCACAAAATTTTTGAGACAAATGACTTTTGTTTCTCCCTCTGCCTCAAGAGCCTCCCCTGTCTATCTAAATTCATCCCACTGTTGTGCAACGCCCCAAAATTTTGAATTCTCCAAATGGGTTGACTGTTAAGCGTCAACCGTCAACTAACCTTAACAATACAAAGATTTCACCCATTCCCATTCTTGTATCAAGCCCTCTCTCAAGGAGACTTGCGGCTGATATCCGAGAATTTTCTGAGCTTTAGATATATCAGCAGCAGTGTGACGCGCATCTCCCATCGCTTTTTCTATGTGGTTTCTTTTGATTGGTTTGCCAACTATTTGTTCAATTGTATCCAAGACTTCTGCTAAAACTACCCGACTTCCGCCGCCAATATTAAAGATTTCTCCCACCGCCTCAGGCGCGATCGCTGCGGCTAAATTAGCGGCGATAATATCACTAACAAATGTAAATTCTCGCGTTTGCTGTCCATCGCCGTAAATTGGAATCGCCTCATCCTGCAAAATCGACTTAAAAAACTTATGAAATGCCATATCTGGGCGTTGTCTGGGGCCATAAACTGTGAAATAGCGCAATGACACAGATGGCACACCAAAGTTTTTGTGATACAGTCCACACAAAAACTCAGCGGCTAGCTTCGTAATGCCATAGGGAGAAACTGGGTGGGGACAAATTCCCTCGTGTGTAGGTAACGTTTCCGCATCACCATATACACTCGACGAAGAGGCAAACACTAACCTTTTGAGATTTTTAGCATCTTTAGCTGCTTCTAGCAAGACTTGTGTAGCGTTAATATTTCGTTCTGTGTAACTTCCAAAACCTTTACCCCAACTCGCCCTGACACCTGCTTGTGCCGCTTGATGATAAACTACATCAACACCTGCAAGGAGTTTATGCCAATCTAAAAACTGAACATCTCCTTCAATTAATGTAAAGCCCGGCGTTCTATTCAACTGTGCAATATTTTTATACTTTAACATCGGATCGTAGTAATCATTGAATTCATCAATTCCAATGACTTCTTCTCCTTGTTGCAGCAATGTTTCTGTTAGATGAGAACCAATAAAACCAGCGACTCCAGTGACGATAATTTTACCCATGTTGCCTATTCTTTGATATTTTAATTAATCTCTACATTCACAGGTTAATACTTATAACCAATAATCGTCATTACCTAAGAAGAATTTTTTTTACTAATGATTTCAATTGTCAAAAATCATTAAAAATACTTAAAAATTAGTTTTGATTAAAATGTTTCAGTATATTTATTGAGTTTTTCCTATTAATAGCATTAGTCATTGGGAGTGCTGAGTTGGGAGTTTAATATTTTCCCCTCTGCTCCTCTGCCTCCCCCACTACCTCATCTTCCCATTGAATGCAACTCATCAGGGGACTTGCACAAGTGTGAGAATTAATGGAAAAATTGATCCGCGAGAGCCGAATAGGGCATTCTCGTTTCGCAAGGAACGCACGAGGAAATCAGTGAAAGTTTTAATTGTAGGGAATGGGGGGCGCGAACACGCTCTGGCATGGAAACTGCTACAGTCTGAGCAAATTGAGCAAGTTGTTTGTGTACCAGGGAACGGGGGCACAGCAATTATGGAAGGTTGCCAGAACTTGCCCCTAGCAGTGGATGATTTTCAGGGTATAAGCCGATACGCTTTAGAAGATGGCATAACTCTGGTGATAGTCGGTCCAGAAGTTCCCCTGGCTAAAGGAATCACAGATTATCTCCAAGACAAAGGACTGATGGTATTTGGCCCAGTCAGAGCAGGAGCGCAGATTGAGGCGAGTAAAGCTTGGGCAAAAGCCCTGATGCAAGAAGCCGGGATTCCCACGGCGCGGTCAGCGGTATTTACGGAGGCAGTAGCAGCAAAATCTTACGTAAAATCTCAGGGAGCGCCAATTGTTGTCAAAGCTGATGGCTTGGCGGCTGGTAAGGGTGTAACGGTGGCTGAAACAGTTGCACAAGCCCAGAGTGCCATTGACGCGATTTTTCAGGGACAATTTGGCAGTGCTGGTGAATTTGTGGTCATTGAAGAATGTTTGATTGGGCAAGAGGTATCGGTTTTAGCATTAACGGATGGGTTAACAATTAGACCTTTACTGCCAGCTCAAGATCACAAGCGGATTGGTGAAGGCGATACGGGGGAAAATACTGGCGGGATGGGAGCCTATGCGCCTACACCCATTGCCACACCAGAGTTAATGGCACGCGTTCAAACCGAAGTTTTAGAAAAAGCGATCGCCTCCTTAAAATCCAAAGGCATCGACTACCGTGGTGTACTGTATGCTGGGTTAATGGTTGCACCCAATGGCGACTTCAAAGTTTTGGAATTTAACTGTCGCTTTGGCGATCCTGAAACCCAGGTGATTTTGCCACTGTTAGACACACCCTTAGAAGAATTGCTGTTAGCTTGCGTACAGCAGCGCTTAGGCGAATTGCCGCCCATTGCTTGGAAAACAGGAGCATCTGCCACAGTTGTCGCTGCATCCGGCGGTTATCCAGGAGAATATGAGAAAAATCAGGTGATTACTGGCATTGGAGAAGCAGAAAAAGCCGGAGCAACTGTATTTCATGCAGGGACGAAATTGAACCAGCAACAACAAGTAGTGACAGATGGGGGGCGAGTACTAAATGTAACTGGCATTGGAGCAGATTTTGAGCAAGCGATCGCCCAAGCCTATGCAGGGATCAAATATATTCAATTTGAGGGGATATATTACCGGAGAGATATTGGTCATAGAGTACTGAGTGGCAAGCAGGAGGAGCAAATCCCATAATTTATAAGGTTAGCCCTGGTTTCCATTAGCCAGCGAGGCTGACTTATACTTAAGCTATGCCCAAGTTAGACATTATCCACAACGCAGTAAAAAACTCGCTGATGAAGGACGGCTGGACGATTACAGATGATCCTTACGTAATTCAGTATCGCAGAACAACGTTATACGCCGATCTGGGTGCCGAACGCCCCATTGCGGCCGAACGAAATGGGCAAAAACTTGTTGTTGAAGCCAAGAGCTTTGTTGGTGCATCAAAGATACAAGATTTGAAAGAGGCTCTGGGTCAGTACGACATCTATCGTTATCTTTTAGAGGAAACAGCGCCAGACCGTAAACTTTATCTTGCTGTTAGTGCGATCGCTTACAAAAGCTTTTTCAAGCAGGATGTGATTAAACTCATCCTCAACAAACATCAACTTCCACTCATTGTCGTCGATACAGATACAGAGGAGATCGCAGAATGGATAAATTAACTGAGTATCCAAAAATAATTAAGCGTATCTTGAATGACCACGTAGAAATATGTAACCGTCGTTCTAACCGAGACATCGAAAAATTCTTGATTATGGATGAGCCAAAGGGTCACTATATTTGGATGAACCTTGGTTGGCAAAATGGCGAACGCATTACTGGTATGACCGTCTACGTTCGGCTTCGAGATAGCAAATTCTGGATCGAGGAAGATTGGACTGAAGATGGTATCGCAACTGATCTAGTTCGTGCAGGTGTTCCCAAGGAGGATATAGTCTTAGCATTCCATGAGCCGAAGATGCGGCAATACACAGATTTTGCAGTAGCATCTTAGGGTAATGCCCATGCCCCATGCCCAATGCTTAATGCCCAATTCCTAACATATTTGTCAAATTAACTGTTAATTTTTTAGTTGTTGGGGTTTATAACAAGGACTACTAACAACTTTATTTAAGATGCTAGCTCTGTTAAAAACAATTCGAGATGCGATCGCCAGTTGGTGGTCTGAGTTCACCCTCCAGACCAAACTGCTGGCTGTGGCGACAATGGTAGTTTCGTTGGTGATGAGTGGTTTGACCTTCTGGGCTGTGAACACCATTCAGCAGGATGCACGGATGAATGACACCCGCTTCGGGCGTGATTTGGGACTGCTGCTTGCTGCCAACGTTGCCCCCTTAGTCGCTGATAATAATCTGACTGAGGTTGCCCAATTTTCCCAACGCTTCTATAGCAGCACCTCTAGTGTGCGTTATATGCTTTATGCCGATGAAACTGGGAAAATCTTTTTTGGCATTCCTTTTTGGGAACAGGAGGTAGAAAACTCCCTCACCATTGAGCGGCGGATACAACTGCCAGAGGATTATCCTGGAGATGGGGAAAAGCCGATGGTGCGGCAACATACAACCCCATCTGGGACAGTTACCGATGTATTTATTCCCTTGATCGTCAATGAAAAATACTTGGGTGTATTAGCGATCGGTATTAATCCCAATCAAACTGCTGTCATCTCCACCAATTTTACCCGCGATGTCACCATTGCCGTATTTATCACCATTTGGGTAATGGTAATTTTGGCAGGAGTGATTAACGCTTTGACCATCACCAAGCCAATTAAAGAACTGCTGGTGGGCGTGAAGCAAATTGCGACTGGGAATTTCAAGCAGCGGATTGATTTACCTTTAGGGGGCGAACTGGGGGAATTAATTTTAAGCTTTAATGAAATGGCAGAGCGATTAGAGCGCTATGAAGAACAAAATATCGAAGAACTCACCGCAGAAAAAGCCAAGCTAGAAACTCTAGTTTCCACCATCGCTGATGGTGCTGTGTTGATTGATAACAATATGCAGGTGATTTTAGTCAACCCCACAGCCCAGCGAATTTTTGGTTGGGAAGCCGCTGAAGTGGTAGGCCACAATGTGTTGCATCACTTACCCCCAGCAGTACAAATGGAAATCACTCGCCCTTTGTACGAAATGGCCGCAGGCGAATGTGAAAGCGCCGAATTCCGGATTTTTCTCAACCAACCCATCCACCGGACAATCCGGATTCTGTTGACTACAGTACTTAACTCGCAACGAGAAAGCATCAAAGGCATTGCCATTACCGTCCAAGATATCACCCGCGAGGTGGAATTAAACGAAGCTAAAAGCCAATTTATCAGCAACGTTTCTCACGAACTGCGAACGCCTCTATTCAACATCAAAACCTATATTGAAACCTTACACGACTACGGCGAAGACTTGGGCGTAAAAGAACGCCAAGAGTTTCTGCAAACAGTGAACCATGAAACCGATCGCCTGACTCGCTTAGTTAACGATGTTTTAGACTTGTCAAAACTCGAATCTGGTCGGAATTATAGCTTTGATGGAGTGGATTTAGCCCAAGCGATCGAGCAAACACTGCGTACTTACCAACTAAATGCTAAAGATAAATGTGTTGAACTCATTCAAGAAGTTGCTCCTAATTTGCCCTTCGTAGTAGGTAATTATGATTTGTTGGTACAAGTATTTGGTAATTTGATTGGTAATGCCCTTAAATTCACGAAAGCTGGCGGTAAAGTGGCAATCCGCGCCTACCAACTAGATTTTAAACCTAATCACGCCCAATCTCCACCAGTGCGAATTGAAATTTCCGACACTGGAATTGGTATTGCCACAGAAGACCAACATTCAATTTTTGAACGCTTCTTTCGCGTAGAAAACCGAGTTCACACCCTAGAAGGCACAGGTTTAGGTTTATCGATTGTCAGAAACATCATCGACAGGCATCGTAGTAAAGTTCATCTGGTGAGTGAAGTTGGCATTGGTACAACTTTTTGGTTCGACTTAGCCGTATTTGAAGAAGAACCACTACCTGTAGTAGTTGAGCCTAATGCTGAAACTCCCAAAATCACCACAGCCTGAGGGATTGGGGATTGGGGATTGGGGATTGGGAGTGCTGAGTTATTCTCCCTCATCTGCCTCATCTCCCCCAGCCCCCAGTCCCCAGTCCCCAGTCCCCATTCTCCGAAAAACACAAATCAAGATGTTGATATAACGAACAGCAAACACAATAACAATAAACCCAATAGCAACAGCAAAGCCTGATTGCGTTTTAGCCAAGTTTTGACAGTTACCGCAAAACTCTTGGAGTGACGCTGCTGTTCTAAATCTAAGTTTATCTCTTCAATATTTTGGTAGAGGGTACAATCTTTGGCATAGGGACGGTGGGGAAAATTACAAGTATCATCAGCGTGATAAGTACAGGTGTCGCACAGATAGCCGTCCCCAATTGCACGGTGCAAGGGAATACCGGGATGACCGTAAGCTTTGAGTGTTATCCGACAAGAGGGACAACTAATAGCTTGACTATCAATCAGTTGATGGCAGCGGGGACAAGATACAGTAGCCAAAACCTTTAGGGCAAATACGTTAACTAGACACTTCGATTTTAGCCATTTACCACGGCAATAGGGAAATACCGACTTAGCTTGTTAATTTGGAATATCGTTAGCTCTTAACAAGGGTTATTTTAACAGTGAATATACTAGGGCGTGTCATCAAAATTTACATTGTTGTTAGTGATTTTTATCACTGAGAATAATAAAAGCTATAAGATAAACTAGCAAATATCAAGCTTTGCCCATGATTGTAATTATTTAGAGGTAGAAAAATATTGCCTTTTAATCCTGAGCTGTGCCGTAACGAAAGCGAAGTTGAAAGCAAACTCATAGTGCAATATTTGCTACCGCAGCTAGGTTATACTCCTGACGCCTGGCATCAAGAAGTTGCTGTTGGTAGCATTCGTTTAGACTTCTTAGCTTTTGCTGCACAAGTGATTCCCTTTGTCTTAGACGCCAACTCACCCCTGAGTGTTGTGATGGAGGCAAAGCATCCCAAACAAAACTTAAATAATCATGTCCCACGACTCAGGCATTATTTAACAAGTTTGAATGTAAAGTATGGGTTGCTGACTAATGGCAAAGAAATCAGAATTTATCAAAAATTGCAATATGACATTCAGTTAGTATTTCAATGTTCTGGAAGAGAGGTTGAGAGTAAATTAGATGAAATTAAAGGTTTAATTGGTAGAGAAAGTTTGAAAGAAGGACAATTAATAGAGAACCCAGAACTTGAAATACATGAAAATAATTCAAATTTTGAAACAAAGAGGCAACATTCAATGAAAACAATTGCAATCTATCACAACAAAGGCGGCGTTGGCAAGACTACTGTCGCAGTCAACCTGGCAGCAGCATTACGTAAAAAAGGTAAAACAGTACTTTTAATTGATATAGATTCCCAGGCAAATACTACTTTTGCCACAGGATTAATAAAATTTCAATTTGAAGAAGACGATAATTTAAGAGATCGAAACGTATACCATTTATTAGAATCAGGAGATTTCAACTTTATTCCAGAAGTAGTGCGTGGATCTGATTATTTCAACAATCCAGAAATTGATGTTATTCCTTCACATATCACATTGATTGAATATCAGGATAAACTGAATAAAATATTAGCTAGTAGAAGCAGGCTAGTAACAAAACTAAAAAGGGTAGAAAATAAATATGATATTGTAATTATTGATACTCCACCCTCTAGAGATTTGTATGCTGAAGTTGCACTCATCGCTACTGATTACCTGATAATTCCATCGGATTTGAAACCGTTTGCTAACCAAGGTTTACCTACAGTCAAAAATTTTGTTAATCAAATTAATGAATCGAGACAAATGATGGGTAAACCACCGATTACTATAATGGGCGTTCTTGCTTCTAAAATTTCAACAAATGCTAAATTTTTGCAATACAATTTCCCTAAACAGAGAGAAGTAATTTCAGAGCGCTATCAACTACCACTCTTGGAAGCTGTAATTTATGACAGAACAGCCTTATCAGAATGTATGAATCAGACTATCACAGTTGGAGATTTAGAATATCCAGACCCTAAGTCTATTATCAAATTTGCCGAATTAAAAACTTCTGCTCAAATTTCTGCTGAAGAATTTAATGTATTAGCAGATGAAGTTATCCGAAAAATGGAGGTTTATTAATGATTAATTTTTCTTTGGTGGATGTAAAAAGTATTACTTCTAATGAACCTCGTTCAAATTTTGCAGAAGCTGATTTAGAAAACCTCGCAGACATAATTATAGAAACTGGAGGAATTATCAGACCACTAGTTCTGAAAGTTATAGGTATGGAAATTTATACGGTAGTTGATGGACATTTTGAATATTATGCTGCTGTCAGAGCAAGAGAAAAAAATCCTCGACAAGGTGAAATGGTTAATGCTTTTGTTATTGCTCCAAAAATAGAGGATTTGGTAATAAAGCAAGTTGCATTTTTTAAAGAAATTAATTCTTCTATTGAATCAGTAACACCACAGCCTGAAACAACAAAGTTAGAACCACGTCTTTCAAACCTAGAATTACGTCTTGAGAAGCAATTTAATGAGTTCAAATCAGAGTTCATACAAGAAAGACAGAGAATAGATAGTCAGTTCAAGCAACTTGAAAACCTTATCCCTCAAAAGAGCGAACAGAGTAATCCACTTAGTTTATTGAACTCTTTGGACAAAGACGAGTTATCTATAAAGTTACAACGGTCTAGAATTCGTGGGGCTGAAAAACTTGCAAAAGACATATTTGATGCTCGACGCAAGAAACCGAAGCAAGAGTTTGAAGATTATTCTGATGTAGTCAAATCTGTTAAAAACTTGGGTGATAAAACAATTTTAACTATTATTGATGAGTGGTCAAGAAGTTATTAACTGGATTTAAGGAACTGAAACCCAACAAACTGCGAAAACAGTTGGGTTTTTTCGTCAACTCAACCTACATAGGTTAAAGTTTTTGCTTCCAAGTAAACCGTGTCAATGTCTAACCCTGCATTTGTCGCAGTACATTAAACGCCTTACCTCGCAACCCAAGTGGTAACAAGGATAATCCTAAACCAGTCCAAGCTTTAACAGTTGAAAAAGATTGTCCTGCTAAAACTAACTCTCTGCCTTGTTGCGTTTCTCCCTTTTCAATTAAACGCAAGCCTAATAATAATTGTGTTTCTTTTAAACGATACTGCCTAATTTTTTCTAATTCTTCAGATTCAAATTTATAACTTTCTAAATACCGAATTTTATCAAACAAAAAAGGAATGGCTCTATTGATACCTTGCTGCTCTCTATGATAACGATATTCCATCAGTAACTCTGGTAAATAATAACCCTTTTTGCCAGCCAAAGCCAGTCTTACAAATAAATCATTATCCTCACAATTTTGCATATTAGGCAGCACAAATCCTAATTCTTGCAATGTTTGACGGCGAAATAATGTTGCTCCAATTTGAAAGCTTTGATTAATAAATACAACTTCGAGCAAATTATCTACAACACCTGCGGATAAATTATTTCTCCCCCAGGAATCAGAGTTTTCCTGAGTTTTTGACTCATCCCGGTTATTGTTAATATCAATTATCCAATGGTCTGTACCAACAAAATCAATACTAGAGTCTTGGTCAAGAATAGCTGCTGTACTTGCGAGAAAATCAGGTGTTAGTCGGTCGTCATCATCAAATTTAATAAAATATTCACCCCTTGCAGCATCAAAACCAGAGCGCATATTATTACTTTTTCCAATATTTTGCGGATGACGAATGTATTTAATCCGATGATCTGTGTACTCTGACATTAACTCAGGTGTACCATCGGTAGAACCGTCATCACAAATAATTAGTTCAAAGTCTTGCTCTGACTGATTAAATACACTGTCGATCGCATAAGGCAAAAGAGAGATACGATTAAAAGTAGGAATACAAACAGTAATTTTGGGCATAATACATACTAATGTATTTTTATTTACTCAATAATCCAAATAATTGCGATCGCTGCTTTATGAGCTATTATTCCCAAATATCTAATTTTATAAACGTCTATAGCCCTTGAGTTTTGGCTTTTGTTGTTGATGGTCACAGTATAATTCAACATTTTATCCAAAATTAGAGTTGTAAATTATACAATTAAGCATTTTTACTGAATTTTATTGTAGACGATCGCAGTAAGTTTTTGCTGGCAAGTAATTGAGCAGTATTTGGCTCTAGTACGGCACGGGGAAATAAATAACCCATTCCAAATCAAAGAAACACTTACGCTGTATTTATTTTTACTTTTGACTTCACGGCGGTACTAGGGTGTATTGCAATGAACGCACATATATTACCTCTGTCTGTTACTCCATGAGCTAGTTAATAACAAAACAGAGCTTAAATGCAGTTCAATGATTCTGTAATTGTAATAATTGTAATACTATTCCAAGTATAATTAATATCCAAAGTCCATTACTTCTGTTTATTTGGTAATTTGCTAATACTAGCAAAAAATCATCAAATTTGAGATGATAACAAACAAAAATACCTGATTTTATTTAAATACATGAAGAAAAGTATCAGATGCTTGGCTAAAGTTGCCTTATTAAGTACAATGTCATCCATTTTTGTAACTTTCCCTTTACTAGAAAATGCAACTGCTCAGTCAAGTGATTCTCGTTTACGAACTCAGTTTACAGGTTCAGATAAGTGCTTAGACATCATCAACGATGGATTGAACAACAAACTTACGATGGCTGCGTGTGGTAACTTCTCTGGACAGTTATGGAGTATAAAGCCTAGTAAATATAAGGGATATTACTATCTACGGACACAATTTACGGGAAAGAACAAATGTCTAGATATTATTAATGATGGAGTAAACAATAAAACAATTATGGCTACATGTGGTAACTTTTCTGGACAATTGTGGAAAATAGAACCTACACAATCTGCTGGATTTTTTCGTTTGAAAACCCAGTTTACGGGAAAGAATAAATGTCTAGATATTATTAACGATGGAGTAAATAATAAAACCATTATGGCTGACTGTGGGAACTACTCAGGACAATTTTGGAGTTTATCGATTTGAAGTTTCTTCGACTGACTCTCAACAAAAATAAGAGAATTTTGATGAGTGCGATCGCCATTTCTAATCAGCATTCTCTAATGCTGAGAGATTGAAATTAATACAATAATGATTCCTGACAATTTTGCTCTGTCCAGGAGCCAATTATCTCCACAGGACTTACGCAATATATGACTGAAAACCTTATTTTTGCCTAGCGGTAATTCACGTAGACGCAAAGCGCCTTCCCGCAAGGTATTACCGCTACTTTCGTTATCCTTTGCGTGACTCCTGTGAAGGAAACAAACACCTTCTTTCCCCATTCCCTGTATTTCTTCAGAGCGTTATAAAATAGAAATAAAGTTTATATACAATTAGGCTAATTAAGCATAATTACTCATGACCATTTCTAAGCGCCACTATCATATCACTACTTTCGGTTGTCAGATGAATAAAGCTGACTCAGAGCGCATGGCTGGCGTTTTAGAAGACATGGGCTTTGAGTGGTCGGAAGATCCAAATAATGCAGATGTCATTCTCTATAATACCTGCACAATTCGAGATAATGCCGAGCAAAAGGTATATTCCTACCTTGGCAGACAGGCAAAGCGCAAGCACGAACAGCCTGATTTAACTTTGATTGTTGCTGGTTGCGTTGCCCAGCAAGAAGGCGAAGCGCTGTTGCGGCGTGTGCCAGAATTAGACTTGGTAATGGGGCCACAACACGCCAACCGCCTCAAAGATTTGCTGGAATCAGTGTTTGAGGGTAACCAAGTTGTGGCAACCGAGCCAGTTCACATTATGGAAGATATCACCCAGCCGCGACGAGATAGTAAAGTCACTGCTTGGGTAAATGTGATTTACGGCTGTAACGAACGCTGCACCTACTGTGTAGTTCCCAATGTGCGAGGTGTGGAACAATCTCGCACACCAGAAGCTATTCGGAAAGAAATGACAGAATTAGGACGACAAGGTTACAAAGAAGTTACTTTACTCGGTCAAAATATTGACGCTTACGGCAGAGATTTGCCAGGAGCCACACCAGAAGGACGGCATCTGCATAACTTCACAGATTTACTTTATTACGTTCATGATGTACCGGGAATTGAGAGATTAAGATTTGCTACAAGTCATCCCCGTTATTTTACTGAAAGACTAATTCGGGCTTGCGCTGAGTTGCCCAAAGTTTGCGAACACTTCCACATTCCCTTTCAATCTGGGGATAATGAACTTTTAAAGGCGATGTCGCGGGGTTATACCCATGAAAAATACCGCCGAATCATCGATACCATTCGGCGATATATGCCAGATGCCTCAATTAGTGCCGATGCAATTGTGGGATTTCCTGGGGAGACAGAACAACAGTTTGAAAATACCCTGAAACTCGTGGAAGATATCGGCTTTGACATGTTGAATACAGCCGCATATTCGCCACGCCCAGGAACACCAGCCGCTTTGTGGGACAATCAACTGAGTGAAGAAGTGAAAAGCGATCGCCTACAAAGATTAAATCATCTAGTAAACGTGAAAGCAAGCGAGCGATCGCAACGTTACTTCGGACGCATTGAAGAAGTTCTAGTAGAAGAGCAAAACCCCAAAGATAAAACTCAAGTCATGGGACGCACAGGTGGTAATCGTTTAACCTTCTTCACTGGCGACATCAATGAATTGAAAGGGCAATTAGTAAAGGTAAAAATTACTGAAGTTCGCGCCTTTAGTTTAACTGGTGAACCTGTAGAGACGTTGCAATGCAACGTCTCTACATTGGCGATATAAACATCACATCCATAAATTTGTACAATTGTTTTTGTCTTTGTCCCATTTGGTGGGATTATTAATGATGTATTCTCGGATTCGGTCTAAAGAACCATCAGCACGAATAATGTGTTCGTAAAATCGCTCTTGCCAAGCAAAATCTTCAAAACCGTTTTTCCTACACCAACGGGTCACAGCAGATTTGTACGATCGCACTATCGCCCCTAATGAACCAGCTTTAGGAGATATGTCAGACATGAATTGTCGTTGTGTAGAGACGTTGCATTGCAACGTCTCTACATTTTGGGGACGCAACGTCTCTACATTTTGGGGACGCAACGTCTCTACATTTTGGGGACGCAACGTCTCTACATTTTGGGGACGCAACGTCTCTACATTTTGGGGAGGCAACGTCTCTACATTTTGGGGACGGTCGATCGCAATAATGCCATGTACGTGATTGGGCATGACGACATAAGCATCTGTGTAGGTGTAGGCAAAATGATTCGGAATTTCTGCCCAGAATTGTTGGGCTATTTCTCCAATTGTTGATAATTGCACATTTCCTGTAATCACATCTCCTAAGAAATGAGTGCGATCGTTTGTGCAAATTGTGACGAAATACCACCCGTTAGCAGCGTAATTACGATTTGGCAACCGGGTCGATTCCACTCGGTATTTGCCTTGAAATTTTGGTTTGGTCATAATTACAATTCCAGATTTGCCCCATCTAGAGATGCGCCTTGATGCGTCTCTGTTTTCATCTGCGCCTCTGTTGTATTTGGGTTCTGTTGCTTACGTGGCACTGGTTTTTGTTGTCCAAAACCATCAAACAAATCATCTAACTTGACAGTCAACCCCAAATATGCGCCACCCGCCGATCGCGTCCCAGAAAAATCTCTGTCGCCAACTTCACCAAAAACATATCCAGCGGAAAGCCGCAAATTAGGAGTCAGGTAGTAACCTGTCTCCAGAACAAAGCCCGTCTCACTATAGTTAGATTGACCAATCCAACGAGCCTCACCTACTAAATCCCAGCTATATCCCAAACGATAAGTAGCTCGCAATTGTCCCAAATTCACCGTACTTGTACCAACTAAATCGTTAGCTAAGTAAGAAGTACTATTACGCAAAGCATACTTACCGTAGAATTCCCATTGCCAGTTAGGGGCGTAGATAGCTTCTAAAGCAAAAGTATGGTCTTGAGAACCCGTACCACTACCTAACAGAATCGTCTCAGGAATAATCGCCGGATTTTGGCGATATTCATAACGCAACAAAGCATTAAATTTATCACTATGGGGGTCACGATAAGCTAAACCCACCTTCAGATTAGCGGTATCTGCCAATCCTGAAAGTCTTTGATTGGAAGAGTTTGCTTGTTGATAACGTACTAGAGCCGTCAGTGATGGAGAAATTTTACCTACCGCACCTGCGGTAATTACTGTATTGCTACCACCAGAAGACGAGCGATGCTCATAGCGGGCGCTGGCTTGGAACTGCGGATTATCACTGTATTCCAGACCTACGCTGTAACTATCGCCACCATCAAATCCGATGGACGATGCGGCTTGACCAAAGGCGTAGGGTTGGGGATATTGTTGACCCGCCGCCGTCCGATTGAAGAAGTTGCCAAATACGTGTTCGTAAGCTAAATTCAACCGCAATCCACGAGCAATAGTCCAGCGGTTATTCAGACCAATTGCCCCTTGGGTAGTCAGTTCATTGGCACCACCCAAAATTGAGTAACGACCAGTTATGGTGGTATCCCTTCCAAGTTTGTGTTCCCCGTTGACACTCAAGCTGGTGATGGAATTACCAGACAATTGACCGCTACTGTAAAACTGTTGGGCGAGACTGACATTCACACCAGGAATTACCGCCCAATTCAACCCTAAAATGGTACGGTCTGGGTAAACAGTATCTTTTTGGGAAGATAAACTGAGTTCATTTTGGGCTTGGAAAGTCAGGTTTTTAACGATGGGAACTGTAAAACGCGATCGCAATTGATCGGAATTACTACTCAAAGCATTGGGTGAGATGCGGTCTTGGCGATCGCGATGAATCCAATCGAGATCAAAGATGGCCCTACCCAAGCGTTGTTGAATCCCAGCGGTAATCGTCGTCAGGGAATTATCAACTTTACTCCCTGGTATGGCATCATTACGGGGTGCAAATAATTCTTCAAAGGTGTCTAGCGGTTGGGGAGCAATGCCAAAATTGTCCTCGTGGTCGTATTGCACCCTGACATTGGTAGTTGGAGTCACTTTAGCTGTAACCTGCGCCCCATAACGAGTTTGTCCCGGTACAAAGCTGATGGTGGCATTATTAGCAAAACCTGTATCAGCAAAGCGATAATAGGCGCGTCCTTGAATCCCGTTAGCAATTTGTCCCTCAGCTTCCAAGCGATAGGCATCACCCCTAACCTTTCCCAGAACATCAGAATCATTACTAGAATGGGCGTATTCTGCAATTAGCCTACCCTTATCACCCAAAGATATCAGCGCGTCTGCGCCATACAGTTGAAAATCACGCACACCCTGATTTTCTTGCACATAAGTTGCCCCAATCCAACTTTCTTGGTTCAGCTTGCGGGATAGATTATATTGCAAACGACCGGCAAAGATATTGCTATCAGAGTCTTCAGTTTCATATTGATAGCTCACAACAATCCGACGTACCAAGACTTGTCCAGTTTGATCGATATCGGTGCGAAGAATCGGTTCGCGGAATAATAAGGTACCGCGATCGTAGTCGATTTCGTAGTCTGGTCCTCGGTTAAGCTGTTTGCGTTCTAATACAGTCCCAGGGCGATTGAGTTCTTCCAACTCAATAAAGACATTTTCGCTACCTGGTTGTAAGAGTCTGCGAGACAGGAAATAATAACCACTGGTGCCATCGGGAGCAATGGTATCTCGTTGAAATCCTTCTAAGTTATTGCCATAGAAACCTGTAATTTGTAAGTTTCCTAAGTTGTAGTTAGCTTTAAAGCCGTGGAGTTGACGAGTGATAGAAGTAAATTGCTGCGATCGCCGCGCAAATTCTTCTGTGTTATAGTCACCCCACATGGCAAAATCAGGGGAAGCTCCAGCTATACCAGTTGAACGCTCGAAACGCAAAAACAAGCTGTCAATGGAAGGAGCAACCACATCAACTTTCGAGCTATCGCCGTAAACAGGATAGTTTTGCTCGCTAAATTGGTAAGTTCTGAACAAGCGATTATCACAGTTGCAATCTTCATTCAAGTTACGAGAACTGTTGTATGCGCCTGTAAATAACCATTCTCCGATCGTACCAGTAGCAAATATCGCTGAATGGAAATCTAATTGCGTTCTATTGTCTTTGTCGGGGGGGAGGAAATCACGGAAACTACCATAATAATTTGTACCTCTAGCACCCAAACGTAAATCTATGACCCCAGTCAGCAAACTCGGACGTAATGCCGTTTCAAATTGCAATTGGGTAAAGGCTTCTAAATTATTAACGATGGCGCGGATTGTAACAGTTTCTGCTTTGAGTTGCGATCGCAACATCGCTGTAAATTGTCCTCCTTTCGCCTCCACTTGAAATCCAGGTTCATCGGGTTTGAAATCCTTCCCCACCAAATCCCCAGCAGTAGGTATCAAAGTAACAACAGCATCATAATTAGAGCGATTGCCAGTTGCATCGAGCAGTTGACCCCGGATTGTAGCCGTAGAACGTCCATCTGCTGGGATACGAGACTCAACAGTTTCCAAAGTTAGTTGCTGCGGCGCTCCCCGGACTGCAATTTGCACTGTTACAGGCGGTTCTGTTCCCCCGACTACCTGTGCAGAAATAGTATTTTGACCTTGTTGTAGCGAAACACCATACCATATCTGCTTTACCAAGTTAGTACTCGCATCAGTTTCCGTCCGCCCCACCAAGGAAGGATCTACCAATACCCCATTTACCCGCAATTCCACCTGGCTACCAGCAGGAAATTGGACAATCACCGTAGTAGCTTGTACATCTACAACACTGTCAGCCGTCGGAGTCAGGATTTTAATTCCTGTAGAAATCGGAGGAGGTGAAGACACAGGCATATTTTCATTTACCACTTGTCTCTGTGTATCTCCCTGTGTCGGCGTCCCCGCGTCGCCATTAGCAATTTTGCGTAGGCCTTTGGGTAAATCTACAGAAGTTGCTGGTTGAAATGGTTGTATTTCCCTTGGCGATTGGTCTTTCTTCTCCTTTATTCCTGCAATTTTGCGTAAGCCTCTAGGCAATTCCACAGAAGTTGCTGGCTGAAATGGTTGTATTTGGGTTTCAGTTGGCTGGACATCTGAAATTGAAGTAACAGTAGCCGATGCAAAAGAAGCTGACGGCTCCTGCCTAGAACTTCCCAACAAACGAGAAGAATTTAGCTGTTGCTGAATTCTTCTGCTAATCTTTGCGCCTTTTTGCGGCAGTCGCTTCTCCTGTGGTCGCCGCTGCGCGAACAAGTCGGCAAAGCCGGACGCCAGTCGCTCATGGGGGGAACCCCCAAGACCGCGCTGACTCCCCAACGCGCTGCCTTGTCTTTGCGTGAGCCTTTCATATCCTGAATCACCAACCCCAGAATTCACATCCATACTTTTTTCAACCACTGGATCTTCGACACCCTTCTCTGCTTGCAAAGGAGAATCAGGCAACACCAAGTTTTGACCAGTGAGTTCTGCTTTGACTATGCCAGGATACACAACAAAGCTGAGAGCTACTGGCATCGCCCCCATCAACATGAAGTTGAAAATAGTTGCACAGTGCAGTCTGGGTTTCATTTTTTGACTGGCTCCTGAAATGGGGTGACACCGAAGTTCATACGTACCAAGCCACCTGGTTCTAAATGCACCAGGCGAGATTGGCTATTGCGTTCGCGGAATTTTTTGTTGGGAGCTAAGTTGTAACCCGGTACACTGCTGAGGTCTAGTACGCCTGTGTGGTATCCAGGTAAGACATTAGCTAAGGAGAACAAACCATTGGGATCTGTAGTGATACGGTTACCGTCTTCGAGAAAAAGCACTGCATTGGGTATTCCAGGCTCACCACGCTGTTGTTCGCCATCAAAGTTTTTATCAACAAACACCCGACCGATAATCGTGCCACAATCAGAAACGATTCCGGGACGAATTTTCAGTTGGTGTGTTGCTGGCCCATCCTTAGTGCTAAAACGGTTATCAGTTCGTTGGGCATTAGCGATCGCACTGTTGCGACCACTACCACGCAGAGAATCGGCTGTTAATTGAGCAGCGTAGGCAATATTCAGGACTTTCCCAGTGGGAATCGTCATATCTGTCCGGAATATCGCCGTGTTTCCATTCCGTTCCGAGGTGATAGTGACTGCTGTACCATCCATCTCTCCCCGCACAGATTTCGGCAAGAACTGGAATCCTAAAGGTAGGTTGTCAGCGATCACTACATTGTTCAAACCAGCATCAGCGAGATTTTTGAGCGAGAGGCGGTAGATTACCGTATCTCCAGGTTCAGCAGTAGCGCGATCGCCTGTTTTAATAATCTGCAACTGATTCGCTTGGCACAAATTTGTACTAAATTCAAAGGCTAATAAATCCAATCCCACTACTTCTGCATTGGGAACTAAAACAACTGTTTGCTCTACTCTGGTTTCACCTGTCAGACTGATTGGTTGTCCATCCAAAGAACTAGCTACATATCGCACTACACTATTACCTTGTGTGCCAGTGCTATCAAGGATTTGGATCTTGATCCGCCGTTGTTTATAGATAGAAGTTGGTGGTGGATTGACTACAAAAATGTAGGTTCTACCTGGATCGGTTTGACCTTTATTTGGATCGAGTAGGAAATTGTAGACACCCGCAGGGTTATTTGTAATGAAATATGGGTTACTATTCTCGATATTTGGCGATTTTCCCCCAGGCACATTGTTATTAGGAATATCCGGTAACTCTGTTCGAGTTAAAGCAACTAAACCGCCTAATTCTGTGCCCGTTGGGTCGCTAGCATTAGGTTCGTATACCCCGACTGAAAAACCTGTATAATCCGGTAAAAGCGTACCAGCACAACCTAAAATTCGTCCTAATGGGTCAACTAATGGGTTAGGAGTAACGTTAAGCTGACTAGAACTTCCTTGATATTTATTATTACTAGCTGGGTCTGTATAAGTATAAGTGGCTTGATTTGTGATTGGCACAGATGCAACTTGATTATTATTTTGTTGCGCTGTTGCTGATATAGGTAAAGTAGTATATAAAAAACTTCCCAGCAGAATACTTGCTGTTAATCTTGGCCACCAGCTACTACTAAAATTAATTTGCTTTTGTTTTTGAGGACGGCTCACTGAACACATCTCCTCTGGATGCCAATTTTGTTGTTAATAAAAAAATTATTTAGAAAAATTCACAAAATTTAAATGGTATTTTCTGCAACTTAACCGCTACACTAATCCGATTTGATTTGTGAAAAATTGCGTCATGGTTGCCCTTTTTAATTACAAATGACCAATGACAAAGGACAACCCCAATTTCAATCAACGCACTTGGGTTTGATAAGTCGCCTTGACTGTCGTCTTTGCTGCAACTGACGAAATCTGTAAACGGATGTGGGTGTAAGCAATGGCTGGCGCTGGTTTAGTTTCCACTTTGCCGTTAGGAACAGTAACTTTAACGGTGGGATTTTCGACGAAACTACGCCCACCATCAATGCTATAAGTAATTTTTCCATTATTAGTTACATTTGCAGATTTAAGTACGTAGACCATTCCTTTGGGAATGGGTTGATTTAAAGTCAAATTTTTCACTGGGACATCGCCCTTATTTTCGCCACTCAAGGTATACCTCAATACATCTCCTGGTCGCACCACAGCTTGACCTTTCAAAGGTTCCCATTTCTGGCTTTGCTTACCCTGTTGATCTTGAGCGATGACTTGTTTTTCGGCTTCTAAGCGCAATTGAATTTGCGCTTGAGTTTTGATATTTTGGGCGTAGGCACTTTCTAAATGCCAGATATTTGCAACTCCTGGAAATTGACCCAAAAATGGAACTGTAGCTATTAGTGCGAACGCACCTAAACCTGCAAAAGAAACACCCTTCATAATAAATAGCTTCCAGAATCTTGATTGTTGACTTATATTTCCCTGGTTGTACTCAAAAATAGTCATCTTTGGGGATTGGGGATTGGGGATTGGGCATTTAGTTATTTCTCTCCCCATCTCCCTCATCTCCCTCATCTCCCCCATCTCCCCCATCTCCCCCACTCCCCACTCCCCACTCCCCACTCCCAACGAATTAATTAACCTTGCGTTGGAACGTAAATGTTCTTTGAATACCCGGTGCGATCGTGCCAGTCACAGTATCCACATACTTAGTCACATCAGTATTTACCGTAATTCCAGTTTGGTCAATCCCAGAGCTAGTAGCTGGATTACCGCTGAAGAATTGAATGGTTGCACTCCCAGAATCCTTAGCTGAGCCAACAATGTTGCTAGTATCAATTTGACCACTGACATCGTTGTCTACCGCCCAGTTGTTGGGGCTTTGCGTACCATCTTCAATAATCACAACTTTGTCAGCATTCAAAATCACGTTACCGGTTCCAGATTGAGGCTCAGAAATATTGCTGTACTGAATTTGGTACTCAATAATGTTTCCTGGTGCAGGCTTCTTGGGATCGGTACTTAATGTGCCGTCATTGCCCTGGACTACAGGCCCAGTTCCTTGTAAGACTCGTGACACTTTCAGCAGTTTCAAAAAGCCAGTGTACACGCGATCGATAGTCTTGTTAGATGAATCAAAGATATTATCGTTGCCAGTATCCTTAATTCCATCAGCGTTACTATCCGTCGTGTAGTTGTCAATAGAAGCCCTGATGGGCACTGGGAAGCCTCTATTAATATCAGTCGATAACTGCGTATCTGGAGGTAAATCAACTTCTACACCGTAGTTGAGAGTTGCATTAGGAGCAAAGTTGGGAATGGTTATTGGTGTAACAGGTCCTGTAAACGCTCCATTATTGTAGGTATAAACAGCTGACTGACTATTATAGGTAATAGTCACTTTCGTACCATTAGGTAAATCTCCTGGAACTGTTGGCGGTGTTGGCTCTAGCTTCAAAACGCCTGGGTCAGTACCACTGTTTTTAACTGTGTTGGTGAAGCCAACTGACTGAGGATCGAGTAAAGTACCAGGTGCCGTACCAGCAGGAACCAGAGAAGATTTGTTGGTGAAGTCGTCGTCGGTTCCACCCGATGGCCCAGTCGCATCCGGCGCATTCTGCGGCCCGTTGAGTATCGCTGAGGCTACAGGTGCTTGCACTGTGAAGACGTTGGCCTCACCTCCTGGTGTACCATCACCAGTGTTGTTGTTACCTGTGTCAGTTCCAGTTTCTGGAGCTGTTGGAGTACCAATATAGCCATCATCAACGTCGCCAGCCAATAGAGTATCGGGAACACCATCACCATTGGTATCTGTAACGCCATGAGGTGTCATATTCCCTGGTGGCCCATTGTAGTTGCTAGGATTTTGGTCGCCGGATTCGTCGTATACTGGGAGATTACTGCTGGGTGTTTGACCAAACAATTGGGCAATGTTAGCGACGGTTAAGGGTGAAGTTGCAGTTGATTCAATGGCTAGCTGAATCGAGAAGCCATTCACCGTTGTACCAGGAGCGATGGAAGTAATGATTGCTGGATTATTGATAAAACCAACGCGGGTGACTGAGGCTAGAGAGGCTGGTGCTGTCGTAGTCCAACTCGCTGTATTAGCATTAATTGTAGTAACTGCGTCAGTGGTATAAACAGTTTGCCAACCAGGCGGTGGAGTTGGTGCTACTGCCAAATCTGTACCCGCAGGAATCCCATCAGAAACCAAGATCCGGGTGCTAGCAGCACCATTAACATTGATGCTTGTGCCCGTCAAAGGTGCTGGTGTAATTCCCTGTCCTGTGGGGTCGTTGGACTCAACTCGCAAACTCAAATCGTAAGTCAGCTTGTCATCTGTAATTGCAGTGGTACCAGCATTGTTATAGCCACTGCGAATCTTGAGAATAGTGGCTAAGGTGTAGGTCTTCACCGTTAAACCAACCTTAATTTGCTCGGTGGCGCTAGCCTCTCGTGTACCGTTAACTGGTGTGCCATCTACCTCACCAACAGCACCACCATTGGCGTTATCTACGGTGAACACGTCACCACCATCAGGACTCCGGAGTTGGTTTTGAGCATCACCAGGAGTGTTACCAAGGGTAACAGTAATTATGTCATTGGTTTGAGCGCCATTCTGGACGGTAATTGGTACACGCACCAACACAGTACCACCAACCGGAACTGAGGGTGTATCTACGCCACCTTGGGGGATGTTTATCCAAGTTTGACCACCGTCGGTACTATATTGCAAGCTATTAACTGTACCACCATTTGGTAATGTTCCAGAAACTGTACCTGGCCCAGTTGTTGTAGCTTGGTTAGGAATGTGGAATTTGGTTGGGTCATTACCTACGTTGGTCAAGGTGTAGGTGTAAATGAGTAAGTCACCAACCTGGACTGTGGTATTGGTAGGGCTAGAAGTGGCATCTGTGACACCAGATGCGCTGACCGTGATACCAGCGACCTCTGCCACGGTGACAACGACAGTATTGGAAGTGGCATTGATTGTTGTCCCTGGACTGTTGGGATCTTCGTAGGTTGCTGTGGCTGTGTTACTGATAGATGTACCCGCAGTAGTTCCATCAGCTAATACAGGTGCAATAAATTGGAAAAGGTTACTACTTAATAATAGTGTTGCTAGTAAAGATTGATAGCGCTGATGCTGCTTGTTTACAAGTTTATTTTGTTTTACCATAGGTGTAGTTTATTTGCTGGACTTGTATCCTGGGTTTTTAAGCAGGACAAAATTCGGCAATTTTTCAATAATTACCGATGGTATCTGCCCAAAACTTTAACGTTCGGGAATGCAGATTTGAGGAGTTAAGTTGTTTACACTCCTCGAAAGCTATGTTGAGGCAATACTCTTCAAATAATTAGCCTGTCTGATTTGCGATCGCCCTTGATAATTAAGGCTAGTAATCACAAGTATGGGTAATTTACTGTTGCGTACTGCTGAATTGTTTATGCAAGTAGAAATGTAACTTTTGCTGCCAAAAAAATCCACCGTATAAATAAGTAACTTCTCTAGCCATGAATCAGTACATCAAAGGTTAAAATTCAACTTTATTTTTCCAAAACAAGTAGCAAATTGATTGATTTAATTCAATATCAAAAACACTAAAATTTATATACAAAAGTACTTTTGGGCATTTACTTTACGTATATACACTCTCAATAAGTGAAGTCATTTGGATAACTTAAATACGTAATCTAAATTGCTAAAAAGTGATAGTCATTTAGATATTTGCAAATTAATCATAGCCAGAATGCAGTTTTATCATCAGGCTAACAGCATTAAGACTGAATATTTGAAGCTATTGTTTTGTTTTGTAACCAGAAATAACTAAGTGTAAACACTAGATGCTGCGATTATAAGTCATAAAATTTTACAAGAATTATTACTTTTACTACTAAACATACCCGACAAATTTTGTCGGGTATGTTTGACTGGTATTTTTACTCGTGTTAGTATCAGGCGACAGTTGATAGACAGACAGACAGGGAAAGCTCGTTTATGACTCAGGCAATCACAACCCAATCCCAAGTCAGCAATGCCACATTTTTTAAAGCCTTGAAGTGTAAGGAATGTGGTGCGGAATATGAACCCAAAGCCAAGAATGTTTGTGAGTTATGCTTTGGGCCTTTGGAAGTCAAGTATGACTACAGCGCTCTGCGTCTCTCTGTCACTCGTGAAACAATTCAAGCCGGGCCTAATTCAATTTGGCGCTACCGTCCGTTTTTGCCTGTCGCAACTAATAATGTTATAGATGTGGGAACCGGTATGACTCCGTTGGTTCGTTCCCACCGTCTTGCCCGCCGCCTGGGTCTAAACAAGCTTTATATTAAAAATGATGCCGTGAATATGCCCACCCTCAGCTTTAAGGATCGGGTGGTGTCAGTCGCCCTCACCAGAGCGCGAGAGTTGGGTTTTTCCACTGTTTCCTGCGCTAGCACTGGTAACTTGGCAAATTCTACAGCGGCGATCGCAGCTCACGCCGGTTTAGACTGCTGTGTGTTTATCCCGGCAGATTTGGAAGCTGGTAAAATTCTCGGTAGCCTGATCTACAGTCCCACCCTAATGGCTGTGAAGGGCAACTACGATCAAGTCAATCGTCTTTGTTCGGAAGTAGCTAATACATACGGCTGGGGATTTGTCAATATTAATCTACGCCCCTACTACTCTGAAGGTTCCAAAACGTTAGGCTTTGAAGTTGCAGAACAATTAGGTTGGCAATTACCTGACCATATCGTTGCTCCTTTAGCTTCTGGTTCGCTGTTTACCAAAATTTATAAGGGCTTCCAAGAATTTGTCGAAGTTGGTTTGGTAGAAGGTAAAAACGTCCGTTTCAGCGGCGCCCAAGCTGAAGGTTGTTCGCCCATCGCCCAAGCATTCAAAGAAGGAAGCGACTTTATTAAGCCAGTCAAACCGAATACAATTGCCAAATCAATTGCGATCGGTAACCCCGCAGACGGCATTTATGCTGTGGATATCGCTAAGAAGACTGGTGGTAACATTGAATCAGTCAATGACGCAGAAATTATTGATGGCATCAAACTACTGGCAGAAACCGAAGGCATCTTCACAGAAACAGCGGGTGGTACAACTGTCGCTGTACTGAAAAAATTGGTAGAAGCCGGCAAGATCGATCCAGATGAAACTACCGTGGTTTACATCACTGGCAATGGATTGAAAACCCAAGAAGCAATACAAGGCTACGTTGGCGAACCCTTGACTATTGATGCTAAACTAGATAGTTTTGAACGTGCCTTAGAGCGATCGCGTACTCTCGATCGCTTGGAATGGCAACAAGTCCTCGTTTAATTATGAGTTAGGAGTTAGGAGTTATGAGTTATGAGTTTTTTATTCCTAACTCCTCACTCCTAACTCATAACTGCTGACTCCTCACTTTTCACTCAAAACTTTCTACTTCTATGGCCGTAAAAGTCTTAGTTCCTACAGCTCTTCAACAATTTACTAATAACGAAGCTATCGTAGAATCCAATGGCAACACCATTGCTGAACTTGTGGATTCATTAGAACAAAGCTTTCCTGGCTTCAAATCACGATTATGTGATGATGAAGGAAAGCTACGACGGTTTGTGAATTTTTACCTTAATGACGAAGATATTCGCTTTTTAAAAGGGGCAGATACACGCCTCAATGATGGCGATGAAGTAAGTATTGTCCCAGCTGTCGCTGGTGGTTAATGCCGAGAATAGAGCAGAATTCAGAAGTCAGAATTAGCATAGTTTCTCTACCTAGCTACCAGACATAGATAGTGTACTTCACCCTTATTAAAATCTGTTGTATCTACCTAAATTTAGCAAATGGACAGATGTAAGCTTGCTGTGATTGGCAGGCTTATTTTTACTCTAATATCATGTCCGCTTGATTACTTATTACAACCTGAGTTCGACGTAATAAAAAGTCTGAAAACTAGACAGAGTAAGCGATTAAGCAACACACGCTCGGTTAGTTTAATGTCAACAAGCTTCGATAAATGAGAATATGATGTATTGATGCATAAGTCACATAAGTCTTATCTCTATTAATTTAATGTAAATCGGACAAGCAGCTAACCGCTTTGATTAATAGCTCTAATTTACTATGCCAAAAATCTAGTTTTGTTACTTCAATTCATTATTCTAATTTATGATTTCAGCGTTGAACGTCTTCATTTATTTATCTCATCCGAATCTATCTGCCATTAGTTCTTATTGCTCCTTATTGACAAGAGATTTTGATGCCATTTGTGGTGATTCATGGCTGCTCAAATCCCTTTTTTGTCTAAATATGTCTGTTTTTATTCTTGCTTGCCTTTTTTCTCTCAGTAATTTCCGTTTGTGACACTTGGGGGTGCGGAAGGTGGGTTAGATGCAGCCAAAGAACTACGGGAAAAATTGATTCAATACGCCGCCGACACCAAAGACAATACGGTGAGTAATACCTTTGTGCAGTTGTTACGAACAAGATAATTCGTAATTCGTAATTTTAAGAGTGGAGTAAGGGAGTTAAATCCCAATACAGTTCAGAATGAGCAACAAACTCATGTAGAGACGCGATAAATCGCGTTTTCAAAGACCGTGTAGCTACACGCATTGTGCCGCAGGCAATTGCATTCGCCAAGGCTTAAGTGCGATCGCTTTCACCGCTACGATCGAATAAACTTTCGGCACTAGCTAGAATGTTGAATAACTAGGAGTTGATCTGAAAAATGCCTAACACGCTATACGATCGCGATTTACAATTATGGATTCAGCAAACCATTCAACATTTACAAAATCATGAATTTGAGGCGTTGGATATTGAGCATTTGATTGAGGAACTAGTTGATTTGGGTAAAGCAGAAAAAAATGCGCTCAAAAGCAATCTGACAATTTTGTTGGCACATTTACTCAAGTTACGTGTTCAGTATGATGTCCCCGATAGCATGAAAGGAAGCTGGTATAGCTCCATACTTGAACATCGTCAGCGAGTTATCAATAATTTGGCAGATACTCCTTCTCTCAAAAGTTTTCTAGTAGAGGCGGTGGAAAAAGCCTACCCAGATGCTCGTAAACTAGCAATTAAGGAAGGTAAGCTAGCTAAGTTTGGAATTCGCATACCCCACGAAAGTGAGTATTCCGACCTTTGTCCTTTTTCCATTGAGCAGATTTTAGATGAGGATTTTTACGGCGATCAAGCGATCGGGGGATAATACATCATTAGAAGCGGACAAAACAGAGATAATTTCAATTAATCGTTAAACATAATATCTACTGCCGCTGAATTCAACCGTTAGCGTCACGATCTGGGAGTGTGTATTGTATGCAAGTAAATGTTATTGCCATGACTGTGCTAGTCTCACTGGTTGCGGCGCAGGGCGCTTACGCGCAAGACACCGACATCACGAGTCAGGCATTCATGCAGGCGGCGCTGACGGTGATGACATTCGACTACTACGCCACAAAATGCAAGCAGGGTAGTGGCTTCGCTGCTAATGATGCTGCCAAGATCGAGGCGTGGCAAACCGCGAACGGTGTCGCCCAAATCCGTATGCGCCTAAGCGACCTCGATCGCTACCCCACCCAAAAGCAGGAACTCGACCAGGCTGTAGCCAATATCACTCAAAAGATCGCAGGTCAGTACGCCAATCTCGATGCCTGCACTGCGGCATTGTTGGTGTCAAAACTACCCGCCGCGCAGTTTGCAACGGTGTCGCCACAACTCCTGGCGTCGCCGAGCAAACCGCCCAAAACTCCCAACAAGACCGAGCGATCGCCTGCCGCCACGCCTGGGATTGCGTCTTCCCAATCGGACGCCAAAATTGTGGCCCAAATCGATAGCTTCGGCTTCAATTCGCGTCCGAAGGTCGGTATTGGTGGCTTCATAGCCCTCGATATCTATCCTGTTGTACTCTTTCGCAACGGCGATGCACTCACCAATGTCGAAGGGCTTTCCTTCGGAGGCGGAATTGCAGCCCACAAACGCGCCAACCCGGACGAATGGACGCGTTGGCGTCGTCAGGGTGGCAAACTGCAACTTGCACAAAAGGACGGCTGGAAGGCGTTACCTTTCCAAACGACATATCCAAAATTGCCCAATGACTTCAGGCTAAACGGACTCTTCCGCTCACTCTCTGGTACGGGGACGGTTGCGATCGGAGGCAACCAGTCGATCGCCGCTTGGCAGGACTATCGCTTCTCGGCTGATGGCCAAGTCGTGCGCGGCAACGGTGCTGGTGGACGCGCGGAGTCTGGCGACACATCGATCGCCACTAGCAACACAGCACCAAATCAGCGCGGTCGCTATCGCATTGAAGGACTGACGCTGTATATAACCTACGAAGATGGCTCAAGCGAGCGTCGTATCCTAATCACCGATCCGAAAGATCCCAAGAGTGTCATCTGGCTCGATGGAGTTAGCTACGTACACCGCAAGCAGTGACATGACGATAAGGCTTTAAAACCTTCTCTTCTACCTTTTACGGTCTTTATAGTAAGTCTTAATCTGGACGCGGGATCATTTTCTAGTATGGATAGACAGGGGAACCGAAAAGTTCTACAATCTGAACTGATTGTGGTAATTTTACCTATTGCCCAATCCACATAACCATAGTAAAGATTTTCTAGTGATTCCATTTCATTGTGGAAACACTAAATTAATATAGGAAAGTCTTGAATAGGGGACAGCAAACAAATGGATGTAAAGCTGATTCTAGCCGGCTTAACGGTTATATTTACGGTTTCGTGTTTATTTTTTGGCACGAAAAATGGATTCTATGATTCAGATAACTATCACGGCAATGGTTCGGCACATTGAGAGAAATTTGTAGACGCTGAGGCAACTTTCCTTAGGGTAGGTTGGCTAAGAGCGCTCATAACTTTCACAGGGAAAACAGGCAAGAGGCAAGACTCCTTTAGCTCCTAGTTTGATAGCTCTCTCGTTATCCAACTTTTCCGAACTAGTGCGGGTTCGGTAGAGGCGTCCTCCCCAATCAAAAATCCGTATTCTCAGGGTGTAGGGGCGCATGATAAAACTTACCCCTAAGTCACAAAACCAAAATTTGTGCAATTTTTGGCTTTTGGGATATGTCCATGACGATGAGGTTTGAGGGGAGGAGAGCATGAGGGATAATCTGTCGGCATCCTCTCGCGTAGATGCTGGGGAAGCGGGTAGTGAATTAGAATGTTTGCCCTATAGTGTCCAGCATGACGACGAGGGCGTGTGTTTATTAGTAAAGATGGGGCCACACCGCATCCTGTTGGACTGTGGTCTGGAGGATATCTCATCACTGGGGAGGGGGCTTAGCAAGTCGGTACGTGAAAATAGTTCCCCTCTACCAGCAGATTTGGTTTTAATTAGTCACGCCCACCCAGATCACGCCAGAGGCTTACTGGCACTGCACAAAGCTTTTCCCAAGTTACCTATTTATGGCAGCGAAGTCACCAGTAAGTTACTGCCACTGAATTGGCAAGATCAAGATCCCCAGAAAATCTCTGAATTTTGTCATGCTTTACCGCTGCGATCGCCAGTGGAATTCCAAGAAGGCCTGGTGGCAGAATTATTTCCCGCAGGGCATCTACCTGGGGCAGTGGCAATCCTCCTCACCTACACCACCCAACAGCGTAGTTACAAGCTACTGTATACAGGGGACTTTTTCTTATCCAACTCCCGGCTAGTAGAAGGTCTGCGTTTAGAGGAACTACGGGGCTTAAACTTAGATGTACTGATTATTGAAGGCACCTATGGTACATCCCGCCATCCCCACCGCCGCAACCAAGAAAATCAATTAGCAGAGCGAATTAATCGGGCGATCGCTGATCATTGTTCTGTAATTCTTCCCACCCCTGCTTTAGGGCTGGGTCAAGAACTGTTGATGCTTTTGCGCTCTCATCACCACTTCACTGGACGAGATTTAGATATCTGGGTAGATGGTGCCGTTGCCACAGGCTGCGACGCTTACCTAGAACTGCTACCCCACCTCCCCCCATCGGTACAGAACTTTGCCCGCCATCAACCTTTGTTTTGGGACGAACGGGTGCGTCCCCGTGTGCGTCGTTTAAAAGCAGAAGAACGTGCCACTGTCGGCAAGTCACCCTGTATTGTCCTGACTGACTCCACAGCTGATTTGGGCGAACACTGCCAACCCGATACCGGCCCTTGGCTGATCCTCGTGCCGGAAAAAATTGATATAAAACTTAACAAAAAATATTTAGCACCCACCACTGTGGAAAGCTATCTCTTAGCTCAGCACAGTGATGGGCCTGGTACTACGCAACTCATTCATAATTTGCGACCCCAGCACGTGATTTTTGTCCACGGTTCTCCTGCTTACTTAGCCGATCTCACAAGCTTAGAGGAGTTACAAAACCGCTATCACGTACATTCTCCGGCGGCTGAGACTTTGGTGGAATTGCCTATTGGCGATACATTTTTGCAACCGGCAGCCCCGGAGACGAATTATGAAGGTGAACTGACGGAGTTAGGAACAGTAGTCACAATCACCTTACCCGATGCAATCACAGCCGATCCTCGTTGGCAACAGTTTGCGGATACTGGTTTAATCGAGGCTCGTTGGCAAGGGGAGGAACTAGTATTAAGGGGATTGTCTCAGCGAGAACTGCTCAATCAAAATAGCGATCGCTATACATGGACAGACGTAGATTGTTGCGGTACTTGCCGACATCAAAGGGGGCAGCGGTGTTGGAATCCAGCTTCCCCATTGTACAACTTTAAAGTAACCTTGGAAGGTTACTGTCCTGCTTTTGAGCGGTTATCTAGTTCTGAGTCCTGAGTCCTGAGTTAGGATTGATGACTCAGGACTCACTACTCAGCACTGATTATTCCGGATTTGAGTCAGTGTAATGATTGCGGATGCGTTCGGCTTCGGGACAATCCTCTGTCAGGAGAGGTTCCACATTTCCACGTGGCACTGAAGCCAATTTTTGCGTTACAGCACCAATGCTCTCGAGGCGAACCATTTCTTCCCAAGAACAAACTTCATCCTCTTCTTCTGTTTCATAGCGTAGAGTTACTAAATCTCCCTCTATGTCTATGATGCGGGCGCGTTCAATCCAGCGTTGCTGGTCCCGCAAGAAAACACATACCTCCCGCCCGTCGCAACACAGTTGATAAATCTTGCGGTGTAGCATGTACTGCTTCTGCCTTTTTAAACAACGTAGTTAAACCTGTCAAAATCTGGGTTCTACCCCATTACATTACACCCTTAGGAGGTTAATTTCACGGTCTAGGACGAGTACGCCTCATAACCCAATCTCAAGATTTGCTTGTAGTTGTGAGCATCTATCGAGATTTTGGGTCACCAACCAATGGTTGCTTTACCAATGAACTCAATCTCTTTCGAGCTGATTTTAGGGAATGTTTGCTTCATAGAAGTCGAACAAGTCGGGATTTCTCCTCACAAGGTTAATATTTGCTGGTGAGTCCTTTCTACCATTATGTAATAAATAATACTGAAAAACAAGCGTTGATTGCGGTTGTTTAATTTGCCTACTTGTAGTCATTGGCATTATTAGGAAGTCCGGGGACTTGGCTTTACTTTTACCCCTGTGTATTTGATCTTAACTCATTCTCTTGCTGACCTTGATGATTTTCAAAAACAACACACAAAGAGTTTTGAGTTTTTCAGGTTTTTGCTTGAAGATGGGGCGAGACAGGGGGACACAAAGACGCAAAGACGCAAAGAAAGAATTCTCCGTGTCCCTGCGTTTCCCCCTCTTTGCGTCTTCCTCATCTCCCTAAGCCTCTTGTATCAGTATCAACAATATTTTTACTGTAGGGGTAATTCCATTAGCATATTCGATGAGGATGCTTCTCGTTTAATTTGACCTGTGCGAACTGCATCGTACAGGGCTGTGAGGGCTAACAAATCCTGTGACTGATAGCATTTAGTAGCCAGCATTTGATGGAGTAAACCTTCAGATTCAACACTAAGATATCCAGTTTGGAAAGCAGATTCAACAATTGTGCGAATCATCATGATTAGGGCAGAGTGAGCAATTTATTATGTCCAGTGTGGAATATTTCCTTCTCCCACTAGTTGATATGAAACATTAATAACATGTGATTATCGTTACATGCTTTTAGTGATTTATATCACAAGGATGATTGAAAATATAAGTTTTTGGTCGATTTATCTATTAATATACGCAGATATATCAATACAATACTTTTTAGTATTTATATTGATAAATCAGGTCATTTAAGAATATTAAAATATAGTAAAACTTTTAGGCAAGTATCCAAATGAATAGTGAGGTATGGGCAATCAAGCAAAAAATTGGCGGAAATCCTCATCTTTTTGGCTCAGTTGCACCCAGTCTAGGTTCAAGGACTGGAATTTTTGCACCAAGCGATCGCAAGCAGGACGTTCGGTAGCATAGTGTCCTGCGTCGATTAAAATGAGATTGCAATCGCGGCTTTCTTGAAACTGATGAAATTTGCAGTCAGAAGTTAGGTAGGCTTGGGCACCAGTTTTGCTAACTGCTGAAATGAAACTAGCTCCCGAACCACCCAAAACAGCAACTTGTGTAATTGTTTGCTGTAAATTAGCTGTTGGGGAAAAAATTAAATTTGGGGGAGCAAGTCGGGTTTGAATGGCTGTGAGTAATTCCTGTAGTGTCATCGATGGCTCTAGCAAACCAACACGACCATATCCTAATCCTAGTTGTGTGGGTAGTATGGGAGTAACTTGTTTCAGTTCTAAAATTTGAGCCAACACATCAGCAGTACCATCTTGCACTTGGTCGAAATTTGTATGGGCGCTGTAAATACCAATATTGTGGGTAAAAGCTAAGCGTACCATTTCAGCGATCGCCTCACCAGTGCGTAAGGACTTGGGAGGTGTAAAAATGAGAGGATGATGGGCAAAAATTAGATTAGCATTAAGAGCGATCGCTTCGTGCATCACTGCTAGAGTTGGTGTCAAACACACCAATACTCGTACTCTTTCCTGCAACACTCCTGGTTCAATCTGCCAGCCACAATTATCCCAGCTTTCACACCAAGCGGGATTCGCCCATGCTTCAAACCAAGTAATTAAATCAGCGATTTTCATAATTAACTTTTCATTTCTAATTTTTAACAAGAAAGAATTCAGAAGTCAGGAACCATAATTGTCCAATTTCATTTGTAGCTGTTGGTGAATGAATCAACGGATTTCACTCGGCCAGCAAATTGAAAATTTGGTAGTCTACAATCAGTAAACTGAATTCTGAATTCTGAATTCTGAATTCTGAATTCTTCTTCAATGTTTCTGTGGTTGAATATCTAATTTTAATGCTATTTGCTGACGCATTTCTTGGAAAGGTTTATTCCATACAGGGCTAGCATTCCAGTTCCAAACTGCCACTGGAATCAGTTCTTCTTGGGCAAGATAACTTAGCAGACGGTATTCATCTTCTGGTTCACGAGAAAAGGAGAATGGATTGCGGTAGCCTGTGTCACACAGTTTATAACAAGTGATTTGACCGTGGCTAATACGTTGTATCAATTCCTTACCTTTAGTGAGTAAATAATCAAAAAAAACTAAGCTAAAAGGCTCTATATTTGCACGATTTTCTGGGTCTTTTTGTACCCATCTTGCCCACTCAAACCCATACACAAAGTCGTGAACATAACGGAAGCGAATTTCTGTGTTAATTCCGAACATCTCTGTCAGGGAAACCATCTTTTTACCAAAAGCCTTTAAAAAAGCAACCGCACCTTCATCTGCGACTAAAGCCTGTCTCAGCATACTACTTACCAGAAAATCAAAATCCCAGAAGATGTTTTCTGGGAAATTTTGCAACTGACTATCAACTATACATTCCAAAGTTTCCTGAACAGTTGCGATAATTTGGATGTCGGTACTTTCTTCGGCAATCAAATTTCCCAATTCCGCAAAACTAGTAATTATTTTTTTTTGAGGATTAAGTGACAAAAGATTAACAGAGTGCTGGGCAAGTATTTTATCAATAAGTTGAAACGTATGAGTTGGTGTTAGTTCTTGCTTCATAGTAATTGAAATAGCCCAGCCATCTGACACTAAGTATTAGTTTATATTGAAATGCCTAAATTATTAAAAAAATATAAATAAACTTAATTTTACATTTACAAACTGATACATACAATTTTTTCAGTGTGTATATGGTTTATTTTTCATGAAAATTTTTCGCCAAAAAGGCATTACAGGGAAGTTTTCAATATTCTAGCCAAAGTGTAGGCAGTAACAACAGAGTATTTAAACTCTATAAAGCTACACCTGAAATAAAAAGGAGTCAGAATTCAGAATTCAGAATACTCTACCCATGTACCCTTACAGGGAAGCAAGCTACGCGCAGCATCCCGTGGGGAAGGGATAGAGTTTTAAATGAGTGAAAAAAATTTAATACTAGTTTCGCGCCACTTGTGGGCAAGGTTTTAAACCAATATTCATTACCCAGTCGTACAGAATTCATACTGAATTCTGACTCCTGAGTTCTGAATTCTGTTCAATAAATTAAATTTAATAAATTGCTATGCAGAAATGTGGACGACTAATTCCCTTGAATGACTGCGCTGGCGGTGTTCCCAAATATAAATTCCTTGCCAAGTTCCCAGTACCAAATGACCACGATTAATGGGGATATGTTCAGAAGTGTGGGTGAGGGCTGTACGAATGTGTGCTGGCATATCATCCGCGCCTTCAGCATCGTGGATATATTTAGCTGATTCTGATACGAGTTTTGACATAAAATTAGCTAGATCCACAAGAACATCAGGATCGGCATTTTCTTGGATGACTAAACTAGCTGAAGTGTGGCGTAAAAATAAAGTACAAAGACCAGTTTCGACTCCCGACTCTGCAACGATCGCTTCAATTTTATTAGTGATATTGTAAAAAGATTTGCCAGTGGTGGTAATTCTTAATAACTTTTGGTAGTGACTCATGTAAAACAGTAATATTGATGACAGTAAAAGCTAATTAGTTTTAAACCAATATTCAGACGCGACGCTCGTTGCGCTAAAGCGTCTCCCCTTCTCCCAAAGGGAGAGGCTAGCGCCAAGGGAAAAGACTCGCTTTGCGCGTCGCTATTACCCAGTCGTACAGAATTTATTCTGAATTCTGAATTCTGACTCCTGAATTCTTCTTAATCAATTTTAACTTGATTGAAAATAATTAATCACAGCCTGAGCGATCGCTTCATTACCATCCTTAGCAATTGGTTGGGATTGCTTTGGTGCTTGGGGTAACTCATACAGAAAATTCCAAGTTCCTTCAAAAAACTCAGCGGGGGTGACGATTTGATGTTGGTTGTAATTAATTACACCTTCTAAAAGAAAACTTGCCTCGGCAAAATCTTCACGGGGAATAGTAACAATCGGTACTTGCAATTTTGTGGCTTCAGCAAAAGTACTGTAACCAGGTTTGGAAACCACTCGCTGACAAATGGGCATAAAATCTACAGGGCGATATTTCCGGTCATTAATTTTTATTAAATTTGGTAAATCAGGGGCAGATTGATCGAAGATGATGAATTGCCAATCTGAAAATTCTCGCACGTTATCATAGGGAATTTGCTGTAAACCCAAACCACCAAAAGTCAATAAAATAGTTTTTTCCACTGGTGCAGTTATCCCCCAAATAGAACGTAAATCATCAAGAGAATAACGGGGAGAACCGCCTGTTAAGCCAATATCTGTGATATTGTTAAAAGCCTGCATCCTTTCGTGGAAAGGGAGACGAAACAGGCGATCGCACTTTGAATACCAATCACTAATCCAGTCTGCAACTGCTACAAATTCACCTCCCCAATCTCGATAGATCAAATCCCAGCCAAAGTTACTCATCATCCAGCAGGGAATATTTGCAGCATTAGCAAACCCAGAAGCAAGAAAAGGAACATCTGCCAAGATGAGATTAACGCGATTTTGACGGATAAAATTGACTTCTGAGGCAATTAACGAATTTTGATGCTTTTTAATATCGAGCAACTTTTCTAAAGTCGCTTGTTTATCCATTGTCAGACTATCAGCTTGCACCACACCCAAATCAAATGCACGGGGACGATAAATAAAATCGCCTTCTATATAGCACTCTAACAACCAGCGTGGCGCAGTGGTCACCATAATTAGCAGCACTTCTGGACATAACTTTTGAATTGTCGCAGCGACAGAAGCCATGCGGGTAGCATGACCAAAGCCGTGATTAGTTATGGCTAAATATAAAATTGGGCGTTCCATTTTTAATTGGGGAATGGGGAATGGGGAGTGGGGAGTGGGGAGTTAGTAATTTTTATCTCTTAACTCCTAACTCTTACCTTTTAACTTTTAATTAGTTTTGAAAAAAGTTTGAATTACCTCAATTAATTGGTCAATTTCCGATTCTAAAGTAAAGTAATGGACGGTGGCGCGGATACAGCTAGGGTCAGCAATTGTGCGAGTTAATATTTTTTGTGATTCTAAAAATTGCACTAATTTCAGATGAACTTGGGGCTGATTATTTGTCAGTTGAAAAGAGACTATACCGCTTTCAGGTGTGGAAGTTTGCAGACATTTAATATCGGGTAACGCTATCAATTGTCGCCAGAGATACTCGCTGTTGTGACAAATTTGTTCGTAACGTTGCTGTGGGGTTCCCCATTGCTGATGGATAGCGATCGCCTCCCGTAACCCCACATACAAAGGATAAGCTACTGTAGACACTTCATATCGTCGCCCATCTGGAAGCCAATCCACAGGCTGAGATTGGCTATCGACAACAATGCCATTCAAGCCAATAAATGTAGGTTTGAGGCTTTCTCGTGCTTCTGGGCGCACATACAAACCACCGGCACCAGCAGGGCCACATAACCATTTATGACCAGTAAAAGCATAAAAATCTACCCCCAATTCAGTCAAATTTAAAGGCAACAAACCAGCAGATTGGGCAGCGTCTATTAAGAGTGCAGAATGATTTTTTCTGCATACTTCAGCAATTTTGTCCAGAGGTAAAACTTGCCCCGTATTCCAGAAAACGTGACTCAATATTACTAGGCGAGTATTGGGGCGCAAGTGCTGGGTAATGACTTTTACGGGATCGCCCTCATTTAAAGTCGCCTTTAGGGGACAGGTAGTAACTTCTGTGGCGAATCGCCTGCTGATTTCTTGGGCTGTGGCAATCACGCCTGGGTGTTCGCAATCTGAGAGCAGTATATGGTCGCCAGGACGCCATTCTATACCCCACATAGCGATATTACAGCCAACAGTGACATTCTGAGTCAGAGTGATTGTATCAGTTGGTATCTGGAACTCCGAAGCGATCGCAACTCTAGCAGCTTGCACTTGTGGCCTAATCCAGCCATACGCCTCATTACCAAAAGGGCCTATGTGCTGAATATGAGTTTGAGTTTGGCTGATAGCATCCATCGCTTTTTGGGGCATCGGCCCTTGCCCCCCATAATTAAAATAAGTCTTATTTGCTAAAGCCGGAAATTGCTCTCGATGGGTATGTAACTTGGTTTGTGCGACAGAAATACTCGTCATAATTTACAAGGTATTGATATTAAGAGGTATTTGTACTTTGTGCTAGGACAACGCTAAAAATAGGGATGAGATTAATTTAAGCACTCGCTGCTAAATCTTATCTGGTAATCAGTAACGATAAATGCTCTCTGACTTTTTGCCCTAGATTCTGGGCTGTTTGAGGAGTAATTAGATGGTGTTTGAACTCTGATGCGTGAAGCCACGGGACACCTTGGCGATCGCCATCGGACTCATAGCGTGGGAAGAGATGCCAATGAATATGTGGCTCACTATTTCCATAACATGCATAATTCATTTTCCAGGGATTAAAAGTGTTAACGATCGCTTGTCCTGCCAACATCACCTCTTGAAATAAGGCAGACTGGATAGGTGGGGGAAGTTCATGCAACTCTCTAATATGTGTTTTCAGAAGAATGAGGGAGTATCCGCGATGAAACTGATGATCGCCAATCACAAAGATTGAATGCTCAAATTCATGGATGAAGTAGGGATTTTGACCACTTCTCCAAACTCTGACACGTTCACAGATGAGGCACGGTTCATGTTGTTCTGTCATGTACCCTTGTAATGATGGATAAAACGTGCTTGTATGATTCTCCCTCATCTGTAACTGAGGAGAAATGTGAACACCTATGTGTTTACTCACGAGCTAGCTGTTGACAGTATAGAATAAACCGCAAATGAGGTGTAGAGGCGTTGGCGTAGCCCACCGTTCGCGTAGCGTCTCGCAGAGAAGGTATCGCCACTTCAAAACTTTAATTGTCTGAGTCACCCCCCACAAAGGGCTAATTCTTGTTAACTTAAAGAAATGCTAATTAATGCTGAACTCCTACTGCAATACCAACGCTGTAAACGCCGACCTTTTTTAGATATTCACGGTGACAAAAGTCAGCGCGATGCTCCCAATGAGTTGCTGGGGAAACTACAACAGGACAAAATCACTCATCAGCTGAGTAATTTGGCTCAGCTGACTTATCACCAGCCAGATTATTCATACGGAAACTGGGAAAGGGGAGAGAAGGCAACTTTAGAATTGATGCAGCGTGGGGTTGAGTACATCTATAAAGGAGCGTTGTTAGCAAGTTATTCGGAAAAATACACCTTAGTGAGTCGTCCAGATTTACTCGTTAAACAGCCAGGACAATCCCATTTTGGCGATTGGATGTATGTCCCGGCTAATATTGAACTCGGTAAGCGTCCCAAACAAGAATATCAAGTCGTCGCCGCATTTCATGCCCAAGTATTAGCAACAATCCAAGGAGTTATACCCGAAACAGCTTTGCTGATCTTGCGAACTAAAGATACAAGTTATGCAGTGGATTTGTTCAAATGGACACCACAGATGCAGCAAATTCTGGAGGAATTTCTTGGAGTTTTAGAGTTGTCAAATCCGCCAGAGGTGTTTATTTCTCGGCAAAAGTGTAATCTTTGCCATTGGCATAGTCAATGTTATGCGATCGCTCAAACTCAGCAACATCTCTCACTTTTACCAGGCGTAACACCCATTCGCTACACTCAACTTCAAGCCTTAGATATAACTTCACTGGAATCTCTCGCCAACACTAGTCCCAACATTCTCGAAAACCTAGTTGGTTTCGATCGCGAAATAGCGCCGAAGCTAGTAGTACAAGCTCAATCTGTACTCCAAAAACGGCCTTTAATCTTACCGTATCCGCTACCAAAGGAAAATATTACATTCACAGCGCCCATAGAGCTTTACTTTGATATTGAGGCGCAACCAGACTTGGATTTAAATTATTTGTTGGGAGTTTTGGTAGTAGATAGACTTACCAACACAGAACAATTTTATTCTTTTTTAGCAGATAAACCAGAAGACGAAGAATTAGTTTGGCAGCAATTTTTGAATTTGGTTTGGCAATATCCCCAAGCGCCAATTTATCATTTTTGTGTGTATGAATTTGATACAGTCAAACGGCTAGCAAAGCTTTATAATACTCCCAACTCCTCCGTGCGTCCTGTACTGAATCGATTTGTCGATATATATGAACAATTAACCCAAAGCGTAGCATTGCCTGTAGAAAGTTATGCTCTCAAAGCGATCGCTCGTTGGTTAGGATTTGAATGGCGCGACAAAGAAGCCAGTGGTGCCAAGTGTATTTACTGGTACGATCAATGGCTAGAAACAGGCGATCGCACCTTGCTAGAAAGTATCCAACGCTACAACGAAGATGACTGTCGCGCCACCCACCTAGTCAAAGACTGGCTGGTTAAATTTTTCGAGGATGAATATGGTTTGCGACTTGCTTAATTACTGCTGAGTGCTGTTAGCGGTAGCGGGGCGTTTAGCCGGAGTAGGGGCAATAGGTTCAGTTAAGGCACCAGACGCGATAAATCGTCGTCAAGACGAAAGATTGATTATTGTAGAGACGCGATTTATCGCGTCTTTGCGATATAGAATTTTCATCAAAAAACCTTAACCGAACCGTATTGTGAGTAGGGTAGCACAGCTGTGCGCCCCTACGGTAAATCTATATGTATGAAGATTTTCGTTAAATGGTATAACTTCTAACTTAGCACTGGGAACTCAGCACCCAGAACTCTTTCAGTGTTATCTTATTTATGATTTTCAAAATTTAGCAATAGTTTTCCATGCGGTTAATTAAAAAAATCTTCGTATTTCCACGAATTATTTATTTTTTCATCCCCATTCTAATTATCAGTCTCTTCTTCACCAACTTACCATCAAGCGCTGTTGAAATCAGTAGTATAAAATTTATCGGAGAAGTTACTTTACCGAAAAAATTAATATTTCAGAAAACTGAAGTTGGAGGTTTATCTGGAATTACTTATGATGCAAAAAATAACCTTTATTACGCTATTTCTGATGACCGTGGTCAAAAAGGTAATACCCGTTTCTACACTTTGAAAATCGATTTAAGCAAGGGTTACTTACAAAAAGGTGGAGTTATTGTTGCTAATGTCACCACCTTATTAAATGAAACCGGAGAAAAATTTCCTCCTAGTGAAACTGATACAGAAGGCATTGCTTTAACTAATAAAGGCAGTGTATTTATTTCTTCTGAAGGCGATGTTGGCAAATTCATTAATCCTTTTATTAAAGAATTTTCACTATCTTCTGGTAAAGAAATTTCAACACTCCCCATACCAAATAAATTTTTGCCAGATAAAAATGGTCAACAAGGTATCCGCAACAATTTGGCTTTTGAAAGCCTAACCATCACACCTGATGAAAAGTATCTATTCACAGCCACAGAAAATGCTTTAATTCAAGATGGTTCAGCAGCTCAACCTAAAATTGGCAGTCCTTGTCGGATTTTGCAATATAACTTGCCGAGCAACCAGCCAGAACAGGAATTTCTTTACCAAACTGAACCAGTAGCACAGTTTTTGAATATCACGGGTAAGTTCGCTAGTGGATTACCTGATTTATTTGCTCTCGATAATCAAGGAAACTTTCTAAGTTTAGAACGATCTTTTACAGGTTTAGGATTTGCTGTTTCTTTATTTCAGGTTTCTTTAGAAGGAGCCGATGATATTCACAATATTGATAGCCTTTTAGCAGTTGAATCAAAGAATATTAAACCAGTTAAGAAAAAACTGTTGTTAGATTTGAGAACTTTAGATGTAGTCCTAGACAACATTGAAGGCTTAACTCTTGGTCCTAAGCTACCTGATGGACAGCGCTCATTAATTCTCATTAGCGACAACAATTTTAACTCCCTGCAACGTACCCAGATACTAGCTTTTAAAATCAAAATCGAAACACCACTAATGAGATTATTACGCCGTTTACTGCCGAATCTCAATCGTTAACAGTACATAATTTAAGACAATTATTTTTACTGCTATTTACTTTTTCTGGTTGTTACTGTGTATTCACGGAAACTACCAGGTAAATTTATCTAGCCTATTTGTACTTTCAGTGTAATTTCTCAACCGTATTCCTTAATAAATATGTTACACAATGTGTAAGAGCTTTTGCAGAGAGACAATCGATGATTAAGAAAATAAATCTTTCTTATAGTAGTTTTTCAACTTATATTGCTCAATTACTCTAAAAACTCTAAAGTTTTTAGGAATAAAAATTAACAATTGACTAAACTTATTCAAGTATTTTGCCAACAATATTTTTCATAATTGATTTTTATGGCACAAAAAAAAATTGAGAATATGGTAGGGCAAAAAGTAGAATTAGACAATTACATTGGACAATTTTTAAATAATCGCTACTTAATCAGAGATTTGATTGGCAAAGGAGGGATGGGTAGAGTTTACCTAGCAGAAGATACTGCGAAAGGTGGAATGGCGATCGCCATCAAAATTTTATCACTCAGTCTAGCCAACCAACACATGTCTCAACGCTTTGCCAGAGAGATTTTTATTGGCGCTCAATTAGGTCGCAAAAGTAAACATATTGTTCGGATTTTAAGTTACGGTGTGACTGAGGATAAAATTCCCTTTTATGTAATGGAATATCTCCAAGGTAAAAATCTCAAACAAATTCTCAAAATTCAGCCTTTAACAATATCGAAGTTTTTAGAGATTTCTCATCAAATTTGTTTAGGTTTACAATGTGCCCACCAAGGTATTAACCTCAAAGGAGAGATTTATCCGATTGTTCACAGGGATATCAAGCCAGAAAATATATTTCTGAGTCAAGATGCTAAACAAGGGGAAATTGTCAAAATACTGGATTTTGGCATCGCCAAGTTTTTAACAGAGCGGAGTGGGATGACCCTGACAGATTCTTTTATAGGTAGTTTGCCTTATTGTTCTCCAGAACATATGGAAGGACGCAAACTGTTGGATGTACGTTCTGATATCTACAGTTTGGGAGTATTAATGTTTGAAATGCTGACAGGTAAACATCCATTTCAAACAAAAAGTAACTCCTTTGGTAATTGGTATCAAGCACATCGTTTTCAAATACCGCCTACACTTGAGGAAGTAAATCCCCAAGTAAAAATACCCCAAGGATTACAAAAAATATTAATGAGTTGTTTAGCTAAAGAAGTAAGCGATCGCCCTCAAAATATCAGCCAAGTATTAGACGAATTAGCAAAGGTAAAGAGTCAGCTTGAGGACGCTATTCCTAGTAGTAGTGATAGTATTGAAATTTCAATACCTATGCAGTTAGTTCCTGCAACCTTATTATCAGAGAAAGAGTGTTTGCAGAAAAATTGGCCTAAAAATAAACCAGTTGCACCAATTGGATTTCCTCATTTATTACATACTCCTCAAAGACCTATACCAACTTTTTGGGCAATGTTACCCAAACAAGAAATTCTAAAATTTTTAGATAAAGTACATAGCACAGAATTTATCACTAAAATGAGTGTATACCCAATGTTGTTGTGGGTAACAGTGCTGTACGATGCAGAACCTTCTCTAACGAAATGGCTACCTTATTTTTTAGATTTGAAAGATCAGAAAGGGCAGAATATAGCGCGTAGTTTAGCCGAAGTAGGTTACTATCATCTACTATTTTTTCCCCTAGAAGATCCCAATCGTTGCTCCCATGTCACAACTTTAAGTCTTACTGCTAGCCAACGTCAGCAACTTATAGATTGGTTAAATATGAATCAAAAATTAAACGAATCAATCTTACCTCAAGAAGCAAAAAATATTTTAAAAATAGAGTATGAAAAGCTGAAATTAGACATTTTACGAAAGTTAGTTGCAACACAAAAAATTGAAAAAGAAAGTTTAAAAAATAGACTAACTAAATTTTGGGAAATGATTTTTAAATTTTTATCAGTTCGTTAAAATTTCACTATCAAAATCAAAAATTTTCCTAACATTATCTGATAAGATTTATACCTGTATATTACGAACTGTAAATAGACTAAGGAGCAGAGGTTATCAAAGTGAATCAAAGCCCATTTGCATCTCCAATTAATACGGGCTTGCTTGCCAATCGTTATCAACTCAAGCAATTAATTGGCAGCGGTGGTATGGGGGAAGTTTTTTTAGCAAATGATATTTTGTTAGGGGGAACACCAGTTGCGATCAAGTTTTTGACTCGGACTGTTGTCGATAGCAAAATGCAACAAGACTTCGCTCGTGAAGCTTTAATGAGTGCAGCTTTGAGTCAAAAAAGTGTACATATTGTGCGGGCGTATGATTATGGCGTCAGTGAAAAAGGAAAACCATACTACGTTATGGAATATCTATGTGGTAAGAGTTTAAAAGATTTAATTCCGCTATCCCTGCCCATGTTTTTGACTATCTCCCGACAAATTTGCTTGGGCTTACAGTGTGCCCATCAAGGCATTAATATTGACGGCAAAATTTGTCCGTTAGTTCACAGAGATATCAAACCTGCAAATATATTAGTTATTCCCGATCCGATATTGGGTCAGTTAGTAAAAATTTTAGACTTTGGTATTGCTAGATTTTTAAATTACGCATCAACAGCCAGTACGAGTACAGGGTTTAACGGCACTTTGCCCTATTGTTCTCCAGAACAGCTGGATGGAGAAAAATTAGACGGCCGCTCTGATATTTATAGTCTGGGTGTGATGATGTTTGAGATGCTCACAGGCAAAAAACCTTGGCAACCAGAAACTGATTTTTTTGGCGCTTGGTATAAAGCACATCACTTTGAAGCACCAAAGGCGATCGCAGATGTAAAACCCAGTCTAAAATTACCTCAAAAACTCAATAATTTAATCATGGCTTGCCTTGCTAAAAAAGCAAGCGATCGCCCACAAAACATCGCTCAAATTTTGCAAGTTATCAATAGCTTAGAACAATCTAATTGTCCCACTTTACCTACAACTCTAGCCTCTAGATCTATCCTCAGCCGTCCTTTAGATTCTGGGTTAACAATTACATTAGATCAAACCTGTCGGCTACTTTCCTGGCCTGAGAATAAACCAATTCAAGAAATTGTTTTTCCCCAGTTTGTAGACACTGGACAAAAATCTGTAGCAGCACTATGGTTAATGTTGCCTAAACAAGAAATCAAAAACTATGCTCTTGCTACCCGATACAATCAATTTATTTTCATGACATCCCCCCACCCAATGCTGTTGTGGGTGACGGTACTCTATCATCGAGAACTAGACCCTAAGTGGCTACCGTGCTACCTAGAT
>NZ_JACJSJ010000037.1 GCF_014698115.1 Nostoc sp. FACHB-973
CCTAGCCATTCATTTCACCTTCAGGGTTGATATAGCGTTTCCTGACCTAATAAGGTACACCTGTAGGGGCACGGCACTGCCGTGCCCCTACGCCTAGCGCAATTTGTCAAGCTCACTTTTAGATCAGTTAGGTGGTGAGCCGAAACTCAACTAGATTACACAATCTAAAACAGCGAAATTACTAATATACCCAACCATTATGGAAAACATCTATGAAGCGTTTAATCTCAGCTACTTTTGCTACGGTTGCTCTGGTGGTTTCGTTATCAACTCAGGCGATCGCTCAGAGCAAATCTTCTCCAGTTCCAGCCTTGTTGGATCGCTTAGGCATGACATATAAAGAACAAGATGGTTATTTTGTAGTATTGGCTGGAGTTGATGGTGGGCGGATTCAAACTGGATTCATTCTGCCGGAAATTGCCAATATTGGTGGTGTTGAATACATTTATGTTGCCTCTGTGTCCCAAATTTCCAAGACTCCTCCCAATGCAGAAAATACAAAGAAATTGCAGCAAAGCAGTTTTAATGACTCTTTGAGCGGGTGGAAAACAATCTTTACAAATGAGATGTATCTAACTACTTACGGCAGCGTAGTACCTCTCAAAGCAGATTCAGATTCGGCACGTAAAGACATTATCAAAATTCTTAATATTGCTGACACCGCAGAAAAAGACTTCACTGGCAAAGACGAATTTTGAAGAAGACGCCAGCGCCAGCTTCACTAGGGCGTGTTTTCAAACTACTTGTTTAGCCTCCTAACTTTTTAGATCCCCCTAAATCCATGCCACTTGCTCATAGGGAGTCAGCGCGTTGGGCGCTCCTTAAAAAGGGGGACTTTATTTACAACTTATAGAGTGAGTTAAATTATGTGGACTAAATTAGCCCAAAGAATTATTCTCTTCTGCTTGACTTTATTACTGAGTCTGGGGCTTTCTATCAATTATGTCACAGCCCAATCAGTACCTTTTTATTGGGAATTTATTAATGTTGATATCGCCGTCCAAAATAACGGTGATATGTTAGTTTCAGAAACTCAAAAATATACATTCACCGGAGATTACAAAAATCAACGTTATCGCTATATTCCCATTGACAAACTAGACGAAATCACCGATGTTTCTGTATCTGAAAATGCTAAAGAATTACCCAGCGAAACTGGATTTGAAAATAATCAGTTCTGGATTCGCTGGACACACCAACTCAAAGCACCTGAAAGCCATACCTTTGTTTTGAAATATCGTGTTGTTGGCGGATTGCATGTAGATACCAATACTAATGATGCTCAAGTATACTGGAAAGCTATCTTTGCCGATCGCCAAGCTGCCATCAAACAGGCAAAAGTGCAAGTTAAACTTCCTCAACAAGTCACTGATGGTATCAACAATTTCGAGAGTTTTGGTGCTTCTGCAAATGTTCGCAAAATCGATGCTAAAACCATTGAGTTTGTTGCTCAAGGAGCTATTGAACCACAGCAAGAGTTAGAAATTCAGGTGAAATTTAATCGCGCAGGTACTGACATCACAGCTCCTCAATGGCAAAGTTCAAACTCGGTTAGTACGTCTGACTCTACATCATCAGAATCTCCATTTTGGGGTTCCTGGATTTTTTGGGCATTTTTTATTTTCATCTGGATATTCGGTGCAAGTGGAAGTGGCGGTAGCAGTAGCGGTGGTGGCGGTGGTGGCGGTGGTGGTGGCGGTGGCGGTGGTGGTGGTGGTGGCGGTGGCGGCGGTGGTGGCGGTGGTTAAAATAATTCGTAATTAATAATGACACTTGCGGAGTCGCTAACGTAATTGAATTCTAGGAATCAGCTTTGATTTTTGAAAAAATCTTAGTTATGTAGGGTGTGTTACAGCTTGCGTAACGCACTAACCGAAGGGTTTTGGTGCTTTACTCTCGGCGATAAAATACCCTACGTATATTTCAAAAATCAAATATGAATCCTAGAGTTAGAGATTTAGATCGCAACAGAGAAAAACTAACAATTTGACAATTAGCCGCGAGTATTTTGCTAATAATTACGAATTAATTAAATAAATTTCGCTACTCTATTGGCATTTAAAAAATGCTGTACCGATTTGATAATCACTATTTACTATTTATAGAGTTAATTAAATTATGTGGACTAAATTAACCCAAAGGATTATTCTATTTTGCTTGACTTTCTTACTCACTCTGGGACTTTGTATCAATCATATCACAGCCCAGGAATTACCTTTTTATTGGGAGTTTATTAATGTTGATATTGCCGTACAGAATAGCGGTGATATGTTAGTTTCAGAAACTCAAAAGTATACATTCACTGGAGATTATAAAAATCAACGTTACCGCTATATTTCTCTTGAAAAAGTAGACAAAATTACTGATATTTCTGTCTCCGATAATGGTCAAATACTGCCCAGTGAAACAGGGATTCAAAACAACCAACTTTGGATTCGTTGGACACACCAACTCAAAGCACCCGAAAGCCATACTTTTGTTTTGAAATATCGCGTTATTGGTGGGTTACATGTAGATGAAAATGATGCTCAAGTATACTGGAAGGCTATATTTTCTGACCATCAAGCCCCTATCAAAAAGGCAAAAGTCCAAGTGAAAATCCCTGAGCAAGTCACTAATGGTATCAACAATTTCCAGAGTTTTGGAGTTGCTGCAAAGGTTCGCAAAATCGATGCTAAAACGATTGAGTTTGTTGCTCAAAGGACTATTGAACCACAGCAAGAGTTAGAAGTTCAGGTGAAATTTAATCGGTTAGGTACTGACATCACCACTCCTCAATGGCAAAGTTCAGATTGGTGGAGTCTCTTGATTTTTTTGGGAATTCTTCTGTTCATACTATTCATGATATTCCGCAGAAGTGGTGGCAGTACTTCCAGAGGTAGCGGTTCCAGGCGCACTAGTTACACGAACAGTAGTTATATTGGTGGTGGCGGTGACGGAGGCGGTGGTGGTGATGGAGGTGGCGGAGGCTGTGGTGGTGGTGACGGAGGGGGTGGTGGTGGTGATGGAGGTGGCGGTTAAATGGCTTTGGCTGCTACTCTTGGGATTTAAACAAACGCTGTACGCATTTGAGAATAACTGGTTGTAAAAAAAAGCGTTGCTTATTATCATCTTTCGTGGTTTCTACTAATGCCCTGCGCTTTAAGGATAAAAGCCCAGCCAAAATATCTCCATTTGAAGGATGATTTTCAAAGTGTAATAGTATCTCTTCACGAGTTAATCCCTGGGGTTGTGTAGCCAAACACTTGATGAGAGTTTGTTCCAGCATCGAAATCTCCCTCAACCATTGCGCCACCAGTGGCTCAAATTCACCAGCAACTAGGGTTCCAGAGGCTAAAAACTCTCCCACATCGCCAGCAAATAATTCCTGAATAAAATTTGCCGCCATGTTCAAAAATAAGGGATTGCCACCATACTGATTTACCAGGGTAATCCACTGCTGGGCATCAAATATGAGCCGATGATGCTGCAAAAGCTCGATCGCACCTTCCATCAAACCACCAAGTGGGAAAATAACTGCACCATTCCCACTCAGGGTATTTAATTCCTCTGGTTGTTCTCGACTGGTCAAAATTACGCAACTCGAATGATTCGTTTGCACTACAGAACGCAGAAAACCAGCGTAGGATTCGTATTCTAAACGATATTGCCCCGCACGTTGGCGTAGCCCGCCGTTGGCATCGCCACCCAAAATCCGATCCCAACCATCAAAAACTAACAGAGTTTTTGGTAGTAGAAGTGGAAGCAAATCTATTGTTGGTGGAGTCACATGAAAATCAAACCACAGAGTTTGCTGAAAACTGTATTTAGAAGCTTCAGCAAGTTTTGCTGCTAAAGCTGTTTTACCGATACCCCCCATCCCTGTAATTACAATCAGGCGCGTTCTTTGCTCAACTGCTTGGGTGAGTCTCGCTAGTTCGTAACGCCGCCCAAAGAACAAAGGAATATTTGGGATTTGGGTTGTACCAGATGCAGAGGAATTGACGGGGCGATCGAGTAAGTCTTGCCAATTCAAACCCAAAACCTGACAAAATGCTTTAAGTACTGAGGCATCAATGGCATCACCTTTAAGGAAACGTTTCCATGTCGATAAAGATACACCTGCTGCAAAAACTTCTGCATTTTCCCAGTCACGCCCAGGTTCGATAATTTGACTTGCTTCTTCTAACCAGCGTGGATTATCAATTGTCCAAGCTTTTTCTTGACGAGCTTGTTTAACAATTTGTAGTCCATTCAGCGAGAGTTTGAGGCTAGGCATTTAGATAATAGATAAGCAATTGAAAATTCAAAATCCTTGATTACACTGCATCCTGACTTCCGACTCCATGCAAATTAAATCTGGAACAGATTATCAAATCTCACCTACAAGGTACACTATATACTCATAACATCGGAACGAATTTATGAATATTTGCCTCTTGACTAATGACCCCTAACTCTTGACCATTCACTAATGACTCAAGTAGATATTCTGATACTATCAAATGGTCCAGGTGAGGTAACAACCTGGGTGCGTCCAGTGGTAAAGGCATTGCGGCAAAAATTCGGCAATGACCGAAATCAACTGAGGATAAGTGTAGTCCTGTCGCCTTGCCCAAATGCTACTGGTAAAGAAGCTGCGATCGCTCTTTCTTACCCAGAAGTAGACAGAGTTCAATCACCAGAGCATTTTTGGCAATTTTTGCTCTGGGGGAAAACATTGGAAAATTGGGACTGGAGAAGTTGCGGTGTAGTGGTTTTCCTCGGTGGCGATCAAATTTTCCCTGTAGTCATCGGTAAAAAACTAGGATATCGCACAGTTGTTTATGCCGAATGGGAAGCCCGGTGGCATAACTGGATTGATCGCTTTGGAGTTATGAAACCTCAAGTTGCTGCTGGCGTTTCCCAAAAATATGCCCACAAATTCACTGTTGTGGGAGATTTGATGTTAGAAGCTAATACTAATTTGTCATCAGTCAAGAGCCATCCCTTATTAACAAATGACACAGGACAAATAACTGACTTAATTGGTATCTTACCGGGTTCAAAAGCCGCAAAATTAACCCAAGGGATACCTTTAATGTTAGCGATCGCCGAACACATCCACGCCAAAAAACCCCAAACCAAATTTGTGATTCCTGTGGCTCCAACGGTGGATTTACAAACCTTAGCTAGTTTTGGTGATTCCCAAAAAAACCCTTTTGTGGAAACTTTTGGTCTTAGCAATGTTTCCTTAATTATTCCAGAGGACGGTAAAAGCAAGGCATCACTCAAAACGCAGAGGGGTCTAACTGTAGAATTATGCCAAGAAAACCCTGCCTATGACTTATTATCACAGTGCTGCATCTGCCTAACTACAGTGGGGGCAAACACCGCTGAACTCGGTGCTTTAGGAGTGCCGATGATTGTTGTGCTACCTACCCAACAATTGGATGCGATGCGTTCTTGGGATGGTTTGCCGGGGTTATTAGCTAATTTGCCAGGGGTGGGTTCTACCTTTGCCAAGGTGATTAACTGGGTGTTCCTCAGTCGCAAAGGTTTATTAGCATGGCCGAATATCTGGGCACAGGAGGAAATCGTGCCGGAACTTGTAGGCAAACTCCAGCCGCCAGAAGTTGGAGAAATGGTATTAGATTTTTTGGCTCATCCAGAAAAATTGGAGGATATCCGAGCCAAGCTACGTCGAGTTCGTGGCGAAAGCGGAGCAGCCCAAAAGATAGCACAGATTGTTTGTGAGGAAATTGGGAAAGTCGGGGGAGATGTCAAAAATTAATTTGATTTTTTCTCAATCCGACGATCCGTCATTGCGTCGTCCGAGTTCAAAAATGCCACAACTAATACAAGCAAGTATACCTAAGCTGATTCCCCAGCTAGGCCCTAAACTGATTTCTACACCCCAATTAAATAAAGCGCCAACTACCAAAAAAGGCACAATACTAAACAGTGAGGCATAAAAAGCGTTTTGGGATTCTCTAGCTTTACGAGTCTTTTCAAATTCTGACTGGCTGGTATAAAGCGATCGCTCGGCAAAGTTAAACCAGCGGTTGAGTTGCTCGATTATCCATTCACTGGCTTTGGAAAAACCTAGATATAACGCCAATGACCACAAACTCGCTCCAGCGATCGCGATCGTGTCTAATTCAAAGCGGAAAGGCAAAATTTCAGTCAGCATGTCTTGGGGGAGTCCTGCAAGGGTCAACTTTAGCTTTTAGTAGATGCTAAACAAACCTCTTGTGCAATTTTAAGCATAAACGTTAACAAGATTTCAACACTGTAAAGAAGTTCCCATTCAGATGCGGTACAACATCATATCGCAAGGTGTAGGGGCACGGCAATGCCGTGCCCCTACGGGTCTACCTAATATGAGATATAATTTATACTTGATTTTTTAGGTTATTAGAAATTTATATTATTATCTAATTTTTAATTTTTTTATTTAAACAAATAATTCAAATTTGAAAAGCAAAAATCTGGTAGTATGTATTGAGATTACTTTAATTTAGTAAATCTTAAACTAAAATAATACATTAGATAATAAAAAAATATAACTAATCTGCTATCTTTAGTAGTGAAAAATTTTCATTTTTGATCGTGATTTTAAATCCTTTAGTCAGAAAATTAGTAAAAAATAAATAATCTTGTTAAATTTGGGAATCAAAAAAATGACGAAGAGGCAACAAAGAGTAGTACTTTCTGGAGCCACACTGTTGATATTAGGATTGGGTTTGGTAAGTTTAATTACTCTATTGCCTAAGCCAGAAATAGTTAGAGCTAGAGAAGTTCAGCCAAAGAAAGTAGCGAGAGCTAATGGTTGGCTAGCAGCTTCTTTCCCCGTAGAAAACTTTCAAGCTTACACATCTGGTTTTGGTTACCGTCCCTCGGCTACTGGCGGTTCTAATTGGGAATTTCATGGCGGCTTAGACATGGCTGCTCCCCAAGGTAGTTACATTCGTAATTGGTGGGTAGGTACAGTAATTAAAGTTGGCGATGGCAACGCTTGCGGTTCCCATATAGTAATTAAATCAGGAGAATGGGAACACACTTATTGCCACATGGAAGGAAACGTAGAAACTGCATCTGGTCGTCGTTATTTGATTGACCGCGCAGGTGGAATTCAAATCTGGGAAGGTCAGCAAATACCGACTGGAGCCAGAATTGGTAGGGTGGGAATGACTGGACGCACCACTGGGCCACATCTCCACTGGGGACTAAAATATAGCAATAATTATGTAGACCCGGCACTTGTTTTGCAAGCAATGTTTTCCCAGCAAAAAGTTTCTAGTAGAGCGACTTCAAGAGTACGTTCTCAACAATCAAAAGTTGTAATTCAAGATTCAAAAGTTATTCGGGATTCTGGTTATTAGTCAATACAGTTCTGTTAAAGCTTAATCCTCTTAGCGTTTCGCGTAACGCACCATTCTTAAGGATTTAGTCCGTTACGCTGTCGCTAACGCACCCTACAAATATTTAATTTTGTTCAAAAATCAAACCGGATTCCTATAGATTGTTTTTGTTGGGTAGGGTGGCAAATTTTTCAAATAAATCGGATTAGCGTAGGCGTAGCCCAACCCAGGCATGGCCAATATGAGTTACCATTTTTGCTCAAACCATAGAGTAGGGAACATTGCTGTACCCCCACCCCATAGTTCAATTAACTGAAAATAGCTGTATATTACCGTCTAGGCAGATAGCCGAGTGAATTACTCGTTTTCATTCAGGCGTTGTACGCTCCAAAACTGCTCTGCAAAGGCGACGGCGGGGTGAATTGGAGCTTTGGGTTTGCTTTTGAGTACCATAGAGGCTTCATGAAGTAAGCGATCGCTCTTGGTTGAGTTACACCTCTCGCAAGCAGTGACAACGTTATCCCAGCTGTGCTGTCCACCTTTGGAACGAGGAATCACATGGTCAAGGGTTAAACGCTTACCGCTACCACAGTATTGGCAAGTGTGATTGTCTCGCTTGAGTACTTCACGACGATTCACCGGAGGTACTTTCCAGTGTCGTTCTGGATTACCCGTTGTTAAACGAATGTGTTCCGGAACTTGTAGTACAACACTGGGTGAACGGACTTCCCACTGCTTTGTACTGCCAAAATCCAATGATTCTGCTTGACCTGTAACTAACAGTACTATTGCTCGTTTGATGTTGATGCGTGCCAATGGTAGGTAGTTCTTGGAGAAGACTACCACCGAATTTTGTAGTATGTGTGGTTGCTGAGTTTGCTGCTGGACTTGCATGTGTAAAAACTCCTCAAAAAAATAACCCCCACTTCTGGTTATCAGCAGCGGGGGTCAGGTCGTTGGTACTTTTTCCCTAGTTATGGGTGCTATGAGACAGTTGCACCTCCCGCTGTGAAGAATAATTCCATCTGGATTGAGCCAAAGAGCGATCGCTCTCAAAATGCTTTCACTTGCAGATTGAGCCACTAATAAGCGATACGTCCTCTCAAAGGCACACGCGCCCAGTATTCTGCCTGAACCCTTCCTGGGTTGACAATGCATCACGCTATCTATGGTTGAAGAGAATTTGCCGATCATCGAAACCTTGTAGTATTTGTAGTTGGAACTAATTTTATAATACAGGTTGTAGTATTTATTTGTCTAGTGGGAATATTTCTGGGGGATGAGGGCAGATAATAATTTGCCGAATATCTAAAGCTTGAACAGCATATTCTTCAATTATGACACTTTGTCCGGCATTAGTTACCCCAAATGAATCTTTTGTAAAGATTTCATCTCGACTTTATGCAATTCATTAGGACTGTGTTAACTGTACCGATGAATGGGACTATTGGTATTAAATTTAGTAACCTAGTAAAAGTAGATGTTTTTTGTTTCAAGCCAGAGCCACTCGACTATCAGTCTAAGGTTACGCATCCACAACCTGCCAGAAGCAGGTTTTATCGTCTTTAACTTCTATTCGTAGATATTTTACAAAAAATCTAATGACACAGATTCAGTCTCAAGTCAAGCGCACAGAAGAACTGCGCCAGTTATTGCAACAAGCCAGCTATGCTTATTACGTCTTAGATGCTCCAATTATGGAGGATGCAATCTATGACCAGTTATATCGAGAATTACAACAACTAGAAATTCAGTATCCAGAATTAACGACACCAGATAGTCCGACTCAGCGCGTGGGTGAGAGACCGGCAACTCAGTTTACCTCGGTGCGCCATAATATTCCCCTCTACAGTTTGGAGAATGCATTTAATATCAGTGAGTTGCAAGCCTGGGAACAACGTTGGCGGCGACAAGTACCTAAACCTGACTCAGTGAAATATGTCACCGAATTGAAAATTGATGGTTCTGCCTTGGCTCTGACGTATCAAAATGGAATTTTAGTTAGGGGTGCAACTAGGGGTGATGGGGTGGCGGGTGAAGATATCACCCAAAACGTGCGGACAATTCGCTCAATTCCTCTACGGTTGAATTTTGAAGGTTTAGAAATTTTAGAAAGGGTGGAAGTCCGAGGCGAGGCTTTTTTACCGTTGGAAGTGTTTAAACAAATTAATGAGGAAAGGCAAAAAGCAGGTGAGCAATTATTTGCTAATCCTCGGAATGCCGCAGCTGGTACACTCAGGCAACTAGATTCGCGCATTGTGGCTAAGCGGCGATTAGATTTTTTTGCTTACACCTTGCATATTCCTGGTAGAGATGACACCAGTATTGCCAATACTCAATGGGAAGCTTTGGAATTATTAGAAAAAATGGGTTTTCGAGTCAACCCCAACCATAAATTGTGTGCTTCCCTAAAAGAAGTGGCAGAATATTACGAATACTGGGATACCGAACGGCTGAATTTACCCTACATGACTGATGGGGTAGTAGTGAAGTTGGATGCTTTTAAACTTCAGGAACAGCTAGGCTTTACCCAGAAATTTCCCCGATGGGCGGTAGCTTTGAAGTATCCAGCCGAAGAAGCGCCCACCCGTGTGGAAAATATAGCTGTGAATGTGGGGAGAACCGGGGCGTTAACGCCGTTAGCCCAGATGCGTCCTGTACAACTGGCGGGGACGACAGTTTCTCGCGCTACTTTACATAATAGCGATCGCATTGCTCAATTAGATATCCGCATTGGCGATACTGTGATTGTCCGCAAAGCTGGCGAAATCATCCCCGAAGTGGTGAGGGTACTCAAAGAACTTCGTCCTGCTGACACCGAACCCTTTATCATGCCTACCGATTGCCCAGTCTGCGGTCAACCGGTGGTGAGAGAATCAGGTGAGGCTGTGACTCGCTGCGTCAATGCTTCTTGTGCAGCGATTCTCAAAGGTTCCATTGAACATTGGGTAAGTCGTGATGCCTTAGATATTAAAGGCATGGGAGAAAAGTTGGTATACCAACTCGTTGATAAAGGTTTGGTGCATTCCGTTGCCGATTTATATGAGTTGACAGAAGAGAGATTATATGATTTGGAAAGGATGGGGAAAAAGTCGGCAGAGAAATTAGTGGATGCGATCGCTCAATCAAAAAACCAACCTTGGTCAAGGGTATTATATGGTTTAGGCATCCGTCATGTAGGCAGTGTGAATGCTCAATTGTTGACTCAGAAATATTCCACTGTAGAAGAATTAGCCACAGCAAAACAGTCAGATATTGAAGGCATTTACGGTATTGGTGCTGAAATTGCTCAATCTGTTTATCAGTGGTTTCGGATTGATGCCAACCAAACCTTAATACAACGATTGCAGACCGAAGGATTGCAATTTACTGCCACAGAATCAACAGAAGCAGTTAATAATAGTAATCAAAATTTCGCTGGAAAAACTTTTGTAATTACGGGTACGCTGCCAACTTTAAAGCGGGATGAAGCCAAGGCGTTGATTCAAAAATCTGGTGGAAAAGTGACTGATTCTGTCAGTAAAAAAACAGATTATTTAGTAGTAGGAGAAGATGCTGGTTCTAAGTTAGAAAAAGCGATTTCGTTGGGAATTATGCAGTTAAGTGAAACGGAGTTATTAGAGATGGCTAATAATTCGTAATTCGTAATTCGTAATTCGTAATTACGTTTTGTAATGGGGATTTAACCCCGACACAAAACGTTCTGCCGTAGAGGCAGGGGAATTAAACCCCCAAACTTTGTTCAAGTAGAAATCCGCTTTTCAACTATTAACATTAAGCTTTTCAATTTCCCATCTTCTGTAAAACTTTGGACATTGCGACATTTATTATCGTTATTTATAAGATTAATCATTTCTGTTGCGAATAATTGCCCCGTCGCTTTATCCCAGACATTAAAAATGATAATTCTATCCCCATGTTCGCGTGCAATAGTCGTGAAATTTTTCCATGCGGGAACATCTACTGCTTCTATTTCTATTTCATCATTACTAATTACCTTACCAACAAAACTGTTAGTGACAATTCTACCGTCGGCATAATGGTAAGTATTGGTTTGTAACCATTGATTGTCAACTATTTTTTGTGTGATTTCTGCTTCAAAACGTTCTATTTCTTGAGCATTAGCATCCATTCTTATCCAATAGCCTGACCAAGTGCCAATATGTTTGGGGAAAACCTGAAATTCAGTCAATTGTTTTGGCATATTGCTAATACAAACAAAGTTTGTCTACATAGCTTGTTTTCATTAATTGCGATTGAAGGCGATCTGTTGAAAAAGATTATATATCTTGTGCGAAGTTAAGTAAAACACATGCCTCAAACCCTTGTGCTGTAAGGCATCGACACACCTCAACGAAAAATATAGCGTTTCGGCGATTCCGCGAGGTGTGTAGATCAACATCTGATATAAAAATTTTACCGATATAGTTGGGTAAATATTGGTATTTTTGGTAGGATTCTACCTAGCATCAATTTTATCAAAAAACCTCTCAAGCACCTTTTCCATGAAAAGAAGACAAATTCTTGGCTTCCTGGGTATAGCAGTTGCTGGCTTATTGCTAGCAATTGGGTTACCGTTAGTTACTCCTTCTCCCGTAATCGCCCAGTCTAACAACATACTTGTGTCAGCCGCCGCTAGCTTAAAAGATGCGCTGGAAGAAATTAAGCCTCTGTACCAACAAAGTAAATCAGATGTGAATGTTACTTATAATTTTGGCGCTTCTGGTGCTTTGCAGCAACAGATTGAACAAGGTGCGCCGGCAGATATTTTTATTTCGGCTGGTAAAAAACAAGTAGATGCCTTAGAAACTAAAGGACTTCTCTTGCCAGGTACCCGCACTAATCTAGCAAATAACCGTCTGGTTTTGATAGTAGCTCAGGATGTTGAGGGTATCACTAGCTTCTATAATTTAACAGATGCCAAGATTAAGAAAATTGCGATCGGTGAACCCAGAAGCGTACCGGCAGGGCAATACGGTGAGCAAGTCTTAAAACAATTGCAACTTTACGATCCCCTTAAACCCAAATTAGTCTTTGCTAACAATGTGCGTCAAGTCTTAGCAGCAGTAGAAACCGGTAATGCCGAAGCCGGTCTAGTTTATGCCACTGATGCCAAAATCTCCAACAAGGTAAAAGTTGTAGTCGCTGCTGATGAGAAGTTTCACTCACCGATAGTCTATCCGATGGCAGTACTCAAAAGTAGTAAAAATCCTTCTGCGTCCAAAGAATTTGTCCAGTTTTTATCTAGCACTCAAGCTAAAGATATACTCAAAAAATATGGATTTATTGTGTCTAAATAACTAGCAGCTTGTTCGATAAACTCCAGTGAAGTACACCCGTAGGGGCACGGCATTGCCGTGCCCTTACCCTCGCAATATAATGTTGTACCGCATCTGAATGGGAACCGCTAATATAAGCGTTAGTAACAAAAAATCATTCATTACAATAATGTCTATTTAAAAAGTATGTAAATACTAAAATGTATAACTTTTGGTTGATGAGATTGCTAGCTAATCAAAGGAAAATTCTCGTAGATTTTAAAAATCTCCCGAAAAAATATGTCTAGAATCACAATCACTAACTTGCAACCTGACAATCAAGTTAAAGAACAGAAACTATCTGAGGCGGATCTGAAGGCAATCGTTGGAGGAATTGAAGTGAAGCTTCTAGGTAATAATTTTGTTGAGTTGATATTCAAAGGTTTTATATTAACGATTTAATTTTAGCAGCACATTCAAAAGACAAAAACTCTACAATAATTAAGCGTAACCCAGTGTATTTGTTGGGTTACGCTTTTCTGTTGTATTTAAGAAGCTGCCGATTGTAACTTTTCTAGTCGTGCTAATACTTCTGAACTGTGAATAGTTGGGTTGACTTTGACAAAAGTTTCGCGCAAGATGCCTTGAGGATCGATGATAAAACTGTGGCGCATAGATAAGAAACTCAGCCACGAACCGTAAGCTTTACTCACTGAACCATCAGAATCAGCCAACAGAGGGAATTTTAGTCCCTCTGAATCACAAAATTTAGCGTGGGAATCAATATCATCAGCACTGACACCGAGAATTTCGGTGTTTTTTTCCAGATACTTGGGTAAGTCTTCCTGAAAACGACGAGCTTCTATAGTACAACCAGAGGTGAAGTCTTTGGGATAAAAGTATAAAACTACCCACTTACCACGAAAGTCAGAGAGGGAAATTTTGCCATCACCTGTGTTAGTTGGCAAAGTAAACTCTGGTGCAGGTTGATTAATTGCAGGAAGTTTACCACCAAGAGCGTCGGCAGTAGGGGTAAAATTCAGCCAGCTAATAATAGAAATACAGCTGGCGAATAATATGCTTAAAAAAGTGCGGCGGGAAATCATGGTGCAAACCAGAATGACAACTTTACACAAGTTTACAATTCCTGGTTGCTACTGATCTCACTCTGAGTCAGATTGGGGAGGAATATCTGTGCTTTCGATGTATTGGCTATCTAGGAGAAAGGCTCCTTTAGAGAAGCGAATACCCCAATATCCACCAGGTCTACGGTCAAGAACTATACCTTCTTCGCCAATCCGAATCACATCGGGGGGGCGCAGCATGGGCATAGGTTCAGCGGTTTTAACGTAGGGTGGTAATGCTACGACACGGACTTTACTACCAATAGGGAATTCTTTAGACATCTTGAAAAAGCTAGCTTCAAAATAGGGAGTGGGGAGTGGGGAGTGGGGAAGAAACCTTTTTTATGTTTGGTTGGGGGATTTTCCCGTGATTGACTAGCTTAAAAATAGGTAGTGGAGAGTAGGGGTTTAGCAATGCTAAACCCCTACAGGGTCTTGGGGGTCAAGAGACTTCTTATTATATGAACTTCTGGCTTGAAAGTCTATGCATTGGATATAGGACTCATATTTGATTTCTGAAAAAAATCCGTACACTTACAAAGTACTTTTTCCTACTCCCTACTCCCCACTCCCCGCATACGCAGATAATTTCAAAAATCAAAACGGATTCCTATATGGGGTATGAAAATAGGGAAAGGGAAAGGAGATGAACTTTTTCTCCTTTCCCGTCTTCTGCAAGAAGTCTGTATAACTGTTTAATTCTTGGCTATGGAAAAAAGTGCCTGGACATCAGTCAAGGGTAAGTGCCACAGTATTTCCGGATTACTAGCTTGGGATGAGATGGGCGATATTGCCCATCCCAAATTATTAACTCTTTTTTTAAGATTAAAAATTATTGAGGATTGCGTTGTTGACGACGCTGTTTCATGTTCTGTTGGAATTGTTCTAGTTTTTGCCGTTGTTCAGGGGTTAAAACTGCTTGAATCTGTTGTTTCTCTGATTCGCGGATTTGTCGCATTTGGGTTTTTTGTGCTTCAGTCAGATTTAAGTCAGCAAAATTCTTCCATCCACCTCGACGCTGACCTGGTTGGCGTTGACCTTCTTGACCTGCTTGACGCTGAGCCTGACGCGCTTTCTTAGCTGCTTCTAACTTTGCTTTTTGTTCTGGGGTGAAAACTGCTTCATATTTGGCGCGGCTATCACGGCGAATTGTCTGAATTTGGCTTTTTTGTGCATCGCTTAGTCCCAACTCTGCCCAAGGACCCTTTGGTTTTTGTGGAGTTTGTGCAAGTAGCAGGGGTGAAGGAGAGGCTGTTTGAGCTACCACAGCAAAGGAAGTTGCAGTTAAACTTAAAGCGATCGCTCCAGCAATTAATGATAATGTTTTGAGTTTCATGACTGATCTCGTGGTTCTTGCCTGTTTGGATGCCACCATCATAAGAATTTTTCTTCAATTGTCACATGAGGAGAAAGTCACGGTTATGCCCATGACTTTAGTCATGATTGAATTATGACTAATGTGACTGACAATAATAAAAGTTAGAAGTTAAGAGTTAGTAATTAATAATTGAGAGTTAGCAATTAGGTGTTTATTATGATAAATCCTCTAATTCAAATTAAAAAACATCCTTTTCCATCTCTGCTTTATTTAGAATGGATATTACTGGCAATCACTGCTTTAATAGCAGTTATACCACCTCCTGTACGGCGATTTCGCCCTAAACGAACAGATGTATCAATTTGTAGTACATTTCCAGATTTATCAATTTGTAATTTATTGCCAGAGTTATCAATTTATAGTCTGATTATTTTTGCATTAATGGGCTTATGGTTGCCTAAAAATAATCTAAAAAGTAAGTTGATATACACATTTATTCAAATTTTATTGATTTTATTGATCGGGCTTTTTGGTGAAAGATTTGCTCGTCTTTTTCCGTTTCTTTACATAATTTTAGTGACTCGCAGTTGTCTAATTTTTAATTTACCTGGGCGTTTATTCATTACAAGTCTGTCATTTACTTTATTTCTGCTGACTACACAGTTAAAATATCAGTTATTCAGTTTTCAATCTTCACCACAAGCTCAAGAACGTTTTCGATTTTTCAGCTTAAACTGGTCATTGGTCTTTGGTCTGAGTTTAGTTTTTGTGTTGTTGATGATGAATGCGGTATTATCTGAACGCCACAGTCGGGAAAAACTAGCTATTGCTAATGAAAAACTTCGTCAATACGCCATGCGGATTGAAAATCAAGCTACCTTGGAAGAACGAAACCGCATTGCACGTGAAATCCATGATTCATTAGGACACTCTCTAACTGCTTTAAATCTACAATTAGAAACTGCTTTAAAATTGTGGCCATCTAATCCAATTAAGGCTGAGACATTTCTGGCAACGGCAAAGGAATTAGGTTCAAAAGCGCTCAAAGATGTCCGTCAATCTGTTTCAACTATGCGTTCCAACCCATTACAAGAGCAATCTTTAGAACGTGCGTTCGCTGGTCTTGCAGAAGATTTTCATCGCTCAAATGGTATTCTACCAATTTATCAAATTAATGTTGAATATTCTTTACCGCCTGAAATCAACACTGCTATTTATCGGATTACTCAAGAATCTTTGACAAATATTTCTAAATATGCATCTGCAACGGAGGTGAAAATAGAACTTACTACCATCAGAAGCAATTTACGATTGATAATTCAGGATAATGGTAGAGGTTTTGATATCAGGCAAAATACTACTGGTTTTGGACTTCATAGTATGCGCGATCGCACTTTAGCACTTGGGGGTGAATTTAATATTAATAGCACTCCTGGTTCTGGTTGCAAAATTATAGTTAATATTCCTTTAACGAGGTTGACATGACCATTAAAGTATTGCTGGTAGATGACCAAAGTTTAATTCGTCAAGGATTAAGAGCATTATTAGAACTAGAACCAGATTTAGAAATAGTAGGAGAAGGAGAAAATGGTCAAGAGGCGATTAATTTGATTGCTGAACTTCAGCCAGATGTTGTATTATTAGATATCAGAATGCCAATTATGGATGGAGTTGCAGCTACACGGGAAATCCAAAAGCATTTTCCCAAAACGAAGATTTTAGTACTGACAACTTTTGATGATAATGAATATGTCTCGGCAGCTCTGCAAAATGGAGCAATGGGTTATTTATTGAAAGATACACCCTCAGAAGAATTAGCTGTTGCTATTCGCGCTGTTTATAAAGGATACACTCAATTAGGGCCAGGAATAGTCAAAAAATTGTTGACTCAATTTTCTCATCCTACACCAACTCAGTCACCGCCTATACCATCTAGTTTAATTGAACTCACTCCCAGAGAAAAGGAGGTTTTGCGGTTAATTGCTATAGGCGCGAGTAACCGAGAAATTGCTCAGGAACTTTATATTTCTGAGGGGACAGTAAAAAATCACGTTACGAATATTTTAAACAGGTTAAATTTACGCGATCGCACTCAAGCCGCGATTTGGGCAAATACCTATTTATCCTATTTGAATGAGCTAAGTTAGATAATTTATAATTCTTCGCCCACCTACTTATACAACCGAAAAATCAAAAAAAAGCAGGCGATCGCTAGAAATTGCGAACCTACCATTTTGATTAAAATTATAAATTCCAAAGACGCGATAAATCGGCGTCTCTACAATAATCATTCCTTTGTAGAGACGGCGATTTATCGCATCTGGTGCCTTAACCGAACAGTATTGGGGCTACTCCTAAAAATAAGTTTTTTGATGGCTTATTTAAATAATTCCAAACATTCGTTTTTTAAAACGCCTTTGCTGACTTTAATTTTTATCAGGGACTGAGCAATCACTTGTTCACAAGATATATTAATTTGTGATTGATTAACCGAAATTAAATCTTCAATTGAAGCACCATATACAATTTCTGATAAACCACTCCAAACACAAGCAGATGCACACATCGGACAAGGTTCGCCAGTTGTATATATGCTATAACCTTCTAAAGAGGGGTTTTTAAGTTTAGCTGTTAAACGACGAATGACGTTGATTTCCGCATGGGCTGATGGATCGTTGTCTGTTTTGACAGTATTATGAGCTACGGCAACGACTTCGTTATCTTTAACAATTACTGCACCGTAAGGCGCATCGCCTTTTTTGGCTTCTGCCAATGCTAAACGCATAAAATATTCTGAGTTCATATAAGCTGGAGATAACATCAGGATAAGGTTTAATAATATCGTATTTCTAATGCTATAACTAGGAATTAAGATTAGTTAATGGTCGAATATGCTACTGAGTAGAGAAACAACAGAATTTTACTTAAAAGACTTGGAAACACCTTTAGGTCAAGCCATTAATTTAACACTTGCCGCTTTGGTGCTAGTTTCATCAGGAATTTTTGTGGCAGAAACTTATAATATTCCTGATTATGTCCGCTTTCAGTTGAACGTAGCCGATACTGCGATCGCCATCATTTTCCTCGTAGAATATTCACTCCGTCTATGGAGTGCGGAAAATAAAATTAAGTATATTTTTAGCTTTTATTCGATTATTGACTTAATGGCAATTTTACCATTGTTTTTAGGAATAGTGGATATCAGCTATATCCGCCTACTGCGATGGTTTCGGATTTTACGATTAATCAGATTTATAGATCGAAAATTTTTATTCGCCAGTATCAGCACTGAAGATGGCATGATTTTCGCGCGAATATTATTTACATTATTTGCAATTGTTTTTGTTTACTCTGGCTTAATTTATCAAGTCGAACATCCGGTTAATCCTGAAAAATATGCTACATTTTTGGATGCATTTTATTTCTCTGTTGTCACAATGACAACTGTAGGATTTGGCGATGTGATTCCTATTTCTGAATTAGGACGCTTGCTAACAGTACTAATGATTTTTACAGGAATTGCGCTGATTCCTTGGCAAGTAGGGGATTTGATTAAGCAAGTGGTGAAAACAGCTAATCAGGTAGAAACAGTGTGTTCAAATTGTGGTTTGGCTTTTCACGATGTCGATGCTGTGTTTTGTAAAAGCTGTGGAAGTAAGTTACCTAGCCGAAAGGTTAATTGAGAGATGCTCTACCTTGAATATTACTAAATAGCTAGATTTAGAATCCCCAATTTTTTAAGAAGTCGAAAATTTGGGTAAAACCTTTTGTTGAAGTAACTGCCATTACACCCTAGAATAATTTAGTTTTTACTTTCTAAATAACTTCTTAACTTCGATTTAACTTATATAAATTTAAAGCAAAAACTTTAGATGATAATATGCCCAAAAGCCTGCACTGAATGTTTCAATACAAATGCGTGTAGTTCACGGTAAAATAATCTTTCTCTGGCAAGCACTCAAGAAAGACAATATAACCAATGTCTAACCTCAACCTGATTTCAGAATATAAAAGCTTTGGTGGTAAAGTCGGCTTTTACAGTCATTCCTCCTCAAGCTGTAACGGTGAAATGCGCTTTTCCATCTATCAACCACCACAAGCAACTCAAAAATCTGTGCCAATTCTCTATTTTCTCTCTGGTTTGACTTGCACAGAAGAGAATTTTATGGTGAAGGCGGGAGGAGTGCAGCGCTTTGCCGCTGAGTATGGTTTGATACTGGTTGTACCAGACACCAGCCCGCGGAATACTGGTATTCCAGGTGAAGATGATGACTGGGATTTTGGCACTGGTGCAGGGTTTTATGTTGATGCTACAGAGGAACCGTGGTGTCAATACTACCAAATGTATAGTTATGTTGTCTACGAATTACCTGCTTTAATTACTGCAAACTTCCCAGGTAAAGCTGATAAACAAGGTATTTTTGGTCATTCAATGGGGGGACATGGGGCGTTAGTCTGTGGAATGAGAAATCCAGAACTCTACAAATCAGTATCAGCTTTTGCACCTATCACTGCACCTATGCGTTCTCCTTGGGGTCAAAAGATTTTCAATGCTTATCTTGGCAGCAATCAAGAAAGTTGGCGGGCTTATGATGCTAGTGAATTAGTTAAAAAAGTAGGATATCACAGTTCGATTCTCATTGACCAAGGCACGGCTGATAAATTTTTAGCTGAGGAATTATTTCCAGAAGTGTTTGAACAAGCTTGTGCAGATGTTAAGCAGCCGCTACAGTTACGTTACCAAGAAGGCTATGACCACGGTTATTATTTCATCTCTAGTTTTATTGAAGATCATATTCGCCACCATGCGATCGCTTTATTATAGAAATTTGCAAGTATGTGATAATTTCGATGTGTCAACTAGTTCCAATTTGGTCGATCGCTTTGATACCCATCCACTCTATTAATTTAGGAACAAAGAATGCGATCGCAATTTATCTGTAAAGCAGTTAGGATCGGATAGTCGAGCCTATAATTAAATTAGAATTGTTCGGGAGACTCCAAAGCATGAGTGAAACTGCCCAAAAACTTAAACTCGAACTTTCTCAGCTTTCTGCAAAAGAACGTGCTGAAATTGCCTACTTTTTAATTCATTCTCTAGATGATGGTATAGATGATAATCTAGAAACTGCTTGGGATACGGAATTAACCCAACGGTTGGAGGATATTAATCGCAACACAGCTATTGGGGAACCATCATCTCAAGTTTTTTCTGAGTTACGAGAAAAGTATTCGTGAAGTTTATTATTATCCACACCGAAGCTAGAAAGGAGCTTGATGCTGCAATAGCTTACTATGAAGCTCAAAAAGTAGGTTTGGGGCTAGATTTACTGTCTCAAGTGGAAAAAGTTATTCTTAAAATTCAGCAAAACCCCAATTTAGGAACCCCACACAAGATTGAAGGAATACGTCGTTATGCTATTCAACGTTTTCCCTATCTGATTTTTTATACTGAGCTTGAAGAAGTTATTTGGGTTATTGCCATCGCCCATAGTAAACGCAAACCGAATTACTGGAAACAAAGAAATATTGAAATTTAATAAACAAAATATTCTGCTTTTAGTAATACCTTGTGGTGTTTGGGCTAGTTCGATTTTGCCATTTTTATCAAAAAGAATTCAGGAGTCAGGAGTCAGAATTCAGAATGAATATAACTGTTATCAAGACATATCAATAATTTTAGTTACTAATTGTTAGCATTTAAACAAATATTAACAATAGCATAAAAAAATTAAAATAATGTCAACGAATTTGATATAAAAAAACTATCAAAACTCTCCAAAAGTATGGATAATTTTGAGAAGACGAAAACAATAAAAACCATTTACTTGGATAAGGTTTGATGTCGATAAACTGCTCTAACTTCAGGGGAGGATTCATAAATGAAAACTCCGGTGTCATAAACCTGAAGAGGAAGTGATTGGGAGCAGATGATGAGTGAAATACAGAAAAAGTTAAGCGCGAGGAGATGGATTTAGTATGGTTAACAGCAGTGCAATCACCCCAGCACGACGCTTGAGTGAAAAGTTACCTTTACCGCTCAAACGTTTAGCAGATTTGGCTTATAACTATTGGTGGAGTTGGAGTGGCGATCGCGTTTCTTTATTCCAAACCATCGATCCCCAAGAATGGGAACGCTGCGGGCATAACCCAGTGGCGATTTTAGAGTCGGCAAGCTACGAGCGTCTTACCCAATTAGCAGAAGATCCATTCTACCTCAAGCAGATATCCGCCCTCGCGCGTGAATTTGACCAATATATTAAACAGCAAGATACTTGGGTCAGTCGAGTTGCACCGCAAGTATCCAAAGAACGCCCCATTGCCTATTTTTGCGCGGAATTTGGCATTCACGAATCCCTACCCGTTTACTCTGGTGGCTTGGGGATTCTGGCTGGGGATCACCTGAAATCATCATCGGATTTAGGTGTACCGATGGTTGGTGTGGGCTTGCTGTATCGCCAAGGTTATTTTCGGCAACGCTTGAACCGCCACGGTTGGCAAGAAGATTATTATATTGACAACCCCTTCCAGCAGATGCCCCTAGAGTTAATTAAAAATGACCAAGGGGAAGCGGTGACTATCCAGCTACAAGTCCGCCAGCGGTTGGTAAAAGTGCAAATTTGGCGAGTGCTAGTCGGGCGAGTGACATTATATTTATTAGATAGCGATCGCAACGATAACGATCCCATTGACCGCTGGCTAACAGGACACCTATATGGCGGGAACTTAGAAACCCGCATCGCCCAAGAAGTTGTCTTGGGTATTGGTGGTGTCCGGGCTTTGGACGCCTTGGGAATTCAACCTTCTGTCTATCACCTCAACGAAGGACACGCTGCATTTTGCACCTTGGAAATTGCCCGCTTAGAAATTGAACGGACAGGCAAATCCTTCTACGACATCGAAGCCAAGGTGCGGAACAGCTGTGTATTTACTACCCATACCCCCGTTCCCGCTGGTCATGATGTCTTCTCACCCGATTTAATTGACTCCTTCTTTGCCAGCTATTGGCCGCAATTGCGACTTTCCCGCGAGCAATTTTTGGCATTGGGTGCAAGGCGACTGGGCGACCCTTGGGAACCCTTTGGGATGACCGTTTTGGCGCTGCGGATGTGTCGGGCTTGTAATGGCGTCAGTGAATTGCATGGTCAAGTTTCCCGTAAGATGTGGACAGTTCTTTATCCGCAGCGATCGGAAGACACAGTACCAATTGGTTACATTACCAATGGCGTTCATGCACCCACTTGGACTGCACCCCTATTGGCTGACTTATATAACGAGTATCTGGGAGAAGACTGGAAAACTCGTGCTGTCGATCCTAAGATGTGGGCTAAAGTTGACGAAATTCCCGATGAGGAACTGTGGTCACGACATCTTATTCTCAAAGAACGACTGATTGCTTTCACCCGTTATAAGGTAAAGAAATCACGGGAATTGCGTGGTGAAAATCAGCAACTCATTCAAGCAACCGAAAGCTTACTCGATCCCAATGTATTAACCATTGGATTTGCCAGACGCTTCAGCCCTTACAAACGTGGGGATCTGATTTTGCGCGATGCCCAACGGGCATTAAAGATTTTTGGTAATGCTCAACGTCCAGTACAAATTATCTTTGCAGGAAAAGCCCACCCAGCAGATGAGGAAGGCAAGCGGATTATCCAGCGATTAATGGAATGGTGTCACAATTCCGGCATTATTAACCGAGTCGCCTTTATTGAAGATTACGACATTTACACTGGACAAAAATTGGTGCAAGGTGTGGATGTTTGGTTGAATAATCCCCGTCGTCCCTTGGAAGCTTCTGGTACAAGCGGGCAAAAAGTCTGCTTCAACGGTGGTCTTAATTGCAGCGTTCTGGATGGCTGGTGGTGCGAAGGTTACCAAGCCGACAAGGATGGCAAAGGAATTAACGGTTGGGCAATTGGTGAAGATGCTCATACTAGCGACCAAGAATTGCAAGATCGGATTGATTCGCGATCGCTTTATCAGTTGTTAGAAGAAGAAATCGTTCCTTTATACTATGACCAAGACGCTCAAGGTATTCCCCACCGCTGGGTGCAGATGATGAAAACGTCGATTAAGACAAATGCGCCGTTATTCAACACCGACAGAATGATTGCTGACTACGTTTCACAAGTGTATGTCCCAGAAATTTCTAAAACTGTGGAACCGATTTTAGCGAAAGTTTTGCTTTAAAGGGCATGGGGCATTGGGCATTGGGCATGGGGCATTGATTATTTCTCCCCCTGCCTCCCCTGCCTCCCCTGCCTCCCCTGCCTCCCCATCTCCCCATCTCCCCTTCGGCAATGGGCGCGGCGGAACATGGCAGCACCCACTTTTAAGAACGAATCAACATCGGGTCATAAATTTGGCACTCTTGAACGCCATACTTGCCCAAAATCAAGCTAGCGGGGTCAAGTTCATTATCTGTGCCACTAACGATAAGTATGTAATTACCTTGCTCAATTTGCTCGTTGTAAAAACGTGCCCACTCATCTGGTATTCCTAGCCTTACAGCGTCAAAACGGTCATTTATACTAACACCTATTGATCCAACCAATTGAGGAAACTCTTGGCAAATTAAAGAAATTTGAGTTACTGGAAAACCCGCGACAAGCATATCGTTAATTGCCGCTTCAGCATTATCTATGTGATTAAAGTAATTAATAGCATACTTGGTCAAAATTCCACTTTTATTAGGAATGGCACTAGCAGAAGTATTCGTGGTCAAATAATTTGTACTTCCATACTCACTGTTAAGATGCTCGTAAATGCCGAACTCTTCAATACCCCAACGCTGTAAAATTGCTTCTACTTTAGCAATTTCTAAAGATGTACAATCGACAATTATTAAATATTGTCCATCCTCTACTCGCTCGTTATATGCTCTAGCTTGCTCCTCCGACATTCCCCAACCAACTAATGCACCAGCAAAAGTCCCAGTAGCAGCACCAATACTTGCTCCTACAAGGGTTGTAACCAAAGCAGTTGCCGCTGCCCCAGCCAGCATTATTGGCCCGACTCCAGGGATTGCTAAAGTCCCAAGACCTACCAATAAACCAGTCAAACCACCAACAGCACCCCCTGAAAGTCCTCCTACTGTTGCACCTTCGTCAGCTTTATCACCATTAGTAATCTCATGATTGGGGTCTGCATTCTGTACAACTACAGATACTTTCTCCATCGCCAAACCAGAATCTTTCAATTCATGTAGTGCCTGTTCTACATCTCGACGATGAGTAAATACACCTATAACGCGTTGATTTTGACTTAAAATCATTATTACTCCTTGGTAGCAGGGAAAATTAGTCACCTGCAAATCTAATATTTCAGCACTTGTAATCTTAAATACAAATTTGTTTAACTGAAATTCATCTTAAGTAGTAAAATATATTTGCAAATGCCGCGATCGCAACCTCCCTAAGACTTAATTAACTCCTCATTCACGCAAACAATCTCCCACTGAGGAAATCAGTAGTCACGAGCCTTTTTCACAGGTAGGTTTTTGATCCTGGCATCGCCTCTATGACGTTCTGGAAGCGATAAAATCAAAAATAAATTCATGCTGTATTTATGGCAACCCAACTCAGCCAAGGCAAATCTGCAACTGAACTGGTAATCTCTTGGGAAGCCTTGCCCAAAGATTTTCAACTAGAGGATGAACCAGTGGAGAATACCGGTCAGCCGCTTTTGGCTGGTGCTTTGCGTGAAAGCCTAGAAATCAGTCGATTCATTCAACCCCAGATGTTGATAGCTTCAAACTTTGGTCTTTGTGCAACAATCAACGGGCAATTTATTGCCAAAGCACCAGACTGGGTTTATGTACCATCGGTGAATGAAGTTGTAGGCAATCGTAAAAGTTATACACCGAATTTAGAAGGAGATATTCCGGCGATCGCCATCGAATTTCTATCCGATACTGAGGGTGGAGAATATTCGGTTAAGCGAAGTTATCCACCAGGAAAATGGTTTTTCTACGAGCAAATTTTACAGATTCCCATCTACGTAATTTTTGACCCAGATGGCGGTTTATTAGAATATTATCAACTGGAAAATCAACGTTATGAGTTAAAGCAACCCGACGAAAATGGTCGTCATTGGGTTGATGTAATGGGCTTATTTTTAGGAACTTGGCAAGGCACAAAAGAAGCGCGAACCGGTTATTGGTTGCGCTGGTGGGATCAAGCTGGTAATTTGTTACCGTGGGCTGTAGAACAGATTGAACAGGAACGCCAACGCACCGAACAAGAACGCCAACGCGCCGAACAAGAACGCCAGCAAAAAGAACGACTGATTGCTTATTTGCAATCTCAGGGTATTGACCCGAATAATTTGCCCAAATTCGAGTAGATACAAATGTAGGGGCGTACAGCTGTACGCCCCTACAACCGATTGATGTGTTGCAAAGATTTAGCAAAACAAACCAGTTTAAAAATTAAGCGCTCACAATATAAGATGAGTCGATCGCTGCTACACGACTAGCATCTACCAAAGCTTGATATACCATCACAGCTACCTCAGCACGTGTGGCATCGCGGGTAGGATTGAGTTGTTTGAGATTAGGGTAATTAACGATAATCTCTTTTTTAATAGCCTTGATGACTTCATCCTTAGCATAATCAGGAATCTTTGCTTGGTCATCAAAAGTTTTAGTGGTTGTTGTGGTATCACCAGATAATCCCAATCCATTCACTAGAGAGACAATCACTTGCACCCGCTGGATATTTTTGTTGGGGCCGAAGGTATTATCGGGAAAACCAGAGAGAAATAAACCTTGATATGCTTGCTGAATTACCTTAGATGCCCAAAAGTCTGCTGGTACATCTTTAAATTTGGTAACGGCGCGGTTTGGGGATGGGTTGAAAGCTTTTACTATTAATGCTGCATATTGCGCCCGTGTCATCGTAGCATCAGGTTTAAATGTGCGATCGGGGAAACCATTAATTATCCCCAATTTGACTAATTCCCGAATAAATGCGCCTGCCCAATGATTAGTAATATCGGTTAATTCGATAGTCGGCGTGGGAGTTGGAGTTGGCGTGGGTGTTGGAGTGGGTGTTGGCGTGGGTGTTGGAGTGGGTGTGGGTGTTGGAGTTGGAGTGGGTGTTGGAGTTGGAGTGGGTGTTGGTGTTGGCGTGGGTGTTGGTGTTGGAGTGGGTGTTGGTGTTGGAGTGGGTGTTGGTGTTGGCGTGGGTGTTGGTGTTGGCGTGGGTGTTGGTGTTGGAACCGAGGTATCTGCAAACTCCACTTTTCCCGTGACTTTAGTCGCATCTATTGTATTTCCCACAGAAACCAGCTTGTTGGAACTGGCATTTTGCAAATCAAATTTACCGTTATTGCGTAGAGTATTGCCCCCTGGATTATTGGTACTGCCGATATCCGGTAGGGCGCTTGCAATTATAGTTAGACCATCATCAGTATTATTTTCACTGAGATTATTACGTAATACGGGACGGGAACTACCAGAAACGACTATCCCAGAACGATTTTCAGAAATTTTGTTATCTCGAAGTATGGGTGATGCGGTATCACTAATGGCAATACCAAAACCTGTTTTGAAGAAAGTATTACCTTGAATTTGACCTTGGGAATTTTTAGCGATCGCAATTCCATTGGCTGCATTCTCACTGAACACATTACCTAGAATAACTGGGTTAGCATCGCCTGTAGCAAATACTCCTTCCCGCTTGCATTGAGTGAAGGTGCTGTTTGCAACAGTAGGCGCAGTTGATTCAATCCAGACACCGCTACCACGGCTAGCCAGATTTGTTACAGTCACTCCCCGAAGTTCGGCTTTATCCAACAGCACAAAAGTCACATTTTGACCAGCAAAAGTACGGCTTAAGTAATTACCACTTCCTTCAATCAAAATGCCATTACCTTTGTTGGTTTCATTACCCACCACCGTCACCCCAGATGGAATCGTTAGCGGAAACACTTCACCGCTAGCAGCATTGTAATTACCATTTGCCAGTTGAATCTTAGTATCAACTGTAGCTACCTTCAGAGCTTGCGTAATACTTTTGAACGGCGCTTGTTGACTACCAGCATTGGTATCGTTGCCTGTTACTGGATTTACATAAAAAGTTTGAGCCATATTTATACTTCCAAAAAATACATAGCTATCCTAGCGCTAACCATGAAAAAGGGTAGCGGTTGATGCATTAAGTAGCTAAAAGTACTTTTCAGGCGAAAGTAATAAAATTATGCAAATGTTTTGAATTACTTCAAGATTTATACCGTTTCACTTTACAGCTATTTTCAGGTAGATAGACCACGTGGTAGGGGCACAGCAATGCTCATTGGTGTCAACTTAAGAAGATAAAGCCCAAATTTGTTGGGTGTAAGCGTCAATCTCAGGGGTGACGGTTACGCCTTTGAACAAGCCCCCACTATATCGCAATACGCTTGGGTTAAGCAGAAAAGTAGGTTGGGTTGAGCGTAAGCGTTACCCAACAAAGTCTTAAGAATGTTGGGTTTCGTTCCTCAACCCAACCTACGCCAGTTTTAATTTTTAGCCTTAACTGAACTGTATTGCACTATATCGGTACTCCGATATAGTGGTGGGTGGTTGACAATTCATAGTTATGTTTCAGATAGAAATTTAACTCCTATCTGAAACATAACTGTCTACATCAGCACCAGATACAAACCCTTTGAAATTACGAATTATGACTTAGAAAGTCACCACGCTCCGAACTGATTCACCTTTGTGCATCAAATCAAAAGCATGATTAATTTGCTCAATGGGCATAATATGGGTAATTAAATCATCAATATTTATCTTACCTTCCATATACCAATCAACAATTTTCGGCACATCTGTACGCCCTTTAGCGCCACCGAATGCCGTACCTTTCCAAACCCGTCCAGTTACTAATTGAAAAGGACGAGTACTAATTTCCTCTCCAGCACCAGCAACACCAATAATTACACTAACGCCCCAACCTTTGTGGCAACATTCTAATGCCTGACGCATTACTTTCACATTACCAATACATTCAAAACTATAATCAGCACCGCCTTTTGTTAAATCAACCAGGTAGGGAACTAAATCACCCTCTACTTCTTGGGGATTGACAAAGTGCGTCATGCCAAACTTTTCTGCTAAAGCGCGTTTGCTGGGATTAATATCCACCCCAATAATCATATTTGCTCCCACCATCCGCGCCCCTTGGATGACATTTAAACCAATACCACCCAAACCGAAAACCACCACATTTGCTCCTGGTTCCACCTTGGCTGTATTAATGACTGCACCAATACCAGTAGTCACGCCACAGCCAATGTAACAAACCTTCTCAAACGGCGCGTCTTCGCGGATCTTTGCTAAGGCAATTTCCGGCAGCACCGTATAGTTAGCGAAAGTAGATGTACCCATGTAATGATGAATCATCTGCCCATCGATACTAAAGCGACTAGTGCCATCGGGCATAACACCGCGTCCTTGAGTGAGGCGTATGGCTTGACAAAGATTAGTTTTAAAGCTGAGACAATATTCACACTGACGACATTCAGCAATGTATAGGGGAATCACATGATCCCCTGGTTTGAGACTAGTGACACCAGCCCCTACCTCAACCACCACACCAGCACCTTCATGTCCCAAAATTGCCGGAAATAAACCTTCGGGATCAATACCAGAAAGGGTATAGGCGTCGGTATGACAAACCCCAGTGGCTTTAATTTCGACTAACACTTCTCCAGCTTGTGGCCCAGATAGTTCAACCGTTTCAATAGTCAACGGCTTACCTGCGCTGTAAGCTACTGCTGCTTTAACTTGCAACGTCAGCCCTCCTGTATAGTCAATCGGCTTATTTGAGTTTATATCGGGGAGTGGGTATTGGGGATTGGGGATTGGGGATTGGGGATTGGGGATTGGGTTAGGAAAAGTTTTCCCCAGTCCCTAGTCCCCAGTCCCCAGTCCCTCGAATATTACTTTGATAAAATATCATTCTCTAGCTAGATTGGTTAAAGGCGGCGACAGTTGTTTTGACAACGATGTAAACTTGATGTCAGCAGCAAACCCCAAGTAATTTGTCCACCCTCAATTAATAAATTTTGTCACAGCTTATGAACCCTGCCCTAACACAAATTGGGACTCAAATGTCCAACCTGACTGGCGTCAGAGCGATCATGAAGGATATTATCGAAACGTTACGATCTGGTGCAGGGCAGCAGTTTATTAATTTGAGTGCTGGTAACCCGCTGATTTTACCGGAGGTAGAACAGTTATGGCGGGATTGCACTGCACAGCTTTTAGCTAGTCCAGAATATGGTGAGGTAGTTTGTCGCTACGGGTCAAGCCAGGGCTATGCACCATTAATTGAAGCGATCGCCAATGACTTTAATAAACGCTACGGGTTAAAATTGGGCGATCGCAATATCTTTATCACCCCCGGTAGTCAAACCCTGTATTTCTACGCCGCTAATATATTCGGTGGCTACACCACCAGCGGCCAGTTAAAACAAATCGTTTTGCCTCTAAGTCCTGACTACACCGGTTACGGGGGCATCTGCTTGGAACCAAAAGCCTTAGTCGCCTACAAACCAACTCTCGATATCGATGCAGCCGGCCACCGATTTAAATATCGCCCAGACTTCAGCCAAGTGACGATTACCGAAAACACTGGTTGTGTCATCTTTTCTCGCCCCTGTAACCCCACTGGAAACGTCCTCACTGACGACGAAGTGAAAAAGATTGCTGCCCTAGCCTCGCCCTACAATCTACCCGTCCTAATTGACTCGGCTTATGCGCCTCCCTTCCCGTCATTGAACTTTACCGAAATGACCCCAGTGTTTGGCGATAATATTCTCCACTGCATGAGTTTATCCAAAGCAGGATTACCAGGAGAAAGGATTGGTATTGCGATCGGGGATGAAAAGTGGATTGAGGTGCTAGAGTGTTTCCAAGCAAACGCGAGTCTTCATTCTTCGCGTTATGGTCAAGCGATCGCTGCCCTAGCAATTAATTCTGGTGCCTTAGTAGAAATTTCTGAGACTGTTATTCGTCCCTTCTACCAAAATAAGTTTACCGTTTTAGAAACCAGCTTAGAACAAGCAATGCCCAAGAATTTACCTTGGTTTCTCCATCGCGGTGAAGGAGCAATTTTTGCTTGGTTGTGGTTAGAAAATTTACCCATCACTGACTGGGAATTTTACCAAGAACTTAAGCAAGTAGGTGTAATTATTGTACCTGGAAGTACCTTCTTCCCCGGTTTAAACGAAGAGTGGGCACACAAGCACCAATGCTTCCGTATCAGCCTCACCGGCAGCGATGAAGAAATTGTCACTGCTATGCAACGTTTAGCCAAAGTAGCCCAAGAAGCCTATCAACGTACCGCTGTCAGTGCGTGAGGAGTACTGTTAGCGGTAGCGGGGCGTTTAGCCCGTGCTGAGTGATAAGTGCTGAGTGAGGAGTGAGGAGTGAGGAGTTAAGAGTTATTATTCTCCCCCTACTCCTGTGCCCCCCTGCATCTTCCAATGCCCTATGCCCAATGACAAATGACTAATCCAAAATCCAAAATCCAAAATCCAAAATCCGATGATTGGCTAGAAATTGGTAAGATTGTTGCACCTCAAGGATTGGCTGGGGAATTACGAGTTTATCCTGACTCGGACTTCCCTGAACGATTTGAAGTGCCAGGAAAACGTTGGTTGTTGCGTCCTGGTGAGACAGAACCCCAACCAATCGAATTATTAGCAGGACGTTACATCAGTAATAAAAACTTGTATGTCATCAAATTAGCTGGAGTGGAAAATTGCAATCAGGCAGAGGCATTGCGGGGTTGTAAGTTAATGGTGCCGGCAAGCGATCGCCCCCAATTGGGCGAAAATGAATATCATGTCCTCGATTTGATTGGTTTGGAAGTCTTCATGCAAGCATCTGGCGAACTCGTAGGGACGGTAGTAGACATCATCCCCGCCGGCAATGATTTGTTAGAAATAAAATTGCACCCATCTTTTAGTACTCACAAAGAACAAACGACAAATGACACAGACGCGCCAGCGGCTTCCCGCAGGGTAGGACAAACGACAAATGACAAAAAGCAAAAGACTGTTTTGATTCCCTTTGTAGAAGCGATCGCCCCAGTGGTAGACTTACAATCTGGTCGCATTGAAATTACACCGCCACCTGGATTATTAGAAATTAATAATTAGTTAAAATTTTGGAGGCTGGAAAGTGACTCAAGCTTTACCCAAAATCGTAACTTTTGAGGAATTTCTCAAGTGGAAACCAGAGAATGAACGCTATGAATTGCACAACGGAATAATTATTAAAATGCCTCAACCTGTAGGAGACCATGAAGAGGTAACAGGATTTTTAGCCTTTGAACTGACTAGAGAATGTATCCGTTTAAATCTCCCTTACTTCATACCCAAAACAGCACTAGTCAATCCATCTGAAAATGAATCAGGTTATTTGCCAGATTTAATGTTATTGAATCGCTCTAATTTGATAAAAGCCTGAAACGACCTATTTTAGAAATTCACACCATGATTAATTTGTACAGTGCGTAAATCCTAATTGTTTGTCCAAAGCCAAGGATTTGGCCACAAAGGCTGGAAAAATTTTTCATGGGTTAGATGGCCATCATCTGGAAAATAAGTATAATTACATACTGAGCGAATCCGTCAAAATCCTTTTGTAATGGAGTGTCGAAATGACATTAGCAACGACTCCACAAACAAAGCCTTTAACAGATGAAGAATTAGGCAAGATCAATGCCTACTGGCGTGCAGCTAATTATCTTTCCGTTGGGCAAATATATCTACTCGACAATCCGCTACTGAGAGAACCGCTAAAATTAGAACACGTCAAGCCCAGGCTTTTGGGTCACTGGGGAACAACACCAGGGCTGAACTTTATCTATGTTCACCTCAATCGGGTCATTAAAAAATATGACCTCAACACGATCTACATTGCCGGGCCTGGTCATGGAGGTCCAGGACTGGTAGCCAACACCTATCTAGAAGGTACTTACAGCAAGTACTACCACAACATCTCCCAAGATGCTGAGGGAATGAAGAAACTCTTCAAACAATTCTCTTTCCCTGGTGGTATTCCCAGCCACGTTGCACCGGAAACACCTGGTTCCATCCACGAAGGCGGGGAACTAGGTTATGCCCTCGTCCATGCTTACGGTGCTGCCTTCGATAACCCAGACTTGATCGTTGCTGCTGTTGTGGGTGACGGTGAAGCCGAAACAGGTGCTTTAGCGGCTAGCTGGCATTCCAACAAGTTTCTCAACCCCGTGTCTGATGGTGCGGTACTGCCAATTCTGCACCTGAATGGGTATAAAATTGCCAATCCAACAGTATTAGCACGTATTAGCCATGAAGAATTGGAGAGTTTATTTGTAGGCTACGGCTACAAGCCATACTTTGTAGAAGGTGACGATCCCGCAGTTGTCCACCAGCAAATGGCGGCGACTCTAGATACAGCGATCGCCGAAATTCAAAGTATCCAAAGAGAAGCCCGCGTACATGGTTTCACGGAACGTCCCCAGTGGCCGATGATTATCATGCGAACTCCCAAAGGTTGGACGGGGCCGAAGGAAGTGGATGGCAAAAAAACCGAAGGTTATTGGCGATCGCACCAAGTTCCCTTAAGCAACATCGCCAAACAGCCAGAACACCTGAAACTCCTAGAAGATTGGATGAAGAGTTACAAACCAGAAGAACTCTTCGACAGCAACGGTAAGCTAATTGAGGAATTAGCAGAACTAGCTCCCAAAGGGCATCGACGCATGGGTGACAATCCCCACGCCAACGGCGGTATTTTGCTGCATGACCTGAAGATGCCGGACTTTCGAGACTATGCTGTAGATGTTTCTCAACCGGGGAAGGCGATCGCTGAAGCTACCAAAGTTAGTGGTAGATTCCTCCGGGATATCATGGAATTTAACCAAGAAAGTCGCAATTTCCGCGTCTTCGGTCCCGATGAAACAGCATCCAATCGTCTGGATGCTGTGCTGGAAGTTACAGACCGGACTTGGGAAGCCGAGATTCTCCCCGAAGATGACCATCTTTCACCAGATGGTCGGGTGATGGAAATTCTCAGCGAAACTTGTTGTCAAGGATGGTTAGAAGGCTACCTCCTCACAGGTCGCCACGGCTTTTTCTCCTGTTATGAGGCCTTCATCCACATCATTGACTCCATGTTCAACCAGCACGCCAAATGGTTGAAAACTACCATAGATATTCCCTGGCGCAGACCAATTGCTTCCCTCAATTACTTACTTTCCTCTCACGTTTGGCGACAAGACCACAACGGCTTCTCCCACCAAGACCCCGGTTTTATTGACCATGTGGTTAATAAGAAAGCAGAGATTGTTCGCGTGTATTTGCCCCCCGATGCCAACACTCTGCTATCAGTAACAGACCATTGCTTGAGAAGCCGCAACTATGTCAACGTCATCGTTGCAGGGAAGCAACCGGCGTTGCAATACCTCAACATGGATGCAGCCGTCAAACACTGCACCAAAGGCATCGGCATTTGGGAATGGGCAAGCAACGACCAAGGCGGCGAACCAGATGTAGTACTGGGTTGTGCTGGCGATATTCCTACCTTAGAAACCTTGGCGGCGGTAGATATCTTGCGCCAGCACTTCCCTGACTTAAAGGTGCGGGTAGTGAACGTAGTCGATTTGATGACACTACAGCCAAAAACCGAACATCCCCACGGTTTGAGTGAAAAAGACTTTGATACAATTTTCACCACCGACAAACCGATCATCTTTGCGTTTCATGGCTATCCCTGGCTAATTCACCGCTTAACCTACCGCCACACTAATCATAAAAACTTGCATGTGCGTGGCTACAAGGAAGAGGGAACCACCACCACCCCCTTTGATATGGTTGTTCTCAACGATCTCGATCGCTTCCATCTAGTAATTGATGTCATCAATCGCGTGGAGAAACTAGGATCTAAGGCAGCTTATGTCAAACAGCAGATGCAAGATAAACTGATCGAACATAAGCACTACATTGAGAAGTACGGCGACGATATGCCGGAAATTCGTGATTGGAAGTGGCCATATTAAGTGATACGTTAGGCGATCGCTAACGACAAAAAACCCTAGAGACTTTTTTCTCTAGGGTTTTGCTAGCAAAATGGACGAATAGAATGCTGAAAATTATAGCGTGAAAATTTACTCCTGTCTTAAAGGTGGTGAATTTAAGAAACCACTACTAACGAAATATGACAAGTATTTATCTAGGAGTTTAACACCCATTGGTGGACAAACAATTGCAGAATCTGCCAATCCATTGAGGGTATTAGGAAGACCCAAGTATGGCTGTTCTAAGTCTCCCGGAATCGCAATCACATGAGAGCTAAAATTTGGGTGATGAAGGGAATATTTTTTTAGGTTTTGTTGAATCTTTTTTAACCCTTCATGCTCGTTTGTGGAACACACCAGGCAGTATATTTTTGCTTGAGTTTGATGTAGTAGTTCATCAAGTAAAAAAGCCCTCAAAAAGCCTGTAGCTCCTGTGAGAAAAACATGACGCAATTCATTAGACCTCTTGCGAAAGTGCTTTTTGCACTCTCGTGGGAAAAGCGACTCATGTTAAACAGGAAGGGGAAAATACAAAACCTTTACCTTTTCCCCCTTCTTCTTTTCCCGACTTCTGCAAGAAATCTAATAGATAGGGAGAACAATCTCAAATTCAGTTCCCTCAGTGGGTTGAGAACGCACAGTTAAAGTGCCGCGATGTTGTTGGATAATAGAGTAGCTAACAAATAACCCCAAACCTTGACCACGACCAACGGGCTTTGTGGTGAAAAATGGTTCAAAAATCCGCTCATGCAGACTTACAGGAATCGTACTATCTGTATTAGCGATCGCAATTCGTAACCATTCACGATCTATCACTCCAGTACGAATCCGAATTTCTGGGTATTTGCTGCTTTGAAGATTATCTCGAATCGCATCAATGGCATTGTTAATAATATTCAGGAAGACTTGATTTAACTGACTAGGATAGCAAGTAACTAAAGGTAGATCGCCATATTCCTTAATGACACGCACTTCGGGTTTATTTTCAGAAGCTTGTAAGCGATGTTGCAAAATTAACAGCGTGCTTTCAATCCCACTGTGTAAATCTACAGCTTTGATTTCGGCTTCATCCAAGCGAACAAAGTTACGTAAACTTTGGACAATTTTGCTGATGCGATCGCTACCCACTTTCATAGATTCTAAGGTTTGATTGGCATCTTCAAATAGAAAATCGAGGTCAATTTCTTCCCGCTTATCTTGAATAGCTCGACTAGGTTGGGGATATTCCTGCTCATAAAGCATCAGCAAACTCATCATGTCTGCAACATAATTTTCCGTATGGATGAGATTACCCTTGATAAAATTCACTGGATTGTTAATTTCGTGAGCAATACCAGCTACCAATTGACCGAGGGATGACATTTTCTCGCTATGAATTAATTGTCCTTGAGTTTGCTGCAATTTTTTCAAGGTTTGCTCTAAATCTTGGGCTTTTTGGTTGAGAGCTTGGGTTTTGTGTTCTACCTCTGCTTCTAGGGTGCAAGAATAGTTTTCGGTTTGTTGATACAGACGGGCATTTTCCACAGAGATGGCGGCTTGACTAGTTAGGAGTTGGAGAATCTCAATGCGATCGCTAGTAAAAGCGCCTAAAGTTAAGTTGTTCTCTAGATACAAAATACCGCTGAGTTTTCCTTGGCGACTAATGGGAGTACATAAAACAGATTTGGGCTGGTGAGTGATGATGTAGCGATCGTTGGCAAATTGCACTGAATCACTCAAGTCTTCAAACACAGCCGTCTCTTGAGTTCTTGCTACTGCATAAATCAAACTTTGGGGAATTTCTGGATATTGCTCCAGGGGAATTTCTAAGGTTTTTACCAGTTGTTGATCGGCTTGAGCTACAACTAACCATTGTTCCTCTTGGCAAAGAACTAAATGACCGATTTGGGCGCCAGCATTGGCGATCGCAATCTGCATCAAAGTTGCCAACAGTTTCTCTAATTCAATTTCTTGAGAGATGGCTTGTGCAGCTTTCATCACCGCTTGCAAATCTAAGTATAAATTTTGGTTGCTAGAGCTTTTAGTTACACCTCTCATCAAAGTTAAGGGGATGGTTGCCGTAGATGTGATGGCAAGATTAGGCGGTTGGAGAATGGCTGTTAGTAGTTGCGGATATTGTTGTTCTAAATGGGCAATTTTCGCCTTTGCACCCCAATGGGCGTAGCAGTAGTAGGCTTGTTGCATATAGTCTGCGGCCAGCTTCTCTTTGCCCCAAGCTAGGTAGAATTTGGCGGCTAGCTCATTGCTGAGTGCTTCTTCTTGGATATAGCCGTTTTCTTTTGCCCCCTGAATGGCTTTTTCATAGTAGGTTATTGCGTCTAAATGACCCAAAATTTTTGCCCGTTCTGCTTCGACTAAATCGTATTTGTGTTGATGATTGGCGGGAGCGTGGAACGCCCACTGACTCATCAATTTCTGGTTTTCTGCAACTTTTTCTAGTGCCGATTGTTGCTCTGCTTCATTGCCATTTGAACACTTAGCCAAAAGAGCAAGGGAGTAGTAGAAATTATGTTCCGCAAACTGCAAGAAGCCAACCATGTTTCTTTGGTATTTTTCGGCTTCTTCAGCATGGATGAGTACCTGCTGATAGTCCTGAAAGATGAGTAGAAGAATCGTCTTTGCCAGATGGAGCAAGAACAGGAGAGTTCCGTTTTGAGTTTCAATTAAAATCGGCAGCATTTTTCGCTCGTCGAAACTCTCCCCAACAAGTATTAGGGGATCTTCTGCTGCTCCCATCAAATTCAACACGAGCTGACGACAAATCTGTCCGAAGTAAATTTGATACTCTTGTTTGAATTTCAACAACATATCGATGTATTTTTGCTGTTGCTGATTCACCCGTTCCAGTGTTTCGCCGACGAAGAAAAGATAGTTGCAGTAGGAGGCGGCATTGTAACAGGCATATTCTATATCACCCATTTCTAATCCAACCTGAATAGCTTCACGTAGAGAAGCGATCGTTTTGCGAGCGGGTTCTTGCCAGTGCCGCACAAACACATCAAAAATGTTAATCACTTTTGCATGTAATTTCCTGTCATTGAATAGCTCCAGCAATTTTAATCCTAATTGTCCAAACCGATAGCCTCTTTCAATTCCGGTTGGGCTACCACATAAAACCAGACCATAAAAGGTGTAGCCAAATGCCGAAAATGCCGAATTGCCAAATTGAATCGATAGGTTTACTAGTGTGTAAGCAATCAGTGGTAACATATCTGGTTTAGCGTTCAAGCTGGGAGTGACCATTGCGATCGCAATTCGCATCGCTGCCAACTTCTGCGGATCGAGCATCTCTGGCAGGTTCATTAAATCCTCGATCGCTAACTCCTGTGGGGGTTCTTTAAACAGGGGTTCACCCAAAAACTCCAGCACTTGCAGACAGATGTCGATCGCTGCCAGCATTTGATTTTGTTCATTTGAGCCAGTTCATGGCGTTGATCTCGATCCAATTCTTGCAGCTTGGAGATTTCGTCACCATTTTGTGCATTCAACAATCCGGAAGAAGTTTTGTGAGCCGTCAATCTCAGACCGTAATTCAATTGATTGACAATTTCAAAAATTTTCCCTTCTCGCTCTGCTTCAGGCGTATTTGCCCACAGTTGTTGCCCAATTTTGAAGTGGGTAGACTGTTTTCGATCTTCTGGAATCAGACTGTAGGCAGCTTGTTGGACGCGATCGTGCAAGAATTTATAAGAAACGACAATCTCACCGCCGCGATCGATGTTGTCTGAGTCATTTGATTGGAAGAACTTGTAGGCTTCACTAATGGGGAGAATCAACCCTTCTTGTAACGCCGTCCATAGATTGGTCGCCATATCAACAAGTGATGTTTCAGAAACCCTTGCCAAGGTATTCAAATCAAATTGGTTGCCAATACAAGCTGCCAGTTTCAAAACCTCCTGTGTGTCCATTGGAAGTTTCTGTAACTGCAATGCCATGAACTCTACCACTCCATCGGTCAAGGCCAACTGCCGCACCGAAGCCAAGTCACATTGCCAGTAACCCAGTTCTGGCTGGAACTGAATCCAACCCTCCTCGTGCAGTGCTTTGAGAAACTGCGTTGTAAAAAAGGGATTCCCTTGGGTTTTCTGATATACCAATTGCGTCAGGGGTTGAGTCAGTTCCTTGGGACAACTTAAGGTGTCTGCCACCAACTGATTTACCGTTATTTCCACCAAGGGTTCCAGGGTAATCGTATTGACGGTAGCTTGGGCTTGCTGAATCTGCTCCAGCGTCAGTATCAAGGGATGAGTCGGAAAAACTTCATTATCTCGATAAGCACCCAGAATGAATAAATATCCAGAATTGGCTTCACAGATCAATAATTGCAGCAAGTTCAGAGAAGCCGAATCTGCCCATTGCAAGTCATCTAGAAACATTACCAGCGGATGCTCAGGGGTGGTGAAAACCTGGATAAATTTTTGAAAGAGCAAATTGAAACGATTTTGAACAGCACTACCAGATAGTTCTGGGAGTGGCGGTTGTTGACCGATAATTCGCTCTAGTTCAGGAATCACATCAACGATCGCTTGTCCGTTTTCACCCACGGCCGCCAAAATTTTCGCTTTCCACGCCGCCAATTGGACATTACTCTCACTCAGCAATTGTCCCATCAAATCACGAAAGGCTTGCATCAAGGCACTGAAGGGAATATTCCGCCCGAACTGATCGTACTTGCCTTTGATAAAGTAACCGCGTTGTCTGACAATCGGTTTATGGACTTCATTGATCGCCGCAGTTTTACCAATCCCGGAAAATCCTGCTACTAGCATCATTTCTGAACTGCCATTAGCGACGCGCTCAAAAGCTTTGAGCAAGGTGGCAACTTCTGTTTCTCGCCCATAGAGTTTTTCGGGGATAATAAAGCGATGTCTACGACGGGCTACGCCTACGCACACATCCCGTTGTCCCAGGACAAAGGTTTCTATTCTACCTGTTGCTTTCCATTGATTGAGACAGCATTCTAAGTCATGCTTCAAACCCAAGGCGCTCTGATACCGATCTTCGGCATTTTTCGCCATCAACTTCAATACTATCTCTGAAGCGATCGCAGGAATTTCAGGATTAATGCTGTGTGGGGTGAGTGGGAGCTTGGCTAAATGACAGTGTACTAACTCCATTGGGTCATGGGACTCAAACGGTAATTGTCCGGTTAAAAGTTCGTACAATGTCACTCCTAAAGCATAGAAATCACTGCGGTAATCAATACCACGATTCATTCGTCCGGTTTGCTCTGGGGAAAGATAGGCAAGGGTTCCTTCCAAAACATTGGGATTTTTAATTTCCTGGGTTTCGCGGGGGAGGAGGGAGGCAATGCTGAAGTCAATCAGCTTGACTTGTTGCGATTCTGGATGAATCAGAATGTTGGCGGGTTTAATATCTTTGTGGATGACTTGATGCTGGCAGATATCATGGAGAATATCGGCAATTTGTCGGGCAATTTCTAAGATTTCCTGTAACGACAGGGAATAATTTTGAGTATAATCCCGTAGAGAAATACCGCCAAAGTCTTCCATTACTAAGGCATAGCTGTTACCGTAGGCTTCTAGGCTGTAGGGGTGGGCGATGCCAGGAATGTTGAGATTTTTGGTAATTGTATACTGGTTACGAAACTGTAATAATTCGCTAAAGGTGGGGTAGTCTTGCCGTAATAGTTTAATCACCACTGGACGCTGACTTGACTCCTGTACTGCTCGATAAACTATTGTCTGAGAACCTGCATAGAGTTGCTCAACAATGGCATAACCAGGGATATACGGCAATAGATTCGAATCGGGGATTGCTGCCAGTGTCGTCATAGCGTCAAGTTAAATCTTTAGAAGAAGTTCATAATTTTAATATTTCCCAAGAATTTTGTAGAATAAACATCCTGTACCTTGTATACATAATTAATTAGCCAGAAATAGGCAAAAATGCTACGAAATAACTGAATTCAAAGTCGTAAAAACAACACAAAAAGGGGAGCCGGCAATACTGCTCGGTTAAGGGAAAATAGGTGGTGGAATCAAGAATAATTTGTTCGCGTGTATTATGACTTTGTTGGCGAATTCTTTGAAGTCAAATTTAGATGGCTAGTGCTGCCAAGCGAGAAATAAGTAGGTCGGCGTAAATAATTATTGTTGGGGTAACGCAGGGGGAGAAAGAGTTTGAGCCTTATTTAACGTGAGTTCGACAGATGCCAAAGAACCCCGCTTTCATTCCTCTCCCTGTTTCGGGGAGAGACTTAGAAACCCTAATTTTTCGTGCCCAATTCAGGATCTTATTGCCCCTCTCCGTCTCGGAGAGGGGTTGGGGAGAGGTTCATCGAACTCACGTTTATTTACTTTTCTTTACACAGTTTGGTTTTATTGCACCGACTTACTTACTCTTGCCAAAGTTATTAGCTTGCGTCCACCACTGCCAAACCCTAACCAAATTCATGGCAGCAGCCGTGATTATATCAGCCTAGTTTTTTCATTTCCTTGTAATCAATCCCCTACATTGTTCCACCAAGCGAATAAATTCATCTCGATAGCCCTCCCGATCTTCCCCCTTCGCTTGAGTCGCCAATTTGATCGCCAAATCATAATTAGCATTCCCCTTATATTCAGAGTCACGCAGCACCATCCCAAAAGTAGCTACCGCAGCAGCAAATCTCAGGTTTGTGGAGAGTATCTGGTCGGTTCTCAAATCCTCATCTTGGATAGTTTGGGTAATTAGTTGACTGGTGTTGTTCTGGGGCAATTTATAGCGCAGTTTTAAGAGCATCAACTCATTGCCGGCAGCATCTGGGGGAGTCACACTAGAATGCTGATACCGCAAGGGGTCTACCGAAGGTAGTTTCACATCACTTTTCGTGCCAGTGGGAATTATTTCATAAAGCGCTGTCACAGAATGACCAGCCCCAATATCGCCTGCATCTTTCTTGTCGTCATTGAAATCCTGGTTTTGCAACAGACGGTTTTCGTAGCCAATTAAGCGATATGCCTGAACTTTCGCCGGATTAAATTCCACCTGAATTTTCACATCCTTGGCGATGGTAAACAGAGTTCCCCTGAGATCGTTAACTAAAACCTTTTTGGCTTCCAATAGGGTATCGATGTAAGCGTAGTTACCGTTACCCTTATCAGCCAGTTGTTCCATTTTTGAGTCCTTATAGTTGCCGGTGCCAAATCCCAACACCGTCAGGAAAATTCCCTGATCTCGCTTCTGTTCAATTAATCGCGTCAGGTCGGCATCACTGGAAATCCCTATATTAAAATCTCCGTCAGTAGCTAAAATTACTCTATTATTACCAGACTTGAGGAAGTTTTGTTTGGCTATCTTGTAGGCCAGTTCAATGCCCTGACCGCCAGCAGTAGAGCCTCCAGCCTCCAAGCGGTCAATGGCCGCCAGAATTGTTGATTTTTGACTACCAGGAGTAGCAGGTAATACCAATCCAGCATTTCCAGCGTAAACTACCAAACTTACCCGGTCTTCAGAACGCAGTTTATTCACCAGCAATTTCAGGGACTGTTGTACCAAGGGTAATTTGTTGGGGTCATTCATAGAACCGGAGACATCAATCAGAAATACTAGGTTGCTAGGTGGTAAGGTTTCGCTCTCTAAACGTTTACCTTGCAAACCCACATGTACCAGCTTGTGTTGAGGATTCCAGGGAGCAGCAGCAACTTCAGTGGTGACGGAAAAGGGGCGTTGGCTTTGCCCGCCGTAGGCATCGCCTTTTGGTTGGGGATAATTGTAGGTAAAATAGTTGATCAGTTCTTCAATTCGGACTGCATCCTTGGGTGGTAATTCCCCTTGAGTAATAAACCGTCGCACGTTGCTATAGGATGCTGTATCTACATCAATGGAAAAGGTGGAAAGTGGGTCATTACTGACGCGATGAAAGGGATTATCATCAATCCGGTTGTAGTTCTCTGTATTGAATCTGCTATCTGTTTGTGGCTCCGGGGCAACCCTTCCAATACTGCCACGAACTTGGAATTTAGGACTATTCCCACGGTTAACAACTTGATCCTGCACAGATGAGCCAGAGCCAATACTAGGGAGTGGAGGCATCAGTGTGGGTAAGGGTTGAGTCTTTCGGGTAGACTCGGCTTGAGTACGTTCTCTGGGAGTCTGAGCCGGAGTGATGGGACTAGGAGCTTCCAATTCATCTATCGGACTTCTTAGGTTTGCTAACTCCGGCGCGAATTCGGACTGTAACCGTTGCAGGGTTTTCATATCCCCTTGGGTAACTATCTTGGGGTCAGTTGTTACTAGCTCATTACTTCGATTCAGACAAGCATTCAACACTGTAGCAAACTCAGTCCGGGTTACAGGAAGAGCGCCAAAGTTTTGAACAGAGACGACACAACTATATTTTTGTACCAACGCCTGGAGTGCTTGGTAGTCAGGGTGGTTGGGTAGAATTAAGGTTGTTGGGATATTAGGAGTCTGATTGGCTGGAACCGCAACCGTAGCAGACTGACGTAAAATCGCAATTCCTACTGACGGTATCAATAATAATAGTGTTACAATACTGGCTCGCTGCCACATTTTGGACGGAATCGGGTAAGACATGGCTAAATCCTCACACTAAATTTGGTATCGGTTCAAAACCTCGTGGGATATGTAGAAGCCCTGTCTCTTGAGACTGGCTTACTAACATTTCAAGCTTCCATTTACCTAGAATAGTCCTAAGCAGCTTGGGATCTTATAACTGTTTCAGTTTTGGTAACTGTAGCGGATACAACACTAACCATTCCTATCTAACGCTCTTCTATAACTCTGGAGAGAGAATAATCCCAGCGATTAGAAATCGCGGCTACACAAACTCTCGTGCGCCTGTGCGGACTAACGCAAAAATAGGGTTTCAAATTTAATCTGACGAGAGTAATAAAAGAGCGCTAATATCAAATCCGCTTAAATGCACGCAGTAAAACCACCGTCTGTTTGCGTCCTTTACGGTAGCCTGCGGCAAGCCGCTTTGCATCTACGTTAAAAAAATTGACTTTAACAAAGAGTTTTAGCCTTAACACCAAGCGTATTGAATTATGACCAAGCAACTCTTAGGCAGTTGCCTATCTGCTATTATCAATTCTGTTCAAGTCAGACAGAAATTATTCTAGGAGATAAACAATGGGCAAGAAATATGATGTTTATGGTGTAGGTAATGCCTTAGTAGATATAGAATACGAAGTATCTCTAGAGTTACTACAAGAACTAAAGATTGATAAAGGTGTAATGACACTCCTAGATGAAGATAGTCAAAATCATATTTTGGAAAATCTCAAAAATCTTCATTGCCATAAAAGTTGTGGAGGTTCAGCAGCAAACACAATAGTGGCAATTAGTCAACTAGGAGGAAAAGTTTTTTATTCCTGTAAAGTGGCTAATGATGAATTTGGAGACTTTTACATAGAAGATTTACTCAAATGTCAGGTAGATACCAACTTAAAAAATGGCGATCGCCAATCAGGAATTACAGGTAAATGTTTGGTGTTAGTAACTCCCGATGCAGATCGCACCATGAATACATTTTTGGGAATTACTGGAGAATTTTCTACACAAGAATTAGTATCAGAAGCGATCGCTGATTCAGAATATGTATATATCGAAGGATATTTAGTGACTTCTCCCACAGGAAAAGAAGCAGCTATAAAGGCTAGAGAAATAGCTGAAAAAGCGGGAGTAAAAACCACCATGTCCCTATCTGATTACAACATGGTAAAATTTTTTAAAGATGGTTTATTAGACATCATTGGACCTGGTTTAGACTTGATTTTTGCTAATGAAAGTGAAGCATTAGGACTAGCAGATACACAAGATTTTCAAGTAGCTGTAGACAAACTAAAAATCCTGAGTAAGAAATTTGCTATTACTCGCGGTGCCAGGGGTTCAGTAGTATTTGACGGTCAGAAATTAATCGAAATCGCTGCACCTCAAGTAAAAGCTGTAGATACAGTGGGAGCAGGAGATATGTATGCAGGAGCTTTCCTCTATGGAATTACCCAAGGTATGAGCTATGAAGAAGCCGGAAAATTAGCATCGGCCGCAGCTTCTAAGATTGTTACATCCTATGGGCCAAGATTAAAAACTGAGGAATTAAAGGCATTAGTTACTGCTTAGAGGTGTTTGAAAATTTTACCTTCACTTATAACAAACCTCTAGGACGAGTTATAGGTGAGGAAGTATTGACATAGCGATCGCTTTGCTACTCATTTGACTCAAACAGCATCCCATCTACACACGCAATACCCCATAAAAATAAATCCCCAGCCTTTGTGGAAGACCCGTGTTCGTAGTCGGTTATTCGTTTGTAATTTGGCTGGGGATTTATTTATTCGTAAGTGCCAAAGCAGGATCGTCCTCCCAGCACTCCAGTAAAAACTCAAATCCTGGATTCTCTCTAAATAACTCTGTCATTTTCAGTTTCTGACCTCTGTTCGCTTTGTCTGCTCCAAACTCTTAAACCCCAAGTGACTCGAAACCCTGTGCCTGTAATAGAGCAATTCCTTGACTTGCCTCATAGCCAACAATTGGTAAACTCCCAAATAAGTTCATAACTATAGGACTCATATTTGATTTTTGAACAAAACTCAGTACACCTTTATTCCTCCTTCCCAGTCCCCAGTCCCCAATCCCCAGTCCCTTACCTCTACGAGTCATTCAGAAATCAAATCGGATTGCTATACTTTATGAGGTGTTATGATGTAGGCGAGATTATGAGGCTGCTGTAGCTAAAACTTCTGAGATTGCTTGAAATAATCTCTCTGTTTCTACAGGCTTAACTAAGTGTATTTGAAATCCGGCAGCTAATGCTTGTTTTTGGTTAATTTCTCCAGCATAAGCTGTGAGTGCGATCGCTGGGATTTTCCCTCCTTTTTCTAACGGCATAGCTCGAATTAATCGCATCAACATATAACCATCTATTCCTGGCATACCAATATCACTCAATAGTAAATCTACTTGAGTTTTGGCTAAGATTTCTAAAGCTTCACCTGCTGATGCAACTGCTGTCACTTTTGCTCCTGATTGTGCCAATATGTAGGTGAGAAATTCACCTGTATCTACATCATCATCTACCACTAATATATGCAACCCTGGCAAACTTAAAGCATTATTGGATTGTCGGATTTTTGGTGTTATTTGACCCCTATCAGGCATGAATGGTAATCTGACTGTAAATGTTGCCCCCATGCCTTCTCCTGCACTCTCTACTTTCACAGTACCACCATGTAATTCTGTCAGATGCTTAACAATAGCTAGCCCTAAACCTAGCCCTCCAAATTGTCTTGTGGTTGTGCCATCTGCTTGACGGAAATAATCAAATACATAGGGGAGAAATTCTGGGCTAATGCCTTTACCATTATCTTGAACTTGAAGTTGGGCATAGCTATTAACTTGTTCTAATATGATTTTTATCTTTCCGGCTGAGGGAGTGAATTTAACGGCATTAGAAAGCAGGTTCCAGATAATTTGCTGTAACCGACCTGCATCACCTGCAACCATGCCGATGTTATGGTTTAGTACAGTTTCCAGACTAATGTTTTTAGCTTCAATTGCTAGTCTTACAGTTTCCTTGGCTTCTTCAATAGTGTTAGCTAAATTCACAGGCTGGATATTTAAAGTCATTTTCCCCTGTTGGATGCGGGAGACATCTAATAAGTCCTCAATTAGTTGAATTTGTAATTTAGCATTGCGCTCAATAGTTTCTATCCCCCGTATTTTTGTAGCTTCTTCCAAATTATTCTTTTTCAGCAGGGTTGCCCAACCCAAAATCGGGTTCAGAGGAGTACGCAATTCATGGGAAAGAACTGCTAAAAATTCATCTTTTAAACGATTGGCTTTTTCTGCTTCACTTCTAGCAATCTGCTCACGCATGAGCAGATATTCACGTTCTTGTTCTACCTGTTTGCGTTCAGTGATATCTCTAAAAAATATCCCCAGTCCATCTTCAGCAGGGTAAGCGTGAATTTCCAACCACATATCCCACGGTGCGTATAATGCCTGAAAATGAACCGGGATATTTTCACAGAGCGATCGCTGATATTCTCGCTCAAACTCTGTACCTCTAGCCCCAGTCCACTGTTCCCAGTAGTTTTTACCAATCAAGTCTGCTGATGCTAAATTATGAATTTTTGCTGCTTGGCGATTAGCGTAGGTAATCTCCCAATCTCGATTCACGGCAATAAAAGCATCAGTCATGCTTGACAAAATATTACTCAAACTGTTGTGGAGGGCTTGTTCGCGCTTGAGTAATTCATCTTTTTCTTGGTGGGATTTTTCTAAGGAAGTATTGGTTTGCGCCAGTGATTCATTGAGTTGGATGAGTTGTTCTGATAATTCAGCACGGGCTTGATATTCCCCCAGTCTGACTCTTTCTACAGCCAACTCTACTTGAATTTTTGACCTTTCTGTAATAGCAATGCCCACTAATAAACTAACAATACACTGTACCAATAAACTCAACTTGTGAACGTGCAGCACTTGTGCCTCTACGGGAAACGTGGGCAAGGACATAGCGTTGGGGTACGCAACTAGATAAGAGAACAACGTCACCAGTACACAAAAACTGGCGGTTAACATCCCACAGGTGACACCAAAGCGAGTAGCAGCCCAAATTACAGGCACAAAACTCAAAAAAGATAATTGCTGAAATCTAAAGCCATTCTCATGAGTTTCGGCAACAGTGAGGGTTGCTATTGCTACACAGATCAGTATTATAGTGCTGAATTCTAGTATAAAGCGACGGGAAGGTGGAAAATTAGGCGAAACAAATGAAGAGTTTAATGGTTCAGTACTTAATAACCAGCCCTGAGATTGGAGATAAGGGGTGATAACTAATAAGGCAGTAGGTGCAATAGCCATGACTCCCATTGCATTGCCTAACCACCAATGGGGAATATTAGTACCTAAGCTGCTAATGGGCATTTTACCTATTGCGGCAAAAGTTAAGTTACCAATGATCGCCAAAGTAGCACTGGCAATCAGAGGTACACTGACAATAAAAAGGGCAGCATCTTTGAGGGTATTTAGTGTTCGAGAACCTCTCCAAAAACGACGGTAAAGCAACCAAGCAACTAGAGGTTCTATCATATCCGCCAAAGCACTTAATCGCTCCCAACCATGAAACCCCCAAGCGGGGGACATCAAAAAAGATGCTAGTCCGGTGAGAATAATGCCAAAAGGGCCAAACCAGAAAGTTAAGGCGATCGCTACCCCTGATGGGGGGAACCACAGCGAGACTCCAGGCTGAATGCGGTAAATCAATGCCATCCCATGAGCGATGATCAGGGCAAGTAAGCCCAAAAGTGAAATCATCAGCCATCGACGCATCGTGGCAATTTTCCTGGAGTCTATCATGCGTTGCTCCCATCAAGGTGTGCTGTGTGCTTGATCTGACGCAGTTACAAATTTGCCAATGATCTCAATCTGTAATTGGCTGGGAAGTAATTTTTCCCTCTTCTAGAGTTGCATATATGCATATATAATTTCTTCGACTATACGCCTTATGTGAGTTAGGGTAGCGAAAAAGAAGGGGAAACCACAAGATAAAGGTAACAATACCAAAGCTTGAGGTCTCTCAATGAATATGGTAGACGGTTCAACCCTGTTGACAACAATTTTTGTGCTAGTAAGCTGTCGCGCCTACAAGTTGCATTATCTTTAGGTAAAACCTGCAAACCTCTCCTCTGCTCCTCTGCCCCTCTGCCCCTCTGCTGCCTCAAAGTGCAAATTAAAAGCACAACAGCTTAGATGACTGGTATCAGGAAAAAGACTATCGTTTTTGCCGCTAAAATTACCAGTCATACTCTGCGTCTTTTTCTGCCTCAGCGTTTTGGTATTGATGTCCTTACTTTTAAACAGCATCCTGTGGCTTAATTCACATCAGGTGTCTTTATGTATCCTCAACTAATTTTCTCATGATTTGAAGAATACTTCACACAGTCGATTGCTGTTACTAATTTCAGCCGTCCCTTCTGGGTACACCACTGCTTTGTAGTACAGAAATACTATAAAATAGCGATCGCACTGTGCCAACTGCCTAAGTCCTGAATCAGTGGCTAAGATGCTTGCTGGGCAAAGCTTTCAGCCTTGCTGTACAATAATTTTCCTGTTTTGGTACGGTGATGCCAAGTCCGCTTAATCAACAGAATCTCAGATTGGAAATGACACCATTTAAACAGTTTTTTGCAGTTTATTAAATTGCTAATTTTTATCCAAGAGGATTAGCACAATTACATTTCTACCAGGCCAGTCCTAGTTTTTACAACATAACTGAATTTTTTCGTCTCCTGAAAATAGTTGATTTTTAGTTAAGCGAAGATTAAGTCTATATTAATTTAGGTTACAAAAAATTCAAAGTTATGATTTGGCAAGGGAAAGATGGTAATTAGATATGGAAATTGCCAGAAAAAGAAAATTTTATAAAATTTTCAATGCTGTAGTTTTTTAAAATATCTATCTATGGTATGTTGAATTTGAAAAGTAATTACCGCAATTGAGCAGTTATTTCGACAAACTAGCCAATCTTAGCCGATAGTGGGATTTTGAACATTATTGGAAGTTAAAGGTGTAGCTAGATTTCCATAGGTAACTGCAACGCAATGATAATTGCTTGATTGTGCATTGGTGAGAATTTTATTGTTACTGATGCAATTTTTTAATGAACATAGCTTTTAGTTAAGCGATAATACGGCTGATTTCAGTGTTGATATTCCCTATTACCTATCCTCTCTCTGCCTTTTCCTAATTCTGTTTTAACAGAAGAAGGAAGTGGCAAAATTATTCTGTGCAAAAGTTTTAAACTTCTCTGGTCTGAAGATCCAAAAATCTAAGCAGAGGGAAATTTTGACTGCAATTTTTTCAGCACAGAGGTTTGAAAAACAAAGAGTTTGAGCGTCAGCTTCCAGGACTGAGGCTCTTCAAACTAGTGGTTAGGAGTTACATTCAATCACAATTTCCTCTAAGAGCAAGATGTGTCTCAAATTGAAATTAATTTCAATTTGAGCTAATTCCGTGTGACTGATATTCATGATGCTAATGCTGCAATATTTTGCACTTTAAATAACTGAAACTAATATGACTATTCCAGACGAAAGTAACTCCATCCCTTCAGTAAACGGAAATCTAGGAAATCTATCTGATGGTCTGAATCCTCAGGCTGATTTTCAAGGATTAAACCAAATTGTTGCTCCTATTAATTCTCAAGAACACCAACTTTTACCTTTACTTCCTCCTTTTACAGATATTCCCATTGTCAAACTAGATCCAGATGCGGGAAAAGGATTATTTCCAGTATCTTTCAGTGATGGAAACTTAGATAAAAACTCAAATATTGAAGTTACAAATACAAATATTGATTCACTAACGGGTCAAATTGCTGGTAGTTCGGTAGTTGGAACCAATCTTCAAGAATTAGTTTTTATAGATTCTTCCAGTGTTGAGGATTATCAAACTTTAATCGCCGGGGTAGACCCGAATGCAGAAGTTATCTTCCTGGATGGAACACAGGATGGAGTGCATCAAATCAGCGAAGCCTTAGCACAACATCAAGGAATATCTGCCGTTCATATTGTTTCTCATGGTAGTTCTGGGACTTTACAACTTGGTTCTTCCTTTTTGAGCTTGGACACACTTGATGATTACACAAGTGATTTAACAGCATGGGCGAATGCGCTGACTCCAGATGCAGACTTGGTTCTCTATGGGTGTGATGTCGCAGCAGGTAATGAAGGCTCGGCTTTTATAGAGCAATTGAGTAGTTTGACAACAGCTGATGTTGCAGCTTCTACAGACTTAACAGGAAATGCTGCTCTCGGTGGTGACTGGGATTTGGAAGCGACAACTGGGAATATTGAAGCCTCAGGAGTCTTTTCAAATCAGGCGATCGCATCTTATAAAACAATCCTAGCGTCGCTCTCAGGCAATATTAGTGGAGTTAACACCTTTTTTGAAGATGTCACCATCACAGGTAATGTCACCCTGACTAATGATGTAGTGCTAGATCTCGGTTCGGAATTAAATACTAAGCTGACGCTGGATGAGAACTTCAAGATTTCAGGAGATAGTACGGGTTCCCGCGACAATTTGACTATCACAGCTAATGAAGTCAGTATCAAAGGTTTTATTGGTGGTGGCGGTTTCCAAAATCTGACGATCAATGCAAGCAAGATCAGTATTTTGGATAACGCCTTTATCACAACACGGGTAATTGCTGACGAGTCCAACCGCAACAATTTTGAAACTGCTGAATCAACAGACAATTCCGGTGCGATTACACTGAATGCGCCGGTGATTGAAATTAAGAAAGAATCCACAACACCAGATATTAAACCCAAACTGCTGGCTCATGTCTTAGACACTGACACCGAAACAGCCGGTGTTGTCAAACTAAACGCCGAAAACACATCACTGCGATTGACTGTCCTTGCTTGGGGTGGCTCGGATCGAAAGTCCAGTATTAATGTAGACAATGCTACTCTTAAAGGCTCTGAGGTTTCACTACTAGCAACATCTAAAGACGATAATCCCTTTGCCCAGGCTCCTGCTTGGGTGCAGAAAGCGATTATTGCACCCTTCGTAGAAGCACCGTTGTATCAGTTGCAAAATTTACTGCTTCCGGTTTCGATCCAGGTGGCAAATTCTACTGCTGGGGTGACGGTTAATAATAGTGCGATCGCCGGAAGTAGCAAAGTTACCATTGGTTCAACTGCGATCGCAGATGGTAGCGTCCAGGCGATTACCACAATCAATACTATCAATCCTCTCAGCCGCATTGCCATTGCTTATGGTCGGGCAGTGGGCGATGCTCAAACTATGATTAAGGGCAACACCACCATTACATCCGGTGGTGATGTCAGCATTACCTCCAAAGGCCAAACCAATGCTAAAGTTAGCGCCACGGTTTTCGGCAACGTCAATGAGTTCTTTGATACCCCGGCAAATTTAGAAGAAGGAGGAGGTTCGCTGGCGTTTGCCAATACAGTCACAACCTCAAAAGCAACTTTAGATAGTGGTTCTTCGATTACAGCAGGTGGCAACGTCACTGTTGACGCCAATGGCAAAGTTGCTAGTGAAGCCAAGGCCGTTACTGCCATTTTCATTAATGGCACCGCCAGTCTCGGATTTGGTGTCAACTGGGATAATACAACTATTGAAAGTACCGTTAATGGTAATATCACCGCTGCTGGTTCCACAGTCGGCAAGACAATCGATCTGTCCCAAGTAGATGCTTCCAAAGACACAATCAAGAGTACAAAGCATGGATTAACGACTGGCGATCAAATCGTCTACAGCAGCGGTGGTGGCACCAAAATTGCTGGTCTGAATGACGGAGATACCTACACCGTCTTGGTTGTCGATGAAGATACTTTCAAATTGACCAAAGGGTTAGCTCTTGATATCGACAACACAGGACTGAATAGTGGTGTCTTGCATAGTTTTAGCCCCCAAGATGGCATAGAATTTGACCCCTCCACAGCCATTAATACCGACAATGAAACCATCACCTTCGCTAACAATCATGGCTTGACTACTGGTCAGCAGGTGACTTATTTTACCGATGGTGATAGCGATGAAGCTGGTTACTTAACAAACCAAGGTGAGTATTACGCGATCGTTGTTGACGATAAAACCATCAAGCTAGCATCAACCCTTGACAGGGCAGCCGAGGGATTAGCAGACATTACATTTGAGCCAGGAGCGCTAGGAACTCAAGCCCGGAAATTTGACCCGGCTGCGGCAATTGATACTGGTGCTGACAAGTTCACTCTGAATAATCACGGACTGAGGACGGGTCAAGAGGTTATTTACTTCAAAGATCCCACAGGCACAAAGATTGATTCCCTGACCGATCGCGGTCGTTATTACGCCATTTATGTAGATGCCAACACCTTCAAGCTAGCTTCTACAGAACAAAAGGCAATTCAAGGCGATGCAGACATTGTTTTTGAGAGCGGTGCTTTGGGTACGGGTAGCAATCACTCCCTCAACCCAGTTTCCGATGCCGTGAAGTTTAATCCAACTACAGCCATCGACCCTGCTACAGACAAGGTTACCGTTGTCAATCACGGCTTTAAGACTGGTCAGGAGATAACCTACACCAGCGACCCCGCAGGAACTGCGATCGCTTCCCTAACCAGCGGTACTAAGTACTACGTCATTGTGGTAGATAGCAACACATTCCAGTTAGCCACTACTGCCGAGAAAGCAAACCAAAATCAGCCAGACATCGACTTCGTGAGTGGGGCTTTAGGAACAGGTGCTAATCATCTGTTTACCCCAACCTCAGCACATTTGTTCAACTTCCTGAAGTTAGATCGAGAACAAAAAACCTTTAATGCTTCCGCAACAAGCGTTGTCAACCTTGCCAATAGTGAAATTACCATTGCCAACCACGGTTTTGCTACAGGTGAGGTAGTGAATTATCTGGCGGGTTCGGGAGGTACGGCGATCGGTGGTCTGACCAGCGGCCGGGGCTACTTTGCAATTGTGTTGGATAACAACAGAATTCAGTTAGCCAATACATTTGGTGATGCTCAGAAGGGCAATAAGGTGACATTTACTAGTTTAGGAACTGGTACTGCCCACTCCTTTACTTACGCCGAAAGTCCGATTCAATTTGACCCCACAGATAACGCAATTGTTAATAGCGATAAGAACACCTTTAAGATTGCCAATCACGGTTTCCAAACCGGAGATTCAATCTTCTATCAAGTTGACCCCACATTCTCCACAATAGAAAATCTGCCCGTTAGCCTATCCTTTGAACCGGGAGCCAACAAGGATGTCGATTTTGCTAACGATACCATTACCGTCGCTAACCACGGTTTGGTCACAGGAGATAAAGTAACCTACCAAATTGGCTTTTTGGGCGAGAAAGCGAAAGCCATTAATGGGTTGCAAGTAAATCAAGACTACTGGGTAATCAAAGTTGATGCCAACACAGTTAAGTTAGCGACATCCCAGGCAAATGCTTTAAGTAATACCGCTATCAACATAGAGACACCCACTCTGCAAACAGGAGAAGAACTAGGCACGATACACAACCTGGCTGTATTGCGCCCAGTTAAGGCTTATGACACAGCTATTGATGGTTTAGAAGACAGCACTTATTACCATGTGGTTGTCATCGACAAAGATACAATTCAGCTGACAGAATCCTTACCAGAAGCCATTAATGCCACACCGATTGAGATTGACGCAAGTTCGGCAACAGGTACAGCACATACCTACAAGCGTCCCAATGAAACTCAGGGGATCTCGGTAATCGCCAATTTAGAAGAAGCCAGCGACAAAGCCTTTTCTAAAGGAGCGCTTGGTTCCAATCCCAAGATTCGGGATTTCCTGGCAAATCCAGTGGCATTAGGCTCAATTGCCCCCGAAATCTTTCAGCCAGCTGCAACCAAGGATTTGCTCAAGGGTAAAGATTTTAATGACAAGCAAGGCACGGAGATTAAAACCCGCTTCCAAGGACTGGGGCCAACGGGAACAAATACTTTATCTGTGGGTGTGGGATTTGGCTTAAATATCTTTAAACATGAAGTCACAGCCAAGGTGGGTGGCACGGCGGTGCTGAGTTCGGGAACAAATGTGACTGTTGCTGCCTCGGCAAAACAAAAGTTTCAGACCTTTGCTGATTCCTCAACTGGGAAAGACGAGGCAGGAGTAGGGATCGCAGTTTCCGTGGGACTAGGATTCTATACTAATACTGTCCGGGCGATCGTTGATGATGGAGCGACCATTGATGCTGCTGGGAAACTGGAAGTGACATCTAAAGTCATTTATCCATTTTTGTTTGACTACCAAAAAGATTTTAATTTCAAAGACGATCCGATAAATGCAACTGGCAATTTGGGCGTGCTGCTTGTGGATGTTCTCTTCAGTGGTAACTTAGGCATTCCCAATCGGATGTTCAATACCTTTATAACCACCAAGAACAAAGGTAAGAAACTCACCGAAGCAGACAAAATCAAAGATCCCAAAGCTATACCAGGGACAATTCCAGGGGGTGATTTTGGACTTGCCTTCTCTGGTTCATTCTCTCTATACAACAACACCTCGGAAGCCATCATTGGCAAGGGTGCGAAGATTAACCAGACTGTTGCAAAACGAACTCAATTCCAGTCTGTGCTTGTGGATGCCAAAACCGATATGACGCTGGTAAATGGTGCTGGCATCCTGAATTTAGATTTAGCTGTTGATCCACTTGAAAAGAGTCGGATCTTTTCTAAGAAGAAGGGAGATCCAACAGAGGCATTTAATATTTTTGGCAACCGCTCTAAAAATGGCGTGGGTGTTTCCTTGCTGGTGGAAATTATGAATAACACCACAACCGCCAGAATTGAAGATGGGGCATTCATCCACACAGGGGCATTAGGCGATACGGGCATTGTTGAGGACAATAAGAAGAAAGCCCTGTTGGTCAGAGCCAAAGAAGATATTTTCTCCTTTGACCTAGTTCAATCTGGTGGTGATGCTGAAGGATTTGGGTTTAGTGGTAGTGCTGTGGGATTGGGACAAACCAGTAAGACTATTGCCCAAATTGAAAGCGGGGCTACCATTACAGGTGGGGCGATTGGGATTAAAGCTGAAAGTAATAATACCCGAGTTAATGTTGTTGGCTCGGTGCAAGCAACCGAAAGTATCGGAGTCGGTTTAACTGTTGGTGTTAACTCCATTGGTCGCACTACCAAAGCAATTCTCGGCAAAGACCAGGATGATACTACTCAAGTACTAAGCAGTGGATTAATTAATGTCACTGGCGACATTGATATCAAAGCCAAGAATACCGGCAATCTCTGGGTATTCTCTTTGGCTGGTTCCAGCAGCGCCGATAATCCTGTAGAAGCCAATGCTGAAGATTACGGCGTTAATGTTTCTGGAAATGTGGCTGTGAATGTCGTAGATGACACCGCTCAGGCTTACATCAATGACACTGGCACAATCAAAGCATCAGACAATGTTTCCTTGAGTGCGATAAATGACACTTATATCGGTGCATTCTCTGGTGGCTATGCGATCGGCACTGGCAGCCAAAAGTCACCAAATGTCGGTTTGTTTGGCTCTTTCAGCTATAACCAAGTTAAACAAAATACCCTAGCTTTTATTTCCGGTGCAAGCGTAGAAGCAGACGATATCACACTCAAAACCGATGAAGATTCCCAGATTATCGCTGGTTCAGTCGGTTTAGCTGGTTCCAAAACCACAAACCCAGATGGCAGCCTATCGGTGAATGTTGCAGGTTCCGTGTCGCTAAACTTCATTGAAAACACCACTGAAGCTTATTTGAAGAATGCCACAGTGAATGCCAGAGGTGACTTGAAACTGATAGCAGATGATACCTCTGAGATTTACGCCATTGGTGGAGCTTTTGGGTTTGGTATTGCCACCTTAGGCGGAGGAAACACAACTGCTGTCACATTTGGCTTCTCGGCGGCGAGGAACGACATTACAAATACAGTCAGGTCTTACATTGACAATTCAAAAGTTAATCAAAGCGTCTCTGCTTCTGGTGGCGTTGAACTGAGTGCGATCGCCCAATCAAAGATTTTTGCCCTGACTATTGGCGGTAGCTTAGCTGGTACTGCTGGCGCAACCAGTAGCATCAGTGTGGCAGGAGCCGGAGCCGGTTCGGGGAATACAGTGCTTAATACTGTTGCTGCGTTCATCGAAAACGGCAGTGTTGTTGCTAACAAGAACAGTACCAAATCCCTGAAACTGTTTGCTCAAGACAATTCCGAGATTGAAGCCGATGCAGGTGGTTTTGGATTCGCCTTCGCCTTTGGCGGTCAAACTGGCGGGGCTGGTTCTGTGGGAGTGTCGGCATCCATCAACAAGATTGGCAAGCGCGATCGAGCCAATACAGTCAAAGCATACATCGATAACTCTACAGTTTCCTCCTTGAGCGGTGTTGAGTTAACAGCGACATCAACAGCAAATATCAGGGCGCTATCAATGGGAGGCTCTGTATCGGGCGCTGGTAGCGCTACAGGTTTAGCGGGTGCCTTTGCAGGTGCGGGTGCTGGCTCTGGGAATACCATTGTCTCCGAAATTGAGGCGGCAATCAAAAATGGTGCAACTGTTAATGCCAGTGGAAATGTCAAACTCTCGGCAACTGACAAATCTACAATTAAGGCAGATGCCGGAGGCGTGGCCATTGGGGTGGCTCTCGGTTCAACCACTGGTGCTGCCCTGACCTTTGGAGCTGCGATCGCCGAAAATGACATCGATAATACAGTCAAGGCGACCATTAATCGCTCTAACGTTACAGCTTCGGGTAGTGTAGAAGTCACTGCCAAGTCTACTGCCAAGATTAATGCTTTAACCATCGCAGGCACTATCTCCGGCGCCAGCGGTCAAACAGCTCTAGCGGCATCCGGGGCTGGGGCTGGCTCAGATAACACCATTAACAACACCATCGAAGCCTCCATCATTAATGATGCCAATGTCAACGCCACAGGAGACATTAACGTTACAGCAATTGATAACGCCGCCATCAAGGCAGATGCGGGTGGTGTGGCGATCGCCGCTGCCTTAGGTAAAGATACAAGTGGTGCTGTATCGGTTGGAGCATCCTTCGCTGCCAATAAAATTGGACAATCCACAGATTACATTACCTTTGACGGTTCCAGTACTGTGGCGGTGGATGTGACCAATGACAAGATTAACTTTGCAAATCACAATTTGACTACCGGGCAACGGGTGAAGTACTCCCGTGGCGCTGGGACTGCGATCGGTGGATTGACCGAGGGGCAGGACTATTATGCGATCGTGGTAGATGATAACAACATCAAGCTAGCGACGAGCGAGGCAAATGCTAACAATGGAGTGGCTATCAACCTGACTGGTGTGGGGACTGGCAGCAGTCATAGTTTGACCTTTGCGGAAAATCCCCATCGAGTTAGTGCGGTAATTGATGATGCCAAAGCCACCTCCACAAGTGGTGATGTGAACGTAACAGCGAGATCCTCGGCCGATGAGGCAGTTGATTTTAATGCCTCCAGTGCAGATGTTGTCAATGTTACAAATAACACGATTGCTATACAAGACCACGGCTTCACTACAGGGCAAAAAGTCAAATATGCCAATGGTGGCTCTGCAATTGGTGGCTTAACTGGACAACAAGAGTATTACATAATCGTAGTCAACATTAATACAATCAAGTTAGCCTCTACAGCAGCCGATGCTCAGAATGGCATCGCCATTGATTTGACTTCCCTTGGTTCGGGTTCATCTCACTCCTTCAGCTTTACTCAAAACGCCAGCATTCAAGCCCTGACCATTGGCGGTGCGCTGTCTGCATCCGCTGGTCAGCAAGGGTTAGCCGCCTCTGGGGCTGGAGCTGGTTCAGATAACGCTGTGAACAAAACCATTGAAGCAGTGATTCGCAACGGGGCAGATGTCGAAGCCAATGGAGTTGTTAATTTAACCGCCACAGACACCACCAACATCACAGCAGATGCGGGTGGTGTAGCCGTAGCCGTGAGTATCGGCAAAGACTTTAGTGGAGCGTTGAGTGTTGGTGCATCCCAGTCTACTAACACGATTTCTAACACCGTTAAAGCATCCATTGACAATGCCAAAGTAGAGTCCACTGCTGATGCAATTAATCTCACAGCCAACTCCACAGCGAAAATTGATGCCCTGACAATTGCTGGGGCAATTTCTGTGGCGGCTGGTCAAACAGCGTTGAGTGGTTCTGGTGCAGGAACTTCCTCAACTAACACTATTGACAACACAATTGAGGCATCGATTCAGAATAATGCCGATGTGGATGCTAGTGGTGCGGTTTCATTAACAGCCACTGATAATTCCACTATTGTCGCTGATGCTGGTGGGGTGGCAGTGGCTCTGGCATTCGGCAAGAGTGTTTCTGTGGGAGCCGCCTTGGCAACCAACACCACGAACAACACCACTAAAGCAACTATTGATAGTTCTCCAGTGGTTGCTAATAGCGTGGCGTTGAGTGCGAATTCTACAGCAAATATTGACGCCTTTACTCTGGGTGCAGCTTTATCAGTTGCAACTGGAAGTGGCGGTGGAATTACGGGTTCTGGTGCTGGTTCTAGTTCCAATAACACCATTACCAACACCATCGAAGCATCGATTAACAATACCAATAACGTCACGGCAAATACTGGCAGCGTGACGCTATCGGCAACTGACAATTCTACTATTAATGCCGATGCAGGTGGAGTAGCAGTAGCCGTTGCTGGTGGTGCCAGTGGTGGTACTGCTATTTCTGTGGGTGCAGCGATCGCTATTAATACCATCGACAACACCATCAAAGCAACCATTGACAAATCGACAGTTAATGCATCCACTGGTGTAGCTCTAACAGCAACATCCACCGCAGATATTGATGCCTTGGCTGTAGCTGGCAGTTTATCAGCCGCAGTTGGTACGGGTAGTGGTACTGGTGGTTTAAGTGGTTCTGGTGCTGGTTCCGAGACGACCAACAAAATTAGCAACAGCATTGAAGCATCGATTCAGGATACAGCCAATGTGACTGTGACAAATCCCGGTAACGTAACGCTAACTGCAACTGATGACTCCACAATTGTCGCCGATGCTGGTGGTGTGGCGATCGCCCTTTCCGCCGGTCCTTCTGCTGGTATTTCCCTTGCCGTTGGTGCTTCGTTAGCTAATAACACCATCGATAATACTGTCGAGGCATACGTAGATAATTCGACTGTTACCACCCCTGGTAATGTGGAACTGAGTGCCACCTCCACCGCCGATGTAGATGTCCTCGCTTTGGCTGGGGCTGGATCTGTGGGTCTCGGTGGTTCTGCTGGCGGTGCATTGGCGGGTGCTGGAGTTGGTTCTTATAACAAAATTGATAATGCGATCGCCGCATCAATTCGCAACAGCAGTAATGTCACCACCACTAATAACGGTACGGTGAAGTTAACTGCAACTGATACCTCCATTATCAATGCCAATGCTGGCGGTGGTAGCGTGGCCATCTCATCAGGTAGTAGTGGCGCAGCATCGCTGGCTGTTGGGGCATCAATTGCCGAAAATACCATTAATAACGGCGTTAACGCTTACATTAACAACTCAACTGTGACATCTGCGGGCAAGGTTGAACTAGCAGCCACGTCTAATCAAACGATTACAGCATCGTCTGTTGCTGTTGCAGTGGCTATTTCAGTGCCGACTTCAGTTACTTTGAGTTTTGCCGGAGCCGGTTCAGGAGCTAGCGCCAAGAACAAAACAACTAACCAGGTTGCTTCCTACATCACAGGTGGTAGTCAAATTAACGCTAATGGAGCCGTTAACCTTTCAGCATTGGATTCTTCTACAATCAAGTCTGATGTTGGTTCTGGGGCGTTATCCTTTGCTGTGGCTGGGGCTTCAGTTGGTGTTTCCTTAAGTGAAAATACCATTGGTAACAAGGTTAAAGCATACATTGATGGCGCGAATGTAACCTCGACAACGGGCGGTATTACAACCATCGCTAACTCAACTGGAAATATCACAGCCTTTTCCATAGCCACCTCAGTCGCACTAGCCATAGGTGGTGCTGGTGCTGGTGCTAATTCGACATCGAAGGCGCAAGGCACAACGGAGGCATACATCGGCAAAGCAGCTGATGGCACTTCCACGGGTAACACTACCATTACTGCCGCCAATGGCACGATTCAGGTACAAGCCAACTCGAAGGTAACTGCCGATGCCGATACGCGTGTGGGTGTAGGCGGATTGGTTGCTGTGGGTGGTATGAAGGCAAATTCCGAAGATACCCAAGCAACCTTGGCTTATATTGGCAATGACGCGACCATTAAACAGGCAGGAGCGATCGCCATCAACGCTGAAAGCACAGATGTTGTCACTGCTGATATGCTGGCAGGTGCAGGTAGCGTCTTGGCAAATGTCAACGTCATCGATGCCACAGTTAAAGTCAATCCCCAAGTTAGTGCATATATTGGTAACAACGTCAAGACAGAAAACAAAGTCTCTGGCAATGTCACAGTAGAAGCCAAGTCAGTCCGGGCAGAAGGAGACGCCACCGCTCGCAGTTACGGCGGTAGCATTGGCGCTAACGTGAGTGCGGCTACGGTGAATACCACCATTTCACCGGAAGTCACCAGTTACATCGGCACAGGTTCGACCATTGAGGCTCAGGGCAACATTGGCGTGAAAGCCGAGGCGGCATCCGACGGAAATGGTACACCGCCAACGGATCTGTTCACACCATCGACGGCGGTTGACTTGACCCAAGACACAATTGACTTTGGTTATGAATTGCCTGATGGTACTGTCGTCACTTATGATGCACCAGATGTGGCGATCGGCGGATTGCAGGAATTCATCACGGGGCTGGGAAATCAACAACAGCGACGGGAATACAACGTTTTGGCAACGACCGCCGTCACCGTTAAGCAACTGGTATTTACCGACGCTGGCGATGCAGATACCATCAGCCGCAGCGATGGTAAACAGTGGTCAACAGACGGCTTCCGCGTTGGACAACGCATCGTCATCTCAGGGTTGACGAAGAATGAAGGCACATATACCATTGCTGCGATTAACGGCACAACGCTGACATTGAGTAGTGGGGATCAACTAGAAACGGAAACGGCAAGCAATATAGCCGTTAAGCCCCTCTCCATCCGTTTGGGATCGTCCTTTAACGCAGCCAAGATTAATGCACAAAAAGATACCATCACCTTCGACGGCCCGCATAACTTCCAAACTGGAGATGTAGTTCGGTATCGCAGTGGCAGTAATGCCGATGTTGGTGGCTTGAATGAAACCCAACTTTACTATGTCCGCAAAATTGATGACACCACCATTAAGTTAGCAAGCACTTTAGCCCAGGCAACGGCGGCACCTTTATCCTTCAGCCCAGCAACGAACGTCAGCGGTAGTACGTTGACCATCACAAATAACGATCCAAATAACAACTTCACCAACGGACAGGTTGTTACCTACCGCGCTCCTTCAGCCAAGCAATTCAGTAGCAGCTTAGTGGATGTGTCTGTTGTCGAAAACAACGGCGATCGCCAACTAGGGATAGACAGTAACAATAACATTCAAAATGTACCGGAAGGAAACAACATCTTCCTAGAAAATCACGGTTTTACCACGGGTGAAGCCGTCATCTATCGCAAGCAGGGCAACGGTGCTGTTATCGGCAATCTCGTTGATGGCGGTACTTACTATGTAATTGTGAAAAACGCCGACGAAATCCAGTTAGCAGCAAGCAAGGCCGAAGCAACAGGCAGCGATAGTGGAACGCCTAATGATACCAGCGATGACATTGCGGTAAAAGCGATCGACTTAATACCCGCGAAGACTGCCGCCGCAGACCAAAACGTTATCCACACCTTGATTCGAGCCACCGACAAGCCGATTACTGGTCTGCAAGATGGTGTGAGTTATTACGTCGTCAACGCCAACCAAAGCGCTGGCACCTTCCAACTGGCGGCAACTGCCAACGGCACTGCCATCACTCTGGATGCTGCTGGTATCACAGGAACTCACTTCATCGGCACAGAAGGCGTTGATTTGTCTGGTGCCGCAACAGGAAACCATACACTGCACATCGATCTCAGTTCCCAGCCTGCTGGACAGCATCAGCTCTTGGGCGCTGGTGGTACACCCTTCAGCCAGCTTTTACCGACATCCGGCGATGGCAAGTCCTCAACAACGGTGGTGAGTGCTGGTGGTTCTTTGGTTGGGGATGTGGCAGTTCCTAGATCTGTCGCGGAATCAAAACCAACAGTTAAAGCTTACATTGCTGCCACAAAGATAGACGCTGGTGGAGATGTGGCAATTCTTTCCTCTTCTGCTGGAGATATCTCCACCTTGGCAGACAACCGGGCAGGTGGTGCCATCCAAATAGGTGTTGTGCGGGCGAAGGTGACACGAGGAGCAACTACAACCGCCTTTGTTGGCCAGGAAAGTGGTGATGCTACGAATGTGGCAATTACAGCAGGTGGTAACTTTGAACTCTCGGCCACCTCCGACAATATAGTGAGTGTTAGCGCCACTGCCGAAGGCGGCGGTGCCATCTCAGCGGCGGTTGCTGATACCTCAACCCAGGTTGACTATAAGACTCAGGCAAAGGTGGGACAAAATGCCAACATTACCGCTGGCAACTTGGTAAATATTCACACAGACGCCGCAACTACCGCCTCAAGCAACTCTAAAGCCCTAGCGGTTGCTATTGGTGCTGGTGCTGATGCCGATAAAGAAGATGATAGCAATTTCCCTGGTGGTGTAAGAGTTGGTAAATCCACAGGGGCAATTTCCGAGGTGGAAATTGGTCAAGGAGCGATTGTCACTGGCGAGGCGGTTGACATCGATGCCAAAGTGTCCCGGATGAAAGCCACCGCCACTGCTGAGACTTTAGCCGTTAGCCCAATTCTTTTGGGAGTTGCCACAGCCTTCTCAGATGCAGAGATTGATATTGATTCTGATGCCAATGTGGCGATTAAGAGCAATGCCCAGATTGCAGGCAACCAGGGCGTTGACATTCGAGCTAGTCATGGCGACCAAGGCGACTCTAATTTCGATAACACCGATAATTTTGAAATCAAGCGCAAAGCTGGACGCTTGGCAGTGGCACTGATACCACCGCAAGAAGCGCGGGCGCTGGGCACAGATAATATCTCTAGTACAGTCAACGCCGAAGCAGGGGCAAAAATCTCTGCGGGAGCCAGAGGCAGCGATAGTCAGTTAGAGGACAAGAACAAAGACGATTTGGCACTGTTCGTAGAAACCTTTAACGCACCTTTGGAAAGGTCGGTTGGTTCCGTTGACACATCAGACCGCTACTTTGACAAGAATCAATCCAGCGAAGTCCAAACCCGTCAGGTAACTTGGAATTCTGACGTTGAGATTCTTGGTGTTCCCAATCCGGTGTTAGAGGTTGATGCCAGTGGTAACATTACCAAGGCAGTGAATGTGTCGGTGAATAGCGGTCAAACCACAGGGGCGATAACTGGTAATATTTCTGTCGATAATATCCAAAACAGGGGAACTGCTGAGGTATTGTTTGAGGCGTTGAATGGCACGATTCAAGGAACTCAAGGCACTTTTGATTTCCTGGATACATTTAAGTCAGTCAAAATCACCAATAAATCCTCCAAGCAGCTAACCGTCAATAACATTGATGTAGTCAACCGTACTGGTCAACCAAAGGTAGGACTCACTGCCACAGATGTAACCCTCAACTTTAATATTCAGCGCAGTGTTGCACCAACTTTGGTGGATATCCAAAACTTGAGCGCATCTAATATTACGCTCAATGGTTTGATTGAGAACCCCATCGGCAAAACAAGCATTCTCAATCAGGGCGGTAATATTTTAGCTGGTACTTCGCAAACCGTTCGCACCAATATTTTCAAAGTTGATGCCACAGATAAGAGTATCGGCGCGATCGCCGCAGATGGTACCGTTAACAATCGAGTGAATGTGGAACTGGTGCAGAGTCCCAATCGCGCTTCGCAGATTTTTGTCAATGCCAAGGACGATATTTCACTCAGCTTAAAAGGTCGTCTGCGGGATGCGGCTGTCTCAGACTTCACAATTAATATAGATCCGCTGGTTGCTGGCGGTGACATCGACCTGTCGCTGCAAGACAGCGTTAAAGAAACCACGGTTGCCAAAGTCGGCGGTATCACCGTTGATGCCACTAACGAACCAGCCAGCCAACACCCCGATCCTTATTACAACTTCTTCAGACCGGATGCAGGCGCACGTAAAGACCAAGATGTTGGTGTTTTTGCTACCATCCCAAGTGCGATCGCCAGCACCTATCGCTTTGCTACCAGAGATGCCAATGGCAATCCCACAAACGATCCTTCAATCACGGCTGGCGGTAACATTGTAGTTAAGAAAGCCGCAGATGCAAATACCCGAATTAATATCGTTGGCATCACCGAACTGTTAGGTACTGGACGCGTTGATTTTGAGACAAATGGCTCCATTAATATTACTGAAAAAACAGGCGACCTCCAGGTGGGATCGATTCGTTCCTTTGATGATGATGTTACTTTGACGGCTTTGGGTTCGATTGTCGATGTCCTCAACGATGCAGCGAGTGATGTCACGGGTGAAAATATCACTTTGACAGCCCAGAATGGCGGCATCGGCTCCAGCACTAATTTCTTAGAAATCGACTCCTCTAACCCCAATGAAGGAGCTCTCAATGCTACCGCTCCTCAAGACATTTTCATCACAGAGACAAGTGGTGACTTGAACGTTGACAAGGTAACATCCACAGCAGGTGATGTCACCTTAACTACCCGCAGTGGCTCGATTTTAGACTCCCGCAGCGACAGCAACAGTAATATTGACGCTGCTAACATTGACCTGCAAGCCATTGGCGGCGGTATTGGCACAAGTGATGATGACCTGGAAATCAACTCTTCCACCTCAGCAACCGGGCGCTTGGTGGCGAAGGCAGACGGCAACATTTACCTGACGGAGACCGCTGGGGCATTAAACGTACTATCCACAGAATCAACAGATGGTGAAGTGCGGCTGACAGTGAATGAAACATCAGCACAAGGTGAAGACCTGAAGCTGCTGGCAAGCGGTCAAAATTCTGTGGGTACGTCAATTCCCAAGGGACGCATCGCCGCCGCGAAATCAGTCAACCTGCGAGTTGGTGACAACGTTACCACCACAGACAACAGCGAAATCGTTGCTGGTGATAACATCACCATTCAGGGAGATTACTTAAACGCTGATATTGGCTTCGGCTCGGTGATGGATTTGCGAGGCACAATTCAATCGGGTGCAGATGTCACCGACAAGACGCAAATCTTCGGTAACACGGATGCCGATACTTTCGTCTTCAACCAGACCTTCCTCAAAGGACAGACCAATGTCTTCGGTGGCGCAAGTACTACCACTGGGGCAAACGATGGCGAAGACCAGTTCATTGTCAATCAACTCCAGTCGATGACGACATCAAGGGGTGGTAAGCGCGATACCCTGAACTTGGATGGACAGGCAGACACGGATACTTACATTATTAATACCACTGGCAGCCAAGGCGATCGCCGAGATTACATCATCAACGCCCTAGATACAGGAGCGAAAGATGATGGAGTCGATACGCTGACAATCAACGGTGCAGACAGCAACGCCAACGGTGCCAGCGATCCAGTAGATGATATCTTCCTGCTGCGGGGCATGAATTCAATTCCTGGGGAAACAGCAGATTCTCCCGCCTTTGTTGCCCTACTGCATGGCACGCTAGGACAGACGCAAACCCCCAGCAATCTAGCCAGCATTCGCCCACAAGAAGTACAGCGCATCAACTACGATGCCAACATTAACGGACGGCTTAACGTCTACGGCTTGGGTGGTAATGACTTCTTCGCTAGCGACGACAACAGCGCCATCACCTCCCTAGATGGTGGCAAAGGCAACGACCAATTCCAAATCGGGCAGCTATATGGTAGCGATCGCACCACTGCAATTGGTAATCTGGCTCCCAGCGATGTCTTCAATACCGTCAGAACTACCCGTGGCTTCCTCAGCCAAGGCAATAGCTTCTCCACAGTTGTTCAAGGCGGCACAGGCGATGATACCTTCTCCGTTTACGCCAACAAGGCAGACCTCCGCTTAGAAGGGGATGCAGGCAATGACCAATTTGTCATCCGTGCCTTTGCTCTGGCTGATGAAAATGGTAACCCACTGGTTGGCGACTTCTCCACCAACGGCAATGTCGATGTGAAGACGGGCAGCGGCGATGACCAAGTACAGTACAACATCAACGCCCCAGTTTCCATTGACGGTGGTACTGGGTTCGATAAAGTGGTTGTCCTGGGTACGGAGTTTGCCGACAACTTTGTAATTTCCGAAGACGGCATCTTTGGTGCTGGCGTCAATGTCAAATTTAACGGTGTGGAAGTCCTTGAAATTGATGGTTTAGAAGGAGATGATAATTTCTTCGTTACTGGTACTCCTTTCGGCATCGCTACCCGAATTATTGGCGGACTGGGTAGTGACAACGTGAATGTCGGGGGTGATGTTAACCAAAGCATCACTACTCAAGAAACCGAAGGACAGAGCGGTGTAATTAACCACAAAGTAAGCTCCGCAACGGATACAGGCTATGACAAGCTGCTAGCTCCGGGTATTGACCTCAACGTTGCTAACCAGCAACAAGGAGCAGTGGTCATTCAGCAAGCTGGTGGCGAGACGGTTGTCCGCGAAGGTGGAACTGTTGGTCAATACACAGTGCGCCTAGCCCAGGCACCGACTGAACGAGTTTACGTTACCGTCTCTGCTGCCCTGTCTGCATCAGAAGAGGCAGCCCAAGGAGCCGATTCTCTCTTAGTTTCTCAAGATGCAAACAACTTCCGGCGCACAGTGCTGCGTAATGGCGTTCCCGAACTTGTGGATAATCGCTCGGTTGTCTTGGTCTTTGACAGCACCAACTGGGATCAACAGCAGACGGTTTACGTGCTGGCGGATGACGACAATTTCGCCGAGGGCGAACGGGTAGTTACAGTCAGCCATAGCGTCGCCAGCCAAGATGCCACCTTCAATAAAGCGGCGGTGAAAAATGTCGAAGTGACGGTGTTGGACAATGACCAACCAGGCTTGATTATTAACGAAAGCAATGGCGGCACACTGGTACTGGAGGGAGATGCCACAACAGGTATTACTGATACCTACACTGTGCAACTGACAAAAGCTCCGGCTGCTGGTAAGACGGTGACGGTGACCCTAGCTAACGATGGACAAATTGCCCTATCGGCAGCTAATCCCGCAGACACGCGCTTCTCGGCAGCGACTAAATCCATTACCTTTAACGAAACCAACTGGAATACACCGTTTATTGTTAAGGTTTCGGCAACCCAAGACGTTGCGCCAGAGGATGTCAAGATTTCGGCCATTACGCACAAAGTCACCAGTACAGATAGTACATTTGTGGTGAGCGATCGCTTATTAGATGTCGAAGTTCTAGACGATGAAACACCGGGCGTGATAGTCACGGAGACTGATGGCTCTACCCTGCTAATTAAAGGTGATGGCACGCCAGCCAACCCAGGAGTGGGCGACACCTACACCGTTCGCCTCACCAAGGCACCTGTTGGGCAAGTCACCATTGACCTGCTAAATGATGGGCAAGCTACTACAATCCCCACTTCCCTCACCTTCAACGAGACCAACTGGTTCCAGCCGCAGACAGTTAATGTTACCGCCAATCCCTCCTTTGTCCCGACTCCTGGCACTCAAAAGCTGAAGCCGTTCCCAGCTCAGCCGCACCTGTTAAGCAACCTGCGCGGGCCTTTGGAAGTCATTGGCGGTACGACTACAGTCAATCGTTCGCTGAATCCAGCTGTCATCCTGCCCAAGGAATTGAACGCGCCGCTGTTGGAAATTGGCGCTCAACCGCCGGAAGAACAGCAAATTGACACCTTGAATATCTTTGACGACTCCAGCCAAGAAGATAAAACAGGCGTACTCACTGCCACCAATCTATCCGGCTTCAACATGGCAGGGGATTTGACTTTCTCTGGAACCACCGCCTTTGGCGAGCCGAATGTCTTCAAGGGCGGCATTACCTACGGCGACCCGACAACGGGCAAATCCACCTTTGAAGTCCTCAACTTGTTGCTTGGCAGTGGCAACGATAACCTGACTATCGAAAGTACCCTGAGTACTACTGCCACCCACGGCGGTATCACAACAGTTCACGGTGGTGGCAACCGCTACCTCACCAACCCAACCACTGGGGCATTCATCCTCGACGGCAATGGTCAAAAGATTGTCGGTGGCGACACGATTACTGTCAACGGTGGCGGTGGTTCAGCCTCTCCGTTGGTGATTTACGGCGACACCTCTCAAGATGGCATCTGGTACAGCGGCAGCCCAGAAACCGTTACAGGTGCAGACTTTGGTCAGAAGCCCTTCGACCAAGTGGGTACTGCTAGCGATCGCTTCCTCTTCCCCCTAGCAAATTCCTTTGACCTGAGTGGCAACGATATCATTGATGCTCGCAATCTCTTCAAGACCATCCCGGCTGGACAACTTCCCAGTGTCGGTTTAACCGTCTACGGTGGTGCAGGCAATGACACAATTTACGGCTCTCAAACAGGCGACCATTTAGCAGGCGGTTCCGGCGATGACACAATTTACGGACAGCGTGGAGCCGACCACATCTATGGTGATTCCGGTGTCAATGTTGACGTGATTACCCGCACGCTGACTATTCCCACAGCCAATACCAGCACATTCCTCAACGCCGACAATCTTGTAGGCGGTAAGGACAAGATATTTGGTGATTTTGAACCTAACGCCACCGTAGTTGCAGGCAACCCAGGTGAGTTTGATGACCTGATATTCGGCGACCACGGGGAAATTACTCAAAATGTGGCTGCTAACGCCAAAATCCTCACCACCAGTCAAGTGTTAAAGCTGACAAGCAAGGAGCCGAACAATGGTGACAGCGATGAAATCTCCGGGGAATTAGGCAACGACATTATTATCGGTGGTGCTGCTGGCGACAAGATTGTGGGTGGTGCTAACAATGACCTGATATTTGGCGACCACGGACTAGTAGAGACGAATGTTCCAGCACAGCCAATTAACAGACAACTGCTGCCACTAAGCTTGCCAGTTGCCCAGCATCCATTCCGCTTTGAGTCAATCTTTACACTCAATAGCTTTAATGGTGGCAATGACCTAATTTATGGCGACGATACCCTGGCACAGCAAACCGATGGCAAGGATATCGTCCTTGGTCAACAAGGTGCAGATACCGTCTACGGCGGAAGTCAGGATGACGATATCGTTGGCGGACACAATGTAGCTGGCGGTAACGATGGCAATGACGTACTAGACGGTGGCACTGGTAATGATGTTATTGCTGGCGATAATGCTTCCATTCTCCGCCGTGGTGATGCCCTGACTCCGCGTATCCGCGTCCTCAATGGTCAAGCCATCTACGATGGCAACGGTACTGCCCAAGTTACAGGTAGCCCCCAAGTCAATCCCACTGGCGTTGAAGAACGGCAAATTGTCCTGTTTGACCACTCCGACACCCCAGCAGCCAATACCTTTGGCAATGACAACATTGCAGGTGGCGCACAGGATGATGTGATTTTCGGTCAATTGGGCGACGATACGATCCAAGGTGACGCTTCAGTTTCAATTAACGCAAGTTCGACAACTCCATCCGTAGAAGATTTTGCTGGTGCTGGCACTGATGGCGATGACTACATTGAAGGCAACGGCGGCGGCGACCTGATTTTAGGAAATCTCGGACAAGATGACATTATTGGTGGCAGTTCTAACTTGTTTAGCCTGACTGCACCAACCCAGCGACCCGACGGCGCTGACACCATCTTTGGTGGTGCAGGAACTGATATTGCTCGTAACGACCAAGGCGATACATCTGCTAACGGTCATGCCCGTGATGCTGACTACATCCTGGGCGATAACGGTAATATCCTGCGCTTGATTGGCATTAATGGTCAATTCCTCAAATTTAACTACGATTTCTACGGTTCCCTGAAGCTGATTCCACGAGCGATTCAGTTGTTGGATTACACTCAAGGTGGTGCAACTAGCGATCGCGGTACAGCCGATGTGGTACACGGTGAATCCGGCGATGACGTAATCCACGGCATGACTGGAAATGATGTCCTCTTTGGTGAAGGTCAAGATGATGACATCTACGGCGGTACGGGAAGCGATCGCATTTACGCTGGTACTGGCGAAGACGGTGTGCTTGGGGATGATGGCAAAATCATTACCAGCCGCAACGGACTAATTGAAAGCCTCTACGGCGTTAATGCTATTAATGCCCAAACCCAAATCAGTCTACCTGGGCCATTTACAGGCGCGTGGCTTTTCATCACTGGTCGCTTGAACAAGACGGTGGATTTGGCAGCCTTAGAAAGTGGCGGCAGTGATATTATCTACGGTGGTCTGGGTGATGACTTCCTCCACGGTGGTGCAGGTGACGATGGCATTTCCGGTGCAGAAGCCCAAGCTGCTTTCTACAACAGTAATCCAGTTACCAACACCAACCCACTAGGCTACGACCCAGTAACTCGCAAGTTAGCTGCCTACGATGCCAACAATCCACTGAAGAAAATTAATAACTTCTTCCTCAACTTTGACGCTGTTGATGCTGCTAGCAATAAAATCAACGATGGTAAAGACCGCGTATTTGGGGATTTGGGTAACGATTGGCTAGTCGGTGGCACGCAGAATGACCGTTTGTTTGGTGGTTTTGGTGACGACTTGATGAACGCCGACGATAATCACGATACGGCTGGTGGTCTGAATAACCAACCCGATGCTGTAGAATTCGCCGATCGCGACTTTGCCTTTGGCGGTGGCGGACTAGATGTGCTGATTGCCAACACAGGCGGCGATCGCCTCTTCGACTGGCGCGGCGAGTTTAACAGCTACGTAGTGCCATTTAGCGCCTTCGGTAACCCAACCGTTGTCCGCTCGCCTTCGCCGCACATTCAGCAGTTCTTGCTAGATTTGGGCAAAGAAAGTGGAGCCGACCGCACCTTGAGCGAACCTAATGGCGAACTAGGTCTAGTCACACAACAAGACCCGCAATGGCAAGATCAAGGTGGTTCACCTCGTGACCCCCAACCAGGCAATACCCAAGCCAGCCGCGATACCCAAGGCGGCCCCGAAGACGATCGCGCTACGGCTCTTCCTTTAACTGGAGGTGGTAACACCAACCCACCAACCAACCCACCCACAAGTAGTAACGGTAACGATGTAACTGTAAATCAAGTTTTCGTTGCCCAAGACCCAACTAACTCCACCCAAAGCGCATTATTTATTGGTGGTGGTAACAGTAATGACAACATTGAGGTACGCCGTGGTAGCAGCGCTTCCATGATCCGCGTATTCGTCAACGGCACTGATAAAGGCGAATTTGCTAGAACCAGCAATGGCTCAACTATTGGTCGGATTATGATCTACGGCAACGCCGGGAATGATACCATCACGATCAATTCTGACCTTGACCCGATTACTACTGTCATCTACGGTGATGTCGGCAATGATACTATCCGTGGAGGCAATGGCTACAATGTGATCGATGGTGGCGATGGTAGCGATTTTATCTATGGTGGTACAGACAACGATATTTTGTTAGGTAGCTCTGGTCAAGATACTATCAACGCTGACAAGGGTGATGATATCCTCATTTCTGGCAAGTATAAATACTCGTCTGACTTGAATGCGATCGCTGCTCTATTAGCTGCCTGGTTACAGCCCGTCTCCTATTCCCAACGTATCACTAACCTGAAGAATGGCGTAGGCTTTGATAGTTTCTATGCACTCAATCCTGCTAATATCACTGATGACAATGTTGTAGACTCATTAACTGGTGACACTCTTGATGGTGTACAGGGTCAGGACTGGTTCCTTGTCTCTACCAACGATAATACTGACAAGAAAGGAAATGAAACAGTCAATTAGATTTTCTTGTACAACTTACGCATTGACAGAAAACTAGCTATCGCTCTTCCATCACTCTAAGCAGAGCGTCTCGTAAATCTATCGCGTCTGATCTTTCCGCAATCCAGAGAATGCGATCGCCCCTAATAAAACAGATATCGTAAACAAAATGAAAATGCGTAGGCGTAGCCCGCCGCAGGCATCGTTTTTTTAATCCCCCCCTTGTAGAGACGCGATTCATCGCGTCTTCTTCTTGTATGTGATTCATCGCGCCTAGTACTACTATTTACCCCACATTCCGCACCTTAACTGTCACAATCGGTTATTACGGAAGTTAATTCCTAGAAAAGGAGGAAAAAATTACATTTATCTCTAAAAAAACAGATTTGGGATAGGAAAATTT
>NZ_JACJSJ010000038.1 GCF_014698115.1 Nostoc sp. FACHB-973
AAAACCCCTATTGGTATCCAGGTACTGTGGCGAGGCTGGTTAAAATTGCACGACCTCTGTGAGGGGTGGCAGCTTGCAAAAGAGACTTAACGGGAAAAGTCAGGATTTATGACCGCGCCAGTTATGATTTGGTAATAGATTACAGCCAACAGCCAGTACCAGCATTATCAGAAACAGATGCAGCTTGGGCGGATGCACTGTTGCAGGAGAAGGGTATAAGGTAACAAAAGAATCTATAAATATTGAAATTAACTAAGTATAGGGTATCAAAAAGATTAATTGCCCTGGAGTTTTTGTTTGGCGTGTAATACATACTGCTGCAACATTAAAGAGTAATTTTTGACATTGTTATTCTCAGAGTTCTGAGAATAACAATGTCACGAAATCACGAAGAATGCCTTGCCCTACTTGAGCAAATTCGTTGGAATGGCAAGCCAAAGTGTCCATATTGTGAATCAAGCAACGCTACTGCATACAAGAATAAGCGTAGATATCACTGTAATGAATGCTTTACCTCATACAGTGTTACAGTGGGTACACTTTTTCACAAGACTCATGTAGAATTACAAAAGTGGTTTGTAGCGATTCACCTTGTGCTAAATTCTCCAGGGGGTATTAGTGTGCGTCAGCTTGCCAAAGAGATTGGGGTTAATAAGAATACAGCCTGTTACATGATTGAGCGTATCCGTCAGGCAATACTAGAGGAACGGGAACTGCTGAAGAAAATTGTGGAGGTTGCTTGTTTATGAATTTGGTTCATATATTACTAAACGTTGCAGCACCCACAGCTGATAGTCCAAAATGGACTGAGATTGTTCAAGCAATAACCAGTATAATTGTAGCTATTCCTACCCTTGATTGGATAGATGAGAAACTCCAGGGAAATGTTGCAAAAATGAACCCGGATAGAGCTTTGGAAAAAGCTCAAAACCTGGTAGTTAGCTCATTAATTAGATCTGTTGAAAGTTTGCAAAAAATTATTCCAAATACACAACTTATTACAAATTTATTGCAAGCACTTAAGAAGAGAAATCAGCAATTGCAAAAGAAAATTAACGAATTGAAAATACGGTCTAAATACCGAGAGTCGGCAGCAAAATGGTTGAATAGTGAAAAGAAGCAAAAGGAATTGTCTACAAGAGTAGCTCAAATAGCCTTGAAGAATTCACCACATCCACAACAAATTGAAGATGAGGAACGATTGCAAGAAAATATCCAAGATTTCCTAGAACTTATACAAGAATGCCTTGTTAATTTTGGGCGACCTAACATTTTAACCGACTACATCAATGGTGATTATTTCTCGCGTAGTAACTTAGGAGTGCCACCAGCACTTTACATGGTTGCTTTCAATGCTCTTAAGAAGGAAGCGAAGAATGAACTTCCAGACTCAAAAGTATATAGAGAAGTAGAAGATTATCTAGAATGTCTGGAGCGTGAATTTAGTAAAAACTTTTTGTCAAACTAAACTTAAAATTATAAAAAAATTCTTTGATAATGATCCACATCCTTTGTATGTAGGCTATCCTTGTCGGTTTTGCCGACGATTTGACTCTCTTTGCTTATGCCGTTGTTTTATTTTAAGAAGAAATGCAGCTTCTTTTTCAGATACATCTTTTTTCATCTGGTTACGTAGATCAGATATATCTTGCTTTGCTTTTTCAAGGTTCTCAATAGTTCGTTGTATCAAAGACTTTTGATTTCTAAAATTGTCAATTACTTTAGATATAGAGTTACCTTTTTGATGAGATTCTAAAAGTGGTTTTAACTCTTCTAGGTGGATTATATTATCTTGTAAGTTTTGGAAGTCGGTTTCAATTTGTCCCAATAAATCATTACATGCATCAAAAAAATTTTCTTGTCCTTTTTCTGAGGTTTTGGAAGAGTTAGACATAAATGTTAATTTGCCAGAAAGATAGAATTCATTTAGATACTATTACTTTAGTTTTTCTGAAATCACTACCGCTAACTAGGACAGCGTAATGTTATTTATAAAACAATATTCAAAGCCAAAGTTAGAAATTTATAAGACGCCTGTACTATTATGTGATCGCACTCCAACCATCAAATTCAACTCACAGCCCAGATTCGCAAAACATGACGCAAGGCGATCGCCCACACCACTAAAACCCATATAATTTAGCCCCCTACTCGCTTGCGGGGAGGGGGTTGGGGGGTGGGGTTCTATCTCTGCAACCAACCAGCAATATCCTCTAACACCCCCTCCATCCTCTCCACAACATCCTCATTTCTAAATCGCACAACCCGCAACCCCAAACTCTCCAAAAAGTCTTGACGTATCCCATCTTCCTCTTTGCTGTAGTCGTGAATTTCGCCATCCACTTCCACCACTAACCGCGCTTCATGACAATAAAAATCGACAATAAAACGGTCAATTGCTTGCTGACGGCGGAACTTAAAACCCAAAAGTTGTTTGTGTCTCAACCTTTGCCAAAGTAACTTTTCTGCTGGAGTTGGTTCACACCGCATCTGTCGCGCCAAGGGTTTAAGTTTTTTCCAAAGTTCATACGGGGTTTGCCAAACATTTCCCGGAACCCCACCCCGTAACCCCCTCCCCGCAAGCGAGGAGGGGGGACTGGAGTCGGGGATGAGGTTGGGGTTGGGGTTTTGATCTTGGGACATTTGCGCTGTTTATGGTTAGTTAATTAATATTTCATGTATTATTCCCAGCGATCGCACTCTTGCCCTAACTCTTCAAAACTCTGGCATAATCAGACAAGCAATTTTTGCGAATATCACCCAAGCTAATTAAAAGGTTTACGCCGAATGAATATTTTAATAGAATAATCTCATCAAAAGATTCGCAGAAACATAAATGGACTGGATTACGCTACTGCGATCGCTACAGTCTGATTTTATCAAAAGGTTAGCATCTGGTTGTCTGCTTCATTGTGAAACAGAAGGTCAATATAGTGAATTAACTATAATTTCTGGAGAGAGGTTAAAGACACTACGGGAATTTTGCTGGCAGATGGCTGAAAAATATAAGCGTGTTTTGCCAGTTCGTGATGTTTTCATCAGTTATCTCAAGGGAAAACTCGGTGAGGAAGTTGTCAAGGAACGTTTAGCTGATTTTATTACCGAAGTCGATTATGAAAAGCGATTCGGCGGTGATGGTAAAATAGATTTTACCTTGACTTCTGACCCGTCTATTGGTATTGAGGTTAAATCTCGTCACGGTAGTATTGACAGAGTTAGATGGTCAATTAGTTCTGAAGAAGTTGAAAAAAATGCGGTTGTAGTTTGCATTTTAATTCAAGAAGATGTGAGCGAAGCACAATCTGAATATCACCTTTTTTTAGCTGGCTTTCTCCCAACCAGAATGATTAAGTTAAAGACTGGTAAAATATCTTTTGGAATAGAACAATTGCTTTATGGTGGTGGCTTGTTTTGCTATTTAGAACAGTTGCGATCTTCTGGAAATCAGAATTATTTTAAGCAACAAACAGCGATTTATAAATATCTGCCAAAACAAGAAACGCCACCTAAGCCAGCTAATAATCAGTTGCTGAAATCTTCTTTTCAACCTCATGTAGAGAGTTATTTGCATTCTCCTGACGAAGATTTAAATTTGCTTTACCTAAAATTAGGTGATGAATGTTTCCAAAAAGGAGAATATACAAATGCAATAGCTAGCTATAATCAAGTTTTAGAAGTTAGCCATAGTGATGGTGATTTGTATTATAAACGAGGTTTAGCTCAGTATCAACTAGGAAATTATGACGCAGCGATCGCAGATTATTCTCAGGCAATCCAGATAAATATTCATGATGCTAAATCTTACAATAAACGAGGTTTAGCTTTATATCAAATAGGACGACTAGAAGAAGCAATTAATGATTATACCCAAGCTATTAGAATTAATCCTAACCTTGCCATAGCTTATAAAAATCGCGCTGAAGCTCGTTCTCATATAGGAGATAACCAGGGAGCAATTGAAGATTATACCCAAGCTATTAAAATTAATCCCGATTATGCTGATGCTTATAAAAATCGTGGTATTGCCCGTTATTTACTAGGAACTCCACCAGTATTTTCCCAAGCAATCAAAATTAATCCCCAAGATGCCTTAGCTTATAAAAATCGTGGTAATGCTCGTTCTGATTTAGGAGATTTTCAGGGAGCAGTTGAAGATTATACCAAGGCAATAGAGATTAATCCTAATTATATAGATGCTTATTACAACCGTGGTAATGCTCGTTCCGATTTAGGAGATTTTACAGGAGCATTTGAAGATTATACTCAAGCAATCCAGATTAATTATAATTATGCTGATGCTTATTATAATCGTGGCAATATTCGCTTAGAAATGGCAGATAAACAGGGCGCAATTGAAGATTTTCAAAAAGCCGTAGATATCTATCGCAAAGAAGGAAAACTAGAAGCCCTCAAAGATACAAAAGAAAGAATATTAGAATTAGAAATAGAAGAATCATTAGATATTTTAAACTTCTAGGGCAATGGGAGTGTTGACTGTTGATTAAGAGGATGTTTTAAAAGTCATGATTGATGTATAAAATATTTTTTTACCCCACCCTAACCCTCCCCTTATAAAGGGGAGCCACTGCGTTGGACGGGTTCCCCGGCTTAAAGCAAGTGGCGTGAGGGAACCGGATTTTATTATTTCCCCCCTTTATAAGGGGGGATTAAGGGGGGTAATAATTCGATTAAAATCACAACATACCACTTTTCAAACAACCTCTAAGAGTAAAAATTATTCTCCTTGCCGCCTTGTCCTCTTCTCTCCCTCTGCTCCCCATCCTCCTCATCCATAGGTATCAGCTAGATTGGGATTGATACTTGTTATCAAATGAAAATCTTTGACTTTATAAATCTTAGTAATCGCTAAAAATTAATCGAAACATTCAACATTAAACCTTCTGAATTCTTACTTATTGATATCGATTATCTTTCTTAAAATATTAACTTGTAAAAACTGATTTTTTTCATTACCTTTAAAGAAAGGTTCCATATCAAATAACTTAGCAGTTTCAACAAAAATGAAGCCAAAATTACATTCAGAATCTTCAGGTTGTGGCCACTGTGAACACGATCATCACGAGAATCATAACCATCATCATGATGAGAATCATAACCATGACCACAATCATAATCACGGTGAAGAATTCAATCTCAAAAATGAGGTATTTCCTTTAATAGTGATTTTAAGTTTGTATGCACCTGGTGTAATTTTTGAATACCAGTTGCACAACACACTCTACTCAATAGGTGAATATTTGGTTTTTATTCCTGCTTATTTATTAAGTGGATGGAGTGTTTTAAAAACTGCGGGACGCAATATACTTAGAGGCAGAATATTTGATGAAACATTTTTGATGACAGTAGCGACACTAGGGGCGATCGCAATTCATAAATTACCCGAAGCTGTCGGAGTTATGTTATTTTATAAAATTGGCGAATTATTCCAAGATATTGCCGTCAGCCGTTCCCGTAATTCCATCAAAGCTTTATTAGAAATCCGCCCAGATTATGCAAATATCCAGACAGAACAAGGACTCAAAAAAGTATCGCCAGACACAGTAAATATTGGAGATATTATCATCGTCAAACCTGGAGAGAAGATTCCCTTAGATGGTGAAATTATCGAAGGGAATTCCCAAGTTGATACATCTGCATTAACTGGCGAATCTGTGCCGCGAACCGTGAAGCCGGGAGAAACAGTTTTGGCTGGGACAATCAATAAAATCGGTGTTCTCAGCATTAAAGTCACAAAGCTTTTTGATGAATCTTCCATTGCCAAGATTTTAGACTTGGTGCAAAATGCCAAAAGCAAAAAAGCAGAAACAGAGAAATTTATTACTAAGTTTGCTCGATATTACACGCCAATAGTAGTTTTTACATCTCTAGCAGTTGCCCTGTTACCTCCTTTATTCATTTCTGGCGCAACTTCTTCAGAATGGATTTATCGTGCCTTAGTTTTATTAGTTATTTCCTGTCCCTGTGGACTAGTTATCAGTATTCCATTAGGTTATTTTGGAGGTGTGGGAGGTGCAGCTAAACGCGGTATTTTAGTAAAAGGCTCTACGTTTTTAGATACTCTAAATATAGTCAAAACTGTTGTTTTTGATAAAACTGGAACTTTAACTAAAGGAGTATTTAAAGTATCAGAAATATTAGCCTATAATGACTTTGTTGAAAAAGAATTACTAGAATTAGCTGCCAAAGTTGAATCACATTCAAATCATCCCATTGCCCAATCTATCCGCAATGCTTACGGTGACAAAATCGATGCATCTGATGTGAGAGATTATGAAGAAATAGCAGGTTATGGAATTAGAGCGAAAGTTGAAAATAAGGTAGTGATAGCGGGAAGCGATCGCCTACTACATAAAGAACACATTTATCATGATACTTGCTTAGTAGAAGGAACAGTTATTCATTTAGCAGTGGATAATATTTACGCTGGTTATATAGTCATTGCTGATGAAGTGAAAGAAGATGCGAGACAAGCTATTCAAACACTCAAAAAAATGGGTATGAGAACAGTAATGTTGACAGGAGATAATCAGGCGATCGCCTCTCGAATTGCTCAACAACTTGGCATAGATATTTACGAAGCGGAGTTATTACCAGAAGAAAAAGTTAATGCCATTGAGAAGTTACTCAGCACTACCGACAAACATAGTAAAGTAGCTTTCATTGGAGATGGTATTAATGATGCGCCAGTGATTGCCAGAGCAGATGTTGGCATAGCAATGGGCGGCTTAGGTTCAGATGCAGCCATAGAAACTGCCGATATTGTGATCATGACAGATGCACCGTCAAAAGTCGCAGAAGCAATACAAATTGCTAGAAAAACTCGCCAAATTGTTTGGCAAAATATTGGGTTTGCTTTAGCGATTAAAGGTGTATTTATTGGATTGGGTATTTTGGGTGTAGCGACAATGTGGGAAGCTGTGTTTGCAGATGTCGGAGTAGCAATGCTTGCAATTCTCAACGCCACTAGAGCGATGAAATGAAAAAGAATTCAGAATTCAGAATTCAGGAGTCAGAATAAACACGCTTGCAGACTCATTCTTCCTCTCTTCTCTCCGTGTCCTCTGTGCCTCTGCGGTTCGTTAAAAAAAGAGTTCTAGCCTCAAATGAACCGTATTAAATTTAATCGGAGTTTAAAACCCTTTATTCATCCGCGAGTATGACTCCAATTCATCCTGAATTGTTTCTTGACAAAATTTTGAATAAATCGGGAATCCGTAATTGGGAAATTGTAGAAGTTAAAACTGAAAAATAATAATTGAAGTCAGTATTCCCAATCGTATTTTTTCGAGGTATACCGTGAACTCACATATAAAAAGTATCGCTACAGCTGCGCTAGCTTTGCTGCTAACTTACTCAGCAAAAGAAGCAATTGCACTACCCCAGAAAATCAATCATCCAGTTACTATTGCTAAATCGCAACCATTAACAGACACCTTAATTGTTCCCGGACAAAGAGTCGGGCCGATAACACGCACAACCACCAAACAAGATTTAGTCAAGTTGTTTGGCGCGTCTCGTCTCGTTGATAAAACCATTTCTGGTGCTGAAGGAATCGGTAGTTTTGCCGCTACTCAATTAAAGTTAAGTCAGGGGCGATCGCTCTTGGTAGTCTGGAGTGATAATACTCGTACCAAACCTCTAGATGTGCGTAACCTTGGTTCAGCTTGGAAAACCCGCGAAGGTATCGGTGTTGGAACCTCTTTGAGCGAGTTACGCAAAAAACTAGGTAACTTTAAACTCTATGGATTAGGCTGGGACTACGGCGGTACAATTTTGTTGGATAGTAGTAAATTATCCCGCTATCAAGGCAAACTCATTTTACGAGTAGACGCTGCTCCTAATGCTTCTGAAAAGTTTTCCAATGATTATCAAGCAGTGTCAGGGGATGGTACTTTTTCCTCCAGCAATTCCCACTGGAAACCTCTGGGAGTAAGGCTTACAGAAATTATCGTTACATTGAATCCTAGTGAGCAATGATCGGCTGCTCAACATCTAATTTGCTGAGTTATACCATTTCACGAAAATCTTGATACATGTAGATTTACCGTAGGGGCGCACAGCTGTGCGCCCCTACCAAGGTATCTGTATCAACTTTAAAGTGAAATGGTATTAGGCAACAGCGGACTGTCTAAACCAGATTTTTATACTACGTCTGTAACTGGTAAATTACTCTTAGAAGAAACTACATAAGTTACATCTAGCCTCGGAATGGTGTTTTGGCTATTGAAACAAAACGCGATCGCCCTGATTGCTGCATCGACATTCTGGCGATCGTCAATGAAATTCTACTTGCAGCGCTATCAATATGCTGCTAATAGCAGTACAATTGCTATGTAAAAACTATTCTTTGTTAGTTGCGTAGGCGTAGCCCAACCCAGCGTCCCAAAAAGGGAGTTGAAAAATCTAGCTAAAAGCCTTGAAAAGCATACCTGGTATTTTGGCTTCTCTGTCAATGGGTGAGTCCTATTTTCAACACTAAAATAGCCACAAATTTCGGTAAATTAACAAACAGGAAAATCATGTCACAGATTCAGACTGAAGATTCTTCATCTACCTTAAATCAAAAAAGTATAATCTTATATCTAGTAGATTTGCTTAAACTTTTATACTCACTTCTGAAATTACGTGAAGCCGCATTGAAAGGTTTTACATATAAATACAACTACACTTATCTAGATCCTTTAGCCATAACAAATGTACCTCAATTCACAATTGGAAGTATTACTATACCTCTTCTTCCTAAAGAAGAACTTCCCAACCTCAAATGGGTAATTGCAGTAGTAATCAGATTAGTTGTTACTCAATTAAACAAGTTTTTAATAAATCAACCTGATTTTTTGAAATCAATAATTGCCGTTTCCTTGGATGCCATTGGTAACGAAATAAACAAGCCAGAATCTCAAGAAGAATTAAGCGCTATTCTTTTGAAACTCAAATCCAGTTTAGAAGAAATTAATCAATATCAGAAAGTTGATGAACAACTTGTACTTGCTAGATTTGCGAAACAACCAGAAAGCATTACTCACCTTTCAATTGAGGCGGAATTTCAAGAAATTGAGAAACAGATAGATCAATTATTAATTCAAAATCCAGAAAGGGTTACCCCGAATTTAGAAGACTTAAGTGAAGAACCTAAAATTCAAAATCTTAAGGAAATAATTAAATCCACGGCTAAGTTAGCAGAACTAGCTAAGTATCAAATCCCCAGTTCAAAGTCTGCTTCTGATTCTCCTAGCCTGGAAAGTTACAACAACCAATTTCAAGTTATAGCCAAACCGGATATTTCTTATCACTTTCAAGAAGATAAATATTTTGCTTATATGCAGGTGGCTGGTCCCAACCCAGTTATGCTACAGCAGCTAGCACAACTAGATTTGCGTTTACCAATTACTCAAGAAAAATACTCTAATGTTGCTAACTTATATGGAGTTTCAGATACTCTAAATAACGCCCTAGCTGAGGGTCGAATTTATTTAGCAGACTATACCGTGTTAGATACCTTGGCAAATGGCACTTTCCCTGAAAAACAAAAGTATATTTCTGCTCCTTTAGCACTATTTGCAGTACCACCAAGTAGCTATGGAGTTCGCTCTTTATTCCCAGTCGCAATTAGTTATCAGCAGACTTCAATTAGTAATGATTGGATTTTATTTACACCCTTAGTTACTGATACTGATGCAGATACGTGGATGACTGCCAAGAATATTGTCCAAATGGCAGATAGCAACTATCACGAGTTAGTCAGTCACTTAGGCCGTACTCACTTGGTGGTTGAGCCTTTTGTTGTGGCAACTAATCTATTGCCTGACAACCACAATCTAAGGAACCTGCTAAAACCTCATCTTGAGGGTACTGTACTGATTAATTATGGCGCTCATACAACCTTAATCGCCCCAGGGGGTGGTGTAGATGAGCTGCTAGCTAGCACTATTGGCAGTGACCAAACTCTAGCTGCTAATGGAGCGCAAAGCTACCTATTTAACTTTAATGATATTGCCTTTCCTGATACTTTAATAAATCGGGGTGTTGACGATGCTAGCAAACTACCTATTTACCCTTATAGAGATGACGGATTACTGATTTGGGGGGCTATTGAAAGTTGGGTTAAGGAATATTTTAGTCTCTACTACAGCAGTGATTCATCAGTTCTTAACGATCAATCTTTACAGACTTGGGCATCTACATTGATTTCCCATGAAGGAGGCCGCTTACAAAATTTTGGTGAAGATGAACAAGGGCATATTAAAACACTAGATTATTTAGTGAAAGCTGTCTCAACGATTATTTTTACGGCTAGCGCTCAACACGCCGCTGTTAATTTTCCGCAAAAGAAACTGATGATGTATACACCAGGATTTCCTTTAGCTCGTTATTTATCTGTACCTATAGATTCCCAGCAACCAGAGAATTTCATCAAGGGACTACCGCCGCTAGAGCAAGCACTAAATCAGATCAATTTACTTTATTTACTTGGCTCTATCTACTACACCAATTTAGGCAATTATTCCCCATCAGCTTTTACAGATCCAAATGTAACATCGCCTTTGGAGAAATTCCAGATAAACCTCAAAGATATTCAGCAACAGATTAACCAGAGAAATAGTAATAGTAAGGGTGATAGGATAATACCTTACGAGTTTTTGCTCCCTACCAATATTCCTCAAAGCATCAATATTTAATAGATACAGAGTAGTTGTATCTGCGGGATGGATAGTCGGTAAACTGACGACAATTCGTAAGCTAATCGAATAGATAATACTGACGCCTGTGAGTTTTTCTTGAAGCGACAGGCGTCAAATTCATTTTAATATTGAGGCTACCAAGTGGCGATCGCGCCGCCTATCCACCAATACAAATCACCAAACTGCATAAAATTGAGTCTGCATTGGAATCATGAGACTGATTAAATATAGTGTTATTTGCCTGATGGAAATCAGAATTTCCTAACCTAGAAAACTAGAAAAACAGAGATATTCAGCAAATTGGTGTTTGTTTATACTATTTCAATTTTTTGTAGTCGTTATACTCATGACTTAGGTTCTACCTGGGAATTAGGAAGTGGCTTTGCCACTTCTTTTTATTTATATCGTAGTCCTGTCAAAAATAAATTAAAAGTTAAAAGTAATTTGTTTCAACTTTTAACTTTTATTTAGCGATTACACCAATTTGCAACTAAATGAAGTAAAATTCATCATCCTGAAAGCCAGATACAAAGCTTTTTTTTACTTCTGAATTCTGAATTCTGACTCCTGAATTCTGACTCCTGATATTTAGTCATTACTCATGCTATCCCGCCATCGTTCGCGCTTAGCCTTGCTTTCATCATCGCGCGATCGCGCTTCTTCCCAAGTCCCCCACATTCGAGACTGCTGTTTTTCAACATGATTGATGAACTGCATAATTGACTGATCTGCCTTAATTGGGGTTTTCAAATCAAACTGAATAGTTTGGACAACTTTGATGTCACCCATGAGAAAGTACTTACCTGCAATCTTAGTCAACCACAGCACAACTCGATTGGATAACCAACCAAAAATTCCCTTACGTTTTTTAACCATCAACACAATTTGGCCTTCAGCTTTTCCCCCTTCATGAAGGCGCGTAGCAAACATCATGTGGACATGGAGGAAATCAGGACCAACTGTCACAATATTAATGGTACCGTACCAATAACAAATACTGTAAGTGATGGTATTTTTGTAGAAAAGACGGATGAGCTTGATGAAAAATGAATTTTCTTTGATGGGTGCAGTGTTGGTGAAGATAATCGCATTTTCGTTGAGTTGCTGTCTTTCAAAGAAAACTTCTACAGGCAGTTTGTGAACTGTATTTACGTGCTGAGCATCGATCGCATTAATCATCACCACATGAGGGTGACAATTCATTAAAAAGTGGGAATGGATGGCAATATCACACTCTTTGTGTTCTAACTCTGGAACAAAAGGTAGAGGTTGTTGTGGTATTTCTCCAGTCCAAACCCAAATCATCCCGTACTTCTCAGCAGTTGGCCAAGATTGTAACTTCAAAGAAAGCGGCGTATCTAAACACGGGATATCAATACACATCCCTTCACCATCAAACTTCCAGTGGTGGAAAAAACAACGTAGTGCATTCCCCTCAACTTTGCCTTCAGCAAGATGAGCGCCCATATGTGGACAGTAGGCATCAAAAGTAACTACTCTTTTATCTTTCCCACGGTAAATCACTAGTTCTCTGCCCAAAATCGTGACAGGTTTTACTTCACCTACCCGCAGATTTTGAGAGGGTATTACCCAATACCATCCTTCAATAAAACGCTCTGGATTATTAAAAGTTTTAGGTTTACGGGTTGAGTTAAAAGTCTGCGAGTTGAGATTCATTTTTCTGGTTTCACTTGCAGTGAAGCGGTTAATCTACAAGTAACATGGGAACTATAAACAAACAGTTACTTTCAGTACTAGGACAAGGATTTACCCAATAAATTCATATAAAATCTTGAACTATTATCGTTAAAAATGTTAAAATTATGGCAACTAAATAGAAGCTTCGATAAGCTGCCATAGACTCACAATAGATATTTTAAAAATCAAAACTAAGTAGAATTTCTAATTAGATAAAGATTCTAGCTACTGATTATGATATTTTGCTATGTAAGAGATTAGACCTGCCTTGAAAATAGGGAGTTGGGAGTGGGGAGTGGGGAGTACGGAAAAGAAATTTTCATTGTTCCTTGTGAACGCAGCTCATGGAGTCTCTTGCAAAAGTCTCTAACACCCCACCCCCAACCGGGTAGCAACTGGCGCGACAGGGAGGAATGAGGGTTTCAGAGAGTTCTTGTGTAAGTCCTAAATTTGATGAAATCAAACTCTTGTGGGGTGGGCGTCTCGCCCGCGCAGTTTATATGGTGGGTAACATACCATTGGTGTCAACTTAAGCTTAAACGCTTGTTCCACATACGCTTTACCCCACCCCCAACCCCTCCCCTTGCCAAAGGGAGGGGCGGTTTTGGCTTTAGACAAAACCGGGGTGGGGTGACGCCGTGAGTAACCGTAAGTGAATGAACTCAATATCACCTCTTCACAAGGGTTTTACGTTAAGTTGACACCAATGGTAAGATGCCCACCCCACAACAAGTTAAACCAACGCTGCCACCTTCTCTAACAATCCCTGAAACAACCCTAACCCATCGCTATTGCCCAACGCCGCATCAGACGCCCTTTCTGGGTGTGGCATCATTCCCAAAACAAAGCCAGAGCGATCGCAAATCCCCGCAATATTATTCAATGAACCATTGGGATTCTCTCCTGCATAGCGGAACAAGACTTGTCCGTTATCTTCAATTTCAGCGAGAGTGGCTGCGTCAGCATAGAATCGTCCTTCACCGTGGGCAATGGGCAAAGTGATAATTTCGTCATCCTTATAAGCTTGCGTCCAAGGTAGATTGGTACGCTCAACTTTTATAGAAACGCGATCGCAAATAAAATGCAAATCTCGATTTTTGGTCAACACCCCCGGCAACAGACCAGCTTCAGTTAATACCTGAAAACCGTTACAAATACCGAGGACAAATTTCCCCTTTTGGGCGTGTTCCACAACCTGCTGCATCACAGGCGAAAACCGGGCGATGGCACCACAGCGTAGATAATCCCCGTAACTAAAACCACCAGGTATAACAACAACATCCAAATCAGCAATGTCTGTGTCTTGATGCCAAACCATACGAGTCGGTTGCCCCAACAAGTCTCTGGTCACATAGGCGACATCGCGATCGCAATTAGAACCCGGAAAAACAACAACACCGAATTTAGTCATTTGTCAATTGGAATGGGGATTTGGGAGTGGGGAATGGGGAATGGGGATTTGGGAATGGGGATTTGGGGATGGGGATTTGGGGATGGGGATTTGGGAATGGGGATTTGGGAATGGGGAATGGGGTAGGAACGGTGGGAAGCTTTTTTATAATCTCCTCCCACACTCCCTCATCCCCCTCATCCCCCTCATCTCCCTCATCCCCCTCATCTCCCTCATCTCCCCCACTCACCACTCCCCACTCCCCACTCCCCACTCCCTAAAACACCCCCGTCTGTGATTCGACCTCAATTAAATCAAAGCGATAATTTTCAATCACCGGATTTGCTAGCATTTGGTCACAGATGTTATTGAGGTCTTGACGCGCTTTTTTTTCATCCGGCGAGACGATGGTAAGTTCAATGTACTTACCAATCCGCACTTGCTCAACGTTATCGTATCCCATTTGCTGGAGACCGGATTGTACAGCCACACCAGCAGGGTCTAAGACTGAGGGACGAAGTGTCACGTGAATTTTAGCTAGATACTTCCTTTGCACGGGCTTTTTGCTGAATGCTGCGATCGCTATACTATAACTTTCTGTTCCAACTGAGTGAAAATAAGATTACGAAGCAGTTAAAGTTAATTTATTAATTAGCCAGTCCAACAGCTTCAAATTACAGTGGCATATTTAAATAATTGTCTATGACAGTCATACGCACCCGCAGTCAAGAGCGTATTTTGAACCTGCTAAAAACCATCAAAAAAGGCATTTCCGCCCAGGATATTTATGTAGAACTACGTAACACCAATCAAGGTATGGGTTTAGCCACGGTTTACCGCTCCTTAGAAGCCTTAAAACTCGAAGGCATGGTACAAATGCGGAATTTGGCTAACGGTGAAGCCCTTTACAGCCTAGCGCAGCAAGACAAACACCACCTTACCTGCTTGCAATGCGGTACCTCAATTCAAATTAATCAATGCCCCGTCCATAACCTAGAAGACCAGTTAGAAACCAGCCATAAATTTAAAATTTTTTACCACACCCTAGAGTTTTTTGGCTTGTGTAGCCAATGTCAGGCTTTGTAAAAGGAGTTGGGAGTTGGGAGTGGTGAGTGGTGAGTGGTGACTGATGAACGCCACTTGCTCGACTTGGGGTTTCCCCAAGACCGCAGTGGCTCCTGTTGACTGTTAAGTTAGGAGTTATTCTCCTTGTCCCCTTGTCCCCTTGTCCCCTTGTTTTCCCCATCTCCCTCATCTCCCTCTCCCTCGTCTCCCCACTCCCCACTCCCCACTCCCCACTCCCCACACCTCACCCAGGCCGATTATTCCCCGTCGATATTTCCCCACCAAACAAGGGGTTAGAGTTTCCATTAGTAGCGTCCGTAACAATGGAACGCATCCCTTCTAGAGTCGCGGGAATACTGCGGGGGTCCATAAACATCACCTTGCTGCTGTCGCTGCTGCCAATCTTTGTACCCATTTCTAGATAATTTTGGGCGAGTAAAAACTGCAAGGCTTGTTGTGCGTTTGCTTCAGATTTGAGAGTATTGGTAATAATCTGCATTGCCTCTGCGGTTGCTTGGGCTTTGAGAACTTGTTGCTGACGTTCAGCTTGGGCTTGCAAGACAATGGTTTTTTGTTGCGCTTCTGCTTGCAGAATTGTCGCTTTTTGACGAGCTTCGGCATCGAGGATTTGCGCCTCAGCTTTACCTTTGGCGCTATTAACAGCAGCTTCGCGATCGCCCTCGGAAGTTAAAATTGCTGCCCGTTTGCGTCGTTCTGCCGACATTTGCAATTCCATCGATTCTCGCACCGCCTGAGATGGTATAATGTCTCGCAGTTCTACGCGTGTCACTTTCACACCCCAAGGATCAGTAGCAACGTCCAAATCTTGTAATAAAAGTTCACTGATGTGAGAACGAGCAGTAAAGGTTTGATCTAACTCCAATTGTCCCATTTCGGCACGAATTTGAGTCAGCACCATATTTACCATTGCCGACTGGAGATTTTCCACCTTGTACCAGGCTTTTTCCATATCCACAATCCGCCAGTAAAACACTGCATCTACCTCAATACCAACGTTGTCACGGGTAATGCACTGTTGGGGAGGAATATCTAAGACTTTTTCGCGGATGGTTTCTTGATAAACGATTTTATCTAGGAAAGGAATTACAAAGTTCAAACCTGGTTCTAGCTTTTTGTTATAGCTACCCAATCTTTCCACCAAAGCTTCATTGCCTTGGTTGACGACTTTCACAGTTCCTGCCACTGCACCACCACCAAGGGCTAAAAAGATTAGTAAAAATAACTGTTCCATTTTGAATCTCCTGATTTTAAATTTGAAAGAGGGAGTGGGGAGTAGGGAGTGGGGGGAGCAGGGGAGGCAGGGGAGGCAGGGGAGGCAGGGGAGGCAGGGGGAGAGAAATAAATAAGTGTATTTAGGACTATAACGGTCGTAAAAATACTAAGATTTTCTCTTCACTTCCCCTGCTCCCCCTGCCTCCCCTGCTTCCCCACCTCACAAAATCGCATTGCTCCCCCCCACTCCCCACTCCCAATAATTAAGAACTCAACAAATTTTCTGGTATCACAATTAAGGTAGTGCCTTCTCTCCTGACCACATAAACTCTTTGATTGGGCGCTATGCTGAACTTGTCATCGTCACATCGTGCTTGCCAAGAATTTCCCTCGTACAGCACTCGCCCTGTTTTACCAGGTGGGATTTCTGTGAGGGTTTCAGCTGTGACTGCATCTTGAATTTTTGACTTACGGCGTCGCGGTTGCAAAAAGCGACGGGAAAGCAGAATGAGTGTTGTGGAAAGTAACAGCCAAACCACAATTTGCAACCATAAACTTGTCAAACCGACTCCAGACAGCAGCGCCACGACAAAAGCGCTAATTCCCATCATGAAGGCGACGAAGGCCGATGGTAAGAACAGTTCCATTAAACAGAGAACTGCTCCTGCAAGAAGCCAAATTAAAGTAAAACTTGGCATAGCGCTATCCTAAGACTCTACATTGACGTAAATGCATTTATACGATTAGATACACCCAGACGCAGGCTATTAACGGAAAGCAAAATTTGGTTTTTTTACCAATAATTTTGATTAATTTCAGTAACAAGGTGTAGCCAGGGGTACACAAGTCCAGTCTATTCTAGCCTTCAAGTTGTTGACAGCTAAATTTAACCGAAATTCATGAGTTGATTTGTTCCTTAAATTTATACCTTTATGATTTTTACTCAACCGATAATTTATTGTATAAATCCAAACTGTCATAACCCCATTAATTCTGAGGAAAATGCTGTTTGTGCCATTTGTCAAACTCCCCTAGTTCATCGCTATCTCTGGGCTGTAGGCTCGTTGTCTGCCAAAGTGACACCGGGCACTAAGGTAGCAAATAGATATGAGGTAATTAGACACCAAGTTTGGCTGGATACTCAACCAGGACTACCGCCAGATGTACCTGAGGAATTACCAAAAGCAGTAATTCCTTACTTACGGTTATATCAAGAACGGTTACATTTACCCCAGGCTTATGGGTTTGCTCGTCGCGTTGAGGAGGATGCAGGTGATATCCTCTTATTGGAAAATGTGCCGATAGATGAAACAGGGCATATTTACCCAACTATTGCCCAGGCGTGGGAGCAAGCAACGGCGGTACGACAAGTCTATTGGCTGTGGCAAATTCTCCAACTTTGGACACCTTTATCAGAATTGGGACTTGCCCGCAGTTTATTGGTGCAAGATAATTTGAGAGTCCAAGGTTGGTGTGTGCGACTCTTGGAACTGGTAGAGACGTTTGATGAAACTGTAGAGACGTTTGATGAAACTGTAGAGACGTTTCATGAAACGTCTCTACAAGATTTAGGACAATGTTGGCAGCCTTGGGTAACATCTGCAAAAACATCCATAGCCAAAGGGTTGCAGAATCTAGTCCAGCAGATGTGTGAAACTGAGGTAGAGTTAGATGTTATTGTTACTCAACTCAATAATTTACTACTAGCATCTGCGGCAGAGTTGCCTTTAAGTCTCAAGGTGGCAGGCTCCACAGATGTTGGCTTAGTAATGACGCAAAATGAAGATAGTTGTTATCCTAATGCTTTTAGTGAGTTAGACGATCGCTTGATACCCCACTTATCGATTGTTTGCGATGGTATTGGCGGACATGAAGGCGGTGAAGTTGCTAGCCGGTTAGCAGTGGAGTCTGTGAAGTTGCAAATGCGGGTTTTGTTAGCGGAGGTTGCAGCACAAAGTCAACTTGTATCACCAGATTTGTTGCAAGAACAACTAGAAGCAAGCTTGCGGGTGGTGAATAATGTGATTTCTGCTCGCAATAATGAGCAAAAACGCCAAGGCAGAGAACGCATGGCGACAACCATTGTCATGGCTGTGCAAGTTCCACAACGAATTCAGACTATCTCTGGCTGGCAATCAAACAATGGCCATGAATTATACTTAGCTAATGTTGGTGATAGCCGTGCTTATTGGATTACTCCTAACTATTGTCAGCTATTAACAATAGATGATGATGTAGTGACGCGGGAAGTGCGTTTTGCTAAAAGCTTGTATCGAAAAGCACTTTTAAGACCAGATGCTACTGCCCTAACTCAAGCTTTGGGGACAAGAGATGCAGAATCTTTGCGTGTGAGGATTCAGCGTTTCATTGTGGAAGAAGATGGTATATTGCTGTTGTGTTCTGATGGTTTAAGCGATCGCAACTGGGTAGAACAATCTTGGCAAGATTATGCCAAACCTGTGTTCACGGGTGAAGTCACAGTTGAAGATGCTGTCCGCAATTGGATTAATCTGGCAAACGAGAAAAATGGGCGTGATAATATTTCGGTTGTTCTCACCTATTGCCGTGTTTCCCCAGAATATTTAGCAGTTGTTACTCCCACGCCGCCAGTAGAAATTATAGAAGCAGAAATAGAAGAACCAGAGGAACAAGAAGAATCACAGGAACAAGAAGAACAACCAATTTCCTTTACAGAAAGTTCCCAAGCATTACTAGATTTAGAGATTCCAGAGGAACCAGTTACATCCCTAGAAATCGCACCAACTTTAATCGAAAAACCTAAGTTGCGTAAACGCTTGGTAATGCTGGGGGGAGTGTTGGCATTGCTTGCAGGGGGTACAAGTCTGGGATTATTTGCTTGGTGGCAAATTAATCCTCAAGGATTTGAGCAAGTATGCCGGCAACTGCCTTCAAGGGTACAGCAAGTGTGTCCCGGTGGGAAGTAGGGAATGGGGAGTGGCTTCAGTCAAGTCGGAAGCGGTGTAGTAAAAGTTTAACTGGTGTACTGTTACTGTGAAGCGATCGCACCACATATAACTTTACATGGCAACGACAAAGGCGATCGCTAGCACCCTTGTGTAGCAAGCATTTTAAACTTCGGAATCAAAACAAGCCTATAAATAATGAAATCCTTTCTGGATAAGGGTTTGGCGGGTTTATGGATAAAATTAGTCTAAACTCCAAATATAAGGGCAAGCGTTATTACATCTGTACGGGTTTAGCTGATACTCCTGCTAACTAGCCCAAGTTTTACACTACAAATAGCGGTGTAAATAATATTTAATCAATAAAAGTAGCAAAATACTCCAAAATTTTACACATGGCAGTGTTTATATTACTAAAACCATCATCTCGTGCAAGCATTTCTTCGGGTTTTTGGATATATTTACCTGTTACTAATTCCGAGGCGCAATTTTCAATAATTTGCCGAACACTGTCTTGAGTTGATTCTAGGTGAAATTGTAAACCTAATACTCTATCTCCATAAATGAAAGCTTGATTTTCACATACTTCACTAGAGGCTAATCGTACAGCACCCGGTGGTAAGTCAAAAGTATCACCATGCCAATGAAACACAGTGAAAGACGCAGGGAATGAAGCAAAAACAGGATAATTTTGTGCTTCTGTTGCTACTTGAATCGGATACCAACCTATTTCTTTTTCCTGACCTTTATAAACTTTTGAACCTAAAACATCAGCGATTAGCTGCGAACCAAGACAAATGCCAATAACTATTTTATTCTTCTTGATTGCTTCTTCAATAAAATGTTTTTCTAAAGTCAACCAAGGATACTTATCATCCTCGTAAATATTCATCGGTCCACCCATTACTATGACCCAATCTAGGTCATCAACAGATGGTAAAGTGTCACCGTTATAAAACTTAGTTACGGAGAGAATATGATCTTTCTTTGTCAACCACTGTTCAATACTAGCAAGTCCTTCAAATGGCACATGTTGTAAGTAATGAATTTTCATCCCTGACTGCTCCAAACTAAGTTGCAGTGTGATTTTTTACATCGAATTATACTATCTTTCCTTTCTTTTCTCAAGGAATGACGAAGATTGGTACAACCTTATATCTTCAACTGTTGCAGTCTGAACTTTATTAAATAACTTTGCCTCGACGCCATGTCAATTTAAAATTGAGGATAAAGTCGTTTAAATAGGGGCGCACAGATGTGCGCCCCTACGTTCGCGAGTGCGTCCCGCAGGGATGGAATATTTTTTTCCTTGGAAGTCCCTAAACTGCGTCTTTTTTCCACAGAAAGAATAGAGGCGATCGCCATCCTTTTGTAAGATATCTGAATCAAATCCGGTAGCATCGGAGTAATTAATATCTATTCATGCTGAAAATCCTCCCCAAACAAACTGCCTCAATGCACACCCGCGACGGTGTACGCTTGGATGCAGACATCTATCGCCCAGATGCTGATGGTGAATTTCCGGTATTATTAATGCGACAACCCTATGGTAGAGCGATCGCCTCTACTGTTGTCTATGCCCATCCTACTTGGTATGCTGCCCACGGCTACATCGTCGTGATTCAAGATGTCCGGGGACGCGGCACTTCCCAAGGCGAATTCAAGTTATTTACCCACGAAATTTTAGATGGCGAAGATACAGTAAATTGGGCAGCAAATTTACCTGGTAGTAATGGCAAAGTTGGCATGTATGGCTTTTCCTATCAAGGAATGACTCAACTATATGCCGCAGTTAATCAACCCAGCGCCTTGACAACAATTTGCCCCGCCATGATTGGCTATGATTTGTATGCAGATTGGGCTTATGAAGGAGGCGCATTTTGTTTACAAACTAACCTCGCTTGGGCAATTCAATTAGCTACAGAAACCGCCCGTTTGCGAGGAGATAAAACAGCCTATAAAGCCTTGTTTGCTGCTTCTCGTAATTTACCTTTAACTAATCCAGAAATTCTCCAACAACTCGCCCCAGATTCGTTTTATCATGAGTGGCTAGCACATTCTCAACCAGATGAATACTGGGAAAAACTCTCGCCCAAATATCACTTGCAAGCTGTTGATTTGCCCATGTTCCACATCGGAGGATGGTTTGATACTTATCTACGCGGCACTCTACATTTATATAAAGATATGGCAGCCCGTAGCACTAAACCTCAACATTTGTTAGTCGGTCCTTGGGCACATTTACCTTGGGATCGCAAAGTTGGAGAAATTGACTTTGGTGCTAAAGGAGCCAGTCCCGTAGATAAAATGCAAATTCGCTGGTTTAACCAATTTTTCAAAGGCGAAAATACAGGTTTATTGCATGAGTCGCCGGTTTGCCTATTCGAGATGGGAACCAATATTTGGCGCACTTTCCCCAATTTATCTACACAAATACACAAATCATACTTTTTGTCAACTACAGGACTAGCCAGCATCCGCCAAGACTCCGGAACCCTAATCTCCAATCCCCAGTCCCCAATCCCCAATACATTCGATGTATTAGTTCACGACCCTTGGCGCCCAGTTCCAGCCTTGGGTGGTCATGCCGGAATTCCTGCGGGTGTATTTGAGCGATCGCATCTCGATTGCCGTTCAGATGTCTTAACTTACACCAGCGAGCCACTAGAAGAAGATTTACATTTAGCAGGCGATGTCACAGCGGAAATCTGCTGTACTGCCGACCAACTCAGTTATGATTTGTCTGCGGTGCTATCCGAAGTACATCCAAATGGGCAAGTATATAATCTCACCCAAGGTTATGTACATTGTCGAGATGTTAGCGCTTCTACAAAAATTCAGCTACAAACGACTTGTGCGCGAATTGCCAAAGGAAACGCCTTGCGTCTGAGTTTAAGTGCAGCGTGTTTTCCAGCGTACACAATGAATTCTGGAAACGGTGCGATCGCCAGTAGCGAGAGTTTACCAGATGCCCAGATGATCGCGTTAACTGTGAATTGTGGAGGCGAGTTTAATTCTCATCTTTTATTACCTGTACTCCCAGCAACTTAATAGAGGGAGATGAGGGGGACGCGCTGAATAACTAATGACAAATGACTAATAATAATTACGATATAGCAACACTCTTCAAGATAGTCATCGGCGTTTGGTCTTTGAGAAGTTGCATTTCTTCGGCATTCCTTACTAGCAAGGCACCAGCGAATCCTAATGAATTCACGGAGATAGAGTGGAAATGCTCTTGCGATCGCGGTACGATCAACATCCATTCTCGTGTCATCAGCAAATTGTAAGCACCCAACTGCGTTGCATCCAAACCCACAGCCTCTAACAAGGTATGATAAAGTTCCAGCGTTGCTTCACCCCCTGTGAATGGAGACTCCACCCAGTGGGGATTTAAGGGTGCGAAAGCATGTAAAAAAGGAAGTTTTGGTAAAGTTGCGGTGGAGTTCTGAAATTGTGCCTCCCTTAGCAGAGGTTCAATAGGTATCTGAGATCCTGAAGGTGCAAGGGGTAACGGAACTAGTTGCAAGTGTTTATGTCGTTGACTAGCACCTGCGATTTTGCCACTGTTGTAAAATCCCAAGCCATCAAAATCAGCCAGACATGCCCACATCGCCGTAAAATCTTCCAGAGTGAGTAAAGTTTCCTGTTCCTCGAAGGCACGGGTGATAATTAGCAGATGATAATCAACAACGTTGAATTTATTTAAAATACATACATGAGTATCGGAAATATCCGCCACAAATAAATCTTCTTCGTAAGGCAAAAAAGGATTAAATTCTTCACCCGAATTAGCAGATTGTTTTTCCTGTTTTTCTTTGGCTGCTTTTTTGCGATTCAAATTAGACAAAATCCGCACTAAAAAGCGCACGCCATCCTGTTCCACAAATTCAAATTCCGTCGGGATCGACAGCAGCGCCCCACATTGCAAAGCATATTCAGTACGTTCTTTGACAGTTGTCCATAAAGTACCAGGCTTCAGTAATATTTCCCCTTGTACCATTTTTATTCCTTCAAGTATTGTTCAGATATTATATTAAGAATTCAGAATTCAGAATCCAGAAGACTTTGATGCCAAAAGTTGGTAATTTGAAGAAAATCAAAAAATTATAGCAGATTTCAAATTAGTGAAGTACACCATCTAAATCTCAAAGCTAGACCGAGAGCGTATTCTTATTCTGTTAGCGCAGCGGGGCGTAGCCCATTCTGACCGGAGGCGGAGCGTCTCCGGCTCCGCTCCTGAATTCTGCTTTATTTGGTTGTTTAGTGCAGGTATAAAAAAATAATTACATTATTCAAAATCAAAAATTTCAAATTGGCGCGGCGAATTCTAAATATACCCATGACTAAAGTCACAAGTTTCAATGTGGTAGACTTGCCATTCTGGCTCCTGAGTTCTTTAGCGGTAAAAAACTAAACCTTTCACAATAACGCAATACCTCCGCAACAAAACTGTCATAAATAATATCTACATTAGTAATACATATTCGATATGCTTCCAAACAGCAATGCAAAACCAATCTCGGGATGGAGAACACCCATCAAATAGCATTTTATCCCACACTGCTGATGCCAAATACCATAATCCAGCACCCTGGAAAAAGGCTGCGGCCTCTCTATCACTGGTGCTACTGGGATCGGGTATGACATTAGCAGGCGGCTATCTGGCTGGACACTCTCAGCAGGTGTCTGAGACTGCATCTAATTTGACAGTCGGTCGAGTCAATGCTGCTCCTCCATTACCAGCCAGCACAGACCCTAATTTTGTGACACAGGTGGTGCAAAAGGTGGGCCCGGCAGTAGTACGAATTAACTCTTCCCGAACTGTAAAAACCCAGTTACCAGATGAATTTAACGATCCGTTTTTTCGCCGCTTTTTTGGCTCCCAACTACCAGAATCACAAGAAAGGGTAGAACGGGGTACTGGTTCAGGTTTTATCATCAGTGCTGATGGTCGTATTCTCACGAACGCCCATGTGGTAGATGGGGCGGATACCGTGACAGTGACACTTAAGGATGGGCGCACCTTGCAAGGTAAGGTGTTAGGAAAAGATGAGTTAACCGATGTGGCTGTGGTGAAGATTCAAGCGGATAATCTACCGACAGTAGCCTTGGGTAACTCAGATCAACTGCAACCAGGAGAATGGGCGATCGCGATCGGCAATCCCCTTGGCCTAGATAATACAGTAACAACCGGAATCATCAGCGCCACTGGACGCACTAGCAATCAAATTGGCGCTCCTGATAAGCGAGTAGAGTATATTCAAACCGATGCTGCAATTAATCCCGGTAACTCGGGCGGTCCTCTGCTAAATTACCGTGGTGAGGTAATTGGTATGAATACAGCCATTATCCAAGGCGCGCAAGGATTAGGCTTTGCCATTCCCATCACTACAGCACAACGTATTTCCAGTCAATTAATAGCTACAGGTAAAGTCCAACATCCTTATTTAGGAATTCAAATGGTGGGGTTAACGCCTCAGCTAAAACAAAATATCAACTCAGATCCCAATAGTGGTTTGAATGTCAATGAAGATAAAGGTGTATTAGTTGTAAAAGTTATGCCCAATTCCCCAGCCGCTAAAGCTGGAATACGTGCTGGTGATGTCATCCAAAAGCTAGGTGGTCAATCAGTCACAGATGCTAGCAGCGTCCAAAAGGCTGTAGAAAATAGCCAAGTCGGAGGAGATTTACGCCTAGAGTTACGCCGTAATGGCCAGAATCTTAACCTAGCCGTACAACCCGGTTCTTTCCCCACACAAGTACAATAACAGTTTTGAGTCAAGGTGAAATTTCAAAGGATGGGTCTTGTACCCGTCCTTTTTTTTTGGGGTGATGAAGCCGCGTAAGCAAAGTGCTGTCAGTGGTGGCGGTTTAATTTAACCCAACCTACGATTATCTAAATTCTGAATTATCAATTCTTACAACCGCAGAATCATTTTTACATTTTTTATCTATGACATTAGTCACGTTTTAACTAATTACCTTTTTCACTAGTGTATAGTTCTCTTCAATTCTATTATTTACTTGTCCAAGAGATTAATATTTGATAACGATTTAATCTCTTTGATTTTTATATCATAGAAGGAAAGTTTGCCAATGAGTATTAAAAGAATGCTTGCTAGTGCAGCACTGATTTTACCAATTGCTTTTACCATTATTCCTTCCCAAGCCGATGCTCAGGTCAGACGGCAAGTTAGGCGACCAGTTCCAGTTAGAATAATCAGAAGACCAGCACGAGTTAGGGTTTATAACCCTACTCAAGCGAGAAGAAGAATAGTGGTTCCTGGACGTTGGGTGCAAACAAATCGCGGTCGCCGATGGATACCTGCTCGTTATATATATAGATAAAAAGAACTACAACTGCAACAAAATATTGGCGGTCAATATTACAGAGTTCTTTTTTTCATAGTTTGAGTTACTGTTTAAAAATCCCCTTTAGAAATATTCTAAAGGGGCAGAATTTGCTATTTACTTTTAATAACTAGATAGGCATAATTAAATATACAATTAAATCCTAGTTTGTAGTGAGTAATTCATCGCTCCTTCAGATTTATCAGGACTTAAATTCTGACTACAAACTTTAATTCAGTTATGCCTAGCAAGAAGTTGTGACTGAATTTTAAACTAGAGCTACTGCTGGTTGTTGCCAGCGTCTCACTGCTTTACCAATTACTGCTAATTCTTGCATTAAGTTATCAAAGCGGTCTGGTGTGAGAGATTGGGGACCATCGGATAAGGCTTTGGCTGGGTTGGGGTGAACCTCAATCATGAGAGAATCTGTACCAGCTGCGATCGCTGCCATTGCCATTGAAGGCACAAACTCAGACCAACCTACACCGTGGCTGGGGTCAATCATGATTGGTAGGTGAGTCAGCTTTCGCAACACTGGCACTACTGATAAATCCAGTGTATTTCGCGTATACTGACGGTCAAAGGTACGTATTCCCCTTTCACACAAAATGACATTGGGATTACCAGCTGCCAAAATATACTCGGCTGCCATTAACCAATCTTCAATTGTAGCTGCCATTCCCCGCTTTAAGAGGACTGGTTTTGACTGCGCTCCTACTTTTTTGAGCAAGGAGAAATTCTGCATATTTCTTGCCCCTACCTGGATCACATCAGCAATTTCGGCAATTTTATCCAGGTCAACGGCATCCATTACTTCTGTAATAATACCTAGTCCGCTGACTTCCCGTGCCTTTGCTAATAATTCCAAAGCACTCTCGCCATGTCCTTGGAAGGCGTAAGGTGAAGTCCGTGGTTTGTATGCGCCTCCCCGCAAAAACTTCGCTCCTGCGGCTTTGACACGCCGCGCCGTCTCTACAATCATTTCTTCGTTTTCCACGGAGCAAGGACCGGCTACGACTATCAAGGGGTGGTGTTCACCAAATACCACCGTTTCATTCGGGAGGTTAACCACCACTTCCGAAGCTTCGCCGTGGCGAAACTGGCGGCTAGCGCGTTTGTAAGGCTGTTCTACCCGCAACACCTGCTCAATCCAGGGACTAAGTTCTTGAATTTGTAGCGGATCTAAGCTGGCGGTTTCACCTACTACACCAATAACTACTTTGTGTTTACCAACAATTTTTTCTGGAGTTAATCCCCAGCTAGTTAGTTCCTCATCAATGCGGTTTATTTCCGCATCCGGGGAACCACTTTTCATTACTATAATCATGTCAAAGTTCCTGATTTAGTGACTAAATTTTTCTGTAAATGGACGTAACTTTATTGTTACGTATTTACCCAATTACGAATAGTTCAAACTAAATTTATTTACAAAATAAATGGACAAAAGAGAAAATCCAGTAAATTTCCTCAGAAAATACTGGATTTAAGGTATAAAAATCATCTATATACTTTTAATTAGCAATGTTGAAGTTTTGAAGAAGAATTCAGGAGTCCGACTGGCGGATCAAGCGGGTTTAAGAAATACCTAAATCTTTTCTTCCGAGAGACGCTACGCCAATTGCCGATAATCTAGACTTTTTTGTAAGGGAGTGGTAGCTTCCAATCCCCCACTTCTTGTTCTGAATTCTGGATTCTGAATTCTTCTTCAAGAGTTTTTTTGCCGAGTTTCCCGCCAAACTGCCACCATTCGTCCCCAATTGGTGCCGAATTCACCAAAACCCAGCAGACTTCCGGCTCTTTCTTCATCCCAAGAGGCAGAGAGAACGCCATAAGTTATCCCTAAGACCCCCAAACCAAATAATCCCATGTTTACCAATAACACGGCAATGGGAGCTAATTTGATATCGGAGTAGGTGGCAAGCAGATAGCTCACAATTAAGGTGCTAATGCCCAAAGTTGTTGGTAGACCACAGAATGCAGCCACTCGTCGAACCATCCGCTGGCTGACTACTTTAGGAATCGCTATTTCTTCTTTGGTGTAAGGCGGCTTCCTCTCAGCTTGGTTGCTGGGTTTCTGTGGCGTTGCTACTGGTTTAGTTTGGGTTTTTGGGGGTTTTTGGCGCTTTTTGTTTGGTTCAAAGGGCAAGCGCTCGCGTTCAGATTCTTCAGCAGGCATAAGCGATCGCCTTTAACCCCGAATACCGAGACGAGCAATCAAAGCTAGATACTTTTCCCGGCTTTCGCTCTGGATATAGGCTAAAAGACGCTTGCGCTGGCCAATTAGCTTCAACAGTCCTCGCCGGGAAGAATGGTCTTTTTTATTTGCTTGGAGATGTTCACTGAGGCGGTTGATCCGTTCAGTTAGCATAGCAACTTGCACATCGGCCGAACCAGTATCGGTTTCGTGGACTTGGTAGTTGGAAATTATTTCTTGTTTCCGCAGTTGCGTCAGAGCCATGATCGAATTTCTAGTTTTTCAAAATGTATGCAGCAGTCTCCCATAATATCACAGCCATTAAGCTGGTTGTGGAATCATCTGTTTTGTTACCATTGCACTTTTTTCGACGAAAGCATTCACCAGTCGCATTTCAGTAACAGTATGCTATGTGCTTTAATATACATTAAGATTACACCAAAATTTAATTCCAAACATATATTAAGTATAAGTAACACCTTTATAAGGTGAGTCAGATAGTTGATTTAAGCAAGTATAAATAAATGAAAGTTACTACCTTAGCCTTTAGCTTTCAGGTACTAGCTTCAAGGCGCAAAGCCAGTTCTGTTTATTTATACCCACTTATTTGAAAGCTTAAAACAATTCAGTGACAATTAAATAAGCGATTGAAAAAATGGAAAAATTAGGAGATAGTTAACAAAAAACAGGTTAATAACTAGCGACATGAAACCACAAAAAAGCACGCGAACGCGGGGAGTTGTGCTGAGTTATGTCGGGTTAAAGCGTTTACAGGCAGCGATTTTGGCTATAGAGATAGCAGAGAATCACGGTCAGCGTTTGACTCTAGATAAGTTGGGCGATCGCATGAATATCTCCACAAAAACACTGACTAGATTGCTATCATTAGATACAAATGTAGACCAAAAAACTTTAAAACTTTGCTTTAGCGCCTGTAATCTAGAATTAACTGCACAAGATTATACAATCCTCAACGAGGCGGATAAGATTCAAACTTCGCAATTGCTCTCATTGAATTTATCTACAGAAAAAGTAGGTTTATATCAATCTTTACTTCTAGAATCATTTGTTAACGAAGAAGCTGACCAATTTGAAAGTTTTTGGCCGTACCCAGATGGGCCTGTACCTCTGGATTCTCCCCTGTATATCGAACGTCCGCCGATTGAAGAATTGGTTTATCGGGAAATAATTCAACCAGGCTGCGTGATTCGGATTAAAGCACCCAAACAGATGGGTAAGAGTTCTCTGGTGCTGCGGCTGTTAGCCTTTGCACAAAAGCAAGGATATCAGACAGTGAATTTGAATTGCTACCAAATCGATTCTGACTCTTTGACTAACTTAAACAAGTTGTTGCGTGGTTTTTGCTGGCATATTGCCAGAGAATTGGGCATAGATCCCAATTTAAATGAAATCTGGGATGAAGAAATTGGCTGTAAGTTGAGTTCCAGCTTTTATTTGCAAAGCTATTTGCTCAAGCAAATTTCAAGTCCAGTAGTTTTAGTATTGAACGAAGTTGACCGCTTTTTTGAATATCCTCACATTGCTCAAGAATTTTTTGCCTTATTGCGTTCGTGGTGTGAGGAAGCACAACAAAATCCCAATTGGCAGAAGTTGAAATTAGTAGTGGTTTATTCTACAGAACAGTATGCCACCCTAGATATTAACCGCTCTCCGTTTAACATTGGATTACCTATCCGTCTTGCAGAATTTACCCAAGAACAGATAGAAGACTTAGCTAGGCGACACGGCTTAAACTGGAATACTAGCAAAGAATCCAGCCAACTGATGTCATTTGTAGGGGGTCATCCAGCACTAATTAGAATTTCGCTATATTTTCTTTGCTCGCAAGAAATTACTCTAGAAAAATTAATCCAAGAAGCGATCGCCAATGGTGGCATTTATCGCTACCATTTATGGCGACTTTGGGTACAACTCCAAGAAAAACCCACTTTAGCAAAGACTTATGCCCAATTGGTGACGGTAAAGCAAAGTAAATTTATTGATCCTCTTGAGACCTATAAACTTGATAGTTTAGGCTTGATTCGGTTTGAGGGCGATCGCATTTTACCCAGTTGTGAACTCTATCGCGCTTATTTTGCCAAACAACTATCAACAATTGTTTAAAGTTTCAGGAGTGCTGAGTGCTGTTGCTAGTTAATCTCTATTTTTGTAATCACACTTTGATATGAGATACCAAGTAGGGGGCAGTCTTCGCAGTGATGATCCCACATATGTTATGCGTCAGGCGGACGAAAAACTTTATGCCAGCCTGAAAGCTGGCGATTTCTGTTACGTCTTAAACTGTCGGCAGATGGGCAAATCATCTTTACTACAGCGCACAAGTCATCGCCTCAGACAAGAAGGTTATAGCTGTGTTTACTTGGATATGACCCGTTTGGGTAGTGAAGATACTACACCAGAACAATGGTACAAAGGTGTGATTATTAGCTTGTTTTACAGCTTAAATCTGGGAGAAGAGGTGAATTTTAAAGAATGGTGGAAGATGCAATCAGGCATTTCCTCAGTGCAAAAATTACACCAATTTGTAGAAGAATTGTTACTACCAAATATTCAAAATAAATCTCAGATAAAAGAAAAAGCCGGAGGCATTATTATCTTTATTGATGAGATTGATAGTTTATTGAGTTTAAATTTTCCCGTCAACGATTTTTTTGCGTGGATTCGTCATTGTTACAATCAACAAGCATCTGACTCGAATTTTCAACGTTTAGGATTTGCACTGTTTGGAGTAGCCAGTCCATCTGACTTAATAGCAGACAAACGCCGAACACCTTTTAATATTGGTACAGCGATTGAGTTACAGGGCTTTAAATTACATGAAGCCACGCCATTGCTCAAAGGATTACAGGAAGTCATCAGCCAACCACAAGCAGTACTGCGAGAGATTATTTATTGGACAGGAGGACAGCCGTTTCTAACCCAAAAACTCTGCCAAATAGTTGCCGAGGCTGCCTTGAGAACATCTTACGGAACAATCTCATTACTTCCGGGAACTGAAGAATTTTGGGTGGAACAATTAGTGCGATCGCAGATTATCGAACATTGGGAAGCAAAAGACGAACCAGAACACCTGAGGACAATCCGCGATCGCTTACTTTTTTACGAACACCGAGCAGGAAGATTACTCGGACTTTATCAACAAGTGTTGCAAGAAGAGGTAGGGGAGCAGGGGAGCAGGGGAGCAGAGGGGCAACGGAGAAGAGATGCCCCTGTGCCGCTTCCTCCTGTCCCGACGGATGATAGTTTAGAACAGACGGAACTCTTGTTATCTGGTTTAGTTGAAAAACACAACGGCTATCTCAAAATTAAAAATCCCATTTATCGCCATGTTTTCAATGCTCAATGGGTACTCAGGCAGTTAGACAATCTCCGCCCATACTCGCAAACATTCAACGCTTGGATAGCATCAGCTTATAAAGATGAATCGCGTCTGTTGCGAGGGCAAGCTCTCAAAGATACTCAAAATTGGCTCCAGGGCAAAAGTCTTAGCGATTTGGATTATCAATTTTTAGCTGCTAGTCAAGAATACGAACGCAAAGCAGTACAAACAGCATTGGAGGCAGCACGGGCTAAAGAAGTAGAAGCACGACTAGCACAAGAGAAAAAAACTGCAAAATTGCAAAGATTTCTCCTAATTGCAGTCGGTATTGGGTTACTCGTCTCTAGCGGGTTGGGTATAGGAAGTTTCATTTTGTACCGCCAAAGTCTCAAAAGCGCATATCAAGCAAAAAGTAGCGAAATCCGAGCGCTTGTATCTTCTTCTGAAGGACTGCTTGCCTCAAACCGCCGATTAGATGCCCTCATAGAAGCAATTAAAGCCAAGCATAGACTACAAAAACTAGGTAAACCAAACGCAAATATCGAGCGTCAGGTGAATGATGTATTACAGCAAGCAGTTTATGGAGCAGATGAGTACAACCATTTTTCTGGTCATACAGCAGCTGTTTTGGCAGTAGATGTCAGTCCTGATAGTTCTCTGATTGCCTCAGCCAGCGTAGATCAAACAATCAAGCTTTGGCGACGTGATGGTACAGAAGTTGCAACTCTCAAAGGTCATAAGGGAGCAGTTAGGGCGATCGATTTTAGCTCTGATGGTCAGATACTTGCTTCGGCGGGTGAAGATGGCAGCATTAAACTCTGGAAGCGAGATGGTACTCTAATCAAGAGTTTCAAAGCTCATACTGCTTCAATTTGGGGAGTAGCCTTTAGTCCCGATGGTCAATTCCTGGCGTCTGCCAGTTGGGACAGAACTGTGAAACTTTGGAAGCCAGACGGTACCTTACTCAACACCTTTCAAGGTTACGAAATGGGGTTTTGCGGAATCACCTTCAGTCCTGATGGTCAAATGCTTGCTGCCGGCAATCTAGACAGGACAGTAAAACTCTGGAAACGAAACCCTCAAGGCTGGGAAAACGCCAAACCTTTACAACCTCTTTTAGGTCACACCGCTTGGGTTCTGAAAGTAGCTTTTACCCCTGATGGCCAGACTATTGTTTCCGGGAGTGAAGACAGAACTGTGAAACTTTGGAAGCGAGACAGCAAAAATGAAACCTACCGCGAGTATAAAACTCTTAAAGGTCACACTGCGGGGATTTGGGGAGTCGCCTTGAGTGTTGATGGTCAAACTATTGCCTCCGCCAGTCTCGATAAAACAATTAAACTTTGGAACATTGACGGTACAGAACTGAGGACGCTTAGAGGACACAGTGCCTCAGTTTGGGGAGTGACTTTTAGCCCTGATAATAGCTTTATTGCTTCGGCGGGCACAGAAAACCTTGTCAGGCTGTGGCAGAAAGAGAATCCATTCCAGAAAAGTATTATTGCCCATGAAGCCGGGATTTGGTCAATAGCGATCGCTGCCGACAGTTCCACCATCGCCACAGCTAGCCACGAAAACACTGCTAAACTTTGGAATCGCCAAGGCAAATTACTCAAAACTTTCACTCAATCTGGCGGCGCAATCTTCGAGGTTTCATTCAGTGAAGATGGCAAATTAATTGCGCTTCGCTCCTACGATGATACGATAAAACTCAAGAAGCCAGACGGCAGTTTGGTTGCTACTTATAAAGCTTCTCTGAGTAAACTCTTAGCAGGAGTATTAAGTCCCGACGGACAAACCATCGCTATGGCAAATGTTGAAAAGGCTGTTGAGATATGGAAACGCGATCGCCCAGCACCCCAGATCCTCAAAGGACATGAAGCCGAAGTCTGGGAAGTTGCATTTAGTCCAGATAGTCGCCTCATTGCCTCAGTCAGTGGCGATGGTACTGCTAAGTTGTGGACGCTGGATGGTAAGTTGCTCAAAACCCTAAAAGGACATACTGCGGCAGTCTGGAGAGTTGCCTTTAGTCAAGACAATAAAATGGTAGCAACTGGAAGTGGCGACAATACTGTAAAGTTGTGGACTATTGACGGCAAGTTGCTGCAAACACTCAAAGGTCACATCGCTGCAATTTGGGGAGTAGCCTTTACTCCCGACGGCAAAATAGTCGCTTCTGGTAGCGTAGATACTACTGTTAAACTCTGGAAGCTTGATGGTACAGAACTGACCACCCTCAGAGGACACACCGCAGCCATTAGGAAAATTGCCATCAGCCGCGATGGGACAATGCTTGCTTCAGGAGGTGATGACAACACGGTTATTTTGTGGAATTTACAGCGAATTCTCAACCTAGATGCACCAGCTTATGGTTGCGCTTTGGTGCGGGATTATTTGAAAACGAATATCGCAGTGGAACAGAGCGATCGCTTTCTTTGCCAACCATTCAATAGCAAGTAGAAGCTAACAGACCTCCTTTTCCCATCGCCCAAATTACTTTTTTCCTAAACTCTGGACTTTTGAGTACCTAAAATATTATAATTATCTGCTGCATTAAATACACGACAGCTTAACACAGCAGTAAAACAGAGCGAACGCACCCTTTGTAATCACCAAGATATCCGCTATTAAAAGGTAGAGCCTTAGTAGCAGATGTGACAAATTGGAAAAACGAAAATCTGTATCCAATAATACGCTTGTAAGATTTTTATGACTTCCCGGATTCGCTTTTTGATGTGTCCTCCCGATTACTACGATGTAGATTATGTGATTAATCCCTGGATGGAAGGGAATATTCACAAATCATCGCGCGATCGCGCCGTAGAACAGTGGCAGGGACTACACCAGATTCTTAAACAACACGCCATTGTAGACTTAGTATCACCTGAAAAAGGTTGGCCTGATTTGGTTTTTACAGCCAACGCTGGTTTGGTACTGGGAGATAACGTTGTCCTTAGTCGTTTTTTACACAAAGAACGTCAGGGAGAAGAACCTTACTTCAAGCAATGGTTTGAGGAAAATGGTTATACAGTCAATGAACTTCCCAAAGATTTGCCATTTGAAGGAGCAGGAGACGCACTGCTGGATCGGGAAGGACGCTGGTTATGGGCGGGATACGGTTTCCGCTCAGAATTAGATTCCCACCCTTACCTAGCCAAATGGCTGGATATTGAAGTACTCTCCCTGCGACTGATAGACGAACGTTTCTATCACTTGGATACCTGCTTTTGCCCCTTAGCAAATGGCTATTTGCTGTACTATCCAGGTGCTTTTGATTCTTACTCCAACCGCTTAATTCAGATGCGAGTCGCACCAGAAAAGCGAATCGCCATTGCCGAAGCTGATGCAGTCAACTTCGCTTGTAATGCGGTGAATGTGGAGAGCATCGTCATCATGAACAAGGCGAGTGATGCTTTGAAAACACGCCTTGCAGATGTGGGTTTCCAAGTGCTGGAAACGCCGCTTACCGAATTTCTCAAAGCTGGTGGTGCTGCTAAATGCCTAACCCTGCGGGTGACAGAACCAGTTAGAGATGAAATTCATGCCAATGTCTCGGTAGAAAGCCGCGTCATTCGCATGGAAGGACACTTGCTAGATGCTGGTTTGATTAACCGCGCTCTCGATTTGATTGTAGATGCTGGCGGAAGTTTCCAAGTTCTGAATTTCAACTTGGGAGAACAACGCCAAAGTACCTCAGCGGCTGAGGTGAAGGTATCAGCACCATCCCATGAAGTGATGGAAGAAATCATTTCGCGGTTGATTGATTTGGGTGCTGTAGACTTACCCCAAGATGAGCGGGACGCTAAACTAGAGCCTGTAATCCAAAATGGGGTAGCGCCTGATGATTTCTACGTCAGTACAATTTACCCCACCGAAGTGCGAATTAATGGTCAGTGGGTGAAGGTGGAAAATCAGCGGATGGATGGCGCGATCGCCATTACTCAAACACCCAATGGCTTAAAAGCAAGGTGTAAATTACTACGTGAATTAGAAATTGGTGAACAGGTAGTTACAGACGTGTTGGGTATCCGCACCATCCGCAAAACCGAATCCCGGGAACAACGTAGTACCCAGGAATTCAGCTTTATGTCGTCGGGAGTTTCCAGCGAACGCCGCGTGGAATTAGTCGTGGAGCAAGTAGCTTGGGAATTACGTAAAATCCGCGATGCTGGTGGTAAAGTAGTTGTTACCGCTGGCCCTGTGGTGATTCACACTGGTGGCGGCGAACACCTAGCGCAACTAATTCGCCAAGGATATGTACAAGCGCTACTCGGTGGCAATGCGATCGCTGTCCACGACATCGAGCAAAATATGATGGGCACCTCCTTGGGTATGGATATGAAACGGGGTGTCGCCGTCCGTGGTGGACACCGCCATCACCTAAAGGTAATTAATACCATCCGCCGTTATGGTAGTATTGCCAAGGCCGTGGAGGCGGGGGTAATTAAGAGTGGCGTGATGTATGAATGTGTCCACAACCATGTACCTTTTGTGCTTGCTGGTTCAATTCGGGATGATGGGCCTTTACCTGATACCCAAATGGATTTGATTCAAGCACAAGAGCAATATGCCAAAAACTTAGAAGGTGCAGAGATGATTTTGATGCTGTCATCAATGCTACATTCCATTGGCGTGGGCAATATGACTCCGGCGGGGGTGAAAATGGTATGTGTGGATATTAATCCAGCTGTAGTGACTAAATTAAGCGATCGCGGTTCTGTAGAATCAGTGGGTGTGGTGACAGATGTGGGATTATTCCTCAGTCTCTTGATTCAGCAGTTAGATAAATTAACAAGTCCCTATATTAGTAAGGTAAGTTAAAAAACAAACCGCTCTAGAGACACGTAGAACTTTGATGCACGGCTATCAAAAGTGATCTAGCGATCGCCATTGGGCGTAACAAGCTTAATAGTAGGGTAGGCACTTCCTATCCTACTATTTTTTTTCTAGCGGAACTTAAACAAAAAAATAAAATAAAAAAAGGACGCAAAGGGAAGAAAGAAGAAAGGGATATATAATTTTCACAAATGATTTAGGATTGCGATATCATATCATGTCCGCATTTAGAAGATTTATTTTTACAGATGATATAAACAGGGGAGCAAAGGGAGAATAATAACTCCTAACTCTTAACGGGCTAAACGCCCCGCTATCCATGTACAGCACTCCCAATGCCCCATGCCCAATTCTTAAGAACAATTGTCTCCTAACTGTTCGCAAGCACCAATACTCACCCAGTGGCTAGAACCATCTTGCCAATGTTCTTTCTTCCATATAGGTGCGTTATGTTTGAGGGTATCAATAGCATAGCGGCAAGCTTCAAACGCTTCACTGCGATGAGGACAACCCACTGCTACTACAACGCTGATTTCCCCAACTCGCAAACGTCCGATACGATGATGAATTGCTACTCGATTCACATCAGATGTAGATAAACGAATATCAGCAGCAATTTGATAAAATATCTGCAATGCCATCGGTTCATAAGCTTGATACTCTAGGGCAACCACTGGTTTACCGTCGGTTTGATTACGAACCATTCCACTCATCAAAACTACGGCACCGTTAGCTGGATCGTCAGATTTGGTATATATCTCTTCCAAAGACAATGGTGCAAAGCTAATGGCAAAACTATCTTCAGCTCTTGGTTTAACACGAGAGGTAAGTGTAGTTGTCATAACTGCGTCAATATTATGTGGGCTTTTTCTATTCTCCCTGAAGAAAGCACTGCTAGGCTATGTTTGCTTGCTGTTCTAAATTTTCCTCAAATCGCCAAAATTTGCTGTCATCCTCCTTCAGGCATACTACTATATTAAAGTAATCAAGTTATCTGCTTGTTTACTTAATTTAAATAATTTGAATGAAATCTACAGTGTGTAAGAATGAAGCAGCCAGACTTAAAGCTCTACACAACGCAAGAATTATTGAAAACTCTAGATGCAGTTATTAAGAAGAAAGAATTCAGGAATCAAAATGGGCTACGCCCCGCTGCGCTAACAGAATTCAGAATTAATTCTGTATGACTGGCAGATAGCCCAGCCTTAACTATTCCTCGATTTTCTGAATCACTGGGTTGAAGTCCCCCACTAAAAAGATTGCTGAATTCTGAATTCTGAATTCTGAATTCTCTTTTAATCATTAATATAATCGGTGTTATCTATACGATCGCACTCATATCTGCCTTTAATTTCTTGATTGAAAAAACCGCCAATTGAGTCAGAGGCATGTAAATCTTCCCAAGTATCCTCGTCTACGCCTAAGTACTGATAAACAGCGCCATTTTGAAACTCAACTTGCAAAATCTGTTCGTCGCGATCGTAGCCTAGAGCCGCCGCCATTGATGAGCTAACTGGTAACATGGCAATTGGTTCTTCCTCAAATGGTAGTGCAGTAGTTTCGGCGATAACTTCGCTCAGTTCTTGCAATCCTTCATAAGCTTGTATCGGCGCCGGAATTTCCAAAAACTCTAATTCGTTACCCCGATCGAGTAACAACTGCAAATATCCGTCAGAGTGAGCGATCGCTACTAAACTGCTCAAGTCTACCTTAGATAGCCTCATTTATTTTCTGCTCTCCTGTTGGCGTAGTCGGGAGTGTTAAAGTTTTATGCAACACGAAAATATTTATAGTATAAATGTACTATAAAAGTGGTTGTTTGTCAAGCTTTTACTGAGGCTGATACCATTTAATGAAAGTGTTGATACATACAGCAAATTGCAATTTGGTGAGGTACAGATAATTGTATGGGCACAACATGTTGCATTGGTGTCAACTTACAGCTATTTTCAGGTAAATAGACCACGCGGTAGGGGCACAGCATTGCTGTGCCCCTACAACAGATGTGGTTCAAATACATGAAAACTGCTGTAAGCCTGGGCGAATAGAATTCGCGGCTATAGCAAAGTCGCCTGGTGCGGACTCAAAGAAAATTAAGGTTTCTTAACCCGCGCAGGCGGGTTTCGTCTGTGTAGACGCGGTTTCTAACCGCCAATTTCGCGTTAAGTTGACTACGCGTGTACTTCATTTACCTGAAATACGCTGTATCGATTTACCGTAGGGTATACCCTAACAGTCTAATGGGCGTGTGTCATCTGACACAGATGAACTTGATCGCTTCATACCACAGCAGAATCTACCTCATGGAAATGGGATCTCTGAGTTTGGGTTTGCAAGTAACGATAAAGACGATTCAGGGCGTTGGTATGGGCATAAGCCGCAGCTACCACGATATCAGTATCGGATGCTTGCCCGGAGAATATCCGCTCCTCATGCCGCAAACGAACTGTGACGGTTCCCAATGCATCAATTCCGCCAGTCACAGATTGCACCGAAAATTCAATTAGTTGATTGGGAATCTGCACCAATCGATTGATTGCTTGATACACCGCATCCACTGGCCCCGTACCGACACTGGCATCGGTGAGAATTTTGCCATCGGGGGTAACAATTGTGATGGTTGCAGTGGGGCAAGTGCAGTCTCCGCAGATTACCTGGACGTGTTCGATTTGGAAGCCACTTTCTACTTGAATCTGAGTTTCATCTCGAACGATCGCTTCTAAGTCCCAATCTGATATTTCTTTTTTCTTATCGGCCACTTCTTTGAACCGGTTGAAGGCTTTGTTCAAATCCCCTTCGTTCAATTCAAATCCCAATTCCTTGAGCCTGGTACGAAAAGCATTTCTTCCTGAGTGTTTGCCCAAAACAATGCGATTTTCTGGTAAACCGATGGCAGCAGCTTCCATAATTTCGTAGGTTTGGCGGTGCTTAATAATTCCATCTTGGTGAATTCCAGATTCATGGGCAAAAGCGTTTGCCCCGACGATGGCTTTATTTGGCTGAATCAGCATTCCGGTTAACTGGGAAACTAAGGATGAGGTTTTGTAAATCTCCTGAGTCTTAATATTAGTCAAAGGTGCATCTGATTCAACGGAACGACCAAAGTATGGATTGAAAAATAATTTGCGAACCTGCAACGCCATGACAATCTCTTCCAATGCTGCATTACCCGCTCGTTCGCCAATGCCATTAATGGTACACTCCACCTGACGCACGCCATATTCAATTGCTGCTAAAGCGTTAGCTGTGGCCAAACCCAAATCATTTTGGGTGTGAATGGAAAGAATCACTCCATCAATATTGGGAACATGGGAGCGAATTCCCTGAATCAAAGTGCCGATTTCTTTAGGCGTGCAGTAACCAACGGTATCAGGAATGTTGATTGTAGTTGCACCAGCTGCGATCGCAGTTTCCAAAACTTGATAGAGAAACTCTGGCTCCGTGCGACTAGCATCCATTGGTGAAAATTCTACATCGTCTACAAACGATTTGGCATAGGCAATCATTTCTGCTGCGATCGCCAATACTTCGCTGCGAGATTTTTTCAACTGGTATTTCAAGTGAATATCAGAAGTAGAAATCATTGTGTGGATTCTGGGGCGATCGGCTCCTTTCAAGGCTTCGGCGGCGGCTTGAATGTCTTGGCGAACAGCTCTTGCCAAACTGCAAATGATTGGCCCGCCAGGTATCCCGACTTGTTCGGCAATGGTTTTAACGGCTTGAAAATCTCCCGGACTAGCAACCGCAAAACCTGCTTCAATCACATCGACACCGAGTAAAGACAGTTGATGAGCGATCGCTAATTTCTCTTCCACATTTAGGGTTGCCCCTGGTGACTGTTCGCCATCCCGTAGCGTGGTGTCGAAGATGATAATTCGGTCTGGTTGAGATGCAATGCTCATAACTGTCTCCGTATTCAGAGGAATGTTTAAAAATTCTACTTTGGATATTGTATACAATCTTATGGATTTTGTATACAATATAAATTATGAACTTAAATGATTTGGCAGCCAACGTGCTGCAACAACAACGCAGTACCCCAGATTTGATTGCCGATGCTTTGCGGGAAGCGATTCTGCGGGGAATTTTTCAGGAAGGACAATCCCTGCGACAGGATGAAATCGCTACTCAGTTTGGAGTTAGCCGCATTCCCGTGCGCGAAGCCCTCAAGCAGCTAGAAGCCGAAGGATTGGTAACACTGCATCTAAATCGCGGTGCCATAGTATCAGTGTTGACAGCCCTAGAGGCGCAAGAAATCTGTGAAATTCGTAGCGCCTTGGAAGTAAAAGCAATGCAATTGGCAATACCCAAGTTCAGGGAAACAGATATAGAAAAAGCTGCTGTGATTTTAGAAGCGACAGTGAAAGCAAGCGATGCGGGTATATTGGCAAAATTGAACTGGGAATTTCATGCAACGCTGTATGCTACTGCTGAACGTCCCAGGTTATTGGCGATGATTAAGACTTTACATGTTAATTGCGATCGCTATGTCCGCGTACAATTAGCGCAGATGGATTACCAAGAGCGTTCTCAAAAAGAACATTATCAGCTCTTAGATGCTTGTCGTCAGCAGGATACAAAAACTGCTGTTCGGCTACTGAAACGCCACATTGAAACCGCCGGAGAACAGCTAGTTGGATACTTACAGCAAATAGCTCACAAGCGGTGATTCTTACTAGAATGAGATAATCTACCATAACAGACTCAAGGGGAAATTTACACCATCCTATAAGAGAAAACATAATAAAAAGTAAAAAGTAAAAGAAAAATGAATTCATCTTTCTTTTACTTTTTAAATTTTGACTTTTGCCTTATCTAGTCTGAACAATTAATGCTTTAAGCGAGGTATATTTGGTCTGACAAAGGTAGTTGAGGAATCAGAGGTTGGAGCATTGGCATCTGAAGAATCAGTGGTTCGGGCATTAGCGGCTGAAGAATCAGTCGTTCGGACATTAGCGGCTGAAGAATCAGCGGTTGGAGAACTGAGGTTTAAAAAATCGATGAGTTTGAGGGTACGATTACGAATTTTCCACTGTCCATTTCTATTGACAATTTGATCTTCATAAGTACCATTAGCGACATCAATACTAGTTTCCGAACGTTTATGAGTCGCGTGAAGGTAAGAAGTCATAGTTGCTTTATTATTTTCAAGTGAGATGTTTATCGTACCCATCAAATGTTGAGTAGCTTGATATCCATTTCCCTGAAATACTGAATAAACAAAATCTGCCCATGAATCTGTGCCAATGCGTGTTTCACTTGCCCCATCAGGAAAAACGGCAGTGATTACAGAATCTTGAGTAAAACAATCCCGATAAATATTCTTTCCTTCTAAGAGATTTCCTCTACCAATGGCGTCAGTTCCTAGTGCGTAACAGCTTGCTAATTTTTGAATTTCTAATTCTGCATTAGGTTGAGTCGCACTTGCTATTTCAAACCTACCTCCAATTAACAGCACAAGAGCGACTGCAACCACAATCAAGCTTATACGATTGAACAAAAACGAGATAGCTTTAGAAACTATTCGCCGATTTTCTCTTCTTTTTTCCACAAGATGACTCCCTTAATTTTTACAATTTTCGCATCTTGTCTTTTACCACAAACTAAAGTTTTATCTGATAAATTTAGCTCATAAAAAATTGCTAAAATTATTGCATATTTAGCTAGAGCTTACTTTGACATCAGCTAGTAAATGATAAAGCTAGTACAAGATTTGATTGATACAACCAGTTATAACAGGCAATCAATAAATTTTATAATGTCGATTGCAGCTAAATTTATATTGATTTGATTAAGTAATGAAATTGCTACTGACAGAGTTTTATTAGCATTTAAATAACCTTTGGTATTAGCAATTTTTACAATTTAAATATAATTACTATAGCAATCTTAAATCATTAATGATACAGAAAATACCCAACCTATTTAATACCATTTTCCGAAAATATTGATACATATAGATTTAACGTAGGGGCGCACAGCTGTGCGCCCCTACCGAGGTATCTGTATCAACTTTAAAGTGAAATGGTATAACAAGTTAAGTATCCGTGGTTATTGTGTTTCTACAGAAATCCCTTATTCTCCAAAAATGGGAATAGAAATTATAAATTCTGTTCCTTGTCCGACAGTTGATTCACAAGTCAAACTGCCAGTGTGGTTTTCTACTATAATTTGGCGGCTAATAGATAATCCTAATCCCGTACCTTTTCCTACAGATTTGGTAGTAAATAGATTTTCAAAAATACAGGCTTTAACTTCTTCCGGCATTCCTTTGGCATTATCTTGAATCTTAATTACCACATTTTCCTTGTTTTCACTCAGATAACTGAAAATAGTGATAATATTAGGATAATTTTCATCAATTTCTATAAAACTACGACCAATATTTGCTTCTTCTAAAGCATCGATCGCATTTGCCAGAATATTCATAAATACCTGATTCAATTGTCCCAAATAGCATTTCACTAATGGGATATCTCCATAATTTTTAATCACTTGAATAGCTGGGCGATTATGATCGGCTTTCAGACGATGCTGTAAAATCATTAAAGTACTATCAATACCTTCATGAATATTAGCTAATACTTTAAAAGTGGTATCAGCGCGGGAAAAAGTGCGGAGAGAGGTACTAATATTACGAATACGCTGCGTCCCCAACGTCATCCCATCAATCATTTTTGGTAAATCTTTGAGCAAGAAATCTATATCTATTTCTTCGCCTTTTTCTTCAATTTCAGCACCAGGATTGGGGAATTTTTCTCGATACAATTGCAGATAATCTATTAAATCTTTTACAGTACCTTTAGCGTGGGCGATACTACCTGTAATAAAAGCAATGGGGTTGTTGATTTCGTGTGCCACACCTGCAACTAAATTCCCCAGAGAAGACATTTTTTCACTTTGGATAAGTTGTATTTGTGCTTCTTGTAAATCTTTGAAGGACTGTTCTAATTGCCTAGATTTATCTTGTTCTGTTGTATACAAACGAGCATTTTCTATAGCAATAGCCATTTGAGAAACTAAGACTTTTAAAACCTCTACTCTTTCTGGAATAAAAGCTCCTGATGATAACTTGTTTTCTAAATAAATAATACCAGTAAGGTGTGATTGATAAATAATCGGCAAACAAAAGATTGATTTTGTTTGAGATTGTTGAATATAGATATCAACATTAAATGGTTCTGCAATTATGGCCTCATTTAATACAAGATATTGCTGAGTTCGCAAAACAAAGTTAATCACAGTTAGCGGTAAATCTTCATAGCTTTCAACAGGAATAGAATGTAAAACTGTCACCGCGTTTTCAGTAGCATTGCCGGAAGCTTCAATATATAGTTTATTGTCTTTCAGTAAGAGTAATAATGCTTTTTGTGCAGCAGCATTCTCTAGTAAGATTTTGATTAACTTACTCAACAAATTTTCTAAAATAATTTCATTAGTAATCGCCTGTGAAAACTTGATGAATGCATGAAAATCTAGAAAATCGCTTAAGCTGCTGTTAGTAGTCGTGGTGGTAGTAAGTTGAATTTTATCTAGTTTGGAAATAGAAGTTTCTACGGTATTAGTTTGTCCTATTAGAAAAGGGTACTGTAATTCTAGGTGTTTGACTTTAGCGATCGCACCCCAACGAATATAGGTATAATAGGCTTTAGTTATATAAGTTTGAGAAATTAACTGTTTGCCTAGAGATTGATAAAATTTTCCTGCTAACTCATAAGCTAAAGCTTCTTCTTGGAGAAAACCGTTTTCTTGAGATTTAGCAAGAGAATTTTCATAGTAGTCCATTGCTTCAAGCTTTTGACCTAAAACTTGATATCGTTGTGCTTCCACAAGATAAAATCTGTGTAAGTGATTTGTGGGAGCATGAGTAGCCCAGAGTTCCATTTTTTGTTGATTAGCTTCAACTTTTTGCAAAATAGCTTGCTGCTCAGACTCTTTAGCGGTATGATAGATAGCCAAGTGGGCTAAAGAATCGTAAAAATAGAACAGTGGAACAACAAATAACCCTGTAACACCACCTAAAGATTTTTCTGCGATCGCAGCATTTTCTACAGCTTTAAAATACTCTCCAAATAAGTAAGAGAGCATCAGCTTATTCACAAATAGATGGTTAATTGTATAAAGGTCATTGAGTTGCTGATGAATTGGCAACATGCTTTGTTCATCGTAGGCTTCTCCAATTAAACAATCAACATTTTCCCAACTTCCTTGCAAATTCAAAAGTGTTTGTAAATATACTAAATTCCAAGTTAAAGCTACTTGTTGCTTGATTTTTTTCAGCGAATCACAATAAGCTCTTAATTCTTTTTCTAAAACCGAAAGTTCTTTACCTAACCAAAATGAATGATAGGGATAAATGTAACCACAATAGCCAGCATATTCTAAATCTCCGGTATCCAAACCACTAGAATATCCTGCAATTGATGATATTAATGTCTCCTTAACATGCTCCTTCCAATGCATAACATGAGCGCTAACAACCGTCAGAATTTTAGCCTTGAGTTCTTGAGCATTAAATTGTGAGACTAAACTTGAAGCTAATTTGCCAAATTCATAGCCAGAATCAATTTCCCCTTGAACTCCACAAAGAAGTAATCCATAAAGACTATAACCATAACCAGATACAGCCGTATTGCCATATTTTAAAGACAAATTGACCATTTCACAGACAATAATTGGCATCATTGCGGGAGCAGTTTGAAAAGCCGCTGGGAGAACTCCCATTAAGATTCTCATGGCTGCAATCTTGTTAGGATCAGTCATCAATGGTAAGTTAATTAAATCTGCAATCACTTTCCCTTCCAACGCAGCAGCGATTTCATCCATCCCTTGCTGAATATCAACTGATGTCGGTTCATCTGGAAAGCTTATTCCTAACAATCGCAGAGTCGATATCGCTATCTTAATAGCTTGAATTTGTTTGCTTTGAATTATAGAAGCGATAATTTGTACTTCATATACTTTGACTTTATCTAAAATAATTTTAGCTTCTTGCTCCACTACCTCAGCCCATTGGTACATCTGCTCAAAATTACCACTCAAATAGGCTACTTCTGCGCCTCCTTCATATAAACCTACAGTTAAATTATATTCAGTTTGCCAAGAGTCTATACTTAAAAGTTCTATCCCAGTTGTTAAGTATTTCAGAGCAGCTTCATAAGCTGTAGACGCTTTCGCTTTTTGTCCAGCAATTAAATTCAATCGTGCTAATTCAGTTTTTTCAGATTGCTCTATTAAGTTACCAATACCTACATTCAGCTGATTAACAATATCAAAAATATTTGCTTCTATTTCCTCCTGGGGTATATTTTGCAGGAGCAATTGACCGATTTTTAAATGAGTAGATTTCTTGAGTTCTTCTGGAATCAACGAATATGCGGCTTGTTGTACTCTGTCATGTAAGAACTTATAACCCACTCGTGAAGTATCAAAATTTAAATTCACCGCTTCTTCTTGATTAAAAACCAAAGGAATGCGGTAAGCTTCACTTAAAGGCAGAATTAATCCCGCTTGCAAAGCCGAGTGTAAATCATTGGCTGTCACAGAAGGTGACTTTTGATTGACTATTGATAAAATATCTAAACTAAATCTGTCACCCACACAAGCTGCTAGTTTTAAAACATCTTGGGTAACCTTTGGTAGTTTTTCAACCCGACTTGCAACTAGTTCTACTACATTTTTATCAGTAATTCCAATTGCTTGAATATCCGCTAGACTCCACTGCCATTGAGCATTAACAAAGTCAAATATTAACAGTTTTTCTTGATAAAGTACCTGAATGAGTTGTGTAATAAAAAAGGGATTACCACCTGTTTTATTACAAATCAATTCAGCTAGTTCGATAATTTGCTGATTCACAACTCCAGTTTCTGTTTCTTGGAGAGTTTCAGCAATTAGTTGAGTTACATTGTCTAAATTTAGAGGCTGCAACACTAGATTATTAACAACTGTACCGGCATTCTTAATTTCTTCTATTTTTTGGATTAATGGATGTGCCGGACTAACTTCATTATCTCTATATGCCCCAATAAACAACAAATATTTACTGTCGCTGTCAGTTATCAGCAGTTGGATTAAATTTAATGTGGCTGAATCTGCCCATTGCAAATCGTCTAAAAATATGACTAATGGATGTTCTTTTTGAGTGAAGACTTGGATAAATTCTTTAAAAACACGATTGAAGCGGTTTTGTGATTCTGCTGCCCCAATTTGCGGAACTTCTGGCTGTGTACCAATGATTAATTCTACTTCTGGAATTACGTCAGTAATAACTTTTCCATTTGTTCCTAAAGCTGATAATATTTTATCACGCCATCTTTCTATTTGTTCATTATTTTCTGTAAGCAAATAACGCATTAAGTAAGCAAAAGCTTGAATTAAAGAAGCATAAGGTATATTTCGTTTTAATTGGTCAAATTTACCAGCAATAAAATAACCCTGTCTGCGAGTAATGGGTTTATTAACTTCGTTGACTAAAACTGATTTACCGATGCCAGAATAACCAGAAACTAGCATAATTTCTACCCCCTTTACACTGGGGTCAGTAACGCGCTCAAATGCTGCTAAGAGTTCATTAACTTGTTGCTCACGACCATATAATTTTTGGGGAATTAATAACTGGCTTAAAACATCTAAACGACCTGGAACAAAATTAGTAATTATACCTTGAGTTTCTAACTGCTTGAGACATAATTCTAAGTCTGCTAATAACCCTGTAGCACTTTGATATCTGTCTTCGGCATTTTTTGCCATCAGCTTCATGACAATTTCGGAGATGGCGCTAGGAATATTCGGATTTAATGATTGCGGAGTTATTGGTTGAATAGCAATGTGACTATAAACTATTTCTAGGGGATCTTGGTTAAAAAATGGTGTTTTATCGGTGAGCATTTCATATAAAGTCACACCAAAAGAATAAAAGTCAGTGCGATAATCGATAATACGATTCATTCTCCCAGTTTGTTCAGGAGACATATAGGCAAGTGTGCCTTCAACGGAGTTAGGGTTAGTAAATTGGGGATTTTCCTTATTTAGGCGGGAAGCTATGCCAAAATCAGTGAGTTTAACAATACCCGTCTGGGAGTTAATGATGATGTTACTAGGTTTGATATCTTTATGAATAATCTGGTTTTTATGTAAATAATCTAAAGCTTTAGTCAGTTGAATAGCAATTTTTAAATGGTTAATTAAATCAATTTTTTCTGTTTGTAAAAGTTGGGCTAAAGACTGACCACCAAAGTCTTCTAATAACAGTCCTACACGATTATCAAAGGTTTCTAAACTGATGGCTTTAACTATATTCGGATGGTCTAAACTTTGCTGAATTTGATACTCATTTTTCAGCCGAGTAAAAGCTTCGAGGGTAGGATATTCATTTTTAAGCAGCTTGATAATAACTTGCTGTTGTGTATTTGGTTTTTGTGTTTGATAAATAACAGTTTGAATTCCTTCGTGGAGAGTCGAGTTGATTTGATATCCAGTTCGATTTGGCATTGATTTTTGATTATAAAGTTATAAAATTTGCATCACCCCCCGTTCTGTCCCGAAAGAGGGGTTCTATTTTAATTATTCCCAACACGTAGAAAATTATTAACATTGTGATTCCGTACCAAAAAATTGAGAGACGTTGCATTGCAACGTCTCTACATGTGGTCACCAACGCCGTAACTTTTACGCCAACCGCAAATAAGGACATTTTGACAAAAACCCAGAGGCCTTATTGTGGGCATCAATGTTATGAGTATGTGCTGGTGTCGGTCGAATAATGCCAGCAAACAGGTCATCTAACCCGTAGGGAGTGAAAAATTGCCATTGGCCTTGTGTGTCTAGTCGAACTCCTACAGCAGTAGCAGTATGTAACCAATCTGTAATACCATCTTCTGTACTGGTGTAGGGTCTGGCACCAAGACGCCAACGAGCAAAACTAGCTTGATTTTTGACATCAAATTGCTCATGAGGGAATTGTTCTGTGAGATTTGCCTTTGCTGCTAGTTCCTGGGAACGATTTCCTTCTATATCAAAAAATGCAATATCAAAATCTTTAATACCTAAGCCGCAATGTTCGCCAAAAATTGAACGCCAAACTGTGTTTCTGACTGCACCTCCGGCTAACCACCAGTTGGGTAAATTTAGTTGAGCGATCGCAGGTAATACTGTATCAATAGATGTATCAGTTAAAATCATCTGTAAACGAGTGTTAATATTCATATCAAATTTCTAGAATTGTCAAGTAGAACGTGAAAATATTATCATTCACATTTCATCAAGCTGACAATGTTGAAAGTCTTGCTGTGACGTTCGGCGAATCAATTTTTGTGAAATTCAAAAGGGCGATCGCTCAGAGCAAGAAAAACGAGAAATAACCCTCGATGCCAGTATTTCCAACTGACAATTTATTTTTGTTTCTAACAATTGGAATACAAAACGAAAAAATTTATTTTTGACTTAAAAATCAGTCAAGACAAGAAAACAATAATTTCAAGAAATTTTGGGCAGTGCGTTAAACTGTGTTAACGCACGCTACAGGTTTTTACGGCACAATCAACACTGGACAAGGCGCAAGGTTAATCACGCGAGTCGTGACACTATCAGTTGCTCCCTCTTCAGTCAAGCCTAGCCCCCGACAACCCATGATGATTAAATCTGCTCCGATTTCATCAGCGACATCGCAGATGGTAAAAGCTGGTTTGCCTTGCTTTTCCAGAACTTCAGATTGAATTCCTTGTCCAGAAAATAAAGATTGGGCACTTTGGAGCAATTTGGCAACTACCTCTGGTGACACCATTGGATCTCCACTAGGTGCATCTGGGGGCGGTTCTTCTACCACAGACAGCAGCACTAAGCGACTGCCGTACTTTTGGACGATGTTGGTAACTACGTCAGCAGCTTCCCGTGTTTCCCGGCTTTGATCGATTGGAAATAGTACTGTCTTAAACATCTCTATCACCTGGGCACCCCTGACTCCGGTAAAATCTGGATGGTTCTACTTTCAAAACAATAACAAAAAGGCAATCAGGAGAGTTTGCTGTGTCCAAAAAAAGTTTAGCAAGTTTATCTGCGGCTGATATCTCTGGAAAACGCGCCTTGGTGCGGGTTGATTTTAACGTGCCTGTGGACGATCAAGGCAATATCACAGACGATACTCGCATTCGCGCTGCTCTGCCAACCATCAAAGATTTGACCCAAAAGGGAGCTAAGGTCATTCTCGCAAGCCATTTTGGGCGTCCCAAGGGTGTGGATGACAAATTGCGCCTGACACCCGTGGCTAAGCGCCTCTCTGAGTTGTTGGGGCAAGAAGTTGTCAAAACTGATGACTCCATTGGCGATGAAGTTGCAGCCAAGGTGGCGGCGCTGGAAAATGGGCAAGTGCTTTTACTAGAAAATGTCCGCTTCTACCCAGAAGAAGAGAAAAATGACCCAGAATTTGCCCAAAAATTGGCAGCCAATGCTGATTTTTATGTAAATGATGCTTTTGGTACTGCACACCGCGCCCATGCTTCTACTGAAGGTGTGACTAAATATCTGAGTCCTTCTGTGGCTGGATATTTGGTTGAGAAGGAATTGGAATATCTCCAAAACGCTATTGAAAATCCCCAGCGTCCTTTGGCTGCAATTATTGGTGGTTCCAAGGTTTCCAGTAAAATTGGTGTGATTGAAACGCTGCTGGAGAAGTGCGACAAGCTGATCATCGGCGGTGGGATGATTTTTACCTTCTACAAAGCCCGTGGTTTGAATGTTGGTAAGTCGTTGGTGGAAGAAGACAAGCTAGAACTGGCGAAGTCTTTGGAAGCGAAGGCAAAGGAACGTGGTGTTACCTTCCTGTTACCCACAGATATCGTCTCGGCAGATAAATTTGCTCCCGATGCGAATGCGACAACTGTCAGCATTGAAAATATCCCTGATGATGGTATGGGTTTGGATATTGGCCCAGACTCAGTAAAAGTTTTTCAAGAAGCTCTTGCAGATACCAAAACGGTAATTTGGAACGGGCCGATGGGTGTGTTTGAGTTTGATAAGTTTGCGGTAGGTACAGAAGCGATCGCTCATACCCTCGCCGAAATTAGCAAAACTGGCACAACCACCATTATCGGCGGTGGCGACTCGGTGGCGGCTGTGGAAAAAGTCGGTTTAGCCGATCAAATGAGCCACATCTCCACCGGCGGCGGCGCTAGCTTGGAATTACTTGAAGGTAAGGTTTTACCTGGTATCGCAGCTTTAGATGATGCGTAATTAGAGAATGGGGAGTAGGGAGTAGGGAGTGGGGAATGGGGAGATGGGGGAAATAAACAATGCCCCATGTCCCATGCCCCATGCCCAATGCCCCATGCCCCATGCCCCAGTACCCAATCCCTAAATATGGAACAAAAATGGCTGGAATGGGCGCAAAAGTTACAAGCGATCGCCCAAAATGGTCTCACCTATTCTGAAGGCGTTTATGATATCGAACGCTATAAACAATTAAGAGCGATCGCCACAGAAATTATGGCGACTTACTCAAATGTCGAACACAGCTATGTCCTTGATTTATTTAGCCGTGAAGTAGGATATGCAACTCCCAAAGTTGATGTGCGGGCAGCAATTTTTAGAGACGATACTATATTATTAGTCAAAGAAAGATCCGATGGTTTTTGGACTTTACCCGGTGGATGGGCAGATGTTGGCGAGTCTCCCAGTGAGGTAGTCGTCAAAGAAGTATATGAAGAATCTGGATATCAGGCACGCGCCACTAAATTATTAGCAGTTTATGACAGAGATAAACAAGGACATCCACCGTTTCCGTTTTATGTCTACAAGCTATTTTTTCACTGTGAAATAATCGGTGGTTCTCCATCATCAAGTATTGAAACTGAAGCAGTAGATTTTTTTCGTGAAGATGCGTTACCAGAACTTTCTATTGGACGCGTGACGCCAGCACAAATCACCCGACTTTTTCAACATTATCGCCAACCAGATTTACCCACAGATTTTGATTAAGAAGTAGCCTTCATTGCAGCTGGTAGTTGCGATCGGGTTGATGGCTGAAATTTCTGCCAATATTAGGGACTTCCAACGAAAAAAATATTCCATTAGACCTGCCTTGAAAATAGGGAGTTGGGAGTGGGGAGTGGGGAGTAGGGAAAAGAAATTTTCATTGTTCCTTGTGAACGCAGCTCATGGAATCTCTTGCAAAAGTCCCCTAACACCCCACCCCCAGCCCCTCCCCTGACAGGTGTAGGTTTTTTACAATTTAGGAGGAGTTAAAGTAATAGAAGTCATCAACAGGAGTATGGGGGAAAGAACTCCAGCGATGAAGATGAATAGGAATATGATTGAGTAAATCAGCGCACAGAGTCAGTAATCCCAACAGAAAACAAGAAATCTGGCGTGGAGGATGAAGGTTGAAAGGTCGAGAAAATACGATATGTCGAGATGGAAGTTGTTCTAGGCTAGGGGGAGAGGATAAATTTTCAGCCTCGCCCCCAAGCATAACCATCCAAAGTGTGGAAACAGCGATCGCTATTACCAATAGTCGTTGCCTCTAGTGCCAAGGCAATTTGTTTGGTGTTTGGTGGCAGCAAACTTAAAACCCACATCAGCAATGGTGTAAAACAACCGCTAACATCCAGACTGCGACGATGAAGCCCTTTTTTCGCTTCTGCCTCCTGATACCATTCCCTTAACCTTTGACGTACCGACGAGGCTTTTTCTTGATTCACTCTGGCGATCAATTGTGATACTTTACTCAAGCTACTTGATTTGGTCATTACCATGCCAAAACTCCATGTCGCCAGCCCCACCACTTGCGGTATCGACAGATGTGGCATCTTCTCTGATACTATGCGTCGTCCACTGTATCAGCCTACTCATTTTTTAGCATTTGAGTCTCATCCAAACCCGGTTTCTACTTTTATTTTCTGACCAAAGAGACTGAATACTCGCACCCTTGTAAAAAACCTACACCTGTCAGGGGAGGATGGGGGAGTGTGGGGGGATTAGAAAAAAGCTTCCTGACCTTCCTAACCTTCCTCACCTTCCTAACCTTCCTCACCTCCCACACCTCCCAATGCCCAATTCACTTAACGCAATGATTCAATTTTGGGTGAGCCGTCAGCTTTGATCCAGGCAATTTGAGCAATACCGCGATCGCGTGCATATTGGCGGATAGCGTCTGCATCCCTTCTGAGCAAATCCATTTCCACCCGCACCAAATGAGTCGAATCTCGGAGTTTTTGCGCGTAGGCGAAGGCAGAAGCGTCAGCACTCGGCGTCTCTGGTACTACCAACCAGTTGCTAGCTGGGGTTGCTTGCGGTAATTGCCCAGTTGATAATAAAACTTGGTATAAATCTTCGATGTTAAGTACAAAACCAATTCCGGGGATGTTTTCTCCTTGGGGATGATATAGACCCAAAAGCTGGTCGTAGCGGCCACCCTGACCTAAAATTCGAGCTTGGGACTCGGTATCATTAACAACTTCAAACACAATGCCAGTGTAGTAGTCTATGGTCTGGATGAGGCTCAGATCAAGGATTAAGGAGAATTTTTTCTCTGATTCCAGTAATTCTACTAGAGATTTGAGGTTATTAACTGCCTGTTGCCCTTGTTCATCTAAATCCAAGCTACTGACTTTTTGCAACACTTCAGCACTTGGCCCGCGCAAATCCATCATGATTCGGGCGCGATCGCGTAGTTCGTCACTCAGAGGTAAAGTATCTATAGTAATGCGGTCAAGATGAGCGATCGCAGTGCGAACTTTATCCTGTAGATTAGCACCAAAGGCATTCAGGAGCGATCGGGTAATTCCCGCTTCACCCAAAATTAAATGCCATTGGCGCAAACCCAGTGCAGCCAGACAATCTGCTACCAATAACAGTACCTCTGCATTTGCTAGCAATCCACCAGCACCTAATAACTCGACTCCAGCTTGATAAAACTCCTGCTGGCGATTATGCCTACTTTCCCAAGTGCGGCGAAATACGTTGGCATTGTAGTACAGCCGTTGGGGATAAGTTACATCTGCCATGCGAGTGACGACAGTGCGAGCAATGGATGCTGTTAATTCTGGACGTAGCCCTAACTCATCGTCTTCGCTATTTTGTAGTTGAATCACCATCTGGCGCTGGATTGCTTCCCCTGCCATCAAGGTATCCATCCGTTCTAAAGTTGAGGTAATAATCCTGTGATATCCCCAACGATGAAACACCTGTTGTAACCTATCTTCAATCCAGCGTTTTTTCGCCACATCTAAGGGTAATAAATCCCTGGCTCCCGCTGCTGGTTGATACACCATTATTTTTTCTTCCCACCAAACAAACCACCGAACAAACCACCATTACCAGATTTATCTGGTTGCTTATCTCCATGATTGGGAGATGAAGTCACCTTATGATCGGTAGGTTGTTGCCCTAAAACTTTATCTATTTTAGGTTTCCATTGCAACGCCATTTGGTCATTGGGATCTAATTTCAGAGCGTTCTCGAAGTGGATTTTTGCCATTTTGAGCTGATTTTGCTTCAAATACACCATTCCAATCAAGCTATGGCAGTGACTATTTTTCGGTTCTAGCTTCAGGGCTTCCTGCAACTCTACCTTGGCTTGGGCAAATTGGTTTTTCTCGATCAAAGATTGAGCGCGACGAACATACTGTTCTACAACCGAGTCTTCTTTTGGTGGTGCTGGTGGTGGTGTCTGTTTTGCTGTATCTGGCTTAGGTGTACCTGAATTAACTTGGGGTTGAGCAGTTGGTGGTGCCGCTGGGGATGTTTTAACTGCACTCCGCATTAAATAGACTAAATTCAATTCACTAATTTGGGCAATGACTTGTAGGGCTTGCTCTAAAGAATCATATTGGGTTTGGGCAAGTTTAGCGATCGCACTTTTATAAAAATGATCGATATTGCCAGTACTAGCTAACTGTCTACCTAATTCTGTGTTTAAAGTCACCGAAGTAGATTCTTGTACCAGACGCTTACCCATTTGCGACAAAATCACAAGATATTCCGTCCGAGTACGTTCGTTAGCAAGTTTTTCGTAAGCTGGGTTAACCAACTTTGATAATAATTCATTACCTAGCTGTTTTTGCTCAGGACTTTCAGTAATACTACTATCTGGATGTAAACGCCGGGCGATTTGAAGATAGCGTTTGCGAATATCTTTGGCATCCGCATCAACTGGAACGCACAATACTGCGTGATGATCTATGAAATCATATCTAAATAGTCCACGATCTATTTTGAAAGACATATAGCAGTTTGCACCAAAGGAGCAATTAGATTTTTTCTAGTTTACTTCGCTCCATCGGTGATCCGTCAGTAGCAAATTATCATTTGTCTTTTGTCATTTGTCATTGGGCATTGGGCATTGGAAGAGGCAGAGGGGCAGAGGGGCAGAGGGGAAAGAACAAGGCACATTGAACTCTCCCCTGCTCCCCTGCCTCCCCTGCCTCCCCACTCCCCACTCCCCTCATTTCCACGCTGACAAGGGCGGAACTTTTACAAGTTCACTACTCACGGTGTCGTGAATATAACTGTTGGTGGCAAGAATTCTACCTGATTCGATTTTTAAGGGAGTGCCATCGTAGGCGGTAACTTTGCCCCCTGCTTCTTGTACCAAAATGATCCCAGCGGCAATATCCCAAGGGGAAAGTCCCCGTTCCCAGTAACCATCGACGCGTCCACAAGCAACATATGCTAAATCGAGGGATGCAGAACCGCTGCGTCTAACTCCCTGAGTCAGATGGGTGAGGTGACAAAATTCTGCATAATTGTTATCAGAGGTTTCACGGCGATCGTAAGCAAATCCACTTACCAGCAGGCTCTTGTTTAGTTCTGAGGTTGTGGAAACTGCGATGGGGCGACGGTTGCGTGTTGCTCCCAAACCAGCAGCAGCACGAAATAGCTCATTGTGAAATGGGTCATAAATGACACCAACTTGTGGAACGCCATTAATTAACAGCCCAATGGAAACGGCAAAGAATGGGTATTGATGGGCGTAGTTAGTTGTGCCATCTAAAGGATCTATTGCCCAGAGATATTCATTTTCTCCATCGCCTAATTTTCCTGATTCTTCAGCGAGGATAGAATGTTGGGGAAAATGGCGACGCAAAATTTCCAAAATCAACTCTTCTGAGGCTTTATCAGCAACGGTGACTAAATCACCAGGGCGTCCTTTTTCAATAATTGCATCTTCTAACTTACCCAAATAGCCTTGCAGTATAGCGCCACCAGCCAATGCTGCTTCTGTAGCAATATCTAGAAAAATTTGTAGATTTGTCATTTGTTATTTGTCATTGGTCATTTGTCATTTGTCATTGGTTATTTCTCCCCCTGCCTCCCCTGCCTCCCCTGCCTCCCCTGCTCCCTCATCTCCCTCATCTCCCTCATTTCCCCACTCCTTTAAAGATTTTGACGGCGAAACTCAGCGGGAGTGAGGCGCATGGGTTTTTCTGGGTTCCAAATTCCTTGCCCCATGAGTCTAGCCCATTGTTGGGCACGTTCTAAACGTTGGTCATATTTGTGGTTAGGCGATCGCCCAACAAACAATGCATTCCCTTGTTTAACTAATTCTTCATTCAACAAAACCTTATTTTTCCATACATAAGCTAGGGTTCGCCCAATTTTGTCTTTTGCTTCTAAATCAAACTCCAGCGTTACTGATTGTTCTGCACCACCAATTAGATTCTCTAACTGTTCTTTTGCTTGTTCACCCCAAGGCCGCTGTCGCAAATCTGGTGCATCAATTCCCACTAACCGCACCTGAGAAATTAAATTTGGCTGTTCGGCCATGCCTAAGACTTCCAAACTTTGGCCACTAACTACCCGCGCTACCTTCACCTGCGCCTGGTTGTTTGGCAGCTGATTTTTACCTTGGCAACTCACCAAAAGAAATACACAAACCAAAATAGCTATTTTTCTTGCCCAGATGCCAAGACACGCCATCAAAGTAGTTTTTTGCTCCTCTGCGCCTGGGCGCCTCTGCGTGAGACAACTCCTATTCCTCATCTAAGGGTAAACCCGCTTTAACTCTCCCCCTACCAAAATACCGTCCAAACTGGAGTTCATAAACTTCATCTTCGTCTTGTGTTTCCACCTCCAGGTCAGAACGGGGGTAACTCACACACAACAAGGCATAACCTTGCCGACGTAAATCTGGCGACAATCCGATCGCCTCTGGTTGATAAATTTCTCCCGACAACACTCTCACAGCACAAGTAGTACAAGCCCCATTACGGCAGGAAAACGGCAGTTCTACGCCTTGTTTTTCGGCAGTGTGCAGGATGTAGCGGTCTTCTGGTACTTGTAGGGTGTATGTTTTGCCAGTGGCGCGATCGCGAACTCGAATTGTATATCTAAGGGACATCTGGATTTGGGTTTTAAAACTTGAATTTTGAGATTAACCTAAAAATCTTTTTTTATCTTTGCATTTTTTTGACTTTCATAGTAAGATTGTTATTCGTGGCATCTGGAGAGATGGCCGAGTGGTTTAAGGCGCAGCACTGGAAATGCTGTAATGCGGAAACGTATTCTAGGGTTCAAATCCCTATCTCTCCGTTAACCCTTATTCTACAAGGGTTCTAACTAATGAAGTGTTAAGTTTGCTTTGGACTAGATTAAAAACCCGGTCTAGTTAAGAGTAATTATTTTTCCAGTGGTTTATGAAAAGAAATAGGGGCAAAGGAATACTTTGCCCCTATTTCTTTTCAAAAATCCTAACTTTATTAAAAATCAACTGATGGCAGCTTGCCTTGTAGTGACTGAAACTGTGCTTCAAAACACTTAGCACAATTGCAACCAAGTTGCTCGATAATCGGATTGGATTTTTGAATTAATTTTGGCGTTGCTAAATCGGAAATTTGTTGTGTAGATGCTACTGTGATTATCTGTGTAGCATCTACAAATTTCAGATTTGATGCGTGTGCGGGATTGGCTAGCAGTAACATGGATGCCAGAAGGGCAGGACAGGCAAGTAAGATTAGTTTGGCTATGTTCATAATTGACGAAAATCTGTCTTTATTGATACAGCATAGCTAATAAATTGCAGACTTTCAACTTCAAATACTAAGTATGGATTTCTTGAATAACTTTCAGATAGCAAGGCTTGCGATCGCCAATAGTAATGATTTGGTAAGCTTATTACAATATCCCTTTATGCAGCGGGCGATCGCAGAAGCTGTGTTGATGGGAATACTTGGCGGCATATTGGGTAGTTTTGTCACCTTGCGCCAGCTGTCTTTTTTCAGTCACGCCGTTGGTCATGCAGCATTGGTAGGTGTGGCATTAGGTGTGCTGTTACAGGTAAATCCTACTTGGATGCTGTTACCTTTTACCTTAGTTTTTGGCGTTATTGTCCTCTACTGTATCGACAAAACCGACTTAGCCAGCGATAGCGTACTTAGTATAGTGCTATCTGGAGCATTAGCGATCGGACTGATTCTCACTAGCTTAATTAAAGGATACCGTGGCAACTTGATGGCAGTGCTGTTTGGCGACATTCTGGCGCTTGATACCACAGATTTGATTTTGACCCTGCTGATACTTGTGGGAAGTTGCATATTTTTACTATCAACTTTACAACAGCAAATTTTATTGACACTTAACCCGGATGTGGCACAAGTTCAAGGTGTTCCTGTGCAATTGTACCGCTATGCCTTTGTGGTCTTGCTTTCACTCGCCGTTGCTGTAGCGATTAAAGCTGTTGGCGTTTTACTGGTAAATGCCTTTTTGGTGATTCCCGCCTCCACCGCCAAACTCATGAGTCACCACTTTAGCCGTTTTCTAGTCATGTCGGTGATAGTCGGTTCCATTAGCAGCATTACTGGCATCATTGTGTCAGGTCTTTTCAACCTGGCTTCTGGTCCGAGTATTGTCCTTATCCAGTTTCTACTCTTTCTAGCTGTTTTCATCTGGTTTAGGTTGACCTTGAAAGCAGCATAAATATTTTTCTACAACCTATTGCAAATTCGTTTTATCTTTGCTACATTTATTAATCGTGGCTCAAATAAAAGCCCCAGCCGGGATAGCTCAGTCGGTAGAGCAGAGGACTGAAAATCCTCGTGTCACCAGTTCAAGTCTGGTTCCTGGCACTTGCCATACCTCAACCCTGTAGTTTACAACTACGGGGTTGAATCGTTTTTACTGACCAAATCGTGACCAGACAAAGCGCGATCGCCTTGCAAATCATAAGTTTTACTGATTTTCTTTGATCCACTTTTGGAATCGCCGCAACTCGTCCCAAGTGCGCGATCGCGTATCCAGTCCTTTGCCTTTGGAATGCTGGTTTGGGTGCAGGTTCTGTCGCCGCATTTCAATGTAATTGGCAATCGCGTTGAAAATCAAATCTGCTGAAATGCCGTGTAACATGGCATTTTCTTCATCCAGCGCCCTGGCGTAAACCATGATTTTCTCTTCTAAGGCGATGGGAACGCGGATTACTTTAGTCGCTCCATTGCGCCAGGAGCTACCTGCCCAAGTCGTTGAATTTTTATATTTGTTGTTCATAGAAAAATGCCGTGTTACACGGCATTCTAGCTTATCAAAGAGGAGCTATTCAATTTAATTTAAAGGTTGGTAGCAGCCATCTGTTCGCACATAATTTAATAAAGGTGCTGGCTGCCGATTACAAACTAGCACGGTCGTGAAGTGACGAAAAGGGAATTATGTATCTAAACGAGAAGACGGGTCAACCCTGCACAATAATTGAACACACCACAGCAAACGCACCTTATTGTTTAGTTAAGTATGCCGATGGTGTGCGTAAAACTGAGCATTTCGCTAATTTAAAAAGAATCAAATGAGAAATTAGGAATTATGTCTGATCGAGAATATCCGCTTTACAAAATTGAATATCTTGAAATGACCCCAGCCCAAGAGGAAGAATCAGACGAATGGGTGGACGCTTTGGAAATTATCGCTGAAGTTGACGGCGATCCATTTGAGGCAATCCATTTTTGGATAATAGATATGGAATGGAGCATAATCGATTATCGCCAAGTAGAAGAAGGTATCCCAGCTATTTATTTATCGCCAACGCATTACATGGAGCTAGAGCCGTCTAAGTGACAAAATGGAGATTTTGACCAATGGCAGAAAAAATAGTTCACTACGTTCCTGGGAACTGGGGAGGAAAAGCGATTCTAGTATCGGTATGCGGGGAAAGAGTCATTTACACTCATGCATCATCTCAATCTGCAAACTGCCCTGAGTGCAAAGCAATGTGGAAGCAGGATTTAAAGCCTGTAAGCGATCGAGTGGAATATGAATGAGGAAAGTAAATTACTAGAGTGAATCCCCAGTGACTAAAACTTGTCGTCTCGGATTTGAAACCCAGAATTTTTATTTAAAAATCCAACAATCTGCTTGACCCAGTTTGCCAGCCGATCAAATTTGTGTTTAATAAGCGATTCGAGACCACTGAGCCGATATTCTACAAAGAGCTTCTTTTCTTTGTATTCGACTAGATGAACATCCAATTTTTTCTCTACTTTGTAAAGCCGATCCACGAAATTATCTTTCAGATGATCGACAGCCGATAGCAATCTATTTTCTACCTTGTCAATCTTACTGTTAATATTAGCTTCAATTTGAGCTAATCTGTAAATAGCTCCCACTACCGTTAGTAGTCCAATAATAATAGTTAGAGCATTGTTAACATCGATTTTCATTGTTTAAAGGGCATCAATTTTAGATTCAACTTGATTTAACTGTGATTGAATAAAACCTAACGATTGAGTATTCGCATCAACTTCATCACCTGAATATTTCCAGGCTTCGACATACATCTGTCTGTGCCATTTAGGAATTATAATTTCTGCGACAAAAGGCAGTAGTCCTAAGTTGGGGAATTTAATTAAAGTGAGTTCTCTCAATCCACATCCTTGACTAAAAGCGTTCACACTTGCCATGAATTCAGACGTAGATGATGGCAGCGTTAATAATTTCATGTGAACTCTAGCAGCAAATCGCCAATTAGACTTGGCTTCATCATTGCGAAACCCGAACATCATCAGATAGCTATCGCAAATAATGGAGATAGGGGGAATAGGAATATAACTAGTTTCAGGTCCAGGAGTTGCTATATAAGTTTGCCTTTGCACCAAATCCCAGTTGAGAGAATCATTAATTCCGGTCACACAATTATCAGTCCCACATCACTCAAGTTTTGTTCAAGATTTAAACAATAAGCATCCATATCAACTTCGCACATCTCAAGAATATCCATGTATTCTTCTAACGTTATTTGCCCTTTCAAAAAGCATGTAAGTCCTAGTTGTGCGGCTTCTTCTTGCTCTAGCCTTAGTGTAATTTCATCCTCAGTCATCTGAGGATATAGGGGAATTTCTACCCCTATAATTCCTTCAATCATTAGCGGTAAATTTCTGGGGTAAATGAAACAGATCTGTTATCATTGGCTATTACTTTGGTCGTAATAGCTCCCTTAACATCTTTGAAGCCTTTAGCCGTTTCCCCAACGCCAAAACCGATGGGATAGCTATAAGAGCTTCCACCTTTGGTTTTATATTTTTGTCCAGTCAACTTACTGGTTTTTGTGGTTGTTGTCGTTCCAGCAATGCGAATAGTAGCTTTAGCTGCAACAAACCCAACTAATTCAACTGCTGCGGCAACATCTGCTGGTGTTTTTGAAATGTTTGCATCCGCAGCAACAATACCAGCAGCAGTAAAACCAGTTTCAGCTCGTTTGGAAAGATAGGTTATTACCTTTGGAGCCGTGTTAACTGGGGTAGCAAACGGAATCAGAGAGTAAAGCAAAAGTTGTCCTGGCTCACTGCCTTCCGGCCTGTCTCCATACTCAACTGCCTTTTTACCTGCTTGTACAGCCTGGAAAAACCCTAGTGCTGAGGTGTCTGCCAAGTCAACGGCGTCGCCAGTTCCGCTGAGTGGGCGAAGTAATTTTAAAGCAGCTTTCAAATTGTTAAATCTTTTAGCCATCAGTACCTCAAATGACTCGGTTGATACAATCCTTTCTAGCACTGCTTTTTAGGCATTTATTTACCATCGACTACTATAGTTGTCCACAGAAATTTTTTAGATGACAGACAATCGCTCAATTACCTGTTTTAAGGCTGCCTCTGGTGTCGCAACCAGGTTAATGACCTTTATCCGACCATGTAAAAAAAGTTGGGCGTAACGAAACCGAACTTCTACGGCGGGACGTTTAACTGGCTTTTTGACTGATTGTCCATAAATAGTTTGATTTCCTGGATTCATGGAGTAAGTTCTTGTGTTTGTTTGAAAATCCGAGAAATCGTCACTAAATGGGTGTCCCTGGATGGCCAAAACTGCCTTAGCTATGCGTTCACCCTCGGCTTTTGATCTAACCAATAATCGCAGATCGTACCCTCTTTCAAAGTCGCGGTAGTAGTAATAATAAATTCCCTTATCCCAGACAAAGATAGGATTACCAAATTCTCGTTTTATATCCCTTGCCATCGCTTCGGCTTTAGCTCTGGTATAACTTTGTCCAGTTTCATTCATTAAACGAAATGTAATTTCACCAGTGGCAGGATTTAATCTATCCGTTTCAGTTGGAGACAATCTCTCTTTGAAATAAAGCTTCACTTGTGGCTTAAATTCAACATTTCTTTGATGTTCGGTAACAGGAATACCATAAATTGGAGCTTGTACTGATTGCAATCTTCCTGCTGTAACTTCAAATAACCACATCCTCATCATGGTCATAGTTGAAGTATCACCATCTTTCATGGTGCAAGCTACCCTCAAAGAAGATTTTGGAGTTTCCAAGCTATCAGCGGGTGTTTTGTTAAAATACTTATTTACTGCCTTGTTATGCCAACGTCTTACAGTGTCCTGGAGATGTTCCCATTCATTAAAATTTTCTGGTAAAGGCATAATTATTCATCTGCCTCCAAGTCCAAATCAATCATTTCTAGCCCAGCGCTTGCAACTTTAGCTGTTACTTCGTCTGCCTTTAATTGTTCTGGCTCAGGCGATTCCTTACCCTTGTTAGCTGGTGTTGAATCATCTTTAATTGCATTAGTTAATTCCGTCGTTGCGTTAGTTAATTCCGTTGTTGCGTTGATAATGTCTAATGGGGCTTGAGTCACTTGTTGAATTGTTGATGCTCCATTCTGTAAATTTTCTAAAAATTGAGTAACACGATTAAATTTTGGCTGGGGATTCATCCAGCCATAAGCGCTTTCTAAAACTTCTCCAGATTTTCTGAGTGCGTTTCCAATTTTGGCAACCTTGCCCGCTGTCATCTCTAATCCAGTAAGTATGGAACTAGCTAGCCCCTGAAAAGCATTTAACGCGTTAGTTGTCGCCTGATATATTCGGTTAGCCTTAGCCCATGCCGTTGTTAATGCGGTGTAATTATCGGCTCCAATTGCACCCTTGATTAAATCTTCAATGGAGCTGCTAATTACAGAACCAATATCAAAAGCCTCTCCGTTATCACCCTTCAATCCTATTAATTGAAGAACATTGTTAAGCGCTCCAAGCAAAGTTTGTCCTATGTCATTAGATAACATTAAAGCATTGTGTACAGTCGCGGCAAAAATCAAAATATTTAACGCTCTATCAAGCTGTAACCATTGACTAAAACGCGTTAGCTTCCCTCCAATACCTCCAGGAAGTTGAGCGCCAAGTCTTTCTAAAATTGTTGCTTGCCCTTGCAGCAACGCAGTGTTAGCACCTGCGTTGTAAGCATTCAAAAGATTGGCTGCGTTAGTGTTGTTGTTGTTTATGATATTAGTTGCATTATCATCTAATGCCCTTCTCATACATCCCCCCGGCTGGGTGGTTCGACATGTTCCAGTTGCGGCTGCTTGCTCAATTTGGGGAATTGTCGGAATATCCGGCCTGATTGCCGCTGCTGCTAATGCCGGAATGAAGGGGAGTTTATCAAGTATTTGGTCTAGCTTTGGTAGAGCTTGCTCATTCACTTTTGCTTGTTCCTTTAACTTCGTATCAATTTGCGTGATGTCTGCTTTACTACCTTGAATTTCTTTCTGTACGGCAATAACTTCTGACTTTACTGAAGATAAATCAGCTTTATTCTTAGCAATAAATTCTTCATAAAGCTGCTCAGAACTTTTTGTACTTTGCTGTTTAAAATCTTCAAAATGTTTATCAAATTCCTGGGACAACTTTGATAACTTTAAGTCCACACCACCCAGTGTTCTCCTGTTATCTTCAATCAGCGCTTGATAACGTTCGTCTCCGGTCAGTTTATTTAAGCGTTCAAAGTCAGCAAGCTTCTGATCGAATTCCTTGGAAAGATTGGATTGACTTAAGTCACGTATTTTTAAATCCTTAGCATTCTGCGCGACAACTTCATTAAACTTTGCATCTAATTGCTGTTGCATCGTGCCGAGGTTCTTTGCAGCACTGCTTTTGACTTCATTAAGGGCTTGATTAGCTGTGGTATTGGCACTTGATACCCCTTGAGCAAGATTTCCAACGCTACTAATGGCAGTGCTTCCAAGCTGCGTTGCTGCATTTATTTGCGTAGTTAACCCAGAAATAATGCTCTTGAGTCCATTGACCTCAGCTTTAGCAGCAGCGACAGCATTCGCGGTAATAGATGCTGTGTCTACAGGAGCAGCCGGTTTGATCGTGGCGATTTGCGATCGCGCTGCTGCCAGGTCTGATTGCAATTTGGAAATTGCCGCGTTTACAGACCTTTGAAAACTGTCTCCAATACTATTATTAAATTTCGATATTTGAGCATTAATAGATTGAATTTTGGTATCAAAACTTAGGCGTTGCTCTGTGATTTTGGCTTCAACCGATGCCTTGTTTTGACGAAATTCATATAAAGTATCATTAGCCAACTTCCGGGCTGATTCAGCCAGCCCAGTTACTATTTTTCGCCCTTCACGAGTTTCATAAAGAGCGTCATTGGCTTGTTTTTTAGCAGCGGTGACTTGCTGTCCAATAGTCTCCGTTTGTTTATTTAACCGTGCATAGTCTTTGGCATTTGCATCTAATTCCCGGTCAAATTTATCAATCTTTGATTGAATTTGTTTTAATTTCCGTCCGTTATCTGTTGCTATTGTGTTCGTCTTTGTAAGGTCGTTACTAAGAGCATCTAGGTTGTCAAAGGTTCTATCACTGATAAATTCTTGAAGTTTGAGTAGTGCTACTGTTCCGATTGCAGCCAAAATTCCAAGGATACCCCCAATCCTGGCAGCTTTATCAAATTGGTCGCTACCAGGCAATTTTTTAAACAAAAGGTCTTGTACTTTTTTGAAGTTATCAGCAGCTTTCTTTGTAGCATCAGCCACCTTCTTGGTTTGTTCAGCTGTTCTCCTGGCTCGTCTTAAACTTCTCACCTGCTGCATAGCAGCATTGAGAACCCTTTTGCTGGGGGAAGAAAGAATAACTTTTTTAGTATTAGCAGCCGCAGTGCGATACCCTTTCCAGTTGACTCGATTGACTTCTCTTGCCCCTTTGAATCTATTAAAGGTACCAGTTGGATCTGAAACGTAAGAATTCCAGTTAAAATTTTGCGGGATAGAATTCGGTATCTTGACTTGCGAAGGCTCTGGTATTGGTACACCGTTCCAGTTAGGCATTATTCTGTGTCTGCTCCTAAAAATCCAATAACTGTTGAGACCGCATCCATCAATGGGGTAACCATTTCATACAATCCCTGAAATGCTTGTGTAAATTCTCTGTTTGTATTTTCGATGTCGGCGAAATTATTCAAAGACTCAACTATTCCTTTTTTCAGGAGTTCTTGAGTTTTTTCAAGCTCCTTGAGTCGCTTTTCTAATTCGCTGTTATTGTTATTCTTGTCGTTATTATTCTTGTTGCAGCACTCATTCTGTTTCCGTTCTAATCCATCCAGTCTGTTGTTGAGTCGGTTGATAGCAGCATTTAAATCCGCTAAGCCTTTGTCGATGTCCTTGCAAACTTCTGCCATTAACCCCTCACTTTAGAAGCGATATTTTTTAGGCGATTACCAACTTCCTGGCAAGGCACACAACAGTAGCCTGGATATTTATTGTGAGTGCATTTGTGGCTATCTGCTGGGCAATCGTCGTCACAAGAAACTTCCCATGTTGCCGTTCCCTCAGCACTAACTACTATTACTTTGCCTTGAGAATCAGTGATTGTGACTTGGGTCTGAATTGATGAAGCTATTAATCTTAAGTTACTAACTGTATGTCCGTAAACACTATTATGGACAACCGCAATTGTCCCACTGTTATTGGACCCATCCGTGTAGCTAACATCTGAATATTTATTTCCACCATATTCAGAGGGATTGGAATAACTGATGTTGCCTAAAGTTAACGGATAAACAAAGCTTCCTATGCTTTTAGTGTTTGTTCCCGCTCCAATTATTCCAATGGGAGAGTAGTAGTACTCAAGGGTATAGCTTGCTGTGGTCACAGCAGATACATCTATATAAGGATTTTCTGAGATTACCTGTTTCTTCTCTCCACTACTCCAAGTAATATTAACCGTAGCTGAACTTTTATTCTCACAGTACCGACTCATGTTTTGTAAGCCCAGAATTTGCTAATGGGTGCGACATACCCAGAACTTGAAGCTGACTTTGCTGCTACAGTAAAGATGAATTCGTGATATCCATCGGAAGCAATGGTGATTGTCTTGGTAAAAATTACGTTATATACGGTTGATGAAGAGTAGAGGTTTACATCGCTAAACTGAGAAACTCCATTAATCGCAAGAGATAATATTCCATAATTGCTTGATGTAATTCCAAGAATTTTAAGGGTGTAATTTCCTGCTTTTAGTTGCTTTCTGAATTTGAAAGAATTATTGATAGCAGCAGGCGACTGTGAGAACAGGGTGTACCAGTAGTTAGAGGAAACAGAACCGCTCAAACTATTTCCTGAAATCACAATACTCTCATCGTGAAAATGGGTGAATGCTTCAGGGTATTGCTGAGCCACAGATACCCCTGTCAGGAAGTTGGCTCTTGTAATATGCCGTGTAATACCATCGGCTTGTTGAAGTGGGATAATGTCTGTATTGTCTGGGGTTGTTTTTTCTGTTCCCGTATCTTTAATCTGTTTGAGCATAAGAATGAATTACGATTGTTTCTGTTAAATAAATTTTTTGTTCACGTTCTTTGATGTAAGCATCCCAGCGGAACATCTCTAACAATTCGTACAGTCCTCTGTTGTCGTAACCAATGATATTTCCGCTTTCATCAGAGAGAAGATTACCTGATTCATCTGTTAGGTAGCCTTGAAACGCACTTAGTGCTTTTAGCAAAATTGCAACTAGTAATTGCTCAGCGCGATTGTCTGTTTGCGGTGTTAGCCCCACTGCTACTAAATCGGTTTTTTTAATTACCAATTCAGTAGCAGTTTGAACAGCATTAACACCAAACAAGTCTTGTAATGTTAATGTCTGCATTTTTTAGTAATCGTCCGGGTCAATCACGTCAGCGCCAGTCAACTCCTTGTCAACCTCAATACTGATAGTATTTCTGAGGTAGATAGCATTGTTTCGAGTAGTAATGCTGGGGCTAAATCCGTCCGTGAGGGTAACAGATTGGTCAATGTTTGTATCCCTAGCAGCTTCTGTTAATGCCTCTTGAGCTTTCAAATTAACAGCCAACAACAAAGATTCAGCAGTGTTGTTGGCACCGGGAGTCAATCCGACTGATGTTAAATCGGACTTTTTGATAACTAGGTCAGTGGATGTTTGAGTTGCGTTAGCTCCAAATACGGCAGTAAGTGATGGTTCAGCCATAAAACTAGATTTTTCCAATAAGTGAATAAATCCGTTGTACGGCTGATTAAAAATTATGTAAATCTTCTTCTTTTATGTATTTTCGGAAGTAGGTTTACAGTCTCTACACATTGTGAAGACTAGATTCTAGAGATACTCCTGATTTTTGACATTAAAAATATACCTGTTTAACCTCGTAGCACGGTTAAACCGGAACTCATGCAAAAATCACCTTTGACCGGCTGAGTATCTGTACTGAACCTATCAAGACAAGAAATTATACAAATCTTTAAAAATCATCGGCACGACAAAACTGGCTAGGGCGAATACGCTGAAACTCTAACGAGATAAAACTACTTGCCAGCGCGATCGCCCCACCGCACCGAAAAGGCGATCGCGTTTTATTAGCAGGCATCGCCCCACGATTTTGTACGTTATTGCAAAGAGCCGTCATGGCATCTCCTCAAATTCCCCAAAATGAGAAGTCAGAATCGTGTTCTTGGGCGTTGTAAAGATGAACTGGGTGCTAGTCGGTGGATTCGGAATAGATTTTAGGGTGCAATTTTCAATCCATTCATAACCATCGTCGCCAAGCTTGCGAATTTTAAATTTGCAGCCTGGATTTTCAATTTTGGAACTGAAGTCTTTTCTGATCCTTGCTTCCCACTGTTGAATAACGCCGCATTCCTTAGCGAGCCGGGGCAGCACCTTTTTATCTGGAGTTGCCTTGATGCTCTTGGTTAATGTTTGTCCGTCTAAAGTCTGGAATTCGAGCCAGATTTTACTATCACCAGTTTTGAACTTGTGGTAGGGTTCGGCGCTGACCTGAACCGTGCCAAAGTCTGACTCTACTTTAAATATGAAAGGCTTTATGTCATACAAGCTGTAATAGCTGCACTTTTGGGGTCGAGTGACAGCGCTGCTCTCTTCAGCAGCGGGTATGGGGTCGTTTTCCTCTGTTGATGATTCGCTTTCGTTTAAAAAGTGAACTTCCTTTTCAGAATTTGACTCTATATAATTGAGTGTTAGATTAACGCTACCCGTCACCTCTTTATCTGGCAAGGGTTCTGACCCGTCACCTGACCCGTCACCTGACCCGTCACCTGACCCGTCACCACCCGTCACCCGCTCCATGAGTAAGTAATCGTATGTTGGATTTTCTACATCTGAAGCAGTCCTTAGCCGCAGTCCCTTAATAAACTTGCCAGTCTTGGTATGGTGTTTTTGTACCGGCCATTTCAAAATTGTGTGACAAAGCTCTATTAAATCGGGGGTAAAAACCTTGCTACTTTTGGGCGAATCGCCAGAAGCTTGGCAATGGCGATTATAAGAGCCAAACAAGGTATAAGCCTGATCGCCGTTTGCACCTTCGTTTTTGTCGTTGCCGATCGCAGTCACAGCGTTGACATCATAAATAACCTTGTCGTTGATCCATGCTGCTACGGAATCGCCCTTCATCTGGTTATTCCAGAACTCTAAGGTACATTCTGGGATTTCTTTCTTGCCCCTCAGCACTGCGGTAACGTGGTCATCACTCAACGAGAGTAAGTGGTTAGTGAATGCCGCTAATTCTGGTTCAAATACCGTAGATAGCTGTTGACGTTTATGTTCGGGGACAGGGTTGTTGCAAGGAACTGTAATGGTTCGACGCTTGGCTCGGCTGCTACTACCACCGCTGAAAACGGGGAAATTTGAAACTACTAAGGTCATTCCCTCGTAGTCAAAGTTGAAAGATTTCTGTCTTTTTTCTTCGGCTCTAACCTGGTCTTCACCAGTCAAGCTGAGGAATCTGCCTATAGTTCCTCTATAAGGATCTTCATCTGGGAATATCACCAGCCGCTTACCAAAAGCGTTCGCCCCTTCAAATTGGTTTGTACACCAGATAGGGAGATTGGTTACTAAAACGTTTTGCTTGCCAATCAATTCAGTCAGTAATCTGGTGAATGTCCCCTTGCCTGTTCCACCCAATCCAATCAGGTGAAGAAATTTCTGTAAGTCATACCGTCCCTTGATTACGGCGTTGCAGTAACAGATTAGCAATTCTTTGATATCAGCATTGCCTGCTGCAAGGTGTTCTAGGAATGCGTTGATATTCTCCCAGCTTCCACCATCGGCAGAATAATTTCTTGGTAAGCACCAAGTCAGCCGATATTTAGGTGAGTGAGGCAATAGTTCCCCTGTGCTAATCTTTGCTACACCATTGAGAAACGGTAGAAATTCGCGGGGTGAGACTTGGTTCCATTGGCGCTCGACAAGTTCATGGCGGAGTATTTTGACTACGCCTGTGACATAATCGGGACCAAAATTGTAAGCGCCTTCGCTGACGATAATTTTGTAGATTATTGCTTCCGTATATTCGGGTGTTTCGTCAGACCAAACTCCGTCAAAGTCAGCCGCGTATCTGCGCCATTGCTTTCTCTCGTTATCGAATGCCAAGAGTTCACGGTAATCTTCGGCTATTTTTTTCGCCATCTGGTCAGGGGGCGGGTTTTTGTGTTTCTCTTCCTTGGAGGATGAGACCCCGTTACCAGGGTGAAACTGCTTCTCCAATCTCGCTATAGCTCGATTGTAGGCTGAGTCAAAAGCACCAAATCCTTTGTTCACGATTAAATCATCAACTCCTTTGCCATCTTCTGATGACCAAACAATATCTTCTCTGTAGGTCTTAAATCCATCCCTGTCGAGAACATTTCCTAAATCTCGTTTGGCAGCGTTAACCCGATGTCTGGTTTTTTCTTTGCTGTCACGGTCTAGGGCAAATAACCAAATTGCATCTTCCTGGTTGAATCGCTTCAAGTCGGGGATTAATTTTTCTCTGCCACCGCAGTTACAGCCATAGAGGGGAAGGGGGACGTAACCTTGAGAAAGCATAGATAATCCCTTTTTGCCCCCTTCGCCGATGATCCGGGGAATAGGGGCAGTTTCAACCCATTCCCAAAAACTGCCATCCATCGGCACTTCTACTCCATAGCGAGAAGCAATGCGCTTTCTGATAGAGGGTGGGACTGGAGGTAGGTAAACGCGATCGCCATTGTCGTTGGGTGCCCTGTAAATGTAAGGTCGCTGTCTCTCTTCGTCCCAAAGGGAGATAACGGCTTGCCAAACTGTGCCGTCTTCGTTCATCAAGAAAGCGGCATACATTGGTTCTTTGACTTGCTGGGTAAATCGGCTGAACGTCCAATTTAATGCCTCATGAATGGGGGTAGTAACTTCGCCGCCATAGTCAAATTCTTGGTCTTCATGAAATTCGATGCAGTGTTTAAATAGCTTTGGATCGATGCCACTGCCATCAATAAATGAGGTTTCGATGAACTCTTTGAATTCGTTAAATGATTGGAATCTATTTTTGAGGTTAACCTGCTGATAATCAGCATTTAGTACTGCTAATCCTTGCTGTGAGAGAGCTTTGCTAATCATTTCTCCCTCCAATTGTGCTATAATTTAATGAAATTGACGTTTTAGTTGGCTGAGGAATGCTGTTACATTCACTCAGTTTTTTTCTGGCTTTTTTCATTTCTTTCTCCTGATAAATAATATTGATTTCCCTAGAGAATGATGTCATCAATGATGCAGTGTGTACTTCGATTCTTGGTGTTTTTATGTAATCAATGAAGCTCTGAATTTTCATTGGTGACGGGTCGGTGACGGGTCGGTGACGGGTCGGTGACGGGTGAGGTGACGGGTGAGGTGACGGGTTGGAATACTTGCTGTGTAAGGCGGTGACGGGTCAAGCAGTTTTTAGTGTTTGCTTTTGGCATCCGCGATCGCAGTTTCAAGTTCGGTTTTTTCTGAATGCTTCACACTCACCTTTGACAGCAGCCATGATCGCAGGATTATTCTCAAATAGCTGGGGCAGCCCTTGCAAAATAGCAGCAGCCATAATGGTCGCCTCATGTCGCTTGAGTTCTGGATCTAGCCGTTGCAGGTAATTTACGAACTCGTGTAGCTGTCCGCAGGCAAGCTCAACAGCATGATTCAGTTCTGGGCTGGCGTAACCGATCGCGTCCGGGAAAATCACTACAGCCGCTTTCATTTCTTCTTCTCTCATGTCCGCCTCCCCGAAATTGGCTTTAAAGACTTGATGATGTTGAATTCAGCAAGAACTTTGGTGCAGGTTGCATCCTCTGATTGCTTGCGTCCTGCGGCTTCTGCTAGCTGAGCGACTAAGGTGTAAGTTAGCTCTAGGGTGGAGACTAGGTGATGGTGGAGTGCGTCCACTGTGCGCTCTAGTCTGTCCAGTCGCTCTTTGGTTGGGTCTTTGTGTTTGGTGGTTGGGGGTTGGGTGTTAGTCATTGGCTGGTGTGTCGGTCAGTTGCAAGAACAGTAGAAAGTTGTCGAGTTCCTCTTCGGTTAGCAGAAGCCTTGAGCGCTTGCCGTAATACTTCATCAAGTGTTCTCGACCTTGGGCTTGTGTCCAGCCCAATCGCTGCATTTCGGCGTCTGTCTTGTTTATTAGC
>NZ_JACJSJ010000039.1 GCF_014698115.1 Nostoc sp. FACHB-973
TTTTTTGAAGATGTGCTGCAACTATTTTTTCTCGAAGATCGACAGAGTAGGATTTCATTTAAAGGTATTTATATTTTAATTTATTGTACCTCATAACAGACGCAAGTGCTGTAACGAACAAAGGGTTTCTAAGTCTAACTCACGACCTTGACTGACAGTTGGAAATAGATATCCGGCAGCTATTGATGTGACAGTAGTGCCTGCCATGTAAATTAAAAAATCTCGGCGTGTTTTTATCTGAGGTGGAATTTTGCCATTAGTAAAATAACCTTCTTTCATAACTAAATTTTCCAAAAAGGTCTATTAATATACTATGGCGCACTCACCTTGTCCAAAAATTAGATTCTTCCCATTGTCACATTTATTCGCATAGATTATGAATTGTACATGTAGATTTTAATCAAGAAAGGAGATTATGCGATCGCAACACGAATCACAGGTTTTTTCTGCTGTAATCAAACATTCAATAACCGAAGGAGATTTTCTATGTGAAATGTCCAATAGTTATCTGATAACTAAAACTTCTTTGAAGCCCGATATCTCCTGGGAAAATCTGCGGATTCCAGAGACATTCATTCATGGAATGAGGATTGTAGGTTTCCCTAATCTCCAAAAAGAGACTTACGATAATTGGATCTCAATCAACAATCAACCTTCCTTATTAACTCCATTTATTACAAATACTCAAATCACTCTGGTTTCAGAGAAAGAGTCTGATAAAATTTTAAATGACTACGATTATAGGTGGTCTATTATATATACTTTGACTCGACCAGGATTATCTGTAGATTTTTCACAAGCATTAATTCAGATAACTGCCCATTGTCCAGCAGGACCGCCCCAGTACGGGAGTTTGCTCTATTTGGAAATAACTGGCGAAGAATGGGAAGTCAAGTCATCTTATGGGCTGTACAATCAATAGAAAAAATCTATTTCTGTTTCACACTTGGGACTAAAACTCCATGTTTGGGACTAAATAATAATGCTAATAAAAATAATCCCGAAACTACCAAAACTATTGCTGGGCCAGAAGGTAGATTATAAAAGTAGCTGAGATACATACCGCTAATACTGGAAATTACGCCAATTACCGCACCTAAAATCATTACTTGGTTGAGACGTTTCACTAGTAAATAAGCGGTGGCTCCTGGTGTAATCAAAAGTGAAAGTACTAAAATCACACCTACAGCTTTCATGCTAGCGACGATTGTTAAAGCAATCAATAGCATTAATCCAAAGTTAAGCCGATCAACCGGCAAACCTGCGGCTTGAGCGCCTAATGGATCAAAAGTGTAAAATAAAAGTTCTTTGTATATTAAAATAACTACTATTAAAACAATAGCGGCAATAATAGCAGTGTCTCGTACTTCATCAATAGTAACGCCGAGAATATTACCGAATAAGAAGTGATTCAGGTCGATTTTATTATCTTTTTGAATAACAGTAATTAAGGTGATACCAAGGGCAAAGAATGCAGAAAAAACTATGCCCATTGCCGCATCTTCTTTAATTGGCGATCGCACTCTAATCCAAGCGATCGCCATTGTACTCAAAACTCCGGCAATAAACGCCCCAATATATATATTTGCTCCCACCATAAAAGCGATCGCTAGTCCTGGCAAAACCGAGTGACTGATTGCATCACCCAGCAACGCCAATCGCTGCACCATCAAGTAACTACCAACCACCGCACACAACAAACCAACTAAAATCGCAATCACAAGCGATCGCTGCATAAAGCCGTATTGTAACGGCTCAATTAAAGCTTCTAACATATTTTGTTATTTGTCCTTAGTCATTAGTCATTGGGAGTTAGGAGTTAGGAGTTATTCTCCCTCATCCCCCTCATCTCCCTCATCTCCCCATCACATTTACGCCGCATCCGAAAAATACATTACTTTCCCACCATAAGCAAGATTGAGATTTTCTTCTGTGAGTACTTGTTGGCGTGAACCTGTGGCGATTAATTCACGATTTAGTAATATTAAATCATCAAAATGGGCAATTGATTCTCCTAAATCGTGGTTGACTACTAGCACGATTTTTTTATCAGTAGCGAGTTCATGAAAGACTTCAAAAATCACCGATTGAGTTTTTTGATCGATGCCTACTAAAGGTTCATCAAAACAGAAAATTTCTGCTTGCTGCGTTAAAGCACGGGCTAAAAATACCCGTTGTTGCTGTCCTCCTGATAATTGTCCGATGGGGCGATCGCAATATTCAATCATTCCAACTCTTTCCAGGGCATTTTTTGCTACCTGGCGACTAACTGCTGAAAAGCTACGCAACCATCCTGTTTTCTTCACCCGTCCCATCATGACTACATCCCAAACGGTGGCAGGGTAAGTCCAGTCAATTTGGCTACGCTGTGGTACGTAGGCAACTCGATCTAGTTGGTGCATTAAGGGTTTACCTTGATACAGCACCGTACCACTACTGACTGGCACTAAGCCTAACATTGCTTTCATCAGTGTACTTTTGCCTGCACCGTTGGGGCCAAAAATACCCGTCACTTTTCCCGGTTTGACAATACAGTTAACGTCCCTTAAGGCTTCTTGTGTCCGGTAGTGTACCCCTACATGGGCGATGTTAATTGCTGGTGTGGAAGTCATAACAGAAGCCTTGATAGTTTCGGGTAATTCTCGTGTATTTACTGGAGATAAGCGGAATTTAGCTGCAAAAGAGACGTTTTTCATAACTGCTTTTAAATATTCATTTCTTGAGCTTACTACAAAAATGAGAGAAATATGAAAAAATCTATAAATAGATGTAATATCCCAGATAAATGAAACTAATACCACAGATAGAGGGCAGTAACGCTCACGGCAAGGTGATTGGCAACACAAACAAGAGAAAAATTCTTTTGCAGCTTTGTTTGGGAATGCTTATGCCTTTGGCTTTATTTAGTTGTACCCAGAATGACTCCAACCCCAAAACTGCCAAGGGAGAGAGTCAGCCGCGAGTGGTTGCAACTAGCACCATCATTGCTGATTTGGCGCAAGAGGTTGCAGGAGATGAAATTCAAGTAAGTGGAATCCTCAAGCCGGGTACTGATCCGCATGTTTACGAACCGGTACCAGCAGACAGTAGGCTTTTGGAACAAGCCGACTTGATTTTGTATAACGGCTACAACCTAGAACCAGGATTGATTAAGTTAATGAATGCTTCTGGTGGTAAGGCGCGGAAATTAGCGGTGGGGGAAGCTGTCAAATCTTTGCAGTTAGATAAAGGCAAAGGTGAAATTGTGCCAGATCCTCACATTTGGGGTAGTGCAGAAAATGCGATCGCCATGACGAATGCCATTCGAGATGCTTTGATTGAATTATCACCTGAAGATAAAGAAGAATTAACTGAAAATGCATTGCAACTGACTCAGGAATTAAAACAGTTGCATAGCTGGATTAATCAACAGATTCAAACTATCCCAGCACCTCGGCGCAGACTGATCACAACTCACGATGCATTTCAATATTATGGACGTGCTTATGGAATTGCGATCGCAGGTACTTTAATTGGCATTAGTACCGAAGAACAACCAAGCGCTCAAACAGTCCAGCGATTGGTAGAGTCAGTGAAAAAAATCGGCGTTCCGGCAATTTTTGCTGAAACTACAATTAATCCAGCTTTAATTAAAACCGTTGCCCAAGAAGCAGGAGTCAAATTAGCACCACATCAACTTTATTCTGATTCAATTGGGGCAAAAGGGAGTGATGGAGATTCCTACGTAAAGATGATGGAGGCAAATACCCGCAGCATTGTAGAAGCATTGGGTGGAAAATATACGCCTTTTCAACCTAAGAAGTAAATGAAGAACACAGGTAGGGGCACAGCCATGTTCCCTACGATTATCTGTACCTCACGCCTATTGCAATGTGCTGTATTTCTAAAGTCAGAGGTTATTTATCAACTAATATCCTTAGGTTAGAGCCAAAAATCTTAATTTTATGTAGTGTAGTTGGGTTGAGGAATGAAACCCAACTACAATTATCTCCTCTGACTCCTGAATTCTGAATTCTGATTTACAATCTATTCTCAAACTCTTTCCAGAGAAAGAACTCTTTATAGCTTTGATTTTCTAGAGTGTTATTGGTAAATGCACATTTATTAATACCTGAAAAAACCATGACTGATAATAAACAAGAAAATCAAATTAATCAACCAGTGAGCGAAGATCGGCATTCTCGTGAAGAAGCAAATGTGAAAGAACAAAACTTAACTGCAAATCCGGGAGATAGAATCGCTGATGAAGCTCAATCCGTTGAAGAAAAGGCTCAACAGCTAGCTGTAGATCACGTACCAGACATTACAGGCGACGTAATCACAGTCCCGACTTACTTTGTTGTCGATGAACCCAACGGCGAAAAGAAAGCACTCCACCACGTTAAAGATGCTGAAGAGATTTCCGACGTAATTCGCCAAGCACGAGTTGACGAAAATGGAAATCGAATTTGGTGGTAGTTGCTGATTGAAGAAACAAGGGGATAGGGTGTTTGTCATTAGTCATTTGTCTTTATTTGCGTCCCCGCGTCCCCTCATCCCCCTCCCCATTTCCCTCTTACCGCATCTTGTTGCGGTAAGTTACACTGTAATCAGGTAATCATAATTTGGAAATTCTCCAAGGATGAAGGGTAATGGGAAATGTTACAACTTCTCAGGAATTGACATCTTGGACTACGCCAGAAATTAAAAATCACATTTTAGAACTTGTTAAAGACCGCAATCTAGAGACGTTAAAAGCCAAAGTAGAATTTTATAAAAACCAATTAGCGCCATATTTTGGAGAATTGAGCCAACGCAACCCTTTTCCTAAAGTTGCAGAACAAGTGGCGATCGTCATCGGAGGTTGGGTGCCAATATGGTCTACTATCCCTTTTCAAGATATTTTACCTGGTCGGATACACGAGGAGTCTTACCAAATTTTTCATAATGATGGTTACTATGCAAATATTGCCCGTTATGCACTAGGGCATCAGTCTGGTTTTTGGCGCAAATTTGCATCAAAACTACCAGCTTACGATTTAATGATATTGCAACAGTATTCAGTTGAAAATGAGCAGTGGAACATCAAAAATGTTGGCATATTCCAGGCATTAGGAAATAGAGAAATTCCATTGACAATTGAGGATGCAGACAAGTGGTTTACGAAAAATGTCGAATCTAAATTCAAAGAAGCATCGTCAAAGATAGATTTACAGCAAGAACTTCAATTAGAAGACATGGACAGAAATACTGTCAAAAAATTTCAGAAAGTCTACCTAGCTACTTCTTTTCTAGAACATTTATATATAGATAATGACTTTCGGTTGATTAAGAGTCAACGAGAAACTACACAGCGATCGAGTTATACAATTGCTGTTCGCAGAGATTGAACTAACAAAATTTCCCAATCCTATGTCCTCACAACAACAGGACGCAACCCTCATACCGTTTCACTTTAAGTTGATACAAATTCCTTGGTAAGGGCGCACATCTGTGCGCCCTTACGTTCGCGGAGCGTCCCGCAGGGATGGAATGTTTTCGTCACATTTTCATAATTCGGTGAAGCTGTTTCGGTAGTCCCTGAAAGTTATCTATAACTTGGGAGGACTCAGCACCAAGTGTGTTATCAGGCACGATATTGCTTTGCTGTGCCTGGGTTTTAACAGTGAAGATACTGATACTTAAGCAGCCCAACAACCATCCCAATCCGAACTGTAAACACCTGTTTAATCGGTATTTTTTCGCCATTGGGTACTGTTTATATAGATTACTTAAGTATCTAATGGAACTTGCACCTTTTGATAATAAACAAGCAAATATTGGTTAATTATCTAGTTTTCTGCAATCAGGCTATATCTGACGACAAGCCTTACGGCTAGACATTTTTGCATTCTCTAGGTATGAAAACTGCACACAAACAAGCAGAAAACCTGAATGTCCAACATTAGTTCTTGCGATCGCATTTATTTTATAGAGCTGATGCCAAACCTAAGGAAACTAAGTGCTGATAATAAATAACACAACGGTTAACAGTGGGTGGTTTACTCATAACAGATCTGGGCTTCAGCTTTAACTTGACACCAATGGCGAGACGCCCACCCCACAATCAGAGTTAGATGTTTTTTATTTGGCAGTCATTCATACCATTTGATGAAATTCCTGATACATAGGTAGGGGCGTATACCTGTACGCCCTTGGAGATGTCTAATTCATCAAAATCTTCAATTTTGAACGAAACTAACGGTGATTTTCCACAAGTTTACCTATGGAAGTATTGACATTTGGAAATGATTATTTGTATGCACTGTAAAGGATGTGGTCAAATTGCCGAAATTCATCAATCCTTAATAGTATTCTCGTATATATTTTCGGAACTATGAGGTAGAGTATAAGTCTTATATCTCTACACATTACGTAATTCTCCATGTTCCGACAAACTGCTTTTGGCATCGCTTTAAGTGCGCTTGTCCTTGCTAGTGGATTAACAACTGTTCCGATACCAGGGCACAATTCTACAAATACATCCACCCGTAATAAGCTGTTGTCGCTTTTTTCCAGTCAGGCTGCAATATCGACTCCTAGTTTTAAACCTACTGAGCTAGAAAAATCTGTTTTTGACCAAATTAATCAATATCGGGTTTCTAAAGGCCTACCAAAGTTGACGCTAAATTCAAAGATCACACGACAGGCAAGAATTCATAGTCAAAATATGGCTCAAGGTAAAACTCCATTTAGCCATCAGGGATTTGAAGGGCGAGTCAAAGCTGTCCCTATTCGCTACAACAGTGCAGCGGAAAATGTGGCTTTCAACCGGGGATATAGCGACCCCGCAGCCGAAGCTGTTACTGGTTGGGTCAAAAGCCCCGGACATCTGAAGAATATTAAAGGAAATTACAACCTAACTGGAATTGGCGTTGCTACTAATAATCAAGGCGAAGTCTACCTGACGCAAATATTTTTTCACACTAGGTAGATTTAACAACAAAGAACTCAGGAGTCAGAAGTCAGAATTCAGAAGTCTTGTTAGCGACTGGTGAATCAATAAACATTCAAATACCACACCAAATTGAAAATTTAGTGGTCTTCAATTAATGGCTGGTCTAAGAAAGGAAAGTGACGCTCCTACGTCGCTAAGGCAGCGGAAACAGATTCGGCGGAAACTGTCGCTGTGACTTTCTGCTAAATTCCGCAGTTTAAATATTTCTGAATTCTGAACTTATCTTTTAACTTTTGATATTTTTGCACAATAATAATGTAGTGTCTGACAAGACTTTTGTCTGCTCGACACTGCTATTATTTTTGAACATTTCATGACATTACAAGATTTTCAGGTGAGCGATCGCGACCTTAGCGATGCAGCCCTTGGACAATATTTAGAATCAACAGCGATCGCAGTTGATACAGAAACGATGGGATTGTTACCGCAGCGCGATCGTTTGTGTCTCGTTCAGTTGTGCAACCTAGAAGGAAAAGTAACTGCAATCCGCATCGCTAAAGGACAAACTGACGCCCCAAACTTAAAAAAACTTTTGCAAGCGGCCAATGTCGTGAAAGTGTTTCACTTTGCTCGTTTTGACCTTGCTACTTTGCGGGCTTATTTGGGGATTCAAGTTCAGCCTGTTTTTTGCACTAAGATTGCTAGTAAGTTAGCCCGTACTTACACAAATCGCCACGGACTCAAAGATGTAGTGCAAGAGCTAGAACAAGTGGAACTCGATAAAAGCGCTCAAAGTTCTGATTGGGGTAACGCTGCTAATTTATCTGAAGCTCAATTAAGTTACGCCGCCAATGATGTGCGCTACTTACTTAGTGTGCAGCAAAAACTCACACAAATGCTCAAACGAGAAGAACGTTGGGAACTTGCTCAACAATGTTTTGAAGTTCTGCCAACAATAGTTTCTTTAGATTTGTTGCAATTTAAAGATTTGTTTGAACATTAATTCTACCTTTTTAAGGTAGATAAAAAGTCTTGAAAATAATCTCTTATCTCTGTGCCCTCTGCGCCTCTGTGGTAAAAAAAGACTTTTTGAAGAAGAATTCAGAAGTCAGAATTCAGGAGCGGAGCCGGAGACGCTCCGCCTCCGGTCAGAATCAAGACGCTCGATAGCGCAGCGTTAGCGACGCAGGAGCGTCTGACTCGCTAACGCTTCTCTACGAGACGCCAAAGGCGAACGCTATCAGTTGGGGATTCAGACCCGCGACTGATTGAAGACCACCAAATCATAGATTTGGTGGGGGTTTTAAACCCGATTATTCATCCGCCAGTCGTACAAAATTCATTCTGAATTCTGACTCCTGACTCCTGAATTCTGTTCGATAAACCGCAGAGGCACAGAGGTCACAGAGAGAAATAAAGAGATTTTATGCATCAAATTTAAAGGGCTAGGGACTGTTTTAAAACTCGAAGATTCCCCCTTAAAAAAAAGGGCGAAGAGTCTCTTAAATTCAGCCAATTTATTGGGTGATTTAGGGGTATCTAAAAAGTTAGGAGGCTAAACTAGTAGTTTGAAAACACGCCTTAGTCCTAATTACAAGAAAATCACTAAAATTTTAATTTAGTGATTTATAGGTTGGGTAAAGCTTACACTCAACCCAACCTACGCCTATGCCTAATGACTAATTTTTCAGGCTATTTTTTTCCTAAGATCCAACATTAGAATCATCTGGACTTGAAGAAGTTCTAGATTCATTAATGCCTTCTTTCAGGTCACTAGCTTTCTCTTGAATGCCTTCCTTGAGGTTGCTAGCTCTTTCTTGAATGCCTTCCTTGAGGTTACTAGCTCCTTCTTGAATGCCTTCCTTGAGGTTACCTACTCCCTTTTTAATACTTTCAGCGGGACTACTACCTCCTTTTGCCTGATTTTCTGCGTGATTTTGTAGCCGAGCTACGACATTGTAATCATCTGCACCAGGGGGAGTTTTTGATTCAATAATCCCTTCGGTAGGGCCGCCGATCGCCTTCCATGCCTCAAGACCACCTTTGAGTTGAGAAACATGCTCAAACCCAGTGGAACGAAGTTGTTGTGCAGCTTGGGCAGTTTCTTCTTCGTTAGCACCGTAAACATAAATATCACGGCTTTTATCCAAGGAAGCTGCTGCACGTTCTACCAACTCATCTATTGGCATGGGCATCGCTCCCATAATGTGACCTTCGTTGTAGGTTCTGCGATCGCGCACATCCAAGATTGTAAAAGCTGGTTCACCCCATTCCAAACGAGACTTGAGCGTATGAACATCAGATTGTGCTTGTATTGGTGGCTGTGGAGGAATGATGCCGCCTACTAAATTGTTATTCATAACTATTCCCTGCTGACGATATTAATAGCAATTTAACGAACAAAATATCTTTAATTGCTCTTTCCCTAGTATGAATATCTTTAAAGTCTCTCCTCAGATAGACTAATGAATTTCCCTAATTTCTACCAATTAATGAATTGCAAATCTAGCCAATTAAGACTATGGAAAGATAATACTTATTATTTTAAATAATTAATTTATTATCAGGTAATACACTTTAGCTAAACCTCAAACCATTCATGTAGAGACGCGATTTATCGCGTCTGAAAGACCTGATGAGTCAGAATTCAATATGAATTTTGTACTGTTGTTGATTATTAAGCCTGATTATCAAAATATTCGGAATTCTGGATTTTGAATTCTGAATCCTTAGCAATTATGTATCTTTTCAATATCAGCGATCGCTAACAATAATGTGTCCTCAATCTTCTGCCGCACTATGGGAGTTACATCAGCAGCACTATTGAGACAATCTACCAGCAATTTATTTAGATCGTAATATTTTTGAAGCAATTCTTTTTGCTCTTCGTTGAACTCCCAATCGTAACCAATATTACGATACTTAATCAGGAAATATCTTAATTGTTTACCCCAAACTTTACCCTTAGTTTGCCACCACTCTCTGAATTTCTCCGGATTGCTGTCTATATCTGGCAGTTGTTTTTTGAGTTTTTGCAGGACTTCCTTCAATTTAGGAGCAATAACAAGCTCAACAGCTTCGTTAAAAGCAATGGCAAAGGCATGAGCATAATCAAGAGCATCGTTGAGGTTACGCTCAAAGGCAAAGTCAACGTCGTTGAAGCAGGCAATAGTACTAGACAGAAACTCATCAAGAGCAAGGTCAGAGTCAAAAGCTATGTTACCAACAAGGGCGTACTCAAGGTTATAACCAGAAGTATAGACCAAGGCGCGATGACTATGGCAAAGGCTACGTTCAACACATACCAAGTAAAAGGCACGAACGGCTGCTGCTTTGTGACGGGTAGAAACTGAACTGGATTTTTGATGCAACCAAGTTAAAAAATACTGTAATCTCTCATCACTAGCTACTAGCAAATCAATTTTTTGCTTCATTAACAGTAACATTTCATCAGCATTGGGCAACATATTAACACTTAGTAAAAATACCTCACGCCAACGCTTTTCAGTCATGTGACTAAGGAGATTATCCCAAGTTTTGGCTTGGCAATTTTCAACAATTTTTCTAGCAGTAAAATACTTTTGGAATGTTAAATGAGAAAATGAGTAAATTTCCTGGGATCTTTCCACTAATAATCCATGTTGAACTTCAATTGCTTTCAGCACTGCTTCGTTATCTAGCTGCAATTGAGTTGTGTGTGAGTTAATATCTGGCAAGCTATCCAGATACTCAGCAATCAATTCCAGGATTTTTTCTTTGGGAAAAAAGTAATTTTCTTGTTCAAAGCTGATAGCTGCAAGTTGAAAAAGCAGTTTTTTCTTGATTTCCAAAGTCAAATTACTAGCAATGCGATCGCGTTTAATACCTCTAACTTCATCCCATCTGAAAAAGAGAATTTTCAATGCTTGCTCATATAACTTAGCTTGATTTAAGGGGAATTCATTTTTGACTTGGAACACCAAGCAAATCCAATGCAGCAGCAACGGAGTGACTGTCAATTCTCGAATATGCTGATTTTCGGGTAGATTTAGTTGATTAATAAATAAATTTCCTCTGGCTTCTCCATCTTCTTTAGACTTCAAAGCAACAGCAACAAACCATTTTTTGGCAAAAACTTCTACTTGCTCTTGGTCAAAATCTGCTAATTCAACTTCAGTAAATCCCTGAAACCTATATTTTTGGGCAGCAATTCGGCAGCTAATAACAAACTGATTTTTGTAAAAAACCTGAGTAAATCTACGAATCTCTATGATGATTTTTTCTGCATTTTCTATTGGTACTTCATCTAACCCATCTAGCAAAATCAGCAGTTTCCCATGAGTCAAAAGAGTTTTAGTTAATTCATTTTCAACACCGCAACTGATAAATTCTTGGCTAATATAATCAAATAAATTAAATTCATCAATTTTAGTATCTTCAGCAAATTCTTTTACTCTAATAAAAGTTGCTATGCGGTATGGCTGAAACTGGCCTTTGTTACATTCAATAGCTAGATATTGTAAAAATAGAGTTTTACCTGACCCCGGCTTTCCCAGCACCATCAATTTTGGATGCCGCAACACAGTTTCTAATCCTGGTAATTTTTTTTCCCGCTTGTATGTTCTAAATTGGTTAAAATTTGACTCATATTTGAAGTCTTTCAACCAGTCAGAAATTTCTCGCCATTGCAGGTTATTTATCTCCTCTAGGACATTAATATTAGTGTAAATTTCCATTAGTTGAACTGTCTGGGCAATGTCCAACATTTGTAGAATGTTGCACTGATTTTGGATTTTGTCTTGGCGCTTTTGCCGCACTTCCCGCACTAATATATCGAGGTCAGCATCTTTTAATTGCGCTTTAGCAGTTACCTCAAATATTACATCTTCAGGTAAACCAGCAACCTTTTGCCAAGATAGCCCTAGCTGTTGGCAAATTTGCACAAAACAAGAGCGAGAAACTGACTCACCAGCAAAAAATTTGGAAACTGGTTGGCGTGTAATACCTAAAGCTGCTGCTAATTTATGCTGACTCCAAGTTTTGTCTGTTAAAGCTGTTTTTGCTGCCCTTATACCTTCTGGTGATGCTCTGAGTCCTTGGCTTGTCATACTAATTCATAATTAAAACTCATTCATCAATGCAGTTAATTTTAAAAGATTGATTAGTGGATTTTTTCTATGTTTATCAATCCATTAACTTCCTCTGTCGAGAGATTACGAATTACTCAGGGTTTTACACTTCTCCAAGGGTATGAGGAATTAGTAATTATTCTGCTCATAGTCTCAAACTCAAACTTGTAGTATAGTATATGCTTAAGAAGATAACTACATGTAAATACACGTTGAGTCAATAATTTTCCCAGGTCTTCCTCAGTAGGTCATATCCCTTGGCTAGAGTACAGTTGAGTAGGTAATTTAAAATCTAGATTGGCTTGTGGCTTGGTTTGTGAGCCTTGATAAAAACCTAATTAATCAGGCAGTGTGTTCCTTCACAAAATTCTAGCGATCGCCGTTTTCTCTGATGTTTCTTTGAGTTATTTGTGGTGATGGAGATGATCTTTAATCGCACTTATCTTGCGTGTATCAAGTTCAATATAATACCATAAAAATTCAAGAATATACTAAAGTCATACAATACTTATACAATTTATAAGCATGACAATGGCTGAAGTTTTGATCAACTTCATGGAAAATTAACTGTAAACAAGTACTACAGTAGCGATCGTAGCCAGGAAAGATCAGCGTGAATATACATTCAAAACAAATACCTAAAGCAAAACTGGCACAACAGCCAATTGCCCAATCAACAATAGGCAGCATTATGACTACAGTTCTCCATACTACTCCGAAAATTCTCATCGTCGATGACGACTTCGGCGTCCGAAATCTCGTCTATCGTTTTTTAAGTCGGAAATATCAAATAGAATCGGCAGCAGATGGTAAGACTGCCTTATCATTGTTTGAACAATTCAACCCAGCCCTAGTGATTTTGGATTGGAATTTACCAGATGTTAATGGCTATAGCCTCTGCCAAGAAATGCAAAGTCGTACTAATGTTTTAGTGATGATACTGACTAGTAGGACTGACGAGGCTGATAAAATTAAAATCTTAGCTGCTGGTGCTGATGATTTCATGACTAAACCGTTCAGTCTTGCAGAAGTTGAAGTGAGGGTTGAAGCGCTTTTAAGGCGCATACGCTACATCAACCCCTCCCCGACACAACGTATCGTCTTCAAGCAGCTAGTAATTAACCCAGAAGGTCGAGAGGTCACACTTAACGATAAACCCCTGGCCTTAACAGCCCTCGAATTTAATATCTTACATTTTTTGGCAAGTCATGCTGGTCAGGCTTGGAGCCGTCCACAGCTAATTCAAAAAATCTGGGGTTGTGACTACGTAGGAGATGGACGAGTGGTTGACGTACACATTGGTCAACTTCGTAAGAAGATGGAAATCGATGCCAGTGTACCAGAGTTTATTAAAACTGTACGTGGCTATGGTTACAAGTTTGAAATACCTGACGAAAATACTAATTTATAAAAATTGGGCGTTGGGAGTCCTAAGTGACAAGTTAGGAATTAGGAGTTAAGAATTAATTATTCTCCTTGTCCCGTTGTCCCCTTGTCTCCCTCATCTCCCTCATCTCGCCCACTCCCGACTCCCTACTCTCAACTCCCTGTGTTATTGAAAAGATAGATTTAGCGTAGAAAGCTACTAACCAGCCACAACAAAATAAAAGTCAGCACTGTAGAGAACTGATTCGACCCCAGATTTATAAATGATATTTGTGGTAACAGCCAGCTAGCAAGTACACCTCCCGCAATTAAGCCAATTATTAAACTGACTAGGGTGAACAAAACTGCTCGGCCAAACTTGCCTTCCTTGCGATAGAAAAAGTAAATACCGATACTTACCCCAACCACCAATGCTAATTGTAAAACTTGGTCGCCTCCCTCTGGGTAAAACAGGCTAATAGCACTCAAGCCAAGATACCAAGCTCCTGGTAAGAGGATATCAGCAGGTGTTGGCTGGTCTAGCATTCGTTGTAGCCATGCAGGTGAATGCTCTCGAGGGGTTTGAGTTTCCTTAGGAGGGGATTGTACTCGCAACTCTGGAAACCGGATACGTTCGGGAACTTTGATTTTACCTTCCTGGCGCATCCGTAAGCGATCCATTAAAATCGCATCGTAAGCAGCTTCAATCACTTCTAGATGCTTGGCATCGCCACTATGTTGCTCGAATAGACGATTACGAGCATCCTGAATTTCATCGAAGGAAGCCTCTTCTGATACCCCAAGTTTTTCGTAGGGATTTTGATCGCTCATGGGAGTTTGTTACTTCAGCCTCAGTCAGCGGCAGTCTATGATGTGGGAGAAAAAACAAATTTAGGTTTTGTTTTAATCGAAACTATAATGTCTCGACCTATGTTTATGCTCTACCAGGATAGTAGCACGAGTTAGTTTGATCGACTTTGAGATTTAGACTATAGTCACTTTAACATATCGCCATAACTCCGTGTATACCCTCATGTCGTTGCTAAGTTCTGGCTCTAATCTAGAATTTGAACTGATAGTACCTAAAACGCATAGTTTTCATGAAAAAATTAATTTTCCTGTTTCAGGTTTGGCAATTTACTGTGCCCTAACAGAGCTTTTTTAATTATACTGATGATCGCTTGTGGTGTAGAACCGCATGTCGATTTAAAATTGAAACCTTTTAAAGTACCACATTTCTGGGATAAAAAGTATTTGAGTTTCAAAAATAGCTGTGGCTGAGGTTTGAGGGTCTGTCTGGTAGGCGTAAAATTCACAGTTACAAGACCTGCACTTAATGCAGGGCTGGCTATAGCTTTCCAGAAGTTCTCCCTTCTCATTGCCTAGAATCCTGATTACAGTATTAATTATTTGAATAATCAGGATTTTCATGCCGTAGCTATGTAGATTCTTAATAGCTCCCAAAGTGGCAACTGTGTTTTTACCCAACCTTCCTGTTAATCTTACGAATTTTTGTGAAAAGTGATGGTCATGGCTCCCGCCAAGGTTCTTGTAGTTGACGACGACCCTGCGGTTCGGAATTTAATCCAACGCTTTTTGATGAAGCAGAACTATCAGGTGGAGGCTGCCGAAGACGGAAAGACAGCCTTAACTCTATTTGAGCAATTTAACCCTGATTTGGTGATTCTAGATGTGAATCTACCAGATGTAATTGGGTTTAACCTCTGCCAAGAGATGCAAAGTCGTAATGGTGTTTTTGTTTTGATGCTGACTAGCCGTGCTGACGAAGCTGACAAAATTCGCGGTTTTTCTAAAGGTGCTGATGACTATCTCACCAAACCTTTTGGGTTGGGAGAGTTAGAAGTCAGAGTAGGAGCGATTTTGAGGCGTCAGCGAGTTATAACTACTGCCGAGCAAAAACGCTTGGTATTTGAAAAACTGATGATCGATCCAGTGCGACGGGAGGTAGCACTTAATAACCAACCAGTACCCTTAACTGCTCTGGAATTTGACTTATTACATTTTTTAGCCAGTCATCCAGGTCGAGTTTGGCGGCGTGCAGAACTAATTCAAGAGGTGTGGGACTATGAATATGTCGGCGACCAGCGGGTTGTAGATGTACACATCGGTCAAATTCGCAAGAAGATTGAGATTGATGCTAGTCAGCCAGCATTAATTCAAACTGTACGCGGTGTAGGGTATAAGTTTGAATCTCCTGCTCACTCCCAACAGTTGGAAGCCAAGTCCTGAGTCTATAGTCTAGAGTTTTTTAACTCTTGACGAAACAATTTTGGATTTTAGATTTTGGATGAAATTTATTTTGGTTTCAGAGCCACCAGGAGGAACTGCCAAAGATTTAAGAGATTTGAGCAAACTGGTGTACCGTTCGTAGGGTAGCACAGCTAACTGTGCTACCCTACGTGTTTTGCATTTAAACGAGAAGCGCTACATGCCTGACAAGTAACCAACTGTCAGCTAATACTATTTTGAATTGTGAAAGAATTAGGGACTTCCAGTGAAAAAAACATCCCATCATAGGGGCACACATCTGTGCGCCCCTACAAATGTACAAATAATTTGGGAGAATTTATTTTTTGGAAGTCCCTTAGTGCTAATCGCTTGTGGCGATTCATTTGTCGCAATAATTTTTCCAATTGGTATAACTTAGTCAAGTTTTGCTTTAATTCTAAATCTTGCGCTCTTACTAGATATTTTTGGCGATACAAGAAACTATGTAGACCTTTTTTTCGATCGCAATGTACTGTTGTTTTTGATTGTCATCTCACCCCACATAGACGATCGCTCAGTTTCAATATCCATGAATGGGGCACGGTTTGCCGTCCCCATATAAGGCATGAGCTAGAATAACGCCCTTCATACCAGTACCTATGTTGTTGGTGAATCCATGCAGGGCATTTTTACTTAGGAGTGATGAAACAAAGTTTCCAGATAGACTCGGGCAGCACGGCGATCGCTGTCTCCATTTTGCAGTAAAAACAATGATAGCGCCGCCGTCAATACTCTGTTTTCATCCCAATCAGGATGAGTTTCTAAGTAATTCTTTAAGGATTCGTGAAGTGATTCGGGAATTTCGGTAAAAATGCTAACCGTTGCTTTCATGAGATTTTCCTCCTATGAGGCCAATCAAGAGGGATAAGTTGCTTGTGGTGAAGGAGCTTTAGGCTATCTCACACAATCTTTCGCTTGCCCGACAATGTACGCTAACAACTCAGGTAATTTTACACAGTTGATGTCAACGGTTGAACGGACTAGAAAACCAAGCCGAATCATTGTGCGCCAAGAGGGGGTAGGTTTGTCAATGCTGCGAAATGTTAAAACCGTTTGTATAAAAGATAAATCAGCACCAAATAATCAGGTTTTCAACTCAAATTTCGTTACTTTAGTTTACAAAAACTCAGTCCCCCAAGTTCCTAAGCACTGTTAATTAACAATCCCCAGTAGATAGCCAAAAGCCTATTAGCTCGTAGAACACCTGTGGAAAACTGTTAAAATCCCTGTGGAAACCCTGTGGAATTAGTGAGGAAAATTGCAGCCAATGATAAGAATTACAAAAATGTCATCGTTTAGTGACATTTAAGCTGATGAAATTAGCTTCCCAATCCCATTTATCCTCCTGGTTACCCTCGATACATCCCCAGGTATGGATTTTGGCGATTGGTAGATTTCTCTCGGAAGTTGGCACCGGCTTTACCCTGTTTTACGCCCCCATTTTTTTTGTCAACGAAGTTGGTTTATCTGCAACCGCCGTTGGCATAGCCTTGGCTAGCGCCTCGATTTCCGGCATTGTAGGGCGGGTTGTGGGTGGTTCTTTGGCTGATTCTGTTAAGTGGGGACGCCGCCGCACTTTGTTGCTGGCCACGGCGATTTTAGCAATTGCTTCTTTAGTTTTTGCTGCAACCAATAATTTCACTATTTTGGTAATCGCTAGCTTGATTCACGGCTTAGGGATAGGTTTCTATTGGCCGGCTGTTGAAGCTGTTATTGCTGACGCAAGCGTTATTGAGAATCGCCGCGAAACTTTTGCCATTACCCGATTAGCAGATAATCTGGGTTTAGCGATCGGAATTACGCTCGCAGGATTTTTGATAGCAGTAATTGGGAGTTATCGTTGGCTATTTATTATTGATGCCATCTCTTTTCTAGTGTTTTTTGGCGTTATCTATGCGGGAATTGGTGAAACTGACAAACAAGAAATCGAGCATGAAAAAACACAATATTTTACTTCTTGGATGGCAGTATTTAGAGATGGCCGTTTCCTGGTCTACATCATAGCTAATATCTTTTTTACAATTTACATTTCCCAGATACATAGTATCCTGCCGCTTTACTTCAAAAACTTTGTCATCGAAAGTACTGACAAAGGATTTGCTGAAACGATCATTAGCAGAATATTTGCTTGGCATCTGGTGATAGCTATCATCTGTCAGCTGCCTGTTACTAGCGCCTTAAAACGTTGCTCCCACACACTTGCACTTACCGTTTCCGCTATTCTTTGGGCAATTGGTTTTAGCCTGATTTGGGTAAGCGGCACTGCTGCATCTCATAATTTGGTTTGGGCAACATTGGCGTTGGGAGTATTTGCTGTGGCGATTGTTTCTTATACCCCATCTGCCGGGTCTTTAGTTGCTGAGTTAGCCCCGCAAAATCAACGCGGTGTTTATTTTTCTATCAACGCTTTGTGCTGGGCTGTTGGTTCTTTTATTGGTCATCCTTTAGGTGGATGGGCGTTAGACCAATCACGAATCATTGCCGATCGCTTTTGGTTAGGCTTTTCTTTAAGCGTGGCGATCGCTGTGGCAATTTTACAGTACCTGAATCGAATTTTAGCTGATTCCAAGCCGGAATTTCGCCAGGATTAACATGACTTGTTTTCCCTCTATCGGCGACGTTCTTGGAGCTTACGATACACCGATTTTAAATCAACTTGATGATGAGCTAGAGCTACCAAAGTATGATATAGCAAATCAGCCACCTCACCAGCGATCGCCTCTGGTTCATCATCCTTAAAAGCCATTACCACCTCAGCGGTTTCCTCACCGATCTTTTTTAAGATTTTATTATCGCCACCTGCTAATAACTTGCAGGTATAAGAACTTTCAATTGGAGCTTCAAGTCCGATCACTTCTTGGCCGGGAAATAGGGTGATAGTTAAGTCAAGGGGAGGAGGGAGGGAACAAGCTGAAAGCCAAAATTAGCGATCGCTTCTACGATGGAAAAGAGTTTTTGATCACTTCATCATTTATTTAATTTTGCGTGAATTCATAATAATGTTTTTTTGTAGCCATATTTGCTTGTTCTTCCAGCCTTTCATAAAGTTCAATTGCTTCTTGTTGATTATTATTTGAAGCTAACGCACAAGCTTCCAATAATGCTATTTTTAATGCTAAAATCTTTAAATGGGTAGTTTGAAATAGTTCTATATATTCTTCATTAGAAAAATTTTGTATTTTTTCGAGTCTCTCAATTGTAGTTTTTATTTGATTCAGTTCTTCTATGAATCCGCTTTTATTTTCTGACATTTCAAATTTACTAACCTTATATTTCTACTATTGAAACTATACCATCATTAAGTGTAGCAAAAATATTTAGTATATTAGGATAAATCAAAAATTAAGAAATGCTAATAGTATTAAAACCTGGACTGATGAAGGGTTCTTTTAGGTCATGCTGTTTGAGACTTGGGGAGAAAAGCTCATTTCACCGCGTTTTCTTTGCAATTTTTGGTTACGGGCATTCATTTTTTACTTCAGGATATACCTTATTGAAATCCGGTTCTCTCAGTCCATACCATTCAACCTTACTAAGTTCGGCTGTGCCATACTCGAAATATTTTCTAAAATGAGTTTGCACATAAACTTTTGCGTTTGGAAGCAATTTTTTTCTAATATCAATTATTTCATAACCACTGAAACAAGAATCATTAGTTAATTCATTCCCTTTTTTATCAAAGATATTTGCTTTAATAACTAAATATCTTTGTGGTTTACGAGTAATATTTTTAATAGAAATTTTTAGCCCTGATTCGCAAATTTTAATTGGCGTAACTCCAGTAACTGTGGTGCATTCAGCCTCAATACGAACGATTTTTACACCCCTAAGTGTATTTGCTGAATTTGCAGATAGTTTAACAGTAAACAATTCTATATATAGGAAAATTACTATAAAGCATAGTAGTTGATTTTTCTTTTTCCAACTCATATTAAATTTTTATAAATCACCAAAATAGCTCAACAGCTAATAGTATCATGTGCAGCGCCGCCAAGGATGCCTACAGTAGTAAAAACTTGCGGCACTGATTTCAATTGCTCATTTACCCCCTAGTACACAATACAAAAGTTTAATCGGCTCAATGCCGATTGGGGAAAACAAGTGCTTTTTATCTACTTCCCCTACTCTCTTATCTCATCGGCGACGTTCTTGGAGCTTACGATACACCGATTTTAAATCAACTTGATGGTGAGCTAGGGCAACCAAAGTATGATATAGCAAATCAGCCACCTCACCAGCGATCGCCTCTGGTTCATCATCCTTAAAAGCCATTACCACCTCAGCGGTTTCCTCACCGATCTTTTTTAAGATTTTATTATCGCCACCTGCTAATAACTTGCAGGTATAAGAACTTTCAATTGGATTGTCGCGGCGATCGCATATTGTTTGAAATAATTGTGACAATGTATCCCCTGGTGGAGGAGCTATTTTGCCTTCTATTTGGTGAAAGCAACTCCGTTCTCCTGTGTGGCAAGCAATATCTCCTACTTGCTCCACCCCAACGAGCAATGCATCACTATCACAGTCATAACGGATACTCCGCACTTTTTGGATATGCCCAGAAGTCGCTCCCTTATGCCAGAATTCTTGGCGAGAACGACTCCAAAACCAGGTTTCTTGTGTTTCCAAAGTCTTTTGTAACGACTCCTGATTCATCCACGCCATCATCAGGACAGTCCCATCCAGATAGTCTTGGACAATTGCGGGCACTAAACCCCGTTCATCGTAGCGAATTTCCTCAACAGGAATGGCGTAATGTAGGGAATGCGAATCGTTAGAATACATACCAGCTAGTCTGCTCTAATGAGAATAATTCATGGATTCACGATACCATTCTAAATAGGGCAGGTGGTATGTTTTTTTGAATTCAGCTATTTTAATTTAGCTCTAAACAACAGCATTTCGTTCCATAGCAGAGTGCATCTTCACAGCACTCAACGCGACTCGATGAGCTTTTGAAGCTTCACCATACCAATGAATCGCCGAGTTAAAAGCTGCCCGGTATAGATCCTGGTATGCCTCAGATAATCGAGTTTGAATATCTAAAGGCAAGTCTTCATTAGACTTGTATAACATATTGTTATTTTTTTGGTTCCGCTAATTTTATACGATAGAAGTTCTAAGCAGCTTTTGACCCTATCCTAAGATAGAGCTTTTTATTGCCCACTGTTAGGAGAGAACCTTGGTAAATACCCCAATTAAAACAACAAAATCACAAGAAGTCTTTGCGGCTGCTCAAAACCTGATGCCAGGAGGAGTCAGTTCTCCAGTTCGTGCTTTTAAATCTGTAGGCGGACAACCCATCGTTTTCGATCGCGTTAAAGACGCGTATATTTGGGATGTAGATGGCAACCAATACATCGACTATGTAGGCACCTGGGGCCCGGCTATTTGCGGTCATGCTCACCCCGAAGTCATCGCCGCATTGCATGAAGCCCTAGACAAAGGCACTAGTTTCGGTGCCCCTTCAGTACTAGAAAATGTCCTGGCAGAAATGGTCATTGATGCCGTTCCCAGCATCGAAATGGTCAGATTTGTTAACTCTGGAACTGAAGCCTGCATGGGAGTTTTGCGGGTGATGCGGGCTTTCACCAACCGAGAAAAAATCATCAAGTTTGAAGGCTGCTACCACGGACACGCCGATTCATTTTTAGTGAAGGCGGGTTCTGGTGTTGCCACACTTGGTTTACCAGACTCGCCAGGTGTACCGAAATCTGCAACTAGCGGCACTCTAACGGCGCCTTACAATGACCTAGAAGCCGTCAAAGCCTTGTTTGAAGAAAACAAGGATGAAATTGCTGGTGTCATTCTTGAGCCAGTGGTCGGCAATGCTGGGTTTATTGCGCCTGATGCTGGTTTCCTCGAAGGATTACGTGAACTTACTCACGAGTATGGGGCGTTATTGGTGTTTGACGAAGTAATGACGGGCTTCCGCATTGCTTACGGTGGCGCTCAAGAAAAGTTTGGCATCACTCCCGATTTAACAACTTTGGGCAAGGTGATTGGCGGTGGTTTGCCAGTAGGAGCCTATGGCGGCCGTCGGGATATCATGTCATTGGTCGCGCCCGCTGGCCCCGTATATCAAGCCGGGACTCTTTCAGGTAATCCCTTAGCGATGACTGCTGGGATTAAGACTTTGGAATTACTGCAAAAGCCTGGTACTTACGAGTATCTTGACCGGATTACTAAGAAGCTAGCAGATGGTTTGCTAGAAGTAGCTAAAGAAACTGGTCATGCGGTTTGCGGTGGTCAAATCAGCGCTATGTTCGGCTTATTCTTTACCTCTGGTCCAGTTCACAACTACGAAGATGCGAAAAAGTCCGATACAGCCAAATTTGGACGCTTCCATCGCGCTATGTTAGAGCGCGGTATTTACTTAGCACCTTCTCAATTTGAGGCTGGGTTTACGTCTTTGGCTCACACCGAACAAGATATTGACCAGACTTTAGCAGCTGCAAGGGATGTACTGTCTAATTTATAAACAGGAGTCAGAATTAAGAATTTAGAATTCAGAATACTCCAAGCATAAACATTATGATGCCTTAGCGGAGCCTTCAAAAGCTCCGCTCCTGAGTTCTGAATTCTTCTTGAGAAAAAGGCGTGTATCATCGCATCTTTAAAAGCACTGGGATGATATACGCCTTTTTAAGCCGTTAACTGTTGACAGCTAACAGTCAACAGTCAACAGTTAACAAAAACTACAAGTCAGGAGGCAAAATCACGTTATCAATGGCGTGGATTACACCATTTGTAGCTGTGATGTCAGCCTGAGTAACTTTAGCATCATTGACAGTCACACCATTAGCAGGATCAACTTTAACGTTGATTGCACCACCTTCAAGGCTTTTAACTTCACCAGACTTCAAATCAGTAGACAATACCTTTCCAGGCACCACATGGTAAGTTAACAGCTTGAGTAACACTTCTTTGTTCTCTGGCTTCAACAAATCTCGCACGGCATCTGCTGGTAATTTGGCAAAGGCTGCATCTGTGGGTGCGAAAATTGTCAAGTTATCGGTGCCTTGCAAAGCTTCAGTCAATCCTGCTGCTTTCAAAGCCTTGGTTAAGGTTGTAAAAGAAGCGTTTGATTCTGCCAAGGCTAACAAATTTTTGCCTTGAGTTTCACTTGTACCAGGAGGTGTATCAGGTGTACTGGGTTGAGTTTCAGGGGTAGGCGGTGGGGTGACTTCACCAGGTGTGGCACTACCACCACGGTTGTACGGAGGCTCGTTAAAAATACTTGGTCTGGGATTTAACACCCCACCCCCACTGCTCTGGGCTAGTTGTTGGCGTTTGGTATTGCCCTTTTCTATTTCTGAAACAGCCTTAGCAGGTGTGTACTGAGCGTTTCCTTGAAGGCGTTGACCTCGGTTATAGGTGGCTTCGTTGAAAATACTGGGGTTAGGATTTAATACCTCTTTGGCATCAGATGGTAAAGTAATGAGAAGGCTGAAACTACTCAATCCTGCTATGCCTGCCAAGGTAGTCAGCAATTTGCTGTAATTTGTCTTCATAAATTTTGTTTGTTTTTTTGTTCACAGGTTACATAAAGATTTATAACATTTTGCTACGCATAAAATCTAACATCAGAGGGAAGTCAGATTTTCTGGGGAAATACTTTGTAATGGTGAGGTTAAATATCAAACTTTGCTTAGAGATGATAAGTATTAAATATATCTAGCATATATTTCATATAAATTCAGCAGATTTTCTTCTTAACACTAGAAGGAGTTCAAAAGCCTCTTTTGGTGTAGTGTAAATTCTCAAAAAGTATGAAAATTTCACATTTGCAAGCGATCGCTAACGATAACATCTGACAATTGACATCCAATATTTTTAGGTAATTTAATGGTCAGTGAAAAAATTACGTTAAGAAAAGAGCGATCGCCAAAAATAGTGTAGCTTATGATACTTTATATACCACGTTCCTTTAACCAGCAGAGATAATATATTGTTGCTGTATATTCAGCATTTAGTAAATGCATAGTTGAACTTCTCAGTTAAATAAAGTATTTGACTGTTTTGGTTCAATAAATTGTGTAGCGATCGCCTTGAACGAAGGTTAAATTTGCTATGCGAACAAGAAAGACAGGTATGCAGAAAATTGTCGCTATTAGTGCTTAAAAGTTTTTTGAATTTAGAAATTGGACAAGTTTATGATTGTATCAAAAAAGCTTTTTGCCCATCTTAACATTCACCGTCAAGTTTCCGTTATTGCTTGCACTATTGCTACTGTAATCCTTGGTGTTGAATTTAGTCTCACGGGGCAATCAGCCGATGCTCAGGTTGCCGCTCTCAATTGTGTAGGGACAGAGAATGTTAGTTACAGTCCCCCTCTGACATTAAATCCCAAGCCAACTAATATCAACATAAACGGTCAATTTCAGATATGCAATGGTGATGCTCAAATTATTGGAGGATACTACAGTAATATCATTCAATCTCCTAATTCATCATGTGTTCAACTAACTTCATCTCCCGCCAATTTTACATATTTTTGGAGTGATGGGACAACGAGTATTGTATCTTTCGGTACTGAAGTCGTAACCGGAGGTGCAAGTGTTATAAATGTAACATCTCCTGGATACGTTATTTCTGGACGCTATCAAGGTAGCCAGGTAGTAAAAACTCTTACTCTTGTCGCATCACAATTAACAGGATGTGTAACTACTGGTGTTGCTCAATCCAGCGGTCTGGTAACACTGACTTTTGCACATTTATAAAGATTTTAGAAGGCTTGCTCTGAAGAGAGTTCCAAAAAATAAAATCTAACTCTGTATGAGAATAATAATTATTCTTATATTGAGAAATGAAGTGAGAGGCTGGTGTTAGCAGCCTCTCACTTCAGAAGTATTAAAAATAACTCTCACCTGAGAATTCTCATTTATAAGTTAGCGATCGCTATCCTTTTTTATAAGGGTGGCTTTGCTGTATACACTAAAATTAGTTTATTCATATACAGCAAATTAATTTATTTAATTATTTGATATCTATATTTTAATAAATTATATATTTTTGCTAAAAATCAAGCAATTAGTGAAATAGACAACTAAGTAACAACTTCTTTCCTGCTCAAAGAATACCTAAATTTTTTTTAATAAACCGTAAAGAACACAAAGCAAGAGATAACTAATGTTATGGCAGGAAAGGAGTAATACCAATAAAATTTACTTAAACTAAAGATACAATTGTAAAGTTAAGAAGTTAGTCAGTAGTTATAAGGTATACAACATGCTTGAATTATACCAATGGGAACTATCTCAATACTCAGAGAAAGTGCGGCTAATTTTAGACTTTAAAGGACTAGATTACCGCAAAATAGAGGTTACGCCTGGGATTGGACAGGTAGAACTGTTCCGGCTGACTGGTCAAAGACAAGTTCCAATATTAAAGGATGGTAATAAATATATTGTAGATTCTACGGATATTGCTAAGTATTTAGACTTAAAGTATCCCGATCGCCCTTTAATACCACAAGATGCCAAAAAACGAGGTTTAACTTTATTAATAGAAGAATGGGCGGATGAGTCCATTGGCATTAAAGGTCGCAAAGCACTGTTTGCGGCAATAAGTCAAGATCAAAATTTCCGCAAGTCTTTATTACCCACCTCAACACCAGATATATTTAAAAGTCTAGTTGAAGGAGTACCCAGCGACTTGCTGACCCTGTTCGGTATTGGGGTAGGTTATAGTCCAGAGGTAATACAGTCAGCGATCGCATCCTTGAAACAAGACTTGGAAGCCTTAACATTATTATTGGCGGATAGTCCTTATTTAACAGGTGATGAGCCGACTTTAGCTGACTTAGCAGTGGCGGGTTTATCGATATTGCTGAAGTTCCCCGATGGGCCGTATCTAGATTTACCAGCATCTATCAGAGGTAAAGGACTGCCAATTTTAGCCGAGAATCCTGATTATGAAGCATTTTTTAGTTGGCGCGATCGCCTTTACGCCCAATTTCGCAAGCCCTTAATTAGTAGCACTCCACCATCGGGAAGTGCGCCAACTTCGATTCAGATTGATTAGGGAATGGGGAGTGGGGAGTGGGGAGTGGGAGATGCGGCGAATGACAAATGACTAATGACAAATGACTAATGACAAATCAGATGAATTCGGGACAGCCATTAGGTTCGGTTATTCAAGGTTCTCTGACTGAAGGGTTAGAAGTGCGATTGCATCCTGACATTTCTGTGGAAGATATGCGGGTGGGTAAATTCCTCGTTGTCCAAGGGATGCGATCGCGTTTTTTTTGTATGCTGACAGATGTGGCACTAGGAGCTGCTAATGCCCGAATTATTGCTAATCCCCCTAGTTGGGAAGACACTTTTTTACGAGATGTTTTAGCGGGAAGCGGTACATACGGTATGATTAACCTCGCACCGATGTTGATGTTCACTCCCGAATCTGAAGAATCTTTTTCCCCCACAAATGGCAAATCGGCAAATCCTTTTCTGCCATCGGCGACGGGTTTGGCTTCTTTTGTGCCACAAACCAGTACGACGATGGAATTATTGCCTGTTAAAACTATTCCTAGCCACTTTAGTCAAGTTTACGAAGCCAGCGTTGATGATTTTCGCCGGGTGTTTGGTTGGGAAGATGATCCCCAAAGGCGAAATTTCTCCATCGGCAAACCTTTGGATATGGATGTGCCGGTTTGCATTGATTTGAATCGCTTCGTAGAACGTAGCAATGGGGTTTTTGGCAAATCTGGTACTGGTAAATCATTTTTAACGCGCTTACTTTTAGCTGGGGTTATCCGTAAAAGTGCGGCAGTCAATTTGATTTTTGATATGCACTCCGAGTATGGCTGGGAAGCTGTTGCAGAAGGTAAAAATGTCAATACCGTTAAAGGCTTAAAGCAATTATTTCCCAGTAAAGTGGAAGTTTACACCCTCGACCCGGAATCGACAAAGCGCCGGGGTGTACGTGATGCTCAAGAACTTTATCTGAGTTATGAGCAAATTGAAGTTGAAGATATTAAGTTATGTAGTCGAGATTTAGGACTTTCTGACGCAGCCTTAGATAACGCCAATATTCTGTATAGCGAATTTGGCAAGTCTTGGATTGTCCAATTGTTAAATATGAGTAACGAAGAAATCGAGATGTTCTGCGACGAGAAGCGCGGACACAAAGGCTCGATTATGGCATTGCAGCGCAAACTCTTGCGGATGGACAGTTTGAAATACATGCGAGCGGTTTGCCCGCAAAATTATATTAGTAAAATTGTGCAATGTCTGGAATCTGGGAAGAATGTTGTGATAGAATTTGGTTCCCAGTCTAATATGCTCTCTTATATGTTGGTGACAAATATGATCACCAGACGTATCCACGAGCATTACGTTAAGAAGGCAGATAAATTTCTGCAAAGCAAAAATCCTAGCGATCGCCCGACGCCATTGATGATTACCATTGAAGAAGCACACCGTTTCCTAGACCCGGCAGTTGTACAAAGTACTATATTTGGAACTATTGCACGGGAGTTGCGGAAGTATTTTGTCACACTTTTGGTAGTTGATCAACGCCCGTCGGGAATAGATAATGAAGTTATGTCCCAAATTGGGACTCGCATTACCGCTCTGCTGAACGATGAAAAAGACATTGACGCGATTTTTACGGGTGTATCTGGTGGTGGCGGACTGCGATCTGTGTTGGCAAAGTTAGACTCTAAGCAACAAGCCTTAATTTTGGGTCACGCTGTTCCTATGCCAGTAGTGGTGCGTACCCGTCCTTACGACGCAGCTTTCTACGAAGAAATTGGTGACCCAGCCTGGGAAGAAAAACCTGACGCAGAAGTATTCGCCGCTGCTGAACTAGCGAAAGCTGACTTGGGATTTTAGTCATGGGGCATGGGGAGATGAGGGAGATGAGGGGGATGAGGGAGTGAGGGAGCAGGGGAGCAGGGGAGCAGAGGAGAGTTCAATGTGCCTTGTTCTTTCCCCTCTGCCTCTTCCAATGCTCCATGCCCAATCCCCAGTCCCCAATCCCCAGTCCCCAATTCGTACCATCCCTCCATTCCTAGAGCAAATTAAGTTCGGTTATCCGGCTAGTTTTTAGCAACAGAAGAGGGGTTTTTGGCGTCACTATAGATGTAGTAAGTAATTTCAAGGAAGTTTAAAATTTTTTTGGCAAACAGACAATTTTGAATTATAATTACAAGCTTTATCTTAAGATACTTTACTATCCGACAGATTTATCGTATTATAAAGCTAAGTAAAACTCATATCGACTTCGGATTTTTCAGTTACTGCCAGTAACTGGCTAAGAGAAGAATTCTCAAAAACAACCCAGCATGTTTATAAAAGATTCAAAAATTTAGGGAAGGTAGGGGGAACCTATCTGAGGGGCTTACCGTCTTCAAAACGGCTTTATCAATTGATCTCATTGCTTTTGGTAGCTCCCAGTGTTCCGTGATATATGTACTACCTTTCTCAATTAACTTTAGTAAGAAAAAATACATTGTGTTTACGGAGTAGAGGACAACGCACCAATGCCTACTGTCAATACCCAAACGGAAAACCTCAATACCAAATTCACGGCTGATATGGTGCGAACCTATCTGCGAGAAATTGGTCGTGTACCACTGCTAACCCGTGAACAAGAGATTGTCTATGGGAAGCAGGTGCAACAAATGATGACGCTGATCGACGCCAAGGAAGCTTTGGCGAAGAAACTGCACCGGGAACCGAGTTTACCAGAGTGGGCTGATCACGTTCACCAATCTGAAACCGAGGTGAAACAAACGGTAGCCCAAGGTAAGCGGGCCAAGCAAAAAATGATTGAAGCGAATTTGCGCTTGGTGGTTGCGATCGCTAAGAAGTACCAAAAGCGAAACATGGAGTTTCTGGATTTGATCCAGGAAGGAACACTAGGACTAGAACGGGGTGTAGAGAAATTTGACCCAACCAGGGGTTATAAATTCTCAACCTACGCTTACTGGTGGATTCGCCAAGCGATTACCCGTGCGATCGCCCAACAAGGTCGTACTATTCGCTTACCAATTCACATTACCGAGAAACTCAACAAAATCAAAAAAGTCCAGCGGGAGTTGGCTCAAACCTTAGGGCGATCGCCTACTCCAGCGGAAATTGCCAAAGAACTGGAATTAGAACCTGCTCAGATCCGCGAGTATCTGAATATGGCGCGTCAACCAGTGTCTTTGGATGTGCGAGTCGGCGACAACCAAGATACTGAGTTGCAAGAAATGCTCGAAGATGACGGCCCGTCACCAGAGTATTACACCAATCAAGAGTTCTTGCGCCAAGATTTGAACAACTTGTTAGCAGAACTAACCCCCCAACAGCGGGAAGTTTTAGCCTTACGTTTTGGTTTAGAAGATGGTAACGAAATGTCATTGGCGAAAGTGGGTGAGAGATTGAATCTCAGCCGTGAACGCGTCCGCCAGTTAGAGCATCAAGCTTTGGCTCATCTGCGTCGCCGTCGCGCCAATGTCAAAGAATACATTGCTAGCTAAAATTAGAGACGCGAAAATTTGCGTCTCTACACCACCTTGGTGAAGCGCCTCCTGAATTCAGGGGGCGATTTTTTTATGGCGATCGCAATCTGTGCGATGGTATTAGCACAAATTAATCTTTCGCATTCATTTTCCACTGCGATTAAGAATGTAAATAAATTTGCACAAGGATGGTTTTATGTCAAGTATTTCTCAACTAATTACCCCCCACATCAAAGATTTAGGAGGGTTTTCTGCTCGTCGCAGTTTACCCCATGACAATCGCCTGATGGTCGGTCCGTTTATTTTTTTCGACCATTTGGGTCCTGCTATATTCCCTCCAGGTAAAGGCGTAGACGTTCGACCCCATCCCCATATCAATCTGGCTACGGTTACTTATTTGTTTGAGGGGGTATTATTACATCGAGATAGTTTGGGTAATGTACAAGAAATTCATCCAGGTGCAGTTAATTGGATGACTGCGGGCAAGGGTATCGTTCATTCTGAAAGAAGTCCCGAAAGCGATCGCCTCAAAGAAAGCACTCTCCACGCTATTCAAACGTGGGTAGCTCTGAGCGAAACATCCGAAGAAACCGAACCTTGGTTTGAGCATTATCCGATTGAAGATATCCCGACTTGGACAGAAAATGGTGTGGCGATCGCTCTGATTGCGGGATCAGCTTGGGGAAGAACTTCTCCGGTCAAAATTTTATCTCCTACCATCTACCTCGATCTCTCTTTTGCTCCTGGAACTAAATTAACTCTCCCTGCTGACTATAGCGAAAGGGCTGTTTATAGCGTCACCCAAGGTCTTTTTATTGATGGTGAGGAGCTAGAACAACATCGCTTAGCCATCTTATCTGCAAACAGTATAGTCACAATATCTGCTAATACTCAAGCTCGCTGTGTGGTTGTCGGTGGCGAACCTGTTGGCGATCGCTATCAGTGGTGGAACTTTGTCTCTAGTCGCAAAGAAAGGATCGAACAAGCTAAACATGATTGGCAAGAAAATAGATTTGAGCAAGTACCAGAAGAAAAAGAATTTATCCCCTTACCGGAAAATGCTTTTAAATAAGTTGGCGCAATTAAAACAATTCGCAATTCACAATTCGCAATGACAAAGTTCGTTAGGCGCTCAGTTCATATTTCTCGCGACAATTAATATCCAAATATGCGCCTAACACAACGCCAGTTGCTTCTCCCAAGGGGAGACGCTACGCGTAGCTTGCTTCTGGGTTCGCGTAGCGTCTCGTAGAGAAGGAGTACAGGCCGGGAAACCCATCCAACGCACTGGCTCCCCTACAAGAATTTTATTTTTACTTTATAAATAGCCTCTAAGGGTTTTAAAACCTACAATGGTAAGTGTTTTCGGATTATATTGCAGTTTTTTACACATCGGCTCAATATGAACTTCACCCAATGGAACGAATCCGTTGTATGAAGCATAAAGACTCTAACTGATGGTAATCTTAAGATTGTCAAACTAAATTAAATAAAAACTTTAGTTTTCGAGACTTTTGTTTTTTGGAAAATAGAAATTAAGTCATTAGCAATCAAGACTTCGTTATGATTTAAGTAAGTTCTAGAAAACTAAGTTAACTTTTTAACAGGAGAAGTAGGGTGCTTAACAACTTTCATCGGTTATTATCCCCCCTTCAGTGGGGAATTTCCCTTACGGGCTTAGGCTTACTTCTCGGTTTGGGCTTTATTGGCAAGCAGACTGAAGTTGTCTCAGTTAAAAATGCTCCATTCTCATCCGCTCAGATTCAGAAAAGCTCCGAAACTTCTCTTTTGTCAAGACTCAGACAAATTCGAGAGCAGAGAAGTCAACTGCAAATAGCTTCTGGGGATAGAGAGATTTTGGGGGATAAGAACCCAAAAACAGGATCTACAACCACAGCGTTGGTTCCAGATGTTCAGATCGCCGCTACAAAAGGGGTAGAAGTTTTACCAAGAGCTAATTTTCCAACAAAAGATGGAATTTATCTTTATGGTCAATCGCCAAAAGCAGACCAACTTGGTCAAGCTTACATCATCTTTCAGAAACAGCGGCAGAGGGTGACTGGTGCTTTGTATATGCCCCAATCAGAGTTTAATTGTTTTCAGGGTACACTCGACCAGTCGGGAGAGTTGGCGATGACGGTTAGTGCTTCATCCAATGAAACCAATGCTGATGAGTCTAATCAGGTGGCTACAAGCAATAGATTGCCTAAGGTTGGTGAAGATGAGCTAAGCACCTATGCTTACTCGGTAGCTTTGCAAGACTTTCATCGGTTAAATTCTGTCAGTGCTAGCGATCGCCGCATATTACAAACGTGCAAATCATCTTTCAATTAATACTCAATTCCTGGTTGCGCTTTTATTCCTTGATCGCGGAAAGGATGCTTCACTAAGGTCATTTCTGTTACTAAATCAGCACGCTCAATTAAAGCAGCTGGTGCCCCTCGCCCTGTGAGAATAACGTGTTTGTTAGCTGGTTTTTGTGCCAAACCCGCTAAAACTTCTTCTACTTCTAAATAAGCCATTTTCAGAGCGATATTGATTTCATCTAATAGCACTAGATGAAAGTCTGGATTGCGGATGTATTCTAGTGATTTTTGCCATGCGGCGCTAGCTTTGTCAAGGTCGCGATCGCGGTCTTGAGTTTCCCAGGTAAAGCCTTCGCCCATTGCATGAAATTCTAACTGGTCTTGCCAATAACTGAAAACCCTTTTTTCGGAAGGTTCCCAGCTACCTTTGATGAATTGGACGATCGCTACTTTATACCCGTGACCAAGCGATCGTAACACCATCCCCAAAGCCGCAGTGGTTTTACCCTTACCGTTACCAGTATTTACAATAATTAATCCTTTTTCTGGTACAGCTTGTGCTATTCGCTTGTCTTGCACTTCTTTGCGTCGCTGCATCTTTTTGCGGTACTGTTCATCAGTCAAAGATGAAGACATTACCTCATCAATCAAGCGCCCAATCTCTTGGTCTGGGTTTAATTCTTCCGGTGTGTCGTTTTTCATTAACCTTGTCTACAAATAACTGTTAAAACTTTCGAGAATGAGCCAAAACTATGTCGAGCCTCTAATTTTACTAAATCAGATGAATGGATATGTACAGTAAGATTGCACACCAAAATATTGATACTGTGTTAGATTTTTTTTACATATCTGGCAAACAAGTATGTAAAACTATATGATACACAAATTAAAGTTATAATTTGAATTCAATATTACTATTTTTAATAATTTAATTAAGTTGATTCAAGTACTTTTCAGAACTATTTTTATGTTTTTATGCGGCTGGTAATTTGAGTAGTATAAAGATTATCATTTACGCCTAATGTGAATTAGGAAAAAAGGCGTAAGAAGTAGTCTACGTAAAAAAAATGTCAACGAATTCCTCCCATGTGATTGACAGGCCAGAAGCGAAATACGGCACGACCAATAATATTCTGGCGGGGGACAACACCCCAGCAGCGGCTATCGTAGCTATTGTTACGATTGTCACCTAGTACTAAATATGAGTCCGCTGGTATTATCTGAGGTTTCGCCAAGAAGGGCAGTTGTGGCCCTGATGAGCAAACATCTATTAATGTACTCTGCCGAGAACTCAGGTAATTTTCTTCTGGGAGAGGTTTGTTGTTGATATAAACTTTGCCGTCTTGAAGTTGTACGTTTTCTCCAGGTAAGGCGATTACACGTTTAATAAAAGCATCTTGATATTGTTCTTTTTGTAACTCTTCTGTAGGCCAAAAAACCACAATATCTCCCCGTTGTGGTTTAGAAAATTTATACTTCAACTTATCAATAATGATTTTATCTGCCTCCCACTGGTTTGGCGTACCATGTAGAGTCGGTTCCATAGCACCAGAAGGAATCCAGCGTCTTTCAGTAAAAATTAGAATATACGCAGCAATAGTCCAGAAGACTAGTATTACACTACCCTCTATAATCATCTTACGGTTGATACTGGGCATACCACGTTTTCTTTTTGTTTGTCCTTTGTCATTTGTCGTTTGCCCTTTGTCATTTTTTTAGATAAATTACTAATGACTAATGACCAATGACCAATGACGTTGTTTTTTGTATTAGCGATTACCCCATGTTTATGGAGTTGTTTGTGGATAAAGTGGTGTTTGATCGATTCCCCCAACGTGATTGAGAGGCCAGAAGCGAAATACAGCACGACCAATGATATTTTGGCGGGGAACAACACCCCAACAGCGGCTATCGTAGCTACTGTTACGGTTGTCACCTAGTACTAAATATGAGTCCGCTGGTATGGTTTGGGGTGTTGCCAAAAAGCGCGGTTGGGGAGCGTCTTTACAAACATCAATAACTGTACTTTGTCCGTAGCTCAGATAATTTTGTTCTGGCAGGGGTTTGTTATTGATATAAACTTTGCCATCCCTAAGTTGCACTTTTTCTCCAGGTAAGCCGATTACACGTTTAATGAAAGCATCCTGGTATTGTTCTTTTTGTAGCTCCTCAGTAGGTGAAAATACCACAATGTCTCCGCGTTGGGGGTTAGCAAATTTATACTTCAACTTATCGACAATGATTTTGTCTGCCTCCCATTGGTTTGGTGTACCATGTAGAGTTGGTTCCATCGATCCAGAAGGAATCCAGCGTGCTTCAGCAACAAAGGTACGAATCCCCAGAGCTAGAACAATGCTCAAGACAATTGTTCTACCTAGCTCTGCGATCCAGGAATTATCGGGTTGTTGACTAGAGTTGTTATCAGACACTTGATTATGCATGAAATTACTTAAATAAAAGAGAGAGGCCGGTAATTAACTAGACTAAATAAATTTTATCTGTTAATCTTAACGGAAAAATTTTAATTTCCTAGTTACGTTCGGATTTTCACGGGGTTCTTCATAAATTAAAAATAAACTTTTTTTTAACGCTCCGCAAAAATTCGTCATTCAGAGCGCGACTAAGTTTAACCTAAAAGCATAGTTGTCTGTAATGCAGAAGTTGCTCTTGCTAAAAAAAGGGTTCCAGAAGTAGCCAGAATACTTGCCTAGATTAGATTTTTTGATTTTTAGTTTTAAATTTGAATTGCTAACCCCCATGTCATCTCCAAAAATTTTACTGATTCGCCACGCTCGTATTATCCTACCCAATGGTGAAGCAATGATTGGGGATGTGTTGACGCGCGATCGCCAAATAGTCGAAGTTGCGCCAGAAATCTCCCAGCCAGAAATCTTCCAAGGGACACCAGCCACAGAAATTGACGCACAAGGGTTAACTTTGTTGCCAGGAGTTATCGATCCGCAGGTGCATTTCCGCGAACCAGGGCTAGAACACAAAGAAGATTTGTTTACCGCCAGTTGTGCCTGTGCCAAAGGAGGAGTCACTTCTTTTTTGGAAATGCCCAATACGCGCCCCCTAACAACTACACAGCAAGCTTTAGACGACAAGCTAGAACGTGCCTCGAACAAGTGCTTGGTTAATTATGGCTTTTTTATTGGGGCAACAGCAGAGAATCTACCAGATCTGCTTCTAGCCAAGCCAACACCAGGCATTAAGATTTTTATGGGGTCGATGCATGGTCAATTGCTGGTTGATGGCGAAACAGCGCTGGAGGGTATATTTGCTAAAGGCGATCGCTTGATTGCTGTTCATGCCGAAGATCAAGCTAGAATCAACCAAAGACGCCAAGAATTTGCCAATATTCACGATCCAGCTGTTCATTCCCAAATTCAAGATAATCAAGCAGCCTTGTTGGCAAGTCAACTGGCATTAAAACTTTCTAAAAAATATCAACGTCGTCTACATATTCTGCATCTGTCAACAGCCGAAGAAGCAGAATTACTGCGTCAGGATAAACCGAGTTGGGTGACGGCAGAGGTAACGCCACAGCATTTGTTGTTGAATACCAGCGCTTATGAACAGATTGGCACTTTAGCACAGATGAATCCCCCTTTGCGATCGCCCCACGATAATGAAGTCCTCTGGCAAGCTTTACGAGATGGCGTGATTGATTTTATCGCCACAGATCATGCACCGCACACCTTAGAGGAAAAAGCACAAGAATATCCCAATACCCCATCGGGAATGCCTGGGGTGGAAACTTCCCTAGCTTTGATGCTAACTGCGGCGATGCAGGGAAAATGCACTGTTGCCCAAGTTGTGAATTGGATGTCCAAAGCTGTAGCTGTGGCTTATGGTATTCCCAATAAAGGAGCGATCGCACCAGGTTATGATGCCGATTTAGTCCTCGTAGATTTAAACACATATCGTCCAGTCCAGCGTGAGGAACTGTTAACCAAGTGCGGTTGGAGTCCTTTTGAAGGCTGGAACCTCACCGGCTGGGCTGTAACCACTATTGTTGGTGGTGAGATTGTTTATGACAAAGGGCAAGTAAATACCCAAGTGCGGGGTCAAGCTTTAACTTTTTTGTAGCAAATATTTATTTAAGCTTACGTAATACATCAGTAATTATACATCAAAGTCATACTTGGACTGGCAAGATTTCGATCTACCAAAGCCAAGTTTAGTGCTGCTGTGCAAAATTCAAAATTTAAAAAGTTTATCAAGTAAGCTTTTTAAATTTTGAATGTTTGTCTCTTAACGTCTTTGGTACTAGAACTTGTTTGTTGAAGAAGAATACAGAATTCAGAATTCTGAATTCAGAATCAAGACGCTCGCGGACTCGCTCTAAGCGTTCGCGTAGCCTCTCGTTCGCGTTAGCGTCTCCGTACCCCTCCGGGGAAGCAAGCTACGCGCAGCGTCTCCGAGAGGAGAAGGAGAAGAGAAGGCTTTACGCTGCGCTATCAGTGGGGGATTCAGACCCGCCACTGATTGTTCGCCTTTGGCGTTCCCGAAGGGTAGACCACCAAATTTTCAATTTGGTGGGGGTCTTAAACCCAGTTATTCATCCACCAGTCGTACAGAAAACATTGCTGAATTCTGACGACTGACGCCTCTATTCTGTTCGATAAATTGACTTGACTTCTTACAGAAGTCAGGGAAAGTGGAGTTCCGACAAATCCGGATCGCGGGAGGTGAATATCCGTTTCTTTACCCTTTTGACTTTAACTAGTTCTCGGTTACAATCACAAACTTCTAAAAGTAACTTAATTACGAATTCTGAATTCAGAATTACAAAATCAAGGAGAATTGCTATCTATGTCGTTCAAAATTCTTAGTTTAGACGGTGGTGGTATTCGTGGAGTTATTGCAGCACGTATACTTCAACAAGTAGAGCAAGAAATTAGAATTCAGGGTAAAGCAGACTTTTTACACGAATATTTTGATATGATTGCAGGCACTTCTACTGGTTCAATATTAACAGCAGGAATTGCTGTAGGCAAAGATAGCTATGAACTAATTAAACTTTATCAAGAAAGAGGTAAGGATATATTCCCGCAGGATAGAAAAGACCGCTACAAAAATTTGCCATCCATCATCAAAGTCATTTTTGATGTATTTTCAACATCTAAATATTCTCATGATGGCATTATTAATGTTCTCAAAGATGCATATAAAAACAAAAAAATAAAAGATATTCAAAACCCAATTCTTTTGATTCTTGCTTATGATACACTTTATCGCAACACAACCTTTTTTACGAATTGTCATCCCGATCTAGGAGACAGATGGTATGATGACTGTTATTTATGGGAGATATGTACCGCTTCTGCCTCAGCTCCCACTTTTTTTCCACCCTATCAATTAGAATGTGTTGATAAAGATAAATTTGGGGATTGGGCATTCCCACATATTGATGGGGGAGTTGGTGCTAATAACCCATCTCTAGCGGCACTGAGTCTAGTTTTAAGAGTAAGTCAATCTGATTCAGTTTCTCAAACAATTAAGCAACAATATAAACTTGATAATTTGCGGCTGGAAGATATCTCCATGCTTTCCATTGGTACAGGTCAAACTGGCGAACCATATCAATATGAACAAGTAAAAAAATGGAGAGGTTTAGATTGGGCACAACATCTGACTGATATTTTTATGGAGCCGACATCTGAAATTGGTAGTACAATTTGCCGTCAAATTATGGGTGGATACAATTCTAAACGTTACTTACGTCTTCAATTTGACTTAAACGAGAGATTTAAGGCAAAGCCAAATGAGACTTATAAAGATAGTCGCATTGTATTGCAGCGAGAGGAGCGAAAAAATCAGTTTACCTATGAAAATGTTAACGAAGAAATAGATAACACTAACAAAGATATTATTGAGCAGTTAATATATACTGCATCTGCCTTCATTGACAAAGGGTGTAGCTACTATACCAGAGATGGAAACGGTCCACAGGTGAAAAAGGCGATCGCCTCTTTCATTAAAGATAACTAGTGCATCCACGTAAGCATATTAATGTCAAGCTAGTTATTCTAAAATTTATCGTATTTCTACGCTATTTTATGTAGAAATACGATAATAATTACTTATTTATTTTTGAATGTAGTGCTATTTACAGATGTAAATAACACAATTTATTGATAATTCAAATTACTAAAAATAATCTTAAAAAAATCTAAACTAGTTTATTTTTATGTATAGATTGTGAACTTAACTTGGGAATACTAAGTATTAGAACAAGTTAAACGACTTATATAAAAATTGATTGCTGTTTAACTTTTCTGTACTAGCTTTAGCTGCTAAATAATTTAGATTAGTTCTCCGAATGACAGTAGAGAACTAATCTGGTTAAGCCAAGCTGACTAAGTTCTGTCAAATCTCTCATTTAACCCAACAACAGTTTACATTTGCTTGACTCATAACCCGCCAAAATTAGGTTTTTAACTGATTTTTCAGCACGAAAGCTAGTAGATATTAATTCGGAATTTATCAATACTGTTCAGGCAAGAATCACTGTAGGTTCAATACTATTCGGATTCAAAAGACTAACCGAAATGTATTGTAATTTAACCTGCTTGTGTCTCGTGTTGGTAGTTTTAACTGAACCGTATATCTGCTGTTCAATAATTCTCTAGTTTATTTTTGGTTGAGATAACAATGTTAGCAATTTACAGTGGTGAGCGTGGTAGTGGCAGATAAAACGAGTGTAGAACTCCTATTCATACTGAATTCTGAATTCTGCCATTTATGGCAGCAAGGATTTTGTCAATAGCACAATTGAATGGTATGATTTCGCCTTGGCGTAGGGGTAGCCCGTCGTAGACATCGCCTTCGTATTTATATGTCAAACTGATACTCAGATAACTATCTGGCTTGTAGGGCATTCGTTCTGCCCATTCAATGGCCACAATGCCTGGTGTCACCTCAACACCTTCCCAGTAACTTTCTAAATTCAGGCTTGGAACTTCTTGTGGTTCTAGGCGATATAAATCTAAGTGGTAAAGGGGGAGGCGTCCTTCAGTATACTCATTAATCAAGGTGAAAGTGGGACTGACAATGGGTTCAGTAATTCCCAAACCTTTGCCAATGCCTTGAACTAGGGTAGTTTTGCCAGCGCCTAAATCACCTTCTAGTAAAATTACATTGCCAGGGTTTAGGGATTCACCAAGAGTAATACCTAAACGTAGCGTTGCTTCTGTATCTGGAAGAAAAATTTTCATAATTGGGCATCGGGCATTGGTTATTCACAAATGACTAATGACTATCTTCCATGATTAGCTCTATTGTACCACCGTAACAACACTCGTGCTAGTTTCTGCGGATTGTGACGTATAATACCTGTTTCATCTTCATATAAAACATTAGCTGGGACAATTCGCCGCCCTAGTTGAATTACAGCTTCTCTATCTAGGAAAACGGGATGGGAATTTTGTTGGGCGTAGCGGATGAGTGATTGCTCGGAGGGGGATTTTTTGTGTACTAGTACAGCATCAAATAGTCGTCTTTGTCCACAAGCATCATCAATTGCACGGATGTGATCGGCAACACTATATCCTTCAGTTTCTCCTGGTTGAGTCATTATATTGCAGATATAGATACGGGGAACATCTGTTTTGGCGATCGCATCGGCAATTTCTGGTACCAATAAATTAGGAATTAGGCTGGTATAAAGGCTACCTGGGCCAATAATAATGTAATCTGCTTCTTTAAGTGCCTTAATAGCTGCTGGTATGGCTGGGGGATTCGCTGGAAGACAGCCAATTTTGACAATTTTTCCGCCAGCTTTGGGAATGCTAGACTCTCCTTCAATGCGACGACCATCGGCTAATTCTGCCCAAAGGCGAACATCACTCAGAGTTGCTGGTAGTACTTGTCCCCGCACAGCTAGCACTTTGGAACTCGCTGCAACTCCCTGTTCCAAGTCTCCGGTAATATCACTCATCGCCGTTAAAAACAAATTGCCAAAACTATGACCTGTTAAGCCATCTCCAGCACGAAACCGATATTGAAATAATTCTGTTAATAACTTTTCTTCATCTGCTAGGGCTGCTAAACAATTGCGAATATCCCCTGGGGGTAGGACGCCAAATTCCTGGCGCAATCGCCCAGAAGATCCACCATCATCGGCTACAGTCACAATGGCAGTAATATTAGCGCTGTAAGTTTTTAATCCCCTCAACAAGGTAGAAAGCCCCGTACCACCGCCAATGACTACTATTTTTGGCCCTCGGTATAATCGACGATGTGCCAGCAAAACATCAATGAGTTCCTCTTCACCTTCCGATCTTAATACCCTAGTAATTGAGCCGACGGTGCGAGTTTGTCCCCAAAGCAGCAACAGCAAGCCACCAAGCAGCACTAAAGGTCCACTGATATAGTTGGGTAATATCTCGGTGATTACTCCCAGGAAATTCCTAAGCAACTCGATTATCAAAAAAATTGGGGTCAGCTTAACCCAAATAGCTAACCCCAAAATCGCTAGCAGTACACCCCCAATACTGATTAACAACCAGCGTTTTATCGATAATCCAGGGGATAACCATTTGAACCACTGGTTAACCCGATAGGAAGTACGAGAGGGCGACTGCTTTCGCAGGGCGTTGAGGGCTTGTCTGAGAAAACCAATTGACATACTTGATGATTCACAGCAGTGCTACAAACAATAATTAACAGAAAATCTACACCACTTGGTTTCAAACATCACGGGTGAAATTATTATATTTTTCAATCCCATTAGACTAAAAGCAAGTCGTCAAGATTGCCAGTATTCCCAGTTAAACAATACCTTGCCTTGGTAAAAGTGAATTTAATGGAAAAACGAATTTTAGGATTAGATCCAGGACTGGCAATTTTAGGATTTGGGGCAATTACCTGCACACAAATTCCTGGCAAAATGCAACAGACTACAGTAAATATGCTGGATTTTGGGGTAATCAAAACGTCAGCGGATGTGGAAATGGGACAGCGCCTATGCACCTTATTTGATGATTTACACACCGTAATGGAGGAATTTCAACCGGATTTAGTGGCGATCGAGAAACTGTTCTTCTATCGTATGTCAAGTACTATCCTAGTTGCACAGGCGCGGGGCGTAGTCATGTTAGTGTTAGGGCAGCGTCGGCTTCCCTATGTAGAATTTACTCCTGCTCAAATTAAACAAGCTTTAACAGGGTATGGCAATGCCGATAAGTCTGAGGTACAAGAAGCGGTGGCGCGGGAGTTGGATTTAGATGAGATTCCCAAGCCAGATGATGCTGCTGATGCTTTGGCGGTGGCTTTGACGGCATCTTATCAGCTTTAATTTTGATCGCAAACAATAAAGTTCTTTACTGGCTCGTAAAGTCCTTTACTGGTTCGTAAAGTTCTTTACTAACTGTCACAGAGTAAAAATACTTACGACATGATACGAGCGAACGCTTGCAATAATTTATGCAGGACTTACGCAAAATCATGAATAAACGAACCACAGAGAACGCAGAGGGCACGGAGAAATAAGAGTTTCAGAGAGTTCTTGCGTAAGTCCTATTATGTTCTTTTAGAGGATTATCCAAATACATGACACTTTTGCGGTTTGCGGCGCGCATTAAACCCAGTCAACAGTTTATTGCAGACATTCCTTCTAAGAGAAGCGACTATCCCTCTTCTGTCACTCTCCGAAAACTTTTGCCATTTCTGAATTCTAGAGCTTTTGTATAGCCTGCGATCGCGCGATTATTTTCTAATAACAAATACAAGACCGATTTTTTTCTAATAGTATAGCTTGTATTGATAGCCTCATAAGGCTTCTAGCGATCGCCCTCCCGCAAAGTGACAGAAGAGGGTTAAGTTGACACCAATGACAGATGTACCCCCCTACCTGTAGATTTGTCGCATTTTGATTTCAAATTGGTATAACACTTAACAATGCATGAAAAATAGCGATCGCTCTTCACCGAATACAGATTCTCTGTGCCTTTGTTCCTAACTTTTAATGCCTAATTTTTGCTGATTGCTGCTAACTTCTAAGGGGAGGAAAATCGTCAATACTTCCCCATAGTGTGGACGCTGACGAACAATGAGTTTGCCACCGATCGCCTGAAACAAATGCTTGGTTGCAGCCATATTCAAACTAATAGTACCTGTTTCCGGTTGGAACATCAGCAGTTGACCAAGGGCTTTGCGAATTGGCGGCGTTGCTGGTGTAGCAAATTTATTTGTATCTTTGCACAAGAATTGTGGCGATAATTGTAACTTCAATTGATCTCCAGCGGGAATAACTTGTACTTGAATGTGGCTACCAGGGGGTAAACTGCGAGTAAAATTCTCGATCAAACCGGTGAGTACCCGATCCAGCATACTGGGATTACTGACCACAGTTGGCAGTTGTTGGGGTAAAACAACATTTAAAGTTAAGTTCCGCCGCTGTGCTGCTTGTTCCCAACGGGGAATACTTTGTTGCAACACTTGATCTAAAGACATCGGCGTGAGTTGAGTTTTGGAGGATTTTACTGGAGCAGAAGTTTCCAATTCTGCTGCTTTAAACAGTAACTCCATGCGGTCAATTTGCTCACTACACTCGCGATCGATAATTTCTAAGCGATTGATCACGCTAGGGGCTAAGTCCCGCCGCTTCAACAGCAGGCGCGTCATGGTGCGAATAGTTGTCAAAGGTGTACGAACTTCGTGGGCAAAAGCCTGGAGCAATTCGACATCGGGATTTGGGGATTGGGTAGTGGGGATTGGGTAGTGGGGATTGGGTAGTGGGGATTGGGTAGTGGGGATTGGGTATGGGTTATTTTCTTTTTCCTCCTTGCTCCCAGTCCCTAGTAAACAGTCCCTAGTTTCTTCTGTTTGTGTTAATTCCTGAAGTAACAGCTGGCTAAACTGAACCACCATGCGGTAATCTGGTTCTACTGGAGAATACTGTTGTACTAATTCATCCAGTTGGCTGAAAAATTCTGAATTAGTCAGCATTACCCGCGCTCCTAGCGATCGCCAAGCTTGCTGCACTACTTCTGGTTCAAAAGAAAATGAAAAGGTTTTTTTACCGTTATTGTGTGTAGCTAAAACTAGTACTAATGTAAATTTATCTGTAAAAACTAAACAAAACTGTTCTGCGCCCAGCGGATCGGCGGGTAGCAAAGGAAGTACCGATTCATGGGGAGCGACTTCATAATCTTCAGGTGCGATGGCATCTGGCATCTGAAATGGCATCAACGCCAAGGGATTAAATGGTTTTCCTGTAAAAGTTACTGTCTGTAAGCTTTGAGTCAGTTTTGGGTGACTAAATAAAGGTGCTGGTGCAGCTAAAACTAATCCTTGGGTTGTGTCACCTGAAACAGTTGCTAAAGTATTTAATAGTAAGTGTTCTGTTGCTGCAAGGCTGACACGCCACTGCCGCTCTGCTTTAGCTGGTGAAGATTCAGCTACACTTGATTGATTTTGTGCCAAGATTTCGCATAGACTTGGCAATATCCATTGGTACACAACTTTTCACCCCTTAATTCAAGAGCGACTAACAGCGTCTAGGGTAGACACCTCACTACTACCTAAGAGGTTATAGCCATTTGTGTATAGGTGACAGTGGTAGAACCGAACAATTTGGGTGGAATTTCCGCTACGGGGATATTTTTAAAAAAACAGTTTGAAACAAAGAACCACCAGTGTAAAAGTTGGTGGTTTTTCGCTCATTTTAATTCACTTCAACTAGCTTGGCTAATACGCCGTTGTAACTCGGTTTCAAATTCCTCATCGGTGCGAGTGATTACTTTTGGTCGCTGGTCTAACCTGTCCATTAAAATATGAAATGCCTCGGTGTCCTGTGGGTGATATCTGACCCAATCTCTTAATTCATCATCTGACATGGCTTGATAATTAGGGTTAGTCATGGAAATGTCACCTCACCATTAGGATATATCTCTATTTGTATTGTGTCCCCAATTAAAACGTATATGCGCTTTGTTCTTTCGTCCAGTCGCACCACGTTAATAGGCTGAAACATATTACTTGCTCTCACACATCTACTGTAAAACGCTCTCAACTGTTCTGTTGTTGGTTCCATCTAAACCCCACTCTCAATAAAGCTATCAGGTAAGTGACTAAGACACTGTTTTATGTCTGCTACTAGCTGTTCTACGTGTTTGTAACGTTCGGAAGGTCTACCTCCGCTTCTATCGTTGCTGTGTCAAACCAGGGAGAGGTCTTTTGATTCGACTAATTAGGCATACTTGATATGACCCATCGAACTGACGTTAGATTAGCAATAAACTATCTCAAGAAAACTTTATGACTTCTTTGGAAGCCTCAGTTGAGGATTTGGTGCTAGTTGCTGGTGCTACTGGCGGAGTAGGGCAACTAGTGGTAGGCAAGCTGCTGGAAAAGGGCTTTAGGGTTCGTGTCCTGACACGCAATGCCGCAAAAGCTCAACAAATGTTTAATCAGCAAGTGGAAATTATTGTTGGTGATACCCGCCAGCCAGCTACACTCCCAGCCGCAACATCAAATGTCAGCCACATTATATGTTGCACCGGAACCACTGCCTTTCCCTCTGCCAGATGGGAGTTTGAGCAATCCCCGAACTTAATTGAATGGGGTTTAACTTTTCTTAACCCCGAATCTAGTCAAGCAAAAGCAAAGAATAGTCCAGCAAAAATCGATGCCCAAGGAGTCACTAACCTTGTAGCAGCAGCACCTCAAAATTTGCAGCGATTCGTTTTCGTCTCCTCCTGCGGAATTCTCCGGAAAGATCAGTTTCCTTTTAGCGTTCTCAATGCATTCGGTGTGTTGGATGCTAAACAGAAGGGCGAGGAGGCGATCGCCAATTCAGGATTACCCTACACTATTATCCGCCCAGGACGACTCATTGACGGGCCTTACACTTCATACGACCTCAACACCCTCCTGAAGGCAAAAACAGGAGGGAAATACGGTGTGGTACTTGGCACAGGGGATACACTTTCAGGTGATGCCAGCCGGATTGACGTAGCCAACGCTTGTGTAGAATGTCTTTCTTACCCAAGTACTTCCAGGAAAATTTTTGAAATAGTCAATAAGGGACAAAGACCCCCTGTGATTGACTGGGAAACTCTTTTTTCTGGGCTTGTGTGAGTGGGGATGGGGAGATGAGGGGGATGAGGGGGATGAGGGAGATGAGGGGGATGAGGGGGATGGGGGAGTGTGGGGGGAAAGATTTCTTCCCCATCCTCCCACACCTCCCACACTTCCCACACCTCCAATGCCCCATGCCCCATGCCCCATGCCCTATGCCCAATCTCCAAGGACATCTGTAATTTGTTACCTCTAAAGACGGCAAACACCACTCAGACGTTACGGTTCACCCTAATTACTGAAAGTATTAATTCTCATACATTAGACAAAGTGAAAGCAAATCAATCCATGAATCAACTTAGAAAAACTATTGAGTTAGTTTAACCGTCCCAAGCAAGGTTCGGGAAACCACCCTTCATGGACTGGCTACCACTGTAGCTCTCAATATATATATCAGCATAGTCTGGAGTTTTAACCCCAGAGAAAGCCAAACTAAGGTATAAATGCTGAACTGGCTGATTTATTGACCCTGTTGGTTCAAAATTTAGTCCTTTATATTCTCATTCATTCATTTGTAGTTATACGGAGCCAGCACCTAAAATGGCAAAAGTAGTTGGAATTGACTTAGGTACAACGAACTCCTGCGTGGCAGTGATGGAAGGTGGTAAACCCACAGTTATTGCTAATGCAGAAGGTTTTCGGACAACACCATCAGTAGTTGCATTTGCCAAAAATGGCGATCGCTTGGTCGGTCAAATCGCTAAGCGCCAAGCGGTGATGAACCCCGAAAATACGTTTTACTCTGTCAAGCGCTTTATCGGACGCCGCTTTGATGAAGTTACCAAGGAAACCACTGAAGTTTCTTACAAAGTCCTCGGTAGCGGCGGCAATGTCAAGCTAGACTCTCCAGGCGCTGGTAAGCAATTTGCCCCTGAAGAAATTTCTGCACAAGTTCTCCGCAAACTGGTTGAAGACGCTAGCAAATACCTGGGTGAAACTGTAACCCAAGCAGTAATCACAGTCCCGGCATACTTCAATGACTCCCAACGGCAAGCGACAAAAGACGCTGGTAAAATTGCAGGTATTGAAGTTCTGCGGATTATCAACGAACCCACAGCCGCTTCTCTAGCATACGGGTTTGATAAAAAGAGCAACGAAACAATTCTGGTATTTGACCTTGGTGGTGGTACCTTCGACGTATCCGTGCTAGAAGTAGGCGATGGAGTTTTTGAAGTATTAGCCACATCTGGTGATACCCACCTTGGCGGTGACGACTTTGATAAAAAAATAGTTGACTTCTTAGCTGAAAAGTTCAAGAAAGACGAAGGCATCGATCTACGCAAAGATAAACAAGCTTTACAACGTTTGACTGAAGCCGCAGAAAAAGCGAAAATTGAACTTTCTAGCGTCACCCAAGCAGAAATCAACTTACCATTTATCACCGCTACTCAGGACGGGCCTAAGCACCTGGATACAACCCTGACTCGCGCTAAATTTGAAGAACTTTGCTCTGACTTAATCGACCGTTGCCGTATCCCTGTGGAAAACGCTCTCCGGGATGCCAAGTTAAGCAAAAGCGATATCGATGAAGTGGTGTTAGTTGGTGGTTCCACCCGCATTCCCGCAGTACAACAGATTGTGAAGCAGGTATTGGGTAGAGACCCCAACCAAAGCGTTAACCCCGATGAAGTTGTGGCAGTTGGCGCAGCCATTCAAGCAGGGGTATTAGCTGGTGATGTTACTGGCATCTTGTTGTTAGATGTCACACCGCTATCTTTGGGTGTTGAAACATTGGGCGGCGTGATGACCAAAATTATCCCCCGCAACACCACAATTCCCACCAAGAAATCTGAAGTATTCTCCACCGCTGTGGATGGTCAAACCAACGTAGAAATTCACGTCCTCCAAGGCGAACGCGAATTCTCTAACGATAACAAGAGCTTGGGAACCTTCCGCCTCGATGGAATTCCTCCTGCACCACGCGGCGTCCCCCAAATTGAAGTCGTGTTCGACATCGACGCTAACGGTATCCTCAACGTCACTGCCAAGGACAAAGGCACTGGTAAAGAACAGTCCATCAGCATCACTGGTGCTTCCACACTGGATAAGAATGACGTTGACCGGATGGTCAGAGAAGCTGAACAAAACGCCTCATCTGACAAAGAACGGCGTGAGAAGATTGAACGCAAGAACCAAGCCGACTCTTTAGCATACCAAGCCGAGAAGCAGCTACAAGAATTGGGCGATAAAGTTCCCGCTGCTGACAAAACCAAAGTCGAAGGTTTGGTGAAAGAACTGCGGGAAGCGATCGCTAAAGATGACGATGAGCAAATCAAGAAGCTCACCCCAGAATTACAACAAGCGCTATTCGCCGTTGGTAGCAACATCTATCAACAAGCTGGTGGCGGTGCTGCACCTGGCGCTGAACCTCAAGATGGCAGTTCCTCCTCCGCAGGTAGCGGTGATGATGTAATTGACGCTGATTTTACAGAAACCAAATAATTCTTCTATTGATTTCGGGAAGATTATTTTGTTCCACCTCAGATTGCCCATCCAAGCTTTTGCCTGGGTGGGATTTTTTTTAATAAGTTAGGAGTTAGAAGTTAGGAGTTGAGAGTTATAAATAATATTACTAATTCTTAACTTGAAATTTTAAACTTTATTTTTAACAGACGCGATTAATCGCGTCTCTACTCCTAACCTTCTTATACCAAATTGGGAAAGGAAGTATTCTTTCTAGAACAAGGTGAGGTTATGAAAAGCCGCTATATCAAGCTTTTTTGAATGTTGTATTAATTACGAATTATGAATTACGAATTACGAATTACTACTATGCCTTATCCTCAAGCACCTTGGACACTTCAAGGCTACGCTATTCAAACTCTGCATTTGGTAAGTATTGACCAAGTGCGCCCTTTAATTCCCTCAGAGTTAGGAATTATTTCTGTATGGCCTGGTAAAACCCTTGGTAGTGTGTATTTATCTAATTACGGTTCAGGCTCGGTATTGGAGTACAATGAGTTAATTATTGCCCCGGCTTTGGTTCATTACCAAAAGAAAATCGGCGCTTGGATTTCGCACATTTATGTAGATAATGCTGATTCTGTGGCTGGTGGTCGAGAAATTTGGGGACTACCGAAGGAACTAGCTGAGTTTACTCTCGAAGGAGAACGTGGCACTGTGCATCAGGGAAACCAGAAGCTGTGTAGTTTTAACTATAATCGACAAAACTGGGCATGGCCTATACAATTAGGCGCATCTACTTTCAGCGCCAAGGGTAATGATTTGCTGATATTCTCCGCTGAATTTGAGTCTTTGTTGGGTTTGATTGGTTCTCAGTTAGAAATCCCTACTGAAAGTCCTTTTTCTGGAATAGGTTTAGGTAAGCCTTGGTTAACTGTGCGTCATCAGCAGATGAGTTTGCGAGTTCATGCGCCAAAAGTCCTTGGTGAAATACACATCTAGCTATTTCCACATTCAGAACAGTAGCAAGGCAATGTCTGATGGAAAGGTACTTTTAATATATTCCTGCCATAATCCGGAATCCTGCATTTTAATTGTGTAGCTCTCTATATAGCCAAAAAACCAAACAGAAGCTAGTCACTTGAAAATATAAGGGATAAATTATATTGTCTATCAAATCTAAAAATTTTAAAAATTTAAATCTCTACTGAATTAGCAAGCTTGAGAAAACGACACAATTAAGTAACTTGCCCTACTGTTAATTAACAGTAGGGTTTTTTGTTGGAATAAATGTAGTACACCATAGCAATTTGTAGAATAAACTACTGTAGTTAGCACAGATAACTGTGCTACCCTATTTATCTTCGGTAACTTCTCCAGAAAACTTACAGATATAATGAATCAGATTTGCACACGCAACCTAATAAAGATTAAATCGATAATTATTAGTAAAGTATTCAAAATCACTATCTAATCTAAAATTGCTTGATAAATTGCTAATTATACGAATAAAATAAGGTGTAACAAATTTGTAGACCCAGGTAGATTATTTCATGTCAACTCCAGAGTAAATTAGACAATTTATAAAATGAGTAATATTTGGATAAATACTAAATATAATTTAATAGAAAAGATTATAAGGCGTCACCCAGATTTACAGGATATTTTAGAAACATGTAATTTTGAGCCTTTAACTAAGCGAGAAGGTAACCGCTTGGTTGTTGTGCAACCAAAAGTAGCGATCGCCTGTAATTTACCCCAAGCTTTTGCAGAAGGTAATTGTGAAATAGACTTCAGCAACATCATTTTAAGAGGTCTGAAAATAAGCTTAAACCATCAAGATATTTTGGGTCAATTAATGACTGGACTAAACACCCAACCAAATTGGGGTTGTCGTAAGTTTATGAAACAGCTAGAGCAAAATTATTTTGAAGTAAATTTAGGCAAAACAACAGTTATTTTATCGGAATTAGAAACATTAGATTTGTGTTTGTGTGTTGATGCAGTTTGTCAAGAATACAGAAAATCAATAATTGAATTTGAAAATTCTCTAGAAACCTGGGATTTTGAATTTATAGATGTTGCAAATATTCGAGGTTTTATATTGTTTTCTGTAGGACAAAAACTATGGAAATTAATGCAGCAGTTCGCTGATGAATTTGATTATAGTAAAGGTAAGTCAGAATGGCATTTATTTCATAATGAAGATATCTCAATTCGAGTGAGTCGAGGAATTCGCGACCATGCATTTATCTTGCCCAGAGTTGATAGTGATTTATCATTATTACCTAATGATATAATTAATATCATATATAAAATAAATGATGTTTATTTGCAATCTCTTGAAAGAGGAAAAGTGATTTCTTGGCAACAAGACATTGGACTAAGGGGAACCTGGACAGCTAGATATACTAAGCAGTGTTTATTGGAGAAATATATTCCTAAAGTTATTAATTATTATTTAGACAAGTTTCAATTATCTGAAGCTGAATTACTAGCTGAAATCATAAATTATAAAGGCGAACGCGTGCAAATAAAAGAAATAAATCATATTATAGATTTATTACCTTATCTTCGTGATATCCAGTCATGGTTACATATATATAAGGAAAATATTGCTGCTTCACTCTTGCAATCTTATTATCAAGCATTTACAGATTTGATCCGGAATACTGATTCTGCCATAACAGGCATAGACTATATTATGAGAAATTTGCTGAGGATTAAATGGAAGAATACACAAGAAGAAATTCCTAGTAATTCTACACACTGGAATTTTAAATATGCGATGAATTGCTTAGATGAACAAGTAGCAAGAATAAATAATAGTAAATATGAAAATAGTTTCAAAGCAGATTTAATAACTCGGACTTTTATCTGGATAATAGAAAATGGAAAAATTAGTTTTTCTCAAGCTCAGTTAAATGCTGCTCAACAAGCTTTGCAACCACTTTGGGAACAGAGTCGCTTTGAAATGCGCCATGTGTATCTTAATCAATAAAGCTACATAATATCTTGTAAATTCAACATAAATTCAGGCAGGACATTTTCCCCTGATAAACTAGTAGGATTGTTTAATATTTCTACATCTTTACCTGGACAATAAATTTCTACTCGCTTATTTTTTCGGTCGATTAACCAGCCTAATTGAGCGCCATTTTCGATATACTCTTGCATTTTCTCCTGCAAATCTTTTAGAGAATCACTAGGAGAACGTAACTCGACTACAAAATCAGGACAAATCGGGGCAAATTTTTCTTGTTGTTGTGGGGTTAAAGCATTCCACCGCTCAATTTTCACCCAGGAAGCATCGGGAGAACGTTCTGCACCATTGGGTAGGGTGAAACCTGTTGAAGAGTCAAAAACTTCGCCTAAATTACTCTCAGAATTCCAAATATCCAATTGAGTGGTAATTTTAACATTACGTCTGCCAATATCACTACCTGTAGGTGGCATAATTAATATTTCTCCTGACGCTGTACGTTCAAATCGATAATCGCGGTTTTTCTGACACATTTGGAAAAATTGTTCATCGCTCAAATCAATTTTTAGTTTGACGATTGAAGGTAAAGCGACTGTAGTAGCGTTCATAGACTTATCACGACATCTTACTTTCTAGTTTAGTGGTGTGTGGGGTGCGATCGCATCAACCTAAGTAAGGAATAACTAAGCAGAGAGTTGTTCTCAGTTCTCAAAGTGCTTTATTTATAAAGGTTTTAGACAGCCAATGCTGCACACCTTTCTTGCGAGGTTGTTGAACTTGTGTAATATTTTTAAATTTTATCTAGTCAAAAATCGTGAAATCCTTCAATGAAGATAATATCACCGAATATTTCTATAAAGAAAAAGTAGAACTCTTTAAGTCTGTCTTTTTCTGGTAAGTTTGTAATTTTTTTAATTTCGCTATTGCCTATTCTGAAAACTTTAAAACCTTGTTTTCTTAACCAACGGTCTTTTTTCAAATGTTCAGCATATTTATCTTCAGATAAGCAGTAATTGCTATTGTTATTGTTATAGGTAGCATAGTGAGAATAACCATCTATTTCAACTATAACTAGATTATTTGTTTCAAACTTAGGACTTTTGAAAACGAAGTCTACTATGTAAGGTTCTTCACTTCTATCTCTTGTTGGTCTACAAGAGTCCCAATTTATATATACATGAGGGATTAGAGCTGGAAGGAAGGCAGCATGATCTTCACTCTTCCAACATAATTGACAGTAAAGTTCAAAAAAATCTTTTTCTGCATTAGAGTTTGGATTACAGTAATTCTTCAGCATATCCCAAAGGCGATCTACATACTTTTCAAAGATAGTGAAAGGATATGGATCTTCAAGTATAGTTACCTGGTAAATTTCTGTAATCTTACAAAGATCATGTAATTTTGAATTAAAAAGAGCCAGCCAAGTTATTGTCAGCGTTTCTTTTTCTATGTCAAAACAATTAACACCACTCAGGCGTATATCTATGCTTCCATCTGCATGAATCTTAAACCCTTCGTACCAAGGAATTTTTTTATCTTTATCACTTTTACCGTATAGTATCTGTTTCTTCATAATAGGGTTGAAATTATAAAATTAGTGGGGATGTCTTGATAGCAGTCAGTTCAGCCACGGTTTAACTCACGCTGCAAATCATCAAGCTCAACAGCAAAGACATCTACTTGTTCGTGGGCTAGAACGGCTAGAAAGTCTCAGCAGTTTAACCCAGCAACATTGGCTGCTTTCCCCATTGAGATTTCCTGCCTCTGATATCAGTATATAGCAGCAGGAAGGCCTATATCACGCACAAATTATTCTGGAGAAAGGCGACGGGCGCAAAATACTTCTTGTGGCAGGTTAATCGTGACTGACGACATGATTTATATCCTAAATGGCTAAGGCTATTGAAGCTGCACTAATTAATGATATCAACCATTGCTTTTGACAGTGGAAAAGAATTAGATACTAGCCATACCAGATTTAATCTTTTCTATCTCTTCAACCTGGAATGCTTCATTAACAACAGAGTTATGGACAATAGACTCATTTACAAAACATAAATGCTTACTGTGACTGCGTTTGACTGATTCAGATTGAATAGGGGATTGCTATCTTGGTCGTTGTATTATTCCCAGAAATTCAGCAAAAATTACTCTTGTCGATTAAGAAATAGGCACCGCAACCGGAACCGTAAAATGAAACTCGCTACCCTGGTTTTTCCCCAAAGACTCAGCCCAAATTTTACCTCCTAAATTATCAATAATTCGCCGACAAATCGCCAAACCAAGTCCCGCACCACCTACAGTGCGTTGCAAAAATCCTTCTTCCTGATAAAAACGCTCAAAGATAGTTTCTAGGCGGTTCGGTTCAATCCCTCGACCTGTATCTGCAATAGTAACTTTTAACACAGATGATTTCTGGGGTTTTCCTAAGGCTGGGTCAACTTCTTCTCGATTCAAAAGGTCTGCGCGAATGGTGACTTGTCCGCTTTTATCAGTAAACTTACAGGCATTATCAAGTAACTTTGTTAAAACTTCAATCAGTCCTTCGCCATCTACCTGGATTGGCGGTAAGTGATGGGGCAATTCTACGACAATTTTAGGCAATTTCTGTCGGTATTCGAGTCCGCTGAGGGCTAAATCTAGATATTCTTGAAGGGATATTGGCTCTAGTTGCCAGCGCACCAACCCGCCCTCTAAGCGAGATAAGGTAATAAAATCTTGGATTAGTTTACGCAAACGATCTGCATCGTCTAAAGCAGCTTGCAACATCGTCTGCTGCAAGTTAAGCGGCATTTGTGGTTCTGTAATTAAACTCTCTAAGCAAACGCGGATGGTAGACAAAGGAGTACGCAGTTCATGGCCAACGATCGCAATTAAGTTACTTTGAGTCCGCTCCAAGTCTACCAGCTGACGATTCAGAGTTTCTAAGTTGCGATAAGCTTGTGCCTGCATCAAAGCTACTCCAACCTGTGTAGCGATCGCTTCTACTAAAGCTATATCATCTTCTGTCCACAAATGAGCCTCTGGCTGGTGCATTTCTAGCATTCCCAGCCAAGTCCCTTGATAGCAAATCGGTACTAACAAGCAAGCACGAATTTGCCAGCGCACCAATTGAGCTTTTAATTCTGGATGGGACTGTAAGCCAAAATCCTGGTTGATATCAGCAATAACTATAGTTTGTGATTGGTTTTTGCCCTGAGTTTGACTTGGCACTAAAGCAGTTTGAAATAGGGGATGACTTGCCAATGTCCAAACTTCCCCCTGCAAAGATGCCAATCCCGCAGGTGTTGACTCATAAGCAATTGGCTGGTTTTGACTACCTGGTTGATAAAGATAAACTAGACACCGACAATCGCTAAAAACTTGACCTAATTCTCTAACGGTAACAGTTAAAATCTCTTCTGGATTAAAAGAGCGGCGAATAGTAGTGGCGATCGCATTAATCAAACGTTCTTTTCGCTCTTTACTAGCTATGGTACGATAAGCTTTCAGTAGCCTGTATTGACTAGCTTGTAGATATGTGACTAAGCGGTTGGTAAATAGCCTGAAGTCAATTCCTAGTGTTTTATTTCTTGATGTCTGCACTTGCGATTCCCGCAACAGTCGATAACGTCTGTGCGCTTGCCGGATTTTAGGGGCTAATTCCGGTCGGGTATGGAGCAGAATGCTTATGTAGCTGGCTTCTTTGTAGGAGTACCGAAGTAATTTTTAATCTAAAATTAGCACTTCAACCCGTCTTCATCAAACTTGATTCCGGCAAAATGACTCCGTTAAGGACGCAATGATGCAGATCTACCTGAGTCAGGTTTACTTCGGTGAAATCAACGCAACTCAGATCAGTTTTAAATAAAATAGCTTTGGCTAGATTGGCATAACTCAAGTCTGTATTGCTTAAGTTTGCCCCAGTCAGGTCTGCACCACTGAGATTTGCCTTAGCCAAAAAGGCGCCACTCAGGTTGGCATAGCGCAAGTCTGCTCCAGCTAGGTTTGCACCACTAAGGTCTGCATCACGCAAATCTGCTAATCGTAAGTCTGCTTTCACAAGGTTTCCCTTGTGCAAGTCTGCTTTGCTGAGAGTTGCTCGGATCAAATTAGCAGCCTTGAGGTTTGCCCAGATGAGGTTCGCTCCACTCAAGTCAGTTCTCCAGAGAGCCGCAGCAGTCAAATTTGCTTCGATCAAGTTTGCTCCACGCAGGTTAGCATGAGATAAAGTCGCATTAGCCAAATTAGCTCTATCCAGATTTATTCCAGCTAGGCATACCTCGCTGAGGTTAGCCAAGTGCAAGCTTACCTGAGTAAAATTTCTCTCTCCTGCACAATAGCGCTTGAGTATTTGATCGGCATCCATACAGCCCGCCTTCCAAGTCTCCATTTCTCACCTGAAAATCAGAATATCTAATCGATCGCTGCTGGAAATATGTCTCATAGCAATTTTTGATTTTGGGGAAAGTAACCAGCGCCTGCTTCCAGCAACAGCGCAGCTGTGCCGAGTCTGCGATCGCCTTAAAATTCCACAACATTAAAAGTAGTTAACAATCTTTTACAATCTTGGTAAACAGATTAGTTATTTTTAAAAGCGATCGCAGCAATTTTGTTAAGGTGGGCACTGTTTATACTTTTACGTTCTAGGCAGTGCCTACCCTACGTAGGAGCGACTAAGTTAGGGAACTCCAAGAAATAAATTATCCAATTTTGTGGGGTGGGCATCCTGCCCGCCCACTCCATAGGGCGGGCGAGACGCCCACCCCACAAGAGTTAATTGGATATTTTTTTATTTGGAAGTCCCTTATTACTCTATTTACGTACTAAGTTCAAGAGTTCTTTAGGAGAAGCCAGCAAGTCAATCGCTACGAAGAAGATTTTGCCTTGGGGATCTAGCAAAAACCGCCATGCAATGTTCATCCCTACACTCGCACCGAACCAGGGGGTTTGGACTTTGCCGGTGACTTTAACTTGAGTATAGCCATCTTCCACTGGCTCAGATACACCCCGTTCTGGCATCATTTTCAATCCCTGGCATTCTTCACGCATATAAGCGCGGATTGCCTCTTGACCAACAATTGGTCTTTCAAAGGGAGGTTGCAGGGCACCTTCGGAGCTAAACAGAGCAACCGCACTGTCAAAGTCATTGGCGTTCATGTTGTTGATGTAGCCCAACACAGTAGGATTGTCGGTGCCCTCAATGGTAACCTTAGTCCGAAATGCTTGTGCAATGGGAGGAGCCACAGGCTCTGAGACTTTTTTGTAACTACCAGGAGCGTTCGGGTCAAATCCCATACTAACTACGGTATTGCGTAGGATGGTGATTTGTTGACCTGGATCGGCACCTCGGATTGCTTGCAGCACTTGAGCAGCTTTAGAAGAAAGCTTGTAGCCCGGTGGTATGGGAGCGACAATTCCCTGAGCCATCCATTCTCCTAATTGATACCAAAAGCCCAATTTGATGTTTACGGTGAAGGATGCATAGGAACGGCAGATGGGAGTATCAGCACGGTTGGCCAAATCATACATCACTTGTGTCTGAGCATCAAAAGGCATCTGCTTAATTTGTTCCAAAAGCCCTTGGGCGAGGATCATGTTCGCAGCCCCCGGAGCAGCAACGGTAATCGATTTACCCATTTCGGTGTAGGCAAACCAAAGTAATGCTAGTTGATCTTCAGCGTTGAGCTGATTAAAAGATTCAATGATAGATGGAACAATGTCAGCAACTAGGGTGCCGGGAAAGATATTTTGAGCCGACTGGAGGGTAAAAGACATAGCAGAAATTCCAAAAAGAAAATTACAGTTCTATCAAATGTGCAAACAACGGAGATGCCTTTGGCTGTTAGCAAAGGCACTCAACACTAACGACAAGACAATTACAGTTGCGATCGCTCTACCAAAGGCACAGCAATTACTTCTGTTGTTTTAGATACTTAGATGTGAACAGACACTTAGGAAGTATTGCTCACGTTTCACGCATTTTTTGACTTTCTTTTGTGTCTTTATGTAAAGAAATATAACAAATTTGTTACAAATAAGCAATACCTTTCTCAGCCACATAACGATAATTTTTATTTATATTTTTTATAAGTTTTACTTAAGTGAATTAGACATAATTAAGAATTATTTGCAATGCCTGAAATCGTCACAATCCCACACTAGGACACAACGCTTCCTGAACAATCCGAAATCACCTATGTGCTTAGTACGGTTTTTACTACTTTTACTGGTGTGTCAAGCTGTTGCAAAAAATATTTACATTAATTTATATTAATTCACAAGTTTAGAAAAACAGCAAAAGCAAGGAGTAACAAATGACAGGTAGAGGCTTCACCATTAACGAACGGGGTCAACTCAACAGATTTGCTATTGAACCCAAAGTTTATGTAGATGAAACTCCAAGGGCTGGGTTTACAGAATATGCTGAAAAACTCAACGGGCGTTTGGCAATGATCGGTTTTGTCTCACTCATAGCCTTGGAAGTTCTGACCGGACATGGTTTAATTGGATGGCTAACAAGCCTTTAAACAAGACGCTTGAAATTTCCGAATTTTCCTCAATTGACGAATACAACAACTTAGAGGCATAACTATGAAAACTGATTTTGATTACCCCAGAAAAGATTTAATTGGACCAGTTGTTTTTAGACCTACTTTCAACAATTTTGAGACCATCAATGTGAATCAAGCCTGGTCATTGTTTTTCTCTGCTGGTCAAGACGATAATCGCCTGGGACAACAAATTGAATTAGGTAGGTTTTTTACCAACCTCTTAATCGCTGTTGGAGTAACTGGAATTATTTGGGCAATTTACTTCAGCCACTTAGCATGAACAACTTTGTTGATTTGTTGTCTGTAGTAACTTCAACTGAAGTCTTGGTATCAAAACCCAAGACTTCAGTTGAAGTTTTTAATTGATGTAAAAAAATATTAGCTTGGGAAAAAAGTTGATGTTAATCGGATTTGCAAATCTTCCCAATTTATCCCGCTATTGTGGATATGTAGGTCTAGAAGTAGCAGAAATTGTTGTCAAACACCTTGCTGTTCAAAGCAAAACTTATGTAATTCAAAATAGAAGAATATTAGTATATCAGCTTTTAAAATCTGGTCTGGATTCTCATACAGCCAATAGAATAATTACTGTACTGATATCGAGTCCGATTTTGCAATCAACAAACAAAAATCAGTGTGCGATTCATGAATGCTGAGTAGGGGAGTGGGGAGTGAGGGGGATGAGGGAGCAGGGGAGGCAGAGGAGCAGGGGAGAAGTTGCTGGACTCTTTCCCCAGACCTCCGCACCTTTGCACCTCTGCCTCTTACCCATGCCCAATTCCCAATTCCCAAATTTAACGTAAACAGCGAATCGCCTCTAATAAACCTCTAGCTTTATTGAGTGTTTCTTCGTATTCTTTCTCAGGTTCAGAATCAGCCACTAAACCTGCACCCGCTTGTACACTTACCGTGTTATTACGCACTACCATTGTGCGAATTGCTATAGCACTATTTAATTGTCCTTCAAAATCATAATATCCATAAACACCAGAATAAACACCCCGGCGACTAGGCTCTAATTCGTGGATAATTTCCATTGCCCTAATCTTGGGTGCGCCGCTGACTGTACCTGCTGGGAAACAGGCTTTGAGTAAGTCCCATGCTGTTTTATCAAGTGCTAATTTACCCACAACATTGCTGACAATGTGCATTACATGGGAGTAGCGTTCAACTACCATTAATTCATCAACTTTGACGCTACCACTTTGGCAAACACGCCCTAAATCGTTTCGTCCCAAATCAACAAGCATCACATGTTCGGCAATTTCCTTAGGATCTTGGAGTAAATCCTGGGCAAAAGCTGTATCTTCTTGAGTGGTTTTCCCGCGTGGACGTGTCCCTGCAATTGGACGTAGAGTTGCGATCGCTCCACCATCTGGATCAGTTTCGGCTTTTACCATCACTTCGGGACTGGAACCGATGATTTGCCAATCTTGGAAGTGAAAATAAGCCATGTAAGGCGAAGGATTTATCTGACGTAGAGAACGGTAAAGAGCAAAGGGATCGCCTGTGTATGTTGTTGATAATCGCTGGGAAATAACTACTTGGAAAATGTCACCAGCTTTAATATAGTCTTTGGCTTTTTGGACGCTTGCACAAAAATCTGGGCGGGTAAAGTTACTGTTATATTCTTCTGCCCCTCTGCTCCTCTGCTCCTCTGCTCCTCTGCTCCCTGGCGGCTTCCATTCCAATCTAGTTTTTTGCGGTGATAGGGGGAGAGATAGCTTTTCGAGCATTTGGGTAACGCGATCGCCCGCTTGTTGATATGCTGCGTGTAAAGACGTTACATCTAACGTCTCTACATGACGTAAATCAGCATAGGCGATCGCCCAAATTTTCCGCTTCACCTGGTCAAAAATCAACAGGTGGTCTACTTGCATCCACAATCCATCGGGGATATTTCGCTCATCTGGTGGATGAATTGGTACACGCGGCTCAATCCAGCGAATCAATTCATAGCCCCAAAACCCGAATAAACCGCCAATTCCTGGAGGTAGCTGTGGTAATTTTACTGGGTGATAAGGTGCTAAACATTCGGCTAAAGCTGTAAAAGGGTCGCCTGCAAAAACTACCTGCGAACCGTCGCGGTTGATTTGAGTCGTGCGATCGCCCCTTGCTTCCAAAACCCACAGCGGATCGCAACCCACCAAACTATAGCGCCCAAGTTTTTCTCCACCTTCTATGGATTCCAACAAAAAGCTATAGGGCTGACCTGCACAGACTTTATACCAAGCAGATACTGGTGTATCTAAGTCTGCCACCCATTCCTGATATACCGGAACGAAGTTGCCTTGTACAGCTAGCTGAGAAAATTCAGAAAAATCGGGGAATACCATAAATAGCGAGGGGGTTGGGGATTGGGGATTGGGGATTGGGGATTGGGGATTGGGGATTGGGGATTGGGGATGGTGTATGGGGCATTGGTTATTCCCCTCATCTCCCACCCTGCGGGAAGCTAAAGCTACATCTCCCTCATCTCCCTCATCTCCAGTCCCCAGTCCCCAGTCCCCAGTCCCTAGTCCCTAGACATCATGAGTAGCTTTACCGCTGAACTTGAGTTGTGCGGGATTGGGGTTTTGCCCGATGCTGCGTGGGACGAAACGCACTTTTTCACGGCCTTCATTGACTTTTTCGGGGAAGACACCATCGGCTGGGTGAATTGCGGTGGTTTCTCCGTTGGGTAGAATCCGGTAAATTTTGTAGTCTGTAATCTTCAATTTCCGGAGTTGACCACCCAAAGCGATGCCTTGTTCTTTCCGAGCTAAGTACAGCAGGTTTTCGCCTTTGAGCGCAGTAGCTGCACCACCTGTAGGCAATTCAAATACTTGCTCTTTCGGGCTAGTCCAAGTGATAGCGTACTTTTCTTCCACTTCTGCTTTAGAAAGCAAGCCGCCAGTGTTGCCAGCAAATCGTGGCGTTTGTCCAGAGAGTGTTTCAGCCATAAAGTGTTCTCTCAACGTTTTTAGGGCATACTAACATCGTAACCAGGATCATATTGCGATCGCGTTATAGACTGTAACAGTTTTTAGTGATTGGGCATTGGGCATTGGTTATTTCTCCCCCTGCCTCCCCTGCCTCCCCTGCTCCCTCATCTCCCCATCCCCCATAATTATTTACTCTTGACTTTAGTCCGCTTTTCCTCTTGGGTACTCGGAACAATTGGGATGGTGAAGTGAAACTCACTCCCTTGGTCTTTGCCGTCTGATTTAGCCCAAATTTCTCCACCCCAGCCATTGACAATTTGACGACAAATTGCTAAGCCCAGTCCAGTACCGCCAGTGGTGCGTCGGAGCGCTCCTTCTTCTTGATAGAAACGGTCAAAAACTACTTCTAAACGATTCGGTTCAATGCCGCGTCCTGTGTCAGCGACAGTGACTTCAACCATTTGATGGCTATTGGTAATCGCTTCAATGGTGATTTCTCCTTGGGATGGCGTAAATTTACAAGCGTTGTCTATGAGTTTTGCGAGTACTTCTACCAGCCAATCACCATCAGCTCTCACCAAAGGTAGGTTTTCGGGAATTTCAGTCTGGATTTGGGGGGGCTTTTCCGTTGAGGAACGGGTGCGAAGGCGGCTGAGTGCTAAATCTACACATTCTTGTAAAGTCAGGGATTCTGGATGCCATTCCACGCGACCGCTTTCCAAGTTGGAAAGTGTCAGGAAATCTTGCACGAGTTTCCGCATCCGTTCTGAATCGGTAAGGGCGGTGTTGAGCATCACCTGTTGCAATTCCAAGGGCATATCTGGCTCGCTAGCGAGACTTTCTAGGCACACTTGAATTGTGGAGAGGGGGGTACGGAGTTCGTGTCCGGTAATGGCTATGAGGTTGCTGCGGGTGCGGTCTAGGGCTTCTAGCTGTTGATTGAGTTCTTCGAGGTTGGCGTAAGCTTCGGCTTGGATGAGAGCTGCTCCCACTTGGGTGGCGATCGCTTTTACCAAATCCAATTCCCCTGGTTGGCATTCGTGGGGCGGCATTTGGCAGTAGTGTAACTCGACGATCCCCAATAATCGTCCTTGATAAAATACTGGTTCCATCAGCCAAGAACGAATGGCAAATTTTTTGGCAATCAACGAAAGTCCCGCCGAATTCGTAACACGAGGGTCACCCAGTGTATCGCTGATACAAACACCTTCGCCTTGTTGGATGATGTCCCGAAATAGGGAATTTTTTTCTAACTCCCAGGTTTGTCCCCGAATAGATAAAACACCAGCAGTCAAAAATTCATGTTCAATGATCGCTTGGCTATCTGCGGCTTGGGCGCGGTAAATTAGACAGCGACAAGCATTTAGGTGTTGTCCTAATTCTTGTGCTGCCACCTGGAGAACTTCGTGGGGATCGAGCGATCGCCGAATGGCAGTACTAATGGTATTGACTAATCGTTCTTTACGTGCTTGGGCAGTAATTGAACGGTAGGCTTTGTGCAATTTGTACTGACTAGCTTGTAAGTAGGTCACTAAGCGTTGCACAAAGGGATCTGTGTCAATGTCACAAGCATATTCGTTGATCTGTTCTGCTCCAAAGTAGCTTCTCGTCTGCCCAATACCAAACCTCTGACGTGCCTGCTCAATTTTGCTTGCCAGTTCTGGTCTGTAGGCCAAGATCCTCTCTAACAGCAATTCGGCGGCTTTGAGGCTAACGCCCCTTTCTGATGTCCAAATTCCCTCAAATCTTCGCGCTGTGTCCATATCCAGACTGGGGCTTTGCTCTGGTAGTTCTTTGTTTTTGGCAATAGAACCAAGGTTTTCCCGGCAAACCAAACAAGTCGCGTAACTGTCAGCAATCACAACCAAATGCCACTCTTGACTTAAGCCATCCTCTGGCTCAAAAGCTACTTTTTCGTAGTATTCCGAACTGTTAGCGAAATCAGTTTCCGGAGCCGACAATACGTATATTTGATTACTTCGCAAGGCAAGTCGCTGGTAGCGATGAGCCTCTTGGCGGTAGAATCGCTCTCGCTGGAAACTAGCAATTACAAGGGGTTGGGCTAAAGTCGCAGCCAAAACTTGATCTTCCATTGCGTGGGAGAGCGCCGTTAGTGAAGCCTTAAAATATAGCTGGGGCCGCAAGTAGGGTAGGGACTTTAGCAGATCACTCAGCACAGAAGTCGAAATGCTCATGAATTATCGTTAAACGCCCAATCTCAACAAGATCCACGTCACAGCTGCATTGTACAAATTCCAAAGGACTCTCAAGTTAAATAGACAGTTTCAATATGTAAACAACGCTAATAAGCACTTTTGGCTCAGGCAAACGCAACACTTTGTTACCAATTAGCAGGAGTGGGTGCAGCTAGCTTCATTTACAAAATTTCAAAGCTTTGAGTAGAAAATAAAGCAACAGCGGCAATGCATTCGTCTTTTGCACCTTGGTGTGGCGTAGTCATTGACCGCGATCGCTTTGTTCTTAACTCAAGTCTTTTCATCCATTGGCTGACATTGTGATGTTTTAAATGATAGACCACTAAGCTCAATATACATTCTCGATCGCCTTTATCATCACCAAACAAGACAAAACTAAAAAGTTAAAAGGTTAGTAACTGTGGTAAACTACCACCCTAAAGCGGCGATCGCCTCTCGAAATTTTGAAAAGATCAATCCCGGAAAATTATTGGCTGCTGCACGAGAACAATTGTCTTGGTCTGAAGGTGGGTCTGGGCAGCTTTGACCATAGAGTTCCTTTTGGCATACTTCATGTGAAAGGGCTATTAATTTGAGTAAAACTGTGATTTAGACAGTCTTAGCCTGTGGACTGGATAGTGCCGACACTACCAGAGTGAAGCAGCAAGTAAACCAAGCTCATGAGTAATTTTGAGTAGGATTTAGATAACGGCAACGCATTACTGAGGATATTACTATTTATTTGCTACCTGATGATTTGGAACCATCGATCATTATTTGAGTCGGAATTGTTGAAAGGAATTGTTGAACACAGTAAATTATTTTGACAATCTCTTACCTACTCTCTCTCCTCTTTGAGGATGTATTCCACGCAATCGAGAACAGCTATAAATAATACGATCGCAAAAATATAGACCTGTACGCGGAACTTTGGCTAATGACATCAGATGCACTCATGACCCCGGAAAAAATTTTGTTTGATGGAAAAACTTTTATTGCTGCTGACCAATTACCTATCCCGGAGTGGCCTTGTGTTGTCAGTGAAAGACCACAACCAACACTGACGGTTAAAGATGATGATTTATTTTTCGTCACAGATACCATAGGGAACATTTCTGGCTGTTCCCTCAATGATGGGAACCCCAGCATGGGACTGTTTTGCTGTGATACGCGATTTCTGAATCGCTTGGAGTTGCAAATTGAAGGGCGATCGCCTGTACTCTTGAGTAGTAGTGCCGAAAAAGGGTTTTCACTGTCAGTTTTGTGTACCAACCCCAGAATCGACGAACGCTTGAGAGCCGAGACTATAGGAATTAGCCGGGAAATGGTGCTTAATGGCGCACTATTTGAAGAAATAGAAGTTTCTAACTACAGCACCACCACTGTCAGTTTTGAACTCAGCATCAGTTTCGATGCCGATTTTGTTGATTTATTTGAAGTCCGGGGTTATGACAGGGAGAAACGAGGTAGGCTTTTACGTCTAGTAGAACCCACGGCTGAGGAAGGAATGTTTTCTCTCGTCGATGGCGTTTCACCTACAGTCAAAGAGCGGCACGCCTCTAGGGAAGAATCTTTAACACTCGCCTATCAAGGTCTGGATGGCTCGGTGATGGAATCCCGTCTTCTATTCCAGCATCGGCAACCAGACTATTTCAAGGGTTATACTGCGGTTTGGCAACTAGAGTTGGCTTCTCACGAAACCCAAAAACTCGGCTACCGGGTGAGCATGTTGAAAAACAACCAGTCTAGTTCAACTGTCAGCGCCGCCGTTACCTTAGGACAAGCGAAAGCCGCTGAGTTGATGGAAGAACAACATTGGGTACAACAAATTACACGCATTAGCTCAGACAAAAGCATCTTCAATCGAGTCATTGAGCGGGCTGAGCAAGATATGTATTTGTTGCGCCAGTCTTTTGGTAAGCATAAAACTGTTTCTGCTGGAGTGCCCTGGTTTTCTACATTGTTTGGGCGAGATTCGTTGATTACAGCTTCCCAAACCCTAATGTTAAATTCGCAAATCGCCAAGGAAACCTTGATACTACTTGCGACATATCAAGGTAAAACCGATGATGAATGGCGGGAAGAAGAACCGGGTAAAATTTTGCACGAGTTACGTTTGGGGGAAATGGCTCGGTGTCAAGAAATTCCCCATACTCCTTACTACGGTACTGTTGATGCCACTCCCCTATGGCTGATGCTGTATGCCGAACATTATGCTTGGACTAACGACCAAGAACTCTTAGAGCAACTTTGGCCGAATGCTCTAGCAGCAATGGAGTGGATCGATCGCAATACTAAACAAACTAGCTACCTCAGTTACTACCGTAAATCTAAACGCGGTCTTGCTAACCAAGGTTGGAAAGATTCTGGTGATTGTATTGTTGACCATAAGGGAGAACTAGCTAACGGCCCCATCGCTCTATGTGAAGTCCAAGCTTACGTCTATGCTGCGAAAATGCGCCTAGCAGAAATAGCTAGGATGAAGAAGCGGCTTGATTTGGCAGACCGTTGGCAAGAAGAAGCCAGAAATCTCAAGGTGCGTTTTAATCGAGATTTTTGGATGGACGACCAAGATTTTTGCGCTTTGGCTCTGGATGGAGATGGTAAGCGCGTAGATAGTATTACCTCAAATCCCGGCCATTGTCTACATTTGGGTATCTTCACACATGAAAAAGCCTACAGTGTGGCAGAACGCTTGCGGGCACCAGATATGTTTAACGGTTGGGGTATTCGTACCCTGAGTAGCTTGTCACCCGCTTATAATCCAATGGGCTACCACATAGGTTCAGTTTGGCCTCATGATAACGCTTTGATTGCAATGGGATTGCGATCGCTCGGTCTGATCGATCAAGCTTTGGAAATTTTCCAAGGTTTATTTGACATGACTAGTCAGCAGTCCTACCAACGCCCTCCAGAACTTTTCTGTGGCTACGAACGTAACGGTGATAATGCTCCGGTACAGTATCCAGTTGCCTGCACACCCCAAGCTTGGGCTACTGGGAGTGTCTTCCAATTACTGCAAATGATAGTCAACTTGGTACCTGATGCTCAGAATAACTGCTTGCGAATAATCGACCCCGCTTTGCCAGAATCGATTAATCGCCTGTCCTTGCATAATTTGCAAGTTGGTACTACAGTCCTCGATTTAGAATTCGAGCGTTCTGGTAGTACGACTGCTTGTCGCGTTGCCAAAAAACGGGGTAATTTGCGGGTGGTTATTGAAGCATAGGAAGGGAGTAGGGAGTAGGCAATTCACCACTCCCTATTTTATGCTGAGTGCGATGCCCTGCTGGATAACAGCAAAGTTGAGTTGCCAATACATAGAATGACAGGAATACTGGGGTTACTAACTCCTGCTGCGTTGATAAGTTGCAACTCCCAGATGTACACCAAGCGTATCGTATCAGAAGTATGGGGAAGCGATTGGATCGCCAGTAAAAAAACCAAGGTGAGCACTTTACACTATCGCACCCCACCAAGGTCTGTCCTAATCTTTAACTCCTAACTTTCAACTTTTATGCTATGCTTCCTCTGAATTTTCACTTTTGTGCCCTGGAGATGCTTCATAAAGTGCATCCAAATGTTGACGAGCATCTTCAACGTTAATCGAACGCATCACCAATAATGGTTCTTTAATTAAATTGCCCGCGCTATCTAATAACTCTGGATGGGGTACCAACTGTTTTCTTGATGCGTAATAACCAAAACTGCCTTGATTACCCATTGGCGAGGAATTTGTCGGGTAAGTTCGCTCCCGATCAAAACTGAACATGATCAGGTTACGAATTAAGTTGCCTACAGCTATAAATGCAAGGATTGTAAAAGCAAAGATGTAAAGCAGGTGTAACATTGGATTTTCCTCCAGGGCAGCAGTTTTTAAAAGTTTATTTTGTAACGTTTTGCTTGGCCTACACTGTGGCTCACATTTAGGCTCACAATTAGGACAAATATTTAACGCACTGTTCGTGCGCTTGCGTTGATATGGGGCGATCTGTCAACCGTTATTTCACTTACGGTAACATACGATACATTCTTTTGTTAATCTAAACAAACTTAAGAAAATGTTAAGAATTTTGTAGTATTTGTTTAACTGCTGAATATGCCGCCTTGCATGGACAACATTGCTAAGCAGTCATAGAAGTTTAGCGGATGCTGCTTAGACTTCAGGCGCTTGACGAAAGCGCATTGCTACATTCCAACATTCCGTTACTAATTGATGCCAAGGCATTAAAGTTGCCATATCAATTCCGACTTGTCCGTCAGTAGCAGCAAACAGCATTTTTGCGGTGTTTAGTTCTTCTTGGGCTTGCTTGACACGCAAGAGCAAGTCTGATTGCTCTTGGTTGCTCATAAATGAGAGTTGCTCGCTTTCGAGTAAGTCCCGCGATCGCGTAAACCAATACTGAAAATCATCGAGCAGGGGTTCTAAAACCGCTTTCAGCAACTCAGTCCCTGGTAAGTTTGAGTCTCGCATAAATCAGAAGGATATTTCCAACTTTCTTAGCTAATATTAACGTTATTCACGATTCTTAACAATTGTCTTATTTCTCTCACACGCAATAAATTGAGAAAATCTGATATTTTGTAACAAAAATTACATTTCTTATTATATGGTTTTGCTGTGTGGTTTGTACAGTTCCTTTGGAAAGGTGTCTATAGGTATAGATAGGGGATTGGGTATGGGAGCAGGGGAAGCAGGGGAGCAGGGGAGCAGGGGAGGCAGGGAGCAGGGAGCAGGGGAGAAAATCTTCCCCTCTGCCCCCCGCCCCCTGCCCCCCTGCTTCTTCCAATGCCCAATGCCCCATACCCAATGCCGTTATAGTTGAATAAGCCTACAGATTCAGATCGATCACCTTTTGTAATCACTTCGCCAATGGTTCAGCAGCCAATGTCGCTAAAATTATCATCAAATCCTTCAGAAGAGTCAGGACAACCTGAAAAAATTTATTTACCGCGTACCAGCGAATCCGAGAAGTTAAAAAAGATTCGTCACACTGCTTCCCATGTAATGGCAATGGCAGTACAAAAGCTGTTTCCCAAGGCGCAAGTTACAATTGGTCCTTGGATTGAAAACGGATTTTATTATGACTTCGACAACCCAGAACCATTTAGCGAAAACGATCTCAAAGCCATCAAAAAAGAGATGGTGAAGATTATCAATCGCAAATTGCCAGTTATTCGGGAAGAAGTCAGTCGAGAAGAAGCTGAACGCCGGATTCAGGAAATTAAGGAACCTTACAAGTTAGAAATCCTCGCAGATATTAAACAGGAACCAATCACGATTTACCATCTGGGAAATGAATGGTGGGATTTGTGTGCGGGGCCTCATGTGGAAAACACTAGTGAATTAAACCCGAAAGCCATTGAATTAGAAAGTGTTGCTGGGGCTTATTGGCGTGGGGATGAAACCAAAGCCCAACTACAACGCATCTACGCTACTGCTTGGGAAAGTCCAGAACAACTTGCTGAGTATAAGCGACGCAAAGAAGAAGCGTTGCGGCGAGATCATAAGAAACTCGGTAAAGAACTAGGATTATTTATATTTTCTGACTTAGTGGGACCGGGTTTACCCTTGTGGACGCCCAAAGGTACTCTGTTGCGGAGTATGTTAGAAGACTTCCTCAAACAGGAACAACTAAAACGCGGTTATTTACCTGTGGTAACGCCCCACATTGCCAAAGTCGATTTATTTAAAAAATCTGGACACTGGCAGAAATATAAAGAAGATATGTTTCCCTTAATGGCAGACGATGAAGAAGCGGCTGCACAGGAGGTGGGCTTCGTCATGAAGCCGATGAATTGTCCTTTCCACATCCAAATATATCAAAGTGAGTTGCGTTCCTATCGAGAATTACCGATGCGCTTGGCAGAATTCGGTACTGTTTATCGCTATGAACAATCGGGGGAATTAGGCGGTTTAACGCGGGTGCGCGGTTTTACTGTGGATGATTCTCACTTGTTTGTCACCCCAGAACAACTCGATAGCGAATTCCTCAGTGTGGTGGATTTGATTTTATCGGTGTTTAATAAACTGCAACTGAAGAACTTTAAAGCTAGACTGAGTTTCCGCGATCCAGCTAGTGATAAGTACATTGGTAGCGATGAAGTTTGGGATAAAGCTGAAGGTGCGATTCGCCGTGCAGTTGAGACTTTGGGGATGGAACACTTTGAGGGAATTGGAGAAGCGGCATTTTATGGGCCGAAACTCGATTTTATCTTCAGTGATGCCCTAGAACGGGAGTGGCAATTGGGAACTGTGCAGGTAGATTACAATTTGCCAGAACGTTTTGATTTAGAGTACGTTGCTGAAGATGGTTCTCGCAAACGTCCGGTGATGATTCACCGTGCGCCTTTTGGTTCCCTGGAAAGGTTGATTGGTATTTTGATTGAAGAGTATGCGGGGGATTTTCCCTTGTGGTTGGCGCCAGTGCAAGCGAGATTACTGCCAGTAGGTGAAGCACAGTTAGATTTTACTAAAGATGTGGTAGCGAAGATGCAAGCATTGGGTATCCGTGCAGAGGTGGATACTAGTGGCGATCGCTTGGGTAAACTCATTCGCAACGCAGAGAAAGATAAAATACCTGTGATGGCAGTGGTGGGAGCTAAGGAAGTGGAAACCAACACCTTGAGTATCCGGACTCGTGCCTCTGGAGAATTGGGAGCTATACCTGTGGATGAGGTGGTGGATAAGATGAAAGTGGCGATCGCTAACTTCGAGAACTTCTAAAAATCAGGTCGGTATTGCCCAAAGTTTTAGCAGAAATACCCGCTACCATTCCTAATGTGGTAGCGGGTATTTTTATCTAAATTCGCGGAAAACCCCATCCGTCTACACGGTGGGGATGGATAGCGGTCTGCGGAGCGGAGCGCAGTAGACAATCATTCTTTCCCACCTGATTGTTCTTTAATATAATCTTTGACTATTTCTAGTGGCGCTTTGCCACATGAAACTACGCATTTAGAGTCATGCCATAGTTTAACTTTTTCACCCCAGTAAAACTTACCTATTTCTGACTTATATTGTTGCCTTAAGATCCTGCTCGTTGCAGATTTAAGTGAAGCCATTAAATCAGAAATATTGTTGTCTGGATGTAGATTGATCAGCAGGTGTACATGATCAGGTTCTCCATTAAATTCCTCAAGGATGCACTGATTAGCAGTTAATACCCGCACAAAAATAGGCTCCATGTCTGCAAGCATGGCTTTTGTAAAAACTAACCTACGAAACTTAGTTACGAAAACCATGTGTAGATGAATATCAAAAACTACGTGCGCTCCTTTCCTTAAACTATTTCTAGTCACTTCGAGTCAACCTTAGAATCTATGGTATAGTACTGAGAGTAACATAATTACATGATTCGACTGATGTTGTATGGTTGCCAACAAATACTATTAAATCCTGACAACGACCTAAAGGCAATCTTAGAGTTTTTGTGTAGTGAAGCAACAAAACTCTCTAATTGCGGAACGTATTATGCGCGTCAACTTTACTTTAAAACGGGTAAAATTCCTAAGCCTTTTGATTTAAATAATGAACTTGCTGGTAATATTCATTTTGCAGCAATGCACTCTCAGGCAGCACAACAATGTTTGATGCAGGTGCAAGAGTCATTTAAATCATTCGTGGGACTGCTTAAAAGAATAAAAAACGGTACTGTAACACAAAAGCCTAAACTTCCAGGATATCGAAATGGTGGCTTAAGCTTGGTAGCATATCCGGCTCAAGCCATAAAATTGAAGCCACAAGGTTTGCGTTTTCCATTAGGCAATAAGGTTAAAGCATGGTTTAGTCTAGCAGAATTTTACTTACCTCTGCCTTCAAATCTTGAGCATAAACAAATTAGGGAGTATCGTATTCTGCCTAGAAACGGAGAATTCTAAGTAAGTCGTGGAGAAAATTTATAACTATGTAACAAACAATTAAGGAGAAGAGTTAGAGTTAAATCTTATACGTTGTGTACTGTAATTTCCCTTCTCTGCTCTAGCTTGAA
>NZ_JACJSJ010000004.1 GCF_014698115.1 Nostoc sp. FACHB-973
ATTGTTGTCCTCGTTGGTTTCACCCTGGTTGTTTCCTCCATCAGCGACAAATAACAGGTAGCGATCGCCTCCTGCTACATATTTGGGAATAGAAATATCCTGAGTAGCTGTATAACTATCTGCTGCTGCTAGAGGCGTATTCTCTCCTGTATAACGATCAGTAAGATAGGTATCCCTGTAGTCGAAGAATTGGTCATCAGAAATGTAAACACGGTCATACCAGTTAGCAAAAGCAGAAACTAGACCTTGGTTTTTAACTGTCCAAGATACAGAAATCGTCTCACCTAATGCAGCAGAGGTTGGGGCATTAGCAGCAGTAATCACCAAATCTGGGGCATTTATAGTGATGGCTTGAGCGAATACATTATTGTCCTCGTTGGTTTCACCCTGGTTGCTGCCGTACTCTCTTCTATCAGCGACAAATAACAGATAGTGATCGCCAGTTGCTACATCGTTGGGAATAGAAATGTCCTGGGTGGTTGTATAACTATCTGTGGCTGCTAGAGGTGTATCCTCTCCTGCATAGCGGCTGGCTAGTTGGCGATCGCTGTAGTCGAAGAACTGGTCATCAGAAATGTAAACACTGTCATACCAGTCAGCAAAAGCAGAAACCGTACCTTGGTTTTTAACTGTCCAAGATACAGAAATCGTCTCATTTAATCCAGCAGTCGTTGGGGCATTGGCGGCAGTAATGACCAAATCTGGGGCATTTATTGTGATGGCTTGGGCAAATATATTGTTGGTTTCATTGGTTTCACTCTGGTTGTAATACGCATCCGTGACAAATAAGAGGTAGCGATCGTCTGTTCCTACATAGTTACGAATAGAAATATCTTGGGTGGCTGTATAACTCCCCCCAGACGCTAGAGGCGTATCCTCTCCTGTATAACGCTCGTTGAGATAGGTATCGAAGTAGTCTAAGAACTGGTCATCAGAAATGTAAACACGGTCATACCAGTCAGCGAAAGCTGAAACTAGACCTTGGTTTTTAACTGTCCAAGATACAGAAATCGTCTCATTTAATGCCGCAGAGGTTGGGGCATTGGCTGCTGTCACGATTAAATCTGGGGCATTTATGGTGATTGCTTGGGCGAATACATTGTTGGTTTCATCGGTTTCCACCTGGTAGTTATAGCCGTAGTATCCCCTATCAGCAACAAATAACAGATAGCGATCGCCAGTTGCTACAGAGTTGTCAATATAAATGTCCTGAGTAGCTGTATAACTATCTGCTGCTGCTAGAGGCGTATTCTCTCCTGTATCGTAGCCGGTGAGATAGCTATCGCTTTCGTCGAAGAACTGGTCATCAGAAATGTAAACTGCGTCATACCAGTTAGATGAAGCAGAAAGTATACCTTGGTTTTTAACTGTCCAAGATACAGAAATCGTCTCATTTAATGCAGCCGTGGTTGGGGCATTAGCTGCTGTCACGATTAAATCTGGGGCATTTATGGTGATTGCTTGGGCGAATACATTGTTGGTTTCATTGGTTTCACCCTGGTTGTTGTCTCGATCAGCCACGAATAACAGGTAGCTATCGCCTGCTATATAGTCAGGAATAGAAATATCCTCGGTGGCTATATAACTCCCCCCAGATGCTAGAGGCGTATCCTCTCCTGTATAGCGCCTGGTGAGTTGGCGATCGCTTTCGTCGAAGAACTGGTCATCAGAAATGTAAACTGCGTCATACCAGTCAGCGACAGCAGAAACTATACCTTGGTTTTTAACTGTCCAAGATACAGAAATCGTCTCATTTAATGCCGCAGAGGTTGGGGCATTGGCAGCAGTAATCACCAAATCTGGGTTTGTGAGAGTGATGGCTTGGGCGAATACATTGTTAGTTTCATTGGTTTCAACCTGGTAGTTGTCTCGATCCGCGACAAATAACAGGTAGCGATCGCCTATTTGGCCATAGCCAGGAATAGAAATATCCTGAGTAGCTGTATAACTACCTGCTGCTGCTAGAGGCGTATTCTCTCCTGTATAACGATCGGTAAGATAGGTATCGCTAGAGTCGAAGAACTGGTCATCAGAAATGTAAACACGGTCATGCCAGTCAGCAAAAGCAGAAACTATACCTTGATTTTTAACAGTCCAAGATACAGAAATCGTCTCACCTAATCCAGCCGTGATTGGGGCATTGGCGGCAGTAATAACCAAATCTGGGGCATTTATAGTGATGGCTTGGGCGAATACATTGTTGGTTTCATCGGTTTCACCCTAGTAGTTGCCGGAGTATACTCCATCAGCGATAAATAATAGGTAGCGATCGCCTATTTGGCCATAGTCAGGAATAGAAATATCCTGAGTAGCTGTATAACTATCTGCTGCTGCTAGAGGCGTATTATGTCCTGTAAAACGATAGGTGAGAAAGGTATCGCTGTAGTCGAAGAATTGGTCATTGGAAATGTAAACTGCGTCATTCCAGTCAGCAAAAGCAGAAACTAAACCTTGGTTTTTAACAGTCCAAGATACAGAAATCGTCTCACCTAGTGCAGCCGTGGTTGGGGCATTGGCGGCAGTAATAACCAAATCTGGGGCATTTATAGTGATGGCTTGGGCGAATACATTGTTAGTTTCATTGGTTTCACCCTGGTTATTGTCTCGATCAGCGACAAATAACAGATAGCGATCGCCTCCTGCTACAGAGTTGTCAATAGAAATATCCTGAGTAGCTGTATAACTATTTGCGGCTGCTAGAGGGGTATCCTCTTCTCTATAGCGGCTGGTGAGTCGGGTATCGCTGTTGTCTAATAACTGGTCATCGGAAATGTAAACTGTGTCATACCAGCCAACTGATAAGGTAGAAACTAGACCTTGGTTTTTAACAGTCCAAGATACAGAAATCGTCTCACCTAGTGCAGCCGTGGTTGGGGCATTGGCGGCAGTAATCACCAAATCTGGGGCATTTATAGTGATTGCTTGGGCGAATACATTGTTGGTTTCATCGGTTTCACCCTGGTTCTCACCCATGTATCCTCCTCCATCAGCGACAAATAACAGGTAGCGATCGCCTGTTGCTACAGAGTTGTCAATAGAAATATCCTGAGTAGTTGTATAACTACCTGCTGCTGCTAGAGGCGTATTCTCTCCTGTATCACGACGATAGATGAAAAAGGTATCGCTTTCGTCGATGAATTGGTCATCAGAAATGTAAACACGGTCATACCAGTTAGCAAAAGCAGAAACTAGACCTTGGTTTTTAACTGTCCAAGATACAGAAATCGTCTCACCTAGTGCAGCAGTAGTTGGGGCATTGGCAGCAGTAATCACCAAATCTGGGGCATTTATGGTGATTGCTTGGGCGAATACATTGTTGTCCTCGTTGGTTTCACCCTGGTCGTTGTATCTATCAGCGACAAATAACAGATAGCGATCGCCTATTTTGCCATAATCAGGAATAGAAATATCCTGAGTAGCTGTATAACTACCTGCTGCTGCTAGAGGCGTATTCTCTCCTCTATAACGATTGGCTAGTTGGGTATCGCTTTCGTCGAAGAATTGGTCATCAGAAATGTAAACATGGTCATCCCAGTCAGCAAAAGCAGAAACTGTACCTTGGTTTTTAACTGTCCAAGATACAGAAATCGTCTCACCTAATTCAGCCGTGATTGGGACGTTAGCTGCTGTCACGACTAAATCTGGGGCATTTATAGTGATAGCTTGGGCGAATACATTGTTAGTTTCATTGGTTTCACCCTGGTTCTTTCCTCCATCAGTAACAAATAACAGGTAGCGGCTGATATTACCTCGTCCTACGGAGTTGGGAATAGAAATGTTCTGGGTGGCTGTATAACTACCTGCGGCTGCTAGAGGCGTATTCTGTCCTCCATACCTATAGACGAGAAAAGTATCGCTTTGGTCTAATATCTCGTCATTGGAAATGTAAACTGCGTCATTCCAGTAGTTTACCAAGACAGAATCTGTACCTTGGTTTTTGACCGTCCAAGACACGGGAATCGTCTCACCCAAGGTGATATATAGTGGAGCCGTCACAGAAGACACTATCAAGTCAATATCGTTCATAAATAATCTCCCAATTGTTTAATAGATGCTGCCTTTTCCAACATAAACACCAATCTCCCCGTAGGTTGGGCTTAAAATCTAGTAGGATTTTTGAACAGCCTCCCTGCTTTATAAAGTCCAACTTGTGGGGTGTGGTGTTTGGTTTTATTGATCTATTTGTCCTCACACAGCGCTCAAAAAGTCATTACTGCGGGGATGACGGATTGATTTGGTACTAGATTTAGCTGATATGGTGAATTGAGAAACTTCGTGTTCACCAGTTCTTTGTAAGCCTCTATATCTGTCCGCCAGTTAGCAATTATTTCTGATAGAGCAGCTAGGCGCTGACTTTGTTCTTCTTGAACAATTGGGTGATTAAAAGTGGCAGTGAACAGCACGATGGGGCGCACTGTTTGATCTGGCAGTTGTAACCCTCCTTGATTGATATCCAAGCTCATCTGTGCCCCTTCTAGGGTGTAATTAAACCGCATCGCCGCTTGCACTGGTGCTTGGCCAAACTCATGCCAGGGGCCAGGATTCAGCAGTGTGCCAAAGATATAGTTGCGTGCTGTATTGTTTTGCTCCTCAAAAAACACATGTCCTCGAAAGTTAATGGACACTCCCTGATAGTCTACTTGCGCCAATGTCTCTACATATTTGCCAGCTAGAGCCGGAATTTCTACCTCAGTGAATTCTTTAGTGGCGATCGCCTCTGTGAAAATAATCCGATTGACTTGTGCAGTGATACTGATGCTGTTTTGGAAGACTACCTGAGCAGCAGAATCTGTAATAATTGGGGGTTTAGCCAGTTCCCAGTCACTAGGGACGATGCCACTATACTTGAGAAAATCTGGAGTTAAGATTGTTGGATTGTGCTGTTTGGCTGCGATGGCAATAGCAATTTCCTGAATATTTAGACTTTGATTCATTTGCTTTTTTTCTCTGTGGAAATTTAATTTTTCATCGGGGGATAGTCAACTAAAAATTCAGCCCACTGTACCTTGCGGCTAGGGCTGGGTCGAATAAAAAGCCTTATTCTTGGCAGCTTTGCTCGACTTCAATACTTCGTCAAGTCCTCTACCTATTAATAATTAATCATCAAATAATAATCTCAGTAAAAACTGGCATGATTATTGATGACATTCACCTATTTATATAACATGGCTACTTAATTAATTTATGAATAATCGCTATATAATTACTGATTCTTTTAATAAAGAGCTTTTTAGAAAATTCTTCCAAGAAAGATAAAGTTTGAGTAAAGTGGAACTTTCTAAACAACTCCTGATTGCCGATTCTATATTTATAAGACTTACGCATTGACAGGAAAGACCAAATACGAATGATTTGAAAAACCACATCTTTCGTAAGGGCACAGCATTGCTGTGCCCCTACAGCGCGGGTCTATCTACGATCAAAGAATGATTAATAAAAGCCTAAAACAACCTCTGCACGGTAAATGCATATCATGATTAATTTGTACAGTGCGTAAGTCCTAATTTATTCCATTGCAGCAGAATTCTCAGAGGATGGCTCAGGTAGCGATCGCATCCACTACTCAATTGATAAAATTTTTTATCAGTACCGCTCAAATAACATTTCGCATAAAACTGCGGTAGCGATATATCCGATCACCCTACCGGGTGAAAAACAATTCAGCCAGTAAGGTGAACCGATTGCGGGAGGTTACATTTTGTAAAAAAAGAGATTCTGGTACTAGAGAACATTGATATTACCTAACTCTAGTGAGAAGAATTCTATGAAACTGACAAAATTAGCTGCCTCTGCGATCGCTGTTGCTTCTATTATCCTTTCAGGTGGTATTGCATCTGCTCAAACAGCAGGCACAAATGGTAATTATATTGGTGCTGGTATTGCGGCTGGTGCAACCAGTGGCGGACAAGGAAACGATGATGCACAACTTGGTGGAAATGTCCAAGCACGTTACGCCGTTCCTAAAACACCTCTTTCAGTGCGAGGTTCTGTACTGTATGGTGGTGATGCCGCTGCCATTATGCCCATAGTCACTTACGATGCGCCCATCGCCAAAAACACTAATGTTTACTTCGGTGGTGGTTATTCTTTTGTAACTGACGAAGGTCAAAACAGCCCATTGGGCAATCGCAATGCACCTGTAGTTACCCTTGGTGTTGAATCAGAAGTTACCAACAATGTCATCGCCTATGGTGATACGAAATGGGGCATTGACGCTTATAGAAATAGTGATGCTGATGCTGTGAGCTTCCAAGCAGGATTGGGCTATCGCTTCTAGCGATCGCAACGGCTGATTCCGAAGCTAAAGCAATGATATCTGCCAACAGCGATCGCGCTTCACAACATCATACAGCCTATTTCAGGTCAATGAAGTACACGCGTAGGGGCACAACATGTTGTGCCCCTACAATTATCTGTACCTCACGTCTGTTGCAATTTGTTGTATCTGAGTGTGAGTACTCAGATATGAATATTTTTGTTAATCATTTTTATTTATGAGTTTGAAAAAAAATGGTATTGGCTATTATTTATAGTTTCTTTTAGAGTAAAGTTATAAATTTTTAATGCTTGTATCAGAAATTACTTATGGACAACATTAATTCGATTCCAGAAATAGTTGGTGAAACAACCGACGTGGAATCTTGGCTGATTCGCTCAGGGCTAAGATTTTCAGACTTAGGAGACGATGCTACTAGCAGAGCAATTCGTAAGCAATGGCGAGAGTACCAAGCCGCAGTCCAAAGATGCTGTGCAATTCTACACCAACCACCATCACGAGTTCAATTGGGCGGCGATTATGCCAAGCTGAGAATACCTGGTGGTTTAAGGGGGAAGTGGGGAGTGGGGAGTGGGGAGTGGGGAGCCAGGGGGAGTGAGGGAGTGAGGGATAAGAATTAATAACCAATGCCCAATGCCCAATGCCCAATACCTAACCTATTACCCAACATCCTTATTTTTGTTAGCAATTTGGCTTTGGTAGTGTCGCCATTTTTCCTGCTGACGCGCTCTTTTCTCGTCGGTTAGGCTATCGAAACAATAGGCACAGGAGATACCTTGCTCATACTTGGGGGAAACTTTATCTTCCTCAGAAATCGGACGCCCACAACACAGGCATAATTCATAACTTCCTGACTCCAACCCATGACTGACGGCTACCCGTTCATCAAAAACAAAACATTCCCCTTCCCATAAACTTTCTTGGGCTGGAATTTCCTGCAAATATTTGAGAATGCCGCCTTTGAGATGATAGACTTCTGCAAAGCCTTGGGCAAGCATAAAGGATGAGGCTTTTTCACAACGAATGCCCCCTGTACAAAATAGAGCAACTTTTTTGTGTTGCGTTGGGTCGAGGTGGTGGCGTACATAATCGGGGAATTCCCGGAATGACTCAGTTTGGGGATTTTCTGCTCCTTGGAAAGTACCGATATTCACCTCATAATCATTGCGGGTGTCAATCACAGTTACTTCCGGATCGGAAATTAAATCATTCCATTCCTGGGGACTGATATAAGTGCCGACTCGTTCGTTTGGGTCAATTTCTGGCAACCCTAAAGTGACAATTTCTTGCTTCAACCGCACCTTCATCCGCTCAAAAGGTGGAGTTTGGGTATAAGATTCTTTGTGTTCTAAATCGGCTAGACGGGGGTCAGAACGCAGAAACCAGAGAACGGAATCAATCGCCTGACGCGAACCTGCGATCGTACCGTTAATTCCTTCTTCTGCCAGCAAAATTGTTCCCTTGACACCTTGCCCTTGGCAGTAAGACAGCAGAGGTTCTTGTTTCTCGGTAAAATCTGGCAGCTTGACGAATTTATATAGTGTTGCGACGACCTGAATATTTTCTGGCTTCATCCCTTTAGTAATTGAACAAGATAAGTTACAATAACAACGGCAAACAAAGTTACCTGCTATTTTAATTTTACGGGGGTTTAGCTCAGTTGGTAGAGCGCCTGCTTTGCAAGCAGGATGTCAGCGGTTCGAGTCCGCTAACCTCCATTGTTAGCTGAGAGTTTAACAGTTGCAGTATTGCTAAATATCGTACTCTCACCAAGAATGCAGACATGACCGCCTTTGCCAGGAGCATAACTGCTTTCTGGTTAGGGACTTCCAAATAAAAAAATATCCCAAAACTGACGCCAAAACCCTCTATATTTCTCCTCTCTCTGTGTTCTCTGCGCCTGGAGTGGTAGCCTACGGCAAGCCGCTGCGCGTCTACGTTTATTTGGATAATTTATTTCTTGGAAATCCCTTAACTTGAGTTAGGCATCAGCTAGCAAATGCAGCCCAACTCTGACAAACCTTGCTCCCTGATTTAGGATATGTACGCCAAAAATTTCCCACAGAAATAGGACTTATGCACTGTACAAATGCATCGTGATGTGAATTAACGATGCTCCCGGTTGTTTCAGGCTTTTGTTAATTATCCTGCGATGCCTACGGCGGTAAACTACGTAAATAGACCATGTTGTAGGGGCACAGCATTGCTGTGCCCTTACGAAAGATGTGGTTTTTAAACTTACTCATATTTGGTATTTATTATCAATGCCTAAGTCCTAAGAAAATACAGAATACGTCCTTTAGTAGAACCAGAGCCACGAGATCAAGGCTGTATCTTGGAATCAAAGCTATTTTATTAGTCTTTGATTGATTACAATTTATGCTAGGTTACTCCTTTATGAAATTTTTAGTATTTCTTAATACTGAATCTAGAGAGCAACACTGGCAAGGACAAGCTGACTCACTTGTGGAAGCAGAAGAAAAAGCCCTTGCCGCCATTGATGCACACAGCAAAACAATCAGTGATACATCTATATGTTGTCAATGGCACTGGCAATATAATCCTGAACTGGGCAACACTGAGCATTGCGATAATTGCGGTCATCCTGTCTACTCGGTGGGTGAAGAGTATTATTGCTCAGAATGCGCCCAACGATTGCGACGAGCCGAAGTAGATGGACAACTTTACACGCATCGGCACCCGGTTTAGAGGCGTTGCTGAATGAGAATATGAAACTCAAAAATAAACTCTTCTCAACTCTTACTCTCTGCGCGGCGTTGCTGAATGAGAATATGAAACTCAAAAATAAACTCTTCTCAACTCTTACTCTCTGCGCCTCTGCGCCTCTGCGTGAGACTAATTCATATTTCTACTCAGCAACGCCGGTTTAGACAAGAACTTACAGCAGAATTCAGGAGTCAGAATTCAGAATTAGAATACTTTCTCTGCCTACTTTTGAGACATAGATAGTGTACTTCGTTAACTTGAAATTTGCTGTATTGCTACATCCAGTTAATCTATCATTTTACAACTGGAGAAGTTATGAATTATATCAACCAAACTATCCTCGAACAGCTGCGTTCCGGGGGAAAAACTGCCGGAGAACTTAAAGATGCCCTTGAGTGTAGTTATAGTGTTCTTGACAGGGCTTTGCGCGATCTGATTGAAGCTTGTGAAATCGAGCCAGGATGGAGTAATGATGATTGTCCTGCGAGAATTTATAAACTTAAACGCAAACAAGGATCTATTCCTTTTTGGATAAATCAATAAGCTCCAAAATGTCTGCTCCATCTATTTTACAGGTTTAGCCTCTGGCTATCAGAAGCAACAAAGATAAGAGTTATGATAGATGAACTACATGAAATCCTCATTGACATTATTCAACGCTGGCTAGAACAAGATAGCGATCCACCAAGCTGCCGGCTTTTTTCCCGCTCTGTTTCTCTAACAGAGTTAATTGAGATTAAGACTATCAAAGAACGAGAACAAACCACTTACCAAAATGCTTGTTCTCAAGCAGGGCAGCGATGGCAACAATCTCTACAAATTCGCGCTTGTGATAGTGATTTACTCCGCGTTCCCTTCTTGGCACAGATTAAAATCAAGTATGGTTTAGAACGCCTCCAACAGCAAATTGATAGTGATTTGTTAGCAACTTATACCAACTGGTGTAATCAATATGGATGGACCGATTTATTTGTATTTGAAGGTCGTTTCTGGGCTTTCGCTCATGACGCTGTGCTACCATTGCCAATTTCGGAGGCGTCATAGATTATGAATATGTGACAGCTAGGAGGCAATCGAATACTTGTCGGTTAAAGGGAAAAGGGAGAGCGTTTAAATTCACCCCTTACCCTTTTCCCAGATCGCACCAGAAGTGAACACTACTTATCCGAGAAGTATTAGGAGGCAATCAGTCACTCTGTACTGCCAAGCTCGATGCGACGCAATTTGTATTAGTTTTTTTACTAACACTTATTCGCTGCTTCCGATAGCTTGACTGATATCAGTTAAGGTTTGATACTGTTTTGGAGGTAATTGCTTCAAAGCTCGCAAAACAACCTCGTCAACACCTTTTTCTTCTGCATATCTCAGCAATTCTTCTCTGCTGATTGGGTAATTAACTTCATTCAAATTGTTTTGTAATTTTGATAAATTGACTGTAGCACTCATGATTTTCCTCCAAGTCTAATATTGTATATTTACTCAAAAAAATAGTTCTTGAGTTTAATACTCGTTCTGGGAACAATTGAAAACAGTTAGTTACAAATCAAGAAAGACTATCCCCAGCCAATGTGCTTTTGACTCAATTTGATTTAGGGTCTTATTTCCTCGGCAAACTTTATCGTTGCCACAATCAGGTTTTTACTCGCCTAATTGACACATAAAATTTTCACGTCTGCCATCTCTAGCTTCGGACATATCTGTTCGTTAATTCATTCTCCTTAAGTAAGATTTGGCGTCGTTGCACTTCGAGCCTCAGCCTCAACCGTCACAAAATCTGCTTGAGCCAATCGAACCACCAAAAAATTAGCGAGAACTTGCTGCCAGTGATGAGTAGGGGCACAGCCATTTTCCCTACAATTATCTGTACCTCACCAACTTGCAATCTGCTGTAGTAATTTTTATAACAGAGATGGACTGCTATAAAATCGCTGTTAGCTTAGATATTGTACAATCGCTAAAAATACAATCCAGAAAGCGACTTGCCTAGATCAATTCAATCTACTCAACCACCACTAAAATTTATTCCCCAACGGTTTAACCCATCGGTACTCCAGATTGTTCGGTGGTTACTGCCAATAGTGCTACGATTCCGGACTCGACCTTGGTTACCAGCTGGTATCGTCGGAATTGAAGCTGAGAATGTTGAGGTATTGGCTGAACTTTATCAACAATTCCAGGCTGGAAAAATTCGCTTTTTGTTGGCATTTCGCCATCCAGAGGTTGAAGATCCGCTGTGTATGCTGTATTTGCTTTCGCGGATTCTGCCACAGGTTGCACGTCAGAAAAATATCGAGTTGCAATATCCTGCTCACAGCTATTTTCTTTACGATCGCGGTATGACGGTTTGGGCTGGAGACTGGCTGGGTTGGTTATTTTCAAGGGTGGGGGGTGTGCCGGTTCATCGCGGTAGACGACTAGATCGCCAAGCTATTCAAACAGCGCGGGAGTTGTTTGTTAATGGCGAACTACCGATCGCAGTGGCACCGGAAGGCGGTACTAATGGTCATAGTGGCATTGTTAGTCCCCTAGAACCTGGTGTTTCCCAAATGGGGTTTTGGTGTGTCGAAGATTTGCAAAAAGCCAAGCGTTCTGAGACAGTTTTAATTGTGCCGATCGCCATTCAATATTCCTATGACAAGCCGCCTTGGTCAAAATTAGATTGGCTATTAAGTAAATTGGAAGCTGACAGTGGCTTATCTGTAATGGAAATCACTCAAGGCGATGGTGAAGAAATTTATTATCAACGCATCTATCGTCTTGGTGAATATCTAATTACAGAAATGGAAGAATTTTATCGTCGTTTCTATCATCAAGACATCCCCAAAACCATCTCAATTGATGAATCTGCTAGTCCTAATGAAGTGTTAATTGCTCGACTCCATCGTCTACTAGATAAGTCTTTAGGAGTTACCGAGCAATATTTTGGAGTTCAACCACAGGGAAATTTCATTGACCGTTGTCGCCGTTTAGAAGAAGCTGGTTGGAATTATATTTACCGCGAAGATTTGCCAGATATTAATAATTTACCACCCCTGAAACGCGGTTTGGCAGACTGGATTGCCCAAGAAGCAGACTTGCGAATGCGGCACATGCGGATAGTCGAAAGTTTTGTTGCAGTCACCGCAAATTATATTCAAGAAAAACCCACAGCCGAAAAGTTTGCCGAAACAACTTTGTTGATTTTTGATATGCTTTCTCGAATTAAAGATACCACACTTCCGGGGCGACCCCGGTTAGGTTTGCGGCGGGCAAAAATCACCGTGGGAGAGCCAATTTCGGTTACTGAACGCTGGGAAAAATGTCAAGGCGATGCCTACGGCGGTAAACTACGCCACGCGACTAGGCAAGCTACGAGCCAATTAACTAAAGATTTGCAAATTGCTTTAGAGAAGATGATTAGTTGATTAACTCACGCAGAATTATTTTAAGTGATAGCTTATGGGAATTGATGAAATACTCAAAGGCGATCGTGAAGAAATTCTGAGGATTGCTGCCAAGCATGGAGCATATAATGTGCGAGTGTTCGGCTCAGTTGCTAGGGGCAACGCAACACCAGATAGTGATGTAGATTTTTTAGTAGAACTTGAACCACAACGAACTTTATTAGACCAAATTGCTTTGATGCAATCATTAGAAGAGTTGCTAGGACGCAAGGTAGATGTGACTGAACCTGAAACTCTACATGAATGTATTAAAGAAAGAGTATTAAAAGAAGCTGTGGTTTTACAGCAGAATTCAGAATTCAGAAGTCAGAATTCAGAATTAGAATAGGCTTTTGCAATCTTTCGTCTTGACGGCGATTTATCGCGTCTCATACCTTACAGCGTTTTTCATCTATTTGAACCACAATCCTCGATAGGGTAGCACAGCTGTGCTACCCTACAACGTGGTCTATTTACCTGAAAATTGCTGTAACCGAAGAGTATTGGGAATTCTGAGGCCAATTATCCGAAATCGCGGCTTTGTCCTCTGTATAATCACTGGAATGGGCAAGACGGGTGATTTGTGATGAAAATAGATTTAGTCAGGTTTTTCCAGGCTTGCAACCCCAGCAAGACTTTGGTTGTCAGCAAACCGGAAGATAGGCAGTATTATATCGATTTTTCCAAAGTGCGTGGCGCCAAAATTATTGAGGAACTTGGGCGGACTATCACCCGCCTTTCACCGGAAGAACCTACTTGTCAATTATTTACCGGACATATCGGCTGTGGCAAGTCTACTGAATTACTGCGCTTGAAAGCAGAGTTAGAACAGCAGGGATTTCATGTGGTTTATTTCGAGTCTAGCCAAAGCCTGGATATGGCTGATATTGATGTTACAGATATTTTACTGGCGATCGCTCGTGAAGTGAGTCAAAGTCTCGAAGCCATCAAAATTAACCTGAAACCAGGATACTTTAAAAATCTGTTTCATGAAATTTCGGAATTTTTGCAAACACCTCTAGACATCGGCGTTGAAGCGGAATTGTCTGTGGGTATTGCCAAAATTACTGCCAAAACTAAAGATAGTCCCAAACTTCGTGGCCAGTTGCGACAATATTTAGAACCGCTCACCAGTGGCATTTTAGAATCAATTAACAAAGAATTGCTCAAGCCTGCTAAAGAAAAACTTAAGCTGCAAGGTAAACAAGGACTAGTGGTAATTGTAGATAATCTTGACCGAGTTGATAATTCTTTGAAGCCTTCGGGTTATTATTACCAACCAGAATATCTTTTTGTGGAACGTGGTGAACAGTTAAAGCAGTTAAATTGTCATGTTGTTTATACCATTCCCTTAGTATTGATTTTTTCCAACGCTTTAGGAAGGTTAAGAAATCGCTTTGGGGCAAACCCCAAAATTTTGCCGATGGTTCCTGTGCAACTACAGGATGGTTCTCAATTCTCACAAGGAATGACGCTGCTGCAACAAATGGTGATGGCGAGGGCTTTTCCTGGTGTCAGTTGGGAACAAAACCGAAATTTAATTACTAAGGTCTTTGATAGTTCTGATACTTTAGAACGACTTTGCCGAGTTAGCGGTGGTCATTTGCGTAACTTATTGATGCTGTTGTTGGACTGTCTTCAGCAAGCAGACCCACCCATTTCGCGGGACTGTGTAGACAGGGTAATTAAACAACACTGCAATGTCCTAGCTTTAGCAATTACTGCTGATGAATGGGAAGTATTGCGTGAGGTGGCGCAAGAGAAAAGGTTCAGAGGTCATGAAAGATATGAACTTTTGCTCCACAGTATGTTTGTATTTGAATACTGGGATGAGAATAATTGTTGGTTTGATATTAATCCGGTTTTGGCAGAAGCTAAGGAATTCGGGTTATGACTAATCATGACGAATCAGAAAATTTAGCTGCTGACAATGAACATTCATTGCAAACTCTGCTACGAGCAATTACATTTTCTCAAGGAGAATTTTTGCTGATTTTACTGCGTTGTAACTATTCAGTTTTACGTCAAAATATAGTACAACGGTTGCACAAATTATCTCCTATAAAAATCCGTGAAATTACTTTACCTACATCAGTCAAAACTCTTTACACATCTATAAGCGAAGAACTGGGAGATGAACAACCATCAGCGTTAATGGTTTTTGGTTTGGAATCAGTTAAAGATATTGATACAGTTCTCACTTCAGCTAACCAAGTACGGGAGGAATTTAGAAAAAATTTTCCCTTTCCAGTGGTGTTATTAGTTAATGACCAAGTTCTCCAAAAGCTGATCAGATTAGCGGCAGATTTCAAGAATTGGGCAACAATAATTCCCACTGCGATCGCTACCACTGATTTAATTAAATTAATTAACCAAACTGCTGAGTCAGTATTTGCCCAAGTTTTAGATGCTGGTGCGGGAAAATTTATTAATAATTCTGCACTCAATCTTACAATTGGTTCGCCGCATCGCCTGGAATTGGAATCAGCAAAAGCCGAACTACAAACACGGGGTGTGAAATTAGACGCAGAACTAGAAGCCAGTTTAGAATTTGTTCTCGGTCGAGATGCTGTTTCGATGGAACAGTCACGCCAGCATTATGAACGCAGTCTAACACTTTGGCAGCAGATTTCTCAACTAGAGCAGCAAGGATGTGTACTGTACAATTTGGGGTTATGGTGGCGTACTTATGCCGTGCAACATTTAACAAAACAGCAATCGGCTTGTAAACAAGCTAAAGATTATTATCAAAAATGTCTGGAGGTATTTGAACAAGCAAATCGTCCCGATTTAATAGCAAAATTTATCAATGCTTTAGGAGAAGTACTGCAAAAACTCGAACTGTGGGATGAATTAGAAAAAATTGCACAAAAAGCTTTAAAACTATACGAAACCTATCCTGATTGGTTCAGAGAAGCTAGAGCTTACGGATTTATCGCTGAGGTAGCACTTGCTAAATCTGCTTGGAATAAAGCTAAACAAGCCGCCAAAAAAGCACTTTTTATTGTAGCTAGTAAGCAATCTACTGAAGCCAACGCTAATTTAGAATTAGTCCTATATTATCATCAGGGTTGGTATTTATTTGCACTAGCCAGAGCGCAACAGCAGCTTAATCAGGTACAAGATGCTTTAGGTACTCTAAAAACTGCCAGAAGAGAAACTAAACCTCAATACGATCCAGAGCTTTATATTCGGATATTGGAGAATTTACGAGACATTTATTATCAAAAATGTCAATACATTGATGCTTTTCATATTAAGCAAGAACAAATAAAAGTTGAACATCAATATGGTTTTCGTGCCTTCATTGGAGCAGCTTATTTAAGTCCTCAATATGAAATAATTAATCCGGCATTGGTGCAAGTAGAAAATTCCATAAAAATTGCTCAAGAAATTGCTGTTTCTGGTCGGCAAAAAGATGTTAACCGATTGCTAGAAAGAATGAGTCGTAATGACCATAAATTAACTGTATTTCATGGTCATTCTGGAGTAGGTAAAAGTTCGATATTGTTTGGTGGATTAGTACCTGCACTGCAACTGCAATCAATTGATGCTCGTGATGTATTACCTATTGTGATGCGAGTTTATACAGATTGGATGGGAATATTGGCAAGGTGCTTGGCAGACAATGCTACCTCTAGTATTTCGATAGAATCCATATGTGAAAATTTGCACAAAAATGCCGATCGCAATCTGTTAACAGTTTTAATTTTTGACCAGTTTGAAGAATTTTTCTTTGTTTACACAGACCAAAGCAAAAGACAGCCGTTTTATGAGTTTTTGCACCTTTGCTTAAATATTCCTTTTGTAAAAGTGATTCTCTGTTTGAGAGAAGATTATTTACATTATTTATTGGAATGCGATCGCCTGTTTAATTTTTCAGTAATTAATAACAATATTTTAGATAAGCATATTCGTTATGAATTAAAAAATTTATCTTCAGAAGATGCCAAAGCTGTTGTCCAGAGTCTGACTAAGCAAACTAACTTTGATTTAGAGCCTGTGTTGATTGATAAATTAGTAGAAGATTTATCAGACCAACTTGGCGAAGTACGTCCCATTGAATTGCAAATCGTTGGCTCGCAACTCCAAACACATAGAATTACAACTTTAGAAAAATATCTCCAGGCAGGCACAAAAGAAAAATTGGTCGAGGGATTTTTAGAAGAAGTGATTCAAGACTGTGGTGCTGAAAATGAACACTGCGCCAGAGTAGTTTTATATTTACTCACAGACGAAAATCGCACTCGTCCCCTCAAAACTTGCGATGATTTAGCAGAAGATTTAAAGACAGCAGATATTGTCTCAAATGAAAAACAACTAAATTTAGTCTTAGAGATTTTAGTCGGTTCGGGGTTGGTGTTAAATATTCCGGAAGACCCTGCTAACCTATATCAACTGGTTCATGACTATCTAGTATTTTTTATCAGGCAGTCACAACAAGCAAAACAATTAAAAGAACGGAAACAGGAAAAGGAACAACGACAACAGGTTGAAGCAAAGCTAAATCATGTTCTCAAACGGCAACGAAACTGGGCGATCGCGGGAAGTGCTATGATGTCCATTCTGACATTTCTAGCAGTAGGGTTTTGGGTACGGGCAGATTTTCAAAGAATAGAAGCTGAACATCAAAAAACAGAAGCTGAATATCAAAGGAAAAAATCAGAAAAAAACCGCATAATCGCCATTAATAAAACTTCAGAAGCACTTTTTACCTCCCATCAAACATTTGATGCTCTGAAAGAAAGTATCCATGCTGGAATATTACTGAAAAAATCACATTTTGCACAAAGCGATATTCAACTTCAAAGTCAAGTTGTCGCTGCACTACAACAGTCAGTTTACTGGATAAAAGAGCGCGATCGCTTGGAGGGACATCAGGCTCTGATCTGGGGCGTGAATTTCTCACATAACGGTAAGTTGATTGCCTCAACTAGTTATGACAATACTATAAAATTATGGAATTTAGATGGTAGTGTGTACAAGACGCTCAAAGGACATAAAGATAAAGTCTTAGGCATGAGTTTCTCACCTGACGATCAAACAATTGTCTCAGGTGATTTCCAGGGTGTTGTAAAACTTTGGAACCAGGACGGTACACTACTCGGAGAACTTCAAGAACACGGTAATAAAGCACACAGTAGCGGAGTTTATAGTATCGATTTTTCACCTGATGGGAAAATAATTGCCACAGGAAGCCGGGATGGCACAGTCAAACTCTGGAACCGAGATGGTAGTTTACGAAAAACCCTAGAAGCGCATAAAGATGGCGTCAATAGTGTTGTTTTCTCACCAAACGGTACAATGATTGCGACTGGTGGTCGGGACAAAACCCTGAAACTTTGGACAAATGAAGGTGATCTTCTTGATACTCGAAAATATCAAGACTTTGTTTGGGACGTAGCTTGGTCAGCCGATAGCCAGACAATTGCGGCGGCCGCTGGTGGTACCTCTGCTACTAGTGATGACAACACAGTCAAACTCTGGAGACGAAATGGCACTTTATTAAAAAGTTTTAAAGCACATGAAGATGGAATCAATAGCGTAGCTTTCTCACGCGACGGTAAGATGATTGCCACAGCTAGCGATGACAAGACTGTAAAGCTTTGGAAGCCTGACGGTACTTTACTGACAACTTTATCAGGACATACCAATGGGATCTATGCTGTCAGGTTTTCACCTGACTGTCAAACTCTCGTTTCTGCCAGTGCTGACAATACGATGAAACTTTGGCAAGTCGGTAGTATCAGTTGCTTGCCCAACGCTAAAAGTCCTACTTCTGCGATGGCTGACAGTGGCGTTGTAAGTATTCTAAACGCTCATAGCGATCGCGTGAATAACGTAACTTTCTCACCTGATAACAAAATTGCCTCAGCCAGCCGTGACAAGACAGTGAAACTCTGGAACCTCGATGGCACTTTGTACAAAACTCTTGACGGGCATAATGATAAAATTAGTTTCTCACCTGATGGCCAGAGAATTGTTACCGCCAGTGATGATAACACAGTAAAACTCTGGAAGCGTGACGGTGAATTCATAACAACCCTGTTTCAGAACAACGATAAAATATTTGACTTGAATTTCTCACCCAACAGTAAGCTAATCGCTTTGGGTAGTATGGACAATGCAGTTAGAATATTGGGGCGAGATGGCGTCAAGCTTCAGGATCTCAACAAGCATCAAGACTGGGTAAGGGCTGTAGCTTGGTCACCAGACGGTCATATTATTGCCTCGGCCAGTGATGACAATACTGTTAAACTTTGGAAACAGCAAGATAACGGAGAATTTAAGCTCTCTAAGACTCTTATCGGGCATAACAGTTGGGTTTTGAGCGTTAGTTTCTCACCCGATGGTAAGATGATTGCCACGAGCAGTAATGATAAGACAGTCATACTTTGGAAACAGGATGACAAGGGCGAGTTTGGCTATTACAAACTGCTCAAAGGGCATACCGACCAGGTTAATAGCGTGATTTTTTCACCCGACGGTCAAATGATTGCCACAGCTAGCGACGACAAAACTGTAAAACTCTGGAAGCCAGATGGTAAATTAATTACAACTCTCACTGGGCATAGCAATTACTTATTAAGCGCGACTTTCTCAGCCGATGGCAAGACTCTTGCTTTGGGCAGTGCTGATGGGGCTATAATTCTTTGGAATTTGGATAAACTCGATCTTAAAAATCTAAATCTAGATAGCTTACTGAAACGTGGCTGTAATTGGCTGCATGATTATTTGCACAATAACCCGAATGTGAGCCAGAGCGATCGCGATCTGTGCGACGATATCAAGTAACGAGCCAAGGGATGGCTAGACAACAAGCGGATGAACCGTCTACGCTAAGCACAATCATACATATTTTAAGTGTGTACAATAAAGCTGATAGACAAAACACAGCGAAAAAATTATGCATCGGCGTATTAATATCACCTTGCCAGATGAGACAATTGAACTAATCGATCGAGTCATTGAAAAAGGCGATTCTCCAGAGGAGAGGCTACGCCAACGCAGTCGATTCATCAACGAAGCTGTGCAATATTATATTGCTCAAAAAAGCTTAGCAATCTTAGAGAACAGTTAAAAAACGCAGCCATTCAACGCGCAGAACGTGATTTGGGTTTAGTACAAGAATGGTTTGACTTGGAAGAAGAATTGTGGCACAGAAACGAAAAGTAAATTATCCCAAACGTGGTGAAGTATAGTTAGTCAATTTCGCTCTAACTATTAGTACAGAGATTAAAAAAACACGCCCAGCTTTAATCTTACAAAAGAATATACTAGTCCAAACCGCTACTTTTCTCTTCGATTTCAAAAGTTTGTGGGGGAATTGACTTTTTTAGTTGATTACTTTGTTCTGCTGTCACATACTCGATTGCGAGATTGATGGTATTTTATTTTTGCACAAACTCCTTTATCTCAATCCCAATACAAGCTATGACACTGAATTTATATTTACTGCGACATGGAGAAACTACTTTTAGTCAAAGTGGTAATTTCTGCGGTAAAACTGATGCGGAGTTGACAAGAGAAGGGATGCGGATGGCAGAGAGTTTTGCCGATGTTTATCAAAAATTGAAGTGGGAGGGTGTTTATGTTAGCCCGATGAAGCGCACAATTGCAACTGCCAAGCCATTTTGTGATGCTATCGGCATGGATATGCAGTTGCGTGACGGACTTAGAGAAGGTAGTTATGGCGAATGGGAAACTAAGAGTAAATCGTTTGCCCAAGAGAATTACGCAGAAAATTATTTAAAATGGTTGACAGAACCTGCTTGGAATGCACCACTAGGTGGAGAAACTGCGGTAGATATTGCTAACCGTTCTATGCCTGTGATTGCTGAAATTCAAGAAAAACATCCCCAAGGTAATGTTTTAGTAGTTTCCCATAAAGCCACAATTCGGATTATGCTTTGCAGTTTACTGGGGATCGATTTGGGACGCTATCGCTATCGGGTGAATATTTTGGTCGCGTCGGTAAGTATGGTTAAATTTGATGTTAATGGCCCTTTGTTAGAAATATTAGGCGATCGCCATCATATACCCGATGATATTCGCTCTCGTCCGGGAACATAATAGTCCCTAATAGTACAGCACGGCGGAAATAAACAGACGGCTACCGTGTATACACAACTCGAATTACCCCCCTTAATCCCCCCTTATAAAGGGGGGAAACAGGAAAATCTAGTTCCCTCCCCTTTATAAGGGGAGGGTTAGGGTGGGGTAAAATCCAGGTTTTTAAGCGCTTCAAACTTGTGTACACCGTAGCCGCAAGCGAGCAGGGGAGCGTTTGCTCCCAAGCATTTGCTCTTTGGGGGACTGTATTGCAACGAAGTGATAACCGCTACATAATACCATTTCACCAAATTACCGATACAAATTACTTCCCCTGCCTCCCCTGCCTCCCCTGCCTGCCATCTGTATCAGTCTTAAAGTGAAACGGTATAACCCCTTTCTCTTCTGTTGGGACGATGAAGTAAAATATTTATCATGCCATCATCAGCTATGAAGTAAAACGTCAGGCGAGGTTTTTCATGGCATTAGAAGGGGTGATTTTAGATATTGATGGAACACTGGTTTTAAGTAATGATGCTCATGCAAATTCCTGGGTAGAGGCATTTGCATCTTATGACTTAGATGTGCCATTTAAAACAGTCAGGCCACTCATGGGCATGGGTGGAGACCAACTGATTCCCAAAGTAGTGCCAGAATTAAATAGTGAAGAAGGAACTGGCAAAGCGATCGCTAAACTACGCAAAGAACTATTATTTGATAAATATATACCGCAAATTACTGCTGCCAATGGGAGCAGGGAGTTAATATTAAAGATGCAAAAATCAGGATTGCATCTGGTTGTTGCAAGTTCAGCGAGTTCTGAAGAACTTGAGATCATGCTCAAAATTGCCCAAGTAGATGATTTGCTCTCGGAAGTCACTACATCCGATGATGCCGAAGCATCTAAACCTGCTCCTGACATTGTACAAGCCGCTTTGAAAAAAGGGCAAATGACACCTGATAAAGTAGTGATGCTAGGAGATTCTCCCTACGATATTGAGTCCGCCGGCAAAGCTGGGGTAGGTGTGATTGCTTTGCGCTGCGGTGGCTTTAGCGATGAACAACTGTCCCAAGCCCTGGCAATTTATGATGACCCAGAAGATTTGCTACAGCACTATGATTCTTCTATTCTGGGCGCAAATTTAGAATTATGAATTATACTAATTCGTAATTCGTAATTCGTAATTCGTAATTAATACACACTATAAAAAGCTTGATCCAGTTTGTTTCCAAAGTTTTAATCTACTACTCAAACAATACTAACTTTGACAATTGGGTATTATGAATTCAGTCTGAAAATATGCTCTAGGTCTAGCTACTAGACCTAGATTGTGTACTTGATCGCACTCGTTTAAATTATTTTAGGCGATGCCTACGGCGGTAAACTACGCTTTTAGATAAAATCCGAATTTCTTAATTACGAATTACGAATTACGAATTACGAATTGGTATTTACACACCCACAGCAGTTTTCACCTTTTGCCGCTGACCGGTTGCAATTAACCACTTCCCGCCAGAAGGGCCTAAAGTTATGCCACGACGCATCGGTTTAACTGGATAATTGTCAACTAATGCTAAATTCATTTGTGATAACACAGTTGCCAATACCAATTTCATTTCAAACATCGCAAACGCCATACCAATACAGGTACGATTACCGCCACCAAAGGGTAAATATTCGTACTGAGAATACTGGCGTTCTAAAAATCTTTCTGGCTTAAACTGCTTTGGTTCTGGATATAAGTCTTCGCGGTGATGCATTAAATATATAGAACCTGTGAGCAATGTCCCTGGTTGAAGTTCATAGCCCATAATTTCTATTGGTTTCTTGACTATGCGAGGGATAGTAAGCATGATGATTGGGTAAATACGGAGTGTCTCTTGGCATACCGCAGTTAGATAAGGTAAGCGAGAAACTTCATTCCAATCAGGATTTTCGTTAACATTATCTAACTCGGTTAGCAGCTTTTCTCGTACTTGTGGCAAATGATGAATCCAATAAATTGCCCATGTCAAGGCTGAAGCGGTGGTTTCATGACCGGCGACTAACAAAGTCATTAACTCATCGCGCAACTCAACATCAGTCATGGGTTCACCATTCACGTCACGCGCCGACATCATCAACGAAAGAATATCACTGCGAGAAGCATCTGGGTTATCTCTGCGTTCTTGAATCTCGCTGTAAAGGAGTTCGTCAATTTGCCGCATTTGAAGCAAAAATTTTCCCCAAGGACTCCAGTTACCCCAATCTACTTGCAGTGCGCGAATAAATGTGACGGAAGCACGCAAGGGGGAACCAGATAACTCCAGAACGGAACGCAACAGTCCTGACAATTTTGTGAAACGTTCTCCTTTATTTAGACCAAATACAGCTTGGAGTATGACTTTGAGGGAGATTTCTTGCATGGAGTCACGGATAGAAAAAGGTTCGCCAATTTTCCAACTACTGATGACTTCATGAGTGATATCAGCAATAATTTGACCGTAAGCTTTCATGCGATCGCCATGAAAAGGCGGCGTCAATAATCGCCGCTGGCGTTGGTGAGATGCACCAGATAGCAATATTAACGAGTTTTCACCCAACAAAGATTTTAAAAGTTGCGCTGAACCTTTAGCGTCCAACTGCTCAAGTGGAGCTGTAAAAATCTGCCCAATTGCTTGGGGATTACTAAACAATACCATTGGGCTGTTACCAGTTAGCTGTAGCGAAAAACATTCGCCATGCGCCTTTGCAGATGTTTCCATCAGTTTCAAAGGATTAAAAATCCACTGAAGCAACTGTATAAATTTTGGAGTTTGTGGACTCTCTGGCAGTTTCATAAAAATACTCCGATTAGTTCTATTTACACTAACTTAGCAGAAGCAAAATTAAGATGTTCTTTTTGAAGAAGAATTCAGTGAGGTACAAATAATCGTAGGGGCACAACATGTTGTGCCCCTACCCGTGTACTTCATTTATCTGAAATACTAAAATTATTCAGTAAGCAAGCTAGGAGAAGTTAACACAAACACATCCCTACTTCCTTGAGCAGCAATCTCTGGTTTGATGGGAGTAGTGAAGTGGAAAAAATCATGATCGTTGACTAATAAAAGTTCTCCAGAATTTAGAATTTTACTAAATACAGGCTTTTCTTTTTTGGCAGCATATAAGTGTGTTTCTCCGCCTTGAATATTATCTCTATCTACTGAGAAAATCCCAATAAAATCAGTACCATCTTGATGGATACCTTCAGGTGCAGGATTACCTAAATTATCTGGCGAACAAATAGTTCTGATTTGATGAACTCCGATTTCTGCTTCCGGATGAAGTTTACAAGAATCACTAAATGCTAAGACAAGATTTCTAAAAATATCAAGCTCTATGAGAGCATCATCTAATTCTGCAAACTCTCTTTTGATGTCGCCTAATAATGGATTATACTCTTTACTTTGGAAGAGGTAGCCATGAGGTAATTTAATTAACTGATCCTCAGCAACTATAAACCGAGATAATCTTCTCGAACGATAGTTGCCTTTGATGTAAGGATCAATAGGCATATTACTAAAAAATGGCTTGAAACCTTCTACATTAATTGAATTAACTTTTCTTAAAGTAAACAGAAAAGCGTATTCTAATTCCGTTGCTGTCCACACTTTTTGCATAGGATTTACCTCCTTGCACGTTGAATTTCTCCCGGATTTTTCTTTATGGGAGCGTTATGACACTTAGTATATGCTACTTTTTATTAATATGTTGTCAATTTGACTACAAAAGTTGACAATCCATGATATATAAAGCCAAATTTCATCATCGGGTGTAGAGACGTTGCAATGCAACGTCTCTACATCTGTTTGAATAGGGAAAAATTGTGGAGTGTGGGGTATAATATCTGATTCGCCAACAGTTGTTATGAACTGAAATAATCTAAAATCTAAAATCCAAAATCCAAAATTATAGAAGGTTTGATAATGATTGATTGGCTTTATCGTTACCCACCTTTGTATCCGGGTATTCTGCTAAAACGTTACAAGCGGTTTTTTGTAGACGTTCAACTTACTTCTGGCGAGATAGTGACAGCACACTGTCCAAATACGGGGCCGATGACTGGAGTATCGACTCCCCTAAGTGCGGTACAGCTTTCTAAAAGTGATAACCCAAACCGCAAGTTGGCTTATACCTTAGAACTAATTCAGGTACATGACAACGAGCCGACTTGGGTAGGTGTGAATACTGTTTTGCCCAATCGGGTGGTAAAGTTAGCTTTGGCAAAATATCTTTTCCCGGAATTGGGCGAATATAGCCAAATTAAGGGTGAAGTGGTTTATGGACTAGATAATAAAAGTCGAGTGGATTTTTTCTTGACAGGAAGTGGCGAGGAACGCCCAATTTATTTAGAAGTAAAAAATACAACTTTTTCTGACGGGAGATTAGCTTTATTTCCGGACACCGAAACTACCAGAGGACAAAAGCACTTGCGAGAATTAACGGCGCTGTTGCCTTTAACGCGTGCGGTGATGCTTTATTTTATCAATCGCAGTGATTGTACAGAATTTTCTCCTGGCGATCGCACTGACCCAGTATATGGTAAATTATTGCGGCAGGCGATCGCTCTTGGTTTAGAAGTGTTACCTTGCCGTTTTGACATTTCCCCCGAAGGTATACGTTACTTGGGTTTGGCAAAACTGAAAATTTGATTCCCCTAGTTCAAACAATAAATCCATCTAGGCACTATCTAGATGGATTTATTCGTAGCTGGCGTTTACTAAAAAACGTTCAAACAGTGATGGAGAAGGAACTTATTGATAGTCACCACCCCAAAAATAGCGTTTGCTATTTCCACCCTCCGAATTTTAGATTTTAAATTTTGGATTTTGGCTTATTCTTTCGGTTCGATTAAGCCCCTTGTGGGCGGAATAAATCTAAAATCCCCAAGCTGCAACCCAAGAGTCGATGCAGTAAATCTAAAATCTAAAATCCAAAATCTAAAATTGTTTGACGTTTGCTTATGCAGGAATCAAAACTGTATCAATGACATGGATAACGCCGTTATCAGCAGCAACATCTGCGGTTGCAACTTTTGCATCATTTATCTTGACACCATTAGAAGCATCAATTTTTACATCTGAACCTTCAACTGTTTTAGCTGTCTTGAGTTTCGCCACATCAGCAGCTAGTACTTTACCTGAGACAACATGATAGGTCAAGATTTTCTTGAGCTTTGGAATATCTTTGAGTAACGCGTCTACTGTGCCTGCTGGAAGCTTATTAAACGCTGCATCAGTGGGTGCAAAGACGGTGAATGGGCCATCACCTTTTAGTGTATCTACCAGACCAGCCGCTTCGATTGCTGCAACTAGTGTCTTGAAAGAACCATTATTGGTAGCAGTGTCAATTATGTTGGCCATGTGTTTTACCTAGTTCTGTGTAACCTGTTACAAATCTAAACTCTTTTATCATAAAATATATCTATCATTAGACGTATCTCGAATCAATTTTTTTATTGATAAGATCAAAGTTTATACATATTTTTATACAAAGAGAGAATTATATATAATCTGGGCGGATGCTTTACAAGCATTGCAGGATGCATAGTTTACCAACCCAGGTATTGCTGCTTTTTTATACAGCGGTAGGAGCGATCGCTTCTATTAGGACTCATATTTGATTATTGAAATATACGTAGGGTGGAATGGCACTTAACTTAAGCGGTATTCCACCCTACATACTACTTAGATTTTTTCAGAAATCAAATCATAGTCCTATATGGTTCTCGTATTTCAATATTTAGATGCGTTTGCTCTGGTAGTTTACCTATATGTACTATTAGTTATGTATCTACTTACCAATCGTATTGGTCGGATTAAGTAGTATAGGAAATAAAGACCAGATGGCAATGGGAAAACTTCTCGGTCTTCTTGATTTGAATCAGTTATTACCAACCTGGTTGTAAAACTCAAAAATTGCCACACTAGATAAACACGAACTGGCATTCTACTAAGTGGGCCTTTGATCATCAAGTGGTGAAAAAAAAGTTTAATAAACAGTGGAGTTTTAACTTCCGTGAAAAGCTGTTTCTGCATCCGCACAGCATAAATTAAAATTGTCGGATCGATTTGGATCTGTTGTTGAATAGCCTGCTTTACTTGATCTGGTAAAGGGGTATTCAGGACAGTGTTAACTATTAACAGACTAATAAAGAATGGTCTTTCAAGTTCTAGACTGTTTACTTGCTGCAATAATTGTTCCCAATCTAATGGTTTTTGAATACGCAATAATTCAGCTAAATCGCAAATCTGAGCCAAAGATTCTCTACCTTCATTAACTCCTCTGGCAACTTGTACAGCCAGGATGATCAACAAATCATTAGAAGACAAGTCAAGGATAGATTCGCCTTTGAGTGTTAAAGACCTGCTTCGTTGCCACAAAGTTTCAAAATCAGGAAGTTTAAAAGGGAAGTAAGATAAGGGAGTCAATTCACAGTGAAGATCCACCACTATTTCTGGTTTCTGGCTATGGACAAAAGTTTGTTGCCAACCATAGTAGTCAGCTTCTAGTTGATATTTATGAACAATCAATAATTCTTGAGCTTTGACTATATCCTGTTGTCTCACCAGAATATCTAGGTCGCTAAATTGTCTCATGGCTAAGTTGCCATAAATAGAAATAGCTAAAACAAGGCCTTTAAAAGGAATTGCCCGAATTTTGTGAGCTTCAAAAAGCTTAAGAATGTTAAGCAATTCGTGGCTCAAAAATAAGTTGCGGCTAGCATTAGTGTGGTAATGATTCTGAAGCTGAGTTAAAACTGTTTTGGGAATAGCTTCTTTCCCAGTAGTCTTGAGACTCTGGTACAGGAGTGGTATCGTCCCATGATATGCTGCTATTTCCATGAGATATGTCCAGTCTATCTGTTGCTGGAGTATGGTATTAATTCGCTCTGCTGTTTTGGGGTCTATATGAGTTCGGGTACAACACAGAAGTAGCTCAATTTCTGGACGTTTAATCTTTGTTGGCAATTGAGTAATAGGCTTGTTTAAGGTAATCATAAATTACTTATAGTGTTGGGCTTGGGTTTCAAACAAGTTTGCATAGCTACTACCCAGATTTATCAGTTCTTCATGGGTGCCGCTTTCAATAATTGAACCGTTTGCCATCACATAGATACAGTCAGCCATTCTGACGGTTGATAAGCGATGGCTGATGAGGATAGCAGCTTGATTTTTAATCAGTTGACGGAAATTCTGAAACACCTCTTCTTCAGCTTTCGGGTCTAGAGCGCTAGTTGGTTCATCCAACACAATTAACTGTGAATCTCGCAAAAATGCCCTTGCCAAAGCGATTTTTTGCCACTGACCGATGCTCAATTCTTCTCCTTGTTCAAAGAATTTACCCAGTATGGTATCGTAACCTTGAGGTAGCTTTCTGATAACATCATCAGCACCGGAACGACGGGCAGCGGCGGTGATTTTTTCGTAGTTGAATGGCAGGTTGATATTTGCCAACCAAATGTTTTCTTTAGCAGTCAGATGATATTTTGTATAGTCTTGAAAAATCACGCTAATTTGACTGCGGAGAGCAGCAATTTCAAATTGGCGTAAATCTATGCCATCAATGGTAATGCTACCAAAAGTGGGATCGTATAAGCGACACAAAAGCTTAATTAAAGTAGTCTTACCTGAGCCGTTTTCTCCTACAAATGCCACCACTTCTCCTGGGCGAATAGTCAGATTAATATCCTGAAGTGCCTGACGCTTCGTAGTTGCATATTGAAAACTGACATGATTAAACACAATGCCATTTTGCATTGGTATGGGAAGAGGTTTTGGATATAACGGTTCTATAACCTTTGGTTTCAGGTCTAGAAATTCATATAAGTTAGCAAGAAATAGATTGTCTTCATATAAACCAGACAGACCACCCAAGAGACTTTTTAGGTCGTTTTGTCCTCGTTGCAATGCCTGGTAATAGAGTACTAAGTCACCAAAGCGGATAGTGCCTTGCATGGTTTGATAAATAATGAAACCATAGGCAGCAAAAACTAAAGTTGTCGCCGTTGCTTGGGCACCAAGATTAGCCACAGACTGTCTTTTGGTCATGGCTATGTTTTCCTGATATAGTTGGCGCCGCAAGCGCAGATACCACTGACTAAAGAAAGAACCTAAATCAAACAAGCGAATTTCTTTAGCGTGTTGCTCTGTAGTCAGTATCCGACTCAAGTAGCCTGCTTGGCGTTCCTGGGCTGTCTTTTGACGCTGCCAATGATACATGATGCCGGAGTATTTCACCCGCACTATCAAAGCCGGAATCGCGGCAACAAATAAGATAACTCCTATTCCCCAATGCAATGACAGTAGCAACCCCAGCATCGCCACCAAAGAGATACTACTCAAACATAGCCATGCCAAACGATGTAGGATTTGCCCTGGTCGAGAAGGAGCTTCTTTTTGCGCTCGCTGCAAGGCATCATAATATTCAGAGTTTTCATAATACTCCAGGTCTACCTCAATTGATTTAGCATGGAGGATGTTTTGCATGTAGTCAGTGAGTTGCTGAGATTGGGCGGCATACACCAGTTCAGTCAGGGAAGAACACAGGGTAGTTACTAGGGTGATAGCAACAAAGAAGCCAAGCAAAAGTAATACTTGATTAAAGGCGGCTCCTTTGTCGGCAACATTAACACTGGCGGCTATTGTATCTACGATGAGTTTGGTGAGATAGAGAGAAAGTAGAGGCAATAAACCTTGAATAACCAAAAGTGCAACCAAAGCAATAGTCAAACGAGGACTACTGTTCCAAACTAGGCGCAACGCAGGCAGAATGCGTAAGCTTTGCTGGATTTTATATCTTAAAGTTTTGCCTGCTTTCATATTTTTAAAGATGCTCTTTTGCAAAAGATGCCAGTTGGCTAAAATTAGAAAGGTCTGCAACATCGCCAATTACAACCTGTCCCTGATTTTCTAACCACGCATGAGCCTTTAACTCTCCTTCTTGATCTTTGGCAACACCAATGCAGAGATTAGATGTATAACCGTGGCGACTCATGAAAAACTGGCAAGTCAAGGCACGCGCTAGACACTTGACACCAGGCATATAATGACTGCTAACTTCCACAGCCCAGACGATTTTATCAATAGAGATGTGGTATTTTTCTTGGCATTTAGGTTTGGTATTACTTAGCTTTAATAGAAGTTTATGCAAGGTTTTAAATGACAGCAACCATAAACCTAATCTAACTAATGTCAATACAATAAAAGTGTTAATTAAAAGTTGTTTTTTCTGATATTCTAATTTGAGAAACTTAGATAAGTGCTTCATTTTTACTCAAATGTTTGATAATTTTGTTATTTACAACGCAATTTGGATTTTCTAAATCTTAGAGGATATTTGAAAAGTAGTTAGCTGTGATTTTAGGCACTTTTTGATCCCCCCTAACCCCCCTTAAAAAGGGGGGAACCGGAATTAAAGTCCCCCTTCTTAAGGGGGATTTAGGGGGATCTAGAACGTTTTGCTACTAACAAGAGGACTTTTCAAACATCCTCTTAAGCAGATAGAGGAAACCGTTGTTTTGAATAATTATCATTGTTGCTCAAAGATGATGCAATAAAAAAATTAATAGCCGACTCTGGTGACCACTGAGGATGAAAATCTAAACATGTAGATATCCTGGAAATATCAGCTTGTGAATGCTGAATGTCTCCCAAACGAGGAGAAACGAAATTAATTTCTGATTGCCATTGCGGAAAATGATTTTTCAGAATATCAATCAACTGCACTAAAGAAGTAGATTTTCCAGTTCCTAAGTTACAAATTAAGGATGAACCAGGGGTAAAATTTGCTTTGAATGCTTGAGAAAAAGCCCCCACTACGTCTTTAACATAAATAAAGTCTCTGGTTTGATTTCCATCACCATAAATAGTAATTGGCAAGCCACGTTGCATAACATCAAAAAATCGGGAAATTACGCCAGAGTAGCTTGAATTAGGAACTTGTCTAGGGCCAAATACGTTAAAAATTCGTAAGCCAACAAATGAAAAACCTAGTTGTTTAGCAAAGATACTAGCGTATTGTTCACTCACCAATTTTTGTAAGCCGTAGGGTGACAGAGGAGAAGTTTTTTGTTCTTCTGAAATTGGTAATTGGGTGAGATTACCGTAAACAGATGCGGAACTGGCAAACACTAACTTAGGAATAGTTAAAGCTTGGCAAAGTTGAATCACAGCCAGGGTTGCCGAAAGATTATTGTGATGAGCCTCTAGGGGACGATACAAAGATTCTGTCACCGATGAAATAGCTGCTAAATGGGCGATACCATCAACTTTCTCTGTAAAATCTTCTGGTTGACATATCAAAATATCTTTTTGGAGAAACGTCAGACGAGGATGTTTGGGTAAGTTCTCTAAGCGTCCAGTGGTCAGATTATCAACTACAGTGACACGATGACCTTCTGATAATAATTGTTCTGTAAGATGAGAGCCAATAAATCCGGCTCCGCCAGTGACAATAAAATGCATGATCTTAAATTTGCTTAGTAGATATAGATAATCGCAACTCCTCATACCTAGCGGTTTCACCCCGCATTTCTCGATAGCGATGCAAAACTCTACGCGCTTGCTCTATTTGATGAGTTTGAATATGCAAATTGGCAAGTTGGAGGTAGATATTGTAAAAGCAAGGATCGAGAAAATTAACAGGGATTTTTAGGAATTCTGGATTGCGATCGATGACTTTTTCCTTAACGCGCAGGTGGTTAGTGAACATCTGCTCTTTATCTTGAGAAAGATTATTTGGCGATTGCCGATAACGTGCTAAGGGTTGATTTAAAAAATAAATCGGAAATTTTTCAATCAGGCGCAGCCATAAATCGTAATCTTCACAACATCTCAGAGTTTCATCAAACAAACCCACTTTATCTAAACAGTCTCGACGCACAACAACCGTTAGGACTGGAATGTAGTTGTATCTAAAAAGAGTCCATAATACCTGAAGATTCGGGGTAGGATATGCTGTATTGTACGAACCCGGAAACAAACCTTCTTTATCACAAAAAAAGAGTGAATCTGAATAGATCAAACCAATGCGTGGATTGGCTTCCAAGACGGAAATCTGTTTTTCTAACTTCTGAGGTTCCCAGAGATCGTCATCATCTAAAAAGGCAATATACTTTCCTCTAGCAGAGCGAATTCCAGCATTGCGAGCCGCAGATAATCCTTGATTGGCTTGATGAATAGCGGTAATGCGATCGCGATCGCTAAATTGAGCCAAAACTTGCTGAGTATTATCCTGAGAACCATCATTGATGACAATAATTTCGTAGTCTTCGTAGGTTTGAGCCAAAACGCTGTTAATTGCCTGACTGACAAGATGGCCACGCTGGTAAGTAGGAATAATAACGCTGACGGTTGGCTTAAATTGCATGTTTAAAAATTTACCTCCAAATCTGGCTTTGCCAGTAACAAGAAAATGCTTCAGCTTAAATTGGCTCAGTAGATGTAGATATAGATAATCGCAACTCCTCATACCTGGGGGTTTCACCCCGTACTTCTCGATAGCGTTGCAAAACTCTACGCGCTTTCTCTATTTGATGATTTTGAAGATGTAAATTGGCAAGTTCAAGGTAGATATTGTAAAAGTAAGGATCGAGAAAATGAACAGGAATTTTTAGAAATTCTGGATTGCGCCCAATGACTTTTTCCTTAACTCGTAGCAAGCTAACTATAAATAGTTCTTGATTTTGAGAAAGACTATTTGATGATTTGCGATAACGTGCTAAAGGCTCATTTAAAAAATAAATCGGAAAATGTTCAATCAGCCGTAACCATAAATCATAATCTTCACAAGGAATAACAGTTTCATCAAACAAACCCACTTGTTCTAAACAGTCTTGACGCACAACAACCGTCGGCATTGGAATGTAGTTGTACCTAAAAAGAGTAAAGACGACCTGAAGATTAGGAGTGGGAAACGCTGCATTGTACGACCTCTTTGATAAACCCTTTTGAGCAGAAAAAGAGACTGAATCTGAATAGATTAAGCCAAGATATGGATTTGAATCCAAGACAGAAATCTGTTTTTCTAACTTTTGAGGTTCCCAGAGGTCGTCGTCATCTAAAAAAGCGATATACTTCCCTCTAGCAGAGCGAATTCCAGCATTGCGAGCCGCAGACACTCCTTGATTTGCTTGATGAATTGTGGTAATGCAATGGCGATCGCTAAATTGAGCCAGGACTTGCTGAGTATTATCCTGAGAACCATCGTTGATGACAATAATTTCGTAGTCTTTGTAGGTTTGTGCCAAAACGCTGTTAATTGCCTGACTGACAAGATGGCCGCGCTGGTAAGTAGGAATAATAACGCTGACGGCTGGCTTAAAAACTTGCATATTTAAAAATTTGCTTAGTAAATATAGGCAGATATCCAAATTACTGGTGTTGCTAAACCAAAGTATGAATCAAGCGCAAGTTTTCTAAAATAACATCATAAATTTGCCCCAAATTTCCCAAATTATCAGGAAGTAATAACTCCCGCACAGGAACAGTCTTTGCCAATTGACCTAATTCTTGAAACTCCTGTCTGCACTGTTGAGGAGTGAGGAAAGCACGCCCATAGGAATTGAACATTAGATGCTTCATGGCTTCAGGCAGAGAAAGAGAGTTAATGATAGGTGCTGTGAGGTTTGAGTCACGTTCTCCTAATATGTACACAGCAATTAATGGCAAAGCTTGCGATTGAAACTGCCACTGTTCTCTATCTTTTATTTGCAAATCTATAAAGCGTTTATCTAGACTAGTTGATACTAGTGATAAATCTTCTATTGAGCCGTGAATGGCATTTGCAGAATTAGGCCACAGGCGTAGACGAGGATAAGCAGACTGTACCCAAAACCTTTTTTCATCAGGAATCAGTGCGGCAATATCATCTGCCAATACGGAGAATCCACGGCTAGCCAACGCTGCTGCTGTGGTTGATTTACCTGCGCCTGATTGTCCTAAAATGGCGATCGCGCTACCATCAACCGCAACCACGCTAGCATGAAGACAAGTCACTCCCCGCAGCCGTAACAGATGACCGAGTACGCAACCCAGCAGCAAAGATACTGCATCTGTAAATAGTGCATCTCTAGACCAAAAACCCCAAACTTGACTACCATCAGGATTCAAGATGAATTCCAAGCAATCAACCCCATCAAAAGACCGTATCCTCCAGTAAGTACCGTCATCTCGGTGTGTCGTCCATAGGTGAAAGCCTGTTTGTTGATACCATTCAAGCGGCACATTCCAAAAAGCCTGTTCGAGTAACGGTAGTTGACTTTGTTGTTCGCCAACTAGGTCAATAGCCACATCTATTGATGTAGAGCTATTGACAGTAGCTAACCCTGGAAGCAGTCGATTAATAGATAGGTTGAGTCCATAAAATTGATAGGAATAATTATCATTTTTTATCAACATTTGTGTTTATTTTTATTTGCAAATTCAAATTTTTTAAAATCCCGACTTATTTAAAAAGTCAGGATTTTTTGAAAACTAAAACTTACATAATTTTCCTCCAATGGAAGAAAAATGTAGAAAATGTATTACGGAAGACCGGTGATGGGTGCGGCTGTAGTACTAAAACCACCACTACCACCGACTTGTTGTGTCAAACCAGATATTTTGCCGTGAGCTTTCAATTCCGGCTCAGAATAATTCTTTCTCACGTTTTCAGATTGTGACATTTGAAGAATCCTTACGTGTGTAAACAATAGCCTCATAAGAGGGCAAGTAGAAAGGTGTATTTAATCTAGATTTATTAGGCAATTTTATTGACCTAATAAATCCTTCCTACTTGCTAACTCTACCCTGCCATCATTTATATGACAGCGAGTGAAGTTGAGCTTTTGGTGTTTTTTTCTACTTAACTACTAAGGAGGAGTCCCAGTGGTAGTAGGTATGGGGAATCCGGTTGTAGTACCAAAACCACCGCTACTACCCACTTGTTGTGTCAAACCAGATATTTTACCGTGAGCTTTCAATTCAGGCTCAGAATAGTTCTTTTTCATGTTTTAAAATTGAAACATTTGAGTAATCCTTGTTTTTTGTGCTTTGCTGATTTGGAATTATCAGATTATGAATACAGTACAACGATCGCGTCGTTGTTTTTATAAAGTTTGTGTAAAATATGTGCTATTTTTTGTTATTAAAAGTTATCAAAAAGACCATAATTAAAGATTATTTTAAAAATAAAAATCAATTGTGTTCAATTAATGCTAAAAACTGCAATTGATGTAGGTTGAATTGAGGATAATCTACGAGAACTGGTAGAGTAACCCAACCTACTTTTCTGCTGAAGCTATATCATTGTTTTGTATCTTCTAAGTCTATCGATTTCGTCATTTATATTTATATGTAAGACATAATCAAACTTAATAATGGAAAATTTAGGCAGAGATTGGCTTAGTAGTAGATGCCAAATCTTCATATACTCGGAACAGCCGATTTTGTAAATTCGCTTCATCATATTGTTCGACAATCGCTTGCCGTGCTTTTGCAAGATGTGATTCTCGTTCTTGGGGAGGTTGATTGACGACTTTAATCATTGCCTTTGCCAAAGCTTCTGGGTTTTCAGATTCTACCAAAGTACAAAATTCTTCAATAAAAGTACCCCGATAAGCTGGCAAATCACAAGTAATCACCGGGCGTTCGCAGGCAACTGCTTCAATGAGTGTGGAAGGAAAAGCATCGTTAGTAGGATAATTGATAATTACATCTGCTAAGTTGTAGCCTGTAGGCATGAAACTATAAGGTAGGGCGGGCATCCAGCGCAGGTTTTCTAATAAGCCAAGTTGTTGAGCTTGTTTGCTGATGCTTTCGTATATAGTTACTGCTTCTTCCCCACCAGCACGCCCTAGCTTTGAAAAGACGAGTACCGTTGGTTTGGTGAATTGGGGAAAAGCCTGTGTATAGGCTGTAAATATCTGCTCGTGGTTGTACAGTTTAGACCAACCACGGGGCGAAAGCAGAATTGTGGCTTCTTCATCAATCTTCAAGATTTCCCGTCGCCACTTTGGTAAATCTTTTGTGACTCCAGAGCGAAAATGTTTAGGGTTTGTCCCTAGAGGAATTAATTCTACCCGTTGTTCGGGGTTCAACAGTGCTTTGGATTTTTCTATCAAATTGGGTGTCTCTACAATCAGCACACCAGTATGCTTAAATACTTGGCTAACCCTATCTTTATGCTTGCTGGATTCCTTTTCTGGTTGTAGCAAATGATTTAAAAAGCCCCAAGCAGAGACGACAAGAGGGCTTAAATTCGCCAGGACACAACACTGGGCGTGCCAGCCAATGGCGTGGACATGGATGATATCAGGCTGGAATTCGTCTGCAAGTTTACGTAGCGGCTCCGCCATTTCCTCGGCCATCCGATCTTCGTATGGGTAGGTGTTGGTAAACTCCTCTTGATACTTTCGCCAAACAGTGGGGAAATAGCGATAATTTTTGGGAGCTTCGGTTTCATAGGGGTCTACATCTCCTAGTAGCCAAACTTCATAACCTGCTTTAACTACCCAATTTAAGGGTCTTGTCAAGGCAACGCCCCCAGCACCAATCATCAGTACACGCATGATTTGATTTTTTGCTTTAAGTTAAGAGTTAAGAATCAGTAATTTCCACTAGTCCAGCCTTAACCAATTTATCAATAAACTTGAGCAAGTCTTGTTTTAACTTCTCTGGCTCGACATCATACTCTTTTAGCAAGGTGTCGTAAGCTGTCTGGATAGAATCTGACTCAGTTAGCACAAAGAATATTTTTGTACCAACTTCGTTTTGACTAAAATATTCTTCAGTTTGCAGATTCAACAAAACTGACTCCCCTGCTAAGTCTTGAGTCAGAACATTTGCAGATAAGGATACTTTTTTATTTAAGACTATTTGTGTTGTCATTTGTTACAAGAGGTCATGATTGTAGTTGATTATAAGTTTTTTTTGGCATTCTGTAGGGTTTTTCAAGACTTTGATTTCACTCTTAATCTGATTGAGTTCTCCTTTAAAAGTGTGAATTTCAAACCAATGATTTTGGAGAAGCCAAGCGGTAAGAGGATGTTTGAAAAGTCCTTTTCTTAGTAGCAAAACGTTTTAGATCCCCCTAAATCCCCCTTAAAAAGGGGGACTTTGATTCCAGTTCCCCCCTTTTTAAGGGGGGTTAGGGGGGATCAATAAGAGCCTAAAATCACAGCTAAATACTTTTCAAACAACCTCTAAGGGCACAGCATTGCTGTGCCCCTACGACAGATGTGGTTTAAATACATCAAAAGTGCTGTAATTATTGGCTTAGCATATCCTACAGCGATCGCCTTAATGAACGCATCGTATAAGTGTCCTATTTTGGACTAGGATCAATGACCTATATAAGTATTAATTATTGTTAGATTTGATAGTCCAGTGCAAGTAAAACTCTGCCACATTGCTGATTTGCGGGTACAGCTTCCAAGATTTTTTTCGGTTGGGGTAAGTTGAGGTTGTTCATTTGTTCGATGAACTGATTGCGGCTGTGTCCAGCAAACCGGGGATTCCAGCGCTTTTCTTCGCCAATGGTGGATACTGTCCGTCCTTGGTAGTCGTGAGCGGGATATACTAGGGTGTCTTCTGGTAATGTGAATAGCTTTTGAGTAACGGCATCATATAATTCTCCTGGGTCGCCGTTTTGGAAGTCGGTACGACCGCAACCCCCAATAAACAAGGCATCTCCCGTTAACAGATGAGTGTCGTTGACTAAATATGCTAAGTGGCTGTTAGTATGACCAGGAGTAGCGATCGCTCGAATTTGCACACTCCCCAATTGCAAGATGTTACCATCACCAATGTACTGGTCTGCAAAGATAGCCGCTGAATTCTCAGGCACAACACCTAAACAACCTGTCAGTGACCTGAGTCTATCTATGCCAGTGATGTGGTCGGCATGGATGTGAGTTTCTAGACAATAGCGCAGAGTCAAATCTAATTGTCGCAAAACTTTTAAATCGCGTTCAACTTGTTCCAATACAGAATCAACTAGGATGGCTGTTTTACTTTCTGGGTCAGCAATCAAGTAAGTATAAGTACTCGTTTCTTTATCGAACAGTTGACGAAATAGCATAACAGGTTTCCTCAACGTGAATGATAGATTTTCTTCCACAGCAGTAGCATGGAAATTGAGAGATTTCAGTAACTCTAGTGCCAAACTTGCTGCTTGCACCCGAATTTCTGGAACAGCGGTGGTTTCCCAAAGATTGCCTTTGCGTGGCGTTCCTAAGGTGTACAGCATTTGAGATGCTTTACCATCTGCATCTATCAAGGCGCCATTTGGGGCTGTGTCGATTCCCATTGACAAGGTGTTGAAATGAATCAAACGTTGTTCTTGCAGGCTAGCCACCAATGGATGCTGCAATCTGCGGTAATCACAATTTGCGCCGGTGCAATTTATAATTCGGTTGACTTGCAAAACAATATCTTTGTGTGTCCCACGTTGGGAGATTTTCACATCTACGCCATTTTCCAACTGCTGACAGCTTTGAATTCGACCTGCGTAATGGATGAGTTGACCAGATTCCATTGCAGTATCGAGTACTTGGGCAATTTCTTCGGCAATGCGATGACGGTGAACTTCCCAATAAGCTTTCACATGACGCAAAAATCGCTTCTGTTCGGGTAATGATAGTGTTTGCCACAGCTGTTGAGTAACTGGGCGAATGGCATCGATTACTCCACGCCAATCTTGCCCTTGACTAAGTGCCGATCGCAGTTCTTGACGTACTATGTGTAGTAGTCCTCGCGCAGTTTTGGGTGCAGTTTCCACATCAATAAATGCTGGATAAGGCATTGTTGATTTGTGGCGACAAGGCATTAATCCGTGACGCGAGACAGCGTGGATTTTTCCCTGGAAACCTTGCTGGCGTAAGGCAACTACGGTATCCGCCATCGTTAAACCAGTGCCCACCAAGAGAATAGCATCCTCTGGATTTAAATCAGCGATCGCATTATTCGACCAAGCATCTTTGACATATTGCTTGTTTAAACTCGCAATTGGTTTAGGCAGAATTGCCGGGAAATTCCCCAAAGCTAACACAGCCTTTTGCACATCCAAACACTGACCACTGCTGAGGTATATGATTGTGCTAGAGGATTTTGTTTCAATGGCGATCGCTTCATCTACAATTTTTTCTAACTGCACATTTGCCGATGCATTATCCTGTGCTGCTTTTAAAGTCGCCTGCAGATAATCGCCATAAACCCGACGTGGAACGAAGGTAGATGCAGTTACCTGTTCATGTCCGTTGCTGTGCAGCCAGTTAAGAAAGTGATTAGGTGCATCCACAAATGCACTCATCTTGCCAGCCGGCACATTCAGCAAATGACAATCCACTGGTGTACCGTAAGCAACTCCTCTCCCCACTTGGGAATTCCGTTCAATTAATTTGATAGTTAATGGCGTAGTTGCGTTGCGTAAAAGATTGGCTGCAACCAAAGAACCGCTAAAACCACCACCAATAATTGCAATAGTAACTGGAGAAACTGTTTGGTTAAAAATACTGTTATTCATAAGACGTATAAGTTGAACTTGCCACTTTCTACACAATTAATTTACGCTAGTTCAACTGAAAATTATGCCTCTTGGAACCTGTGAAATCTATGAATTGGCAAAATAACCACATAGGCACATGAAAAAGTGGGAATTTAATTTCAGCGTCCAATTTCTGAAATTTAGAGAATGGCGATCGCAATATTAGACAAATGACAATCCTTATTTCATAAGCCTTTAAAACCAATTTTCTAAAATTTATCTGTCTTTTGCATCCCAATCCGATGGAAATACCGTGGTTTTCAATTAACCCCAAAATGCCCCTGAAAAACCCAGAATTTTACCCCGATAATGTCAAAATTTTATGACACTACTGTTATCCCGCCACAACTACACCTAATTTTTGGCATTGCACAAACAAACAATGAAATTTATGCATTAACTCCTCATTCTCTCTGCGCCTCTGCGCCTCTGCGTGAGATAAATCATCCTTTTTTTAACGAACCGCCTTCTCTACGAGAGGCTTCCGCCAACGCGCAGCGCCTCGTAGAGAAGAACGCCAAGGGCGCAGAGAGAAGAAAAAACAAGTAATCTTCTAGAGGGTGTTTGAAAAGTGTTTCTCTGTGACTTTAGGCACTTTTAGATCCCCCCTAACCCCCCTTAAAAAGGGGGGAACCGGAGTTGAAGTCCCCCTTTTTAAGGGGGATTTAGGGGGATCTAAAACGTTTTGCTACCAACAAGAGGACTTTTCAAACATCCTCTTAGCAAGAGGGCACCTAAATTACCCTCTGATTCATAAGGGCTGTACTTTGCTTCAGCGTTACTTTCACCCCAAATGCAGGGCGTAACGTAATCGAAGCTTGGGGAACAATTGGATGATCTGGCACAAGATTTAATTCAAATTTTTGGGCGATAGTTGCTAATAATAAAACCGCTTCCATTAAAGCAAAACTCTTACCAATACAAATCCGCGGCCCGTCACCAAAGGGAAAGTAAACTCCTCTAGGCAGATTTTTCTCTAAATTATTAGCCCAACGTTCTGGTTTAAATACTTCTGGATCTTCAAAGTAGCGAGGATTGCGATGCATTACCCACTGACTCATAATCAGCATACAACCTTCTGGCACTTGATAACCATCAATTTCACAATCTTGAGCAGCTTTACGTGCCATGTTATAAACAGGAGGAAATATTCGCATTGTCTCCTTGATAACCATATCTGTGTAGCGCAAGTTTGGTAGATCTGCAATGGTAGGAGAACGCCCTCCTAAAACTTGTTGTAATTCTGTTAATAATTGAGTACGTGCTTGGGGATATCGAGATAAAAGTATCCATACTCCCGTTAAAGTATTAGATGTAGTTTCATGTCCTGCTAACATTAAAGTTGCGATTTCATCTCGCAATTGGCGATCGCTCATTTGACTGCCATCTTCTTCATCCCTTGCTGCCATTAACATTGAGAGTAAATCTCCGGGATTTTCACCACTAGCACGCCGTTGATTTATCATCTCATAAATAGTTTTATCCATCTGCTTGATAGCATTTCTGTAGCGAATATTCTCTGGTCTAGGGAACCATTCCAAAAAGATAAAATTTTGCTGGCGTTTACTTTCAAACCAATCTGATGTTACATCTAATGCATGGGCAACATCTTGTGCTTGTCCTTCGCTGAGGTCGCGGTTAAATATTGTTTTCATGACAATATTTAATGTCAAGCGCATCATGTCTCGGTGAATATCACGAGTTTCGCCATCTTGCCAAGTATCCAGCATTTGTTCAGTGTAGGCAACCATAATATCGCCATAGGTAGCAATGCGCTTCTGGTGGAATACAGGTTGGATCAACCGTCGTTGGCGAAACCAAGAATCTCCTTCGCTAGTGAGAAGTCCTTCACCCAATAACGTTTTGAGGGCATGTAAAGAACGACTTTTAACAAATAATTTTGTGTCTTTAAGTACTTGCTCAATATAGTTAGGATTAGTTAACAAACAAGCTGGTGTCAATCCCAAACGTATAGGTACAATATCACCATATTCATTAGCACACTTCGTTAAAAACCCCAAAGGATCGCGACCAAAATCAAGCAGACTACCCACAATAGAATTTCCTTCTGGGCCGGGTAATTCAAATATATCTTGAGTCATGTGGATTTCTCGCCTCGCTGGGTAAGTCCTAACTCAAATCTTGAAAAACCTGCGATGTCTTAACTTCTATCAAAGGGAAGAAGCTTTTTGGAGTAGAGAAGATATTACAGGTTCCCTTGTAAATGTCACCATAACTCGCACTTCTTCTGGTAAATACATTGCTAGTATTTTGTGCGAGACTGAGGTACAGAAACACCCCCAATCCACTGAAAATATTGGCTTAGACTTGGGAATCAAAGCTTATCTTGTTACCAGCAAGGGTGAAATTGTAGATAATCCCAAATATTATCGGACACAAAAAAGGAAGCTACGCAAGGCACACAAAAAACTATCCCGCACTGTAAAAGGTAGTAGGAATAGAGCCAAAGTGAAAATCAAGCTGGCTCGTACTTTCAGTCGTGTGAGGTTCAATTTTATATCGAGCATTTATAGTAATTTTCATTTGAATGAGGTACACGGTAGGGTAGCACAGCTGTGCTACCCTACGAATTGTCTGTACTCCATGCAATTGCAAAACGCTATGTACTCATTTTGGAATTTGTTGCTCTGTTTTGGCAAATTGGTATAACTCCTAACTCCCAAACCTTAACTTAGCACTCAGCACTTTGCTATAACATTAGATTCGGGCGTGTTTACTGTTCAGGAGTGCCAAAATGTCTAAACAGCTGGGTCAAAAAATCGCACCCACACCTATATCTAATGATATTAATGTGGTGGATTTGATTGATAAATACTTCACCGCCTACAATTCAGCACGTTTGCGGGAAATCTGCCAACTACTGAGTCGTGATGTGCTGACAGAAGGTGTCACCGTGGGAGTTAGCCTTTCTGGTGCGATGACGCCAGCCGGATTTGGGGTTTCAGCGCTTGCACCCTTAATTCGCAACGGCTTTATTGACTGGATGATTAGCACTGGTGCAAATCTTTACCATGATATGCATTATGGTTTGGGTTTTGAATTGTTTGCTGGTAATCCGTTTTTGGATGATGTGAAACTGCGTCAACAAGGCACAATTCGGATTTATGACATTATCTTTGGCTACGATGTGCTGTTGGAAACCGATGCTTTTATCCGCAAAATTTTGCAAGCAGAACCTTTCCAAAAACGCATGGGAACCGCTGAGTTTCACTATTTACTAGGTAAGTATGTCCGGGAAGTAGAAAAGCAATTGGGTGTGGAGAATTCTTGCTTACTGGCTACAGCTTATGAATATGGCGTACCGATTTATACATCTTCCCCTGGAGATAGTTCCATTGGGATGAACGTAGCAGCTTTGGCATTGGAAGGTTCACAATTAATATTAGACCCTTCAATTGATGTAAATGAGACAGCAGCGATCGCTTACAATGCTCGTGAATCTGAAGGGAAAAGTGCCGCTGTCATTCTTGGTGGTGGCAGTCCCAAAAACTTTTTGCTACAAACACAACCGCAAATTCACGAAGTCTTAGGACTAGAAGAACGCGGACATGATTACTTTGTGCAATTTACCGATGCTCGTCCAGATACAGGTGGTTTGTCTGGGGCAACCCCATCGGAAGCTGTCAGCTGGGGTAAGATTGACCCTGAGGAGTTACCTAACACAATTGTTTGTTACACAGATAGCACGATCGCCTTACCACTAGTAACAGCATACGTCCTCAATAAGTGTCAACCTCGTCCGCTAAAACGTTTGTATGACAGACGAGAAGCCATTTTAGAAAAACTGCAAACAGATTATTTAGCAGCCAAAAACCAACCATCAGATCAAGTTCCAGCAGCGGTGGCTGAAAATGCTGCACAGCCAACAGCGACTTATCCTTGCGGTAGGTTGATTCCGAATACGTAGGGAGTGGGGAGTGGGGAGTGGGGAGTAGGGGGGGCAGGGGAGCAGGGGAGCAGAGGAGAGTTCAATGTGCCTTGTTCTTTCCCCTCTGCCCCTCTGCCCCTTTGCCCCTCTGCCTCTTCCAATGCTCCATGCCCTATGCCCGATTCCCAATTAACCAATAAGTCGTCATTTTCCCTTTGCCTTTAACTTCGATTTCGCCCCGCTTTTCAAACAAAAATTCATTACACAAGGATTTATAAGTATTTTCTGTCACCTGGATTTTGCCAGCAATGCCTTGAGACTCCATGCGGCTGGCGATGTTTACCGTGTCTCCCCAGAGGTCGTAAGTAAACTTTTTCAGCCCAATGACTCCGGCAACTACGGAACCGCTATGAATACCGATGCGGATGCTAAAATTTTGGTTGTTCTCAGCGTTAAATAAAGCGATCGCTGTCTGCATATCGAGTGCCATAAGGGCAATGGCTTGAGCATGATCTGGGCGTCCTGTGGGCAAGCCGCCGACTACCATATAAGCATCGCCAATGGTTTTGATTTTTTCTAAATTATGTTGTTCGGTGAGGCGATCGAAAGCTGAAAAAATCGGGTTGAGTAGGTTTACCAGTTGAATCGCACTCATGGAAGCCGCGATTTGGCTGAAGCCGACGATATCTGCAAATAAAACTGTGACATCAGCAAAATCTTCGGTGATGCTGGCTGGTTGTTCTTTCAAGCGTTTGGAAATTGCTGCTGGCAAAATATTTAGCAACAAACGTTCGGTTTGTTCCTGTTGATGACGCAGTGCTTTTTCTGCTGCTAATCGCTGGGTAACGTTGCGAAAAATTCCATGAGTAGCAACTGGATGACCTTCAATAAATTTACCGCTAATGTTACCTTCTAAAAAGATTGTCTCACGGTTTTTGGTAATGAATCCGGCTTTGATTTGCTCCTGCTTTTCTCCGGAAAGCACGCGATAAAACTTTTGCCAAGAGTATTGTCTAAACTCTGGATGTATAATATCAAAAACATTCAAAGAAGCAATTTCAGCTTCGCTATATCCCAAAGTTTCTCGCCATGCGCGATTGACATACAAAAAACGACCATAGGCATTAACGGCTTGAATCAAATCGTTAGCATTTTCAAATAAATCTCGATATCGTTGTTCGCTTTCGACAAGAGCGATTTCTGCTTGTTTGCGTTTAATAAACTGGGCGATTTGGCTACCAATAGAACTTATCATTTCCAACAGGTCTGGATCTTTTGGTTGGATGTCTCGGCTAAAGAAAACCATCACCCCTAAGATTTCATTATCGTCTAAAATGGGGAAACCAAAAGCTGCGTGCAATCCAGCTTCGGCAGCAGATTGCGATCGCCTTTTGTCTCCATCTTGTGTGATATCCTGAGTCCACAGGGGCGATCGTTCGATCCAAATTTCACCAGGTAACCCAACACCAGGAGTATAAGTAGTTTGCCACGTAACTGCTTTAAATTCTCTGGCAGAAACTACTCGACTTGACCAAATCTCCACACACCTTAATACTGCATTGATACTGTGTCTTTTTACTGAAGTACCGATATATTGACTTGGTGTCCAAAGTTCGCCTAAATCCCATCCCAGATTTTGACAAATCGACTGCAAAATTTGGGGAATTACCTGTTTTATACTCTGGGATTCTGATAGGATGCGGGTGATAGCATACTGGGCGCTTGTACGCTGTTCCCTACGTTGTCGAGCAGTAATATCCCGACCTATGTAAACAATATCTTCTTGCCCTTCTGTTGCTTTAGAAATCACCGAACAAGAAAAAGCAATCAAGCGTTTTTCTCGAGTTTTGGTTCTACAAACTACCTCTAAATTCTGAAAACTTTGTTTGGTAGCAAAATGCTGGTAAATTGCTTTTATTACTACTTGATCGTCAATTATCAATGATATGGGTTGATTAATTAATTCTTTTTCAGTAAAACCAAATAATTCTTCAGCAGCATGATTGACTTTGATGATTTTCCCCAAATTATTAGTTACCAAAAAAGCATCTGCCATTGAAGTGATTACTTGATCCATGTAACTTTTACAAGTTATTAAAGCAGTTGATAGCAGATTCGCTTCATTAGCTTGCTGTGCTAACTGTTGTTTTAAAACAATTTTGTCGGTAACATCCTCAATCAGTAGGATTAATCTATTTTTCAATTTTTCATGTTGTTCAGCAACAATATATATATCTATGTATACATGAGATTTTTGGTTTGAACTTCGTTTAATCCCTTGTAATTCAAACAGTTCTTGCTTTCCGTACAAGATAGCTTTTAAAATATCTTCAAGTCCGATCAACTCAGGAAAGCCTAGCCGGATATCTTTACCCCGTGTCACCTCCTCAGGGCGATGTGCAAACCGTTCCACTTGCTTGGATGTATCTATAATGCAAAAATTATCATCCAGTTCCAAGCGTTCAAATTTATGTGGGAAAGAAGGTTTATTAAAAATCCGGTCTAATACTTGGTCTTTCATCGCGGTGTGGGAGCAGGCTTGAGATTTATCTTTTAAAGGAACATCGAAAGAGGAGATTTCAGCGGATAAGAAGAAAAAAATTCAAATTATTTATCTAACAGTATCACTTTGCCGATAACTCAGAAGTGAACAATAACAATTAGTAATTTAGCACTACTGATGGATAATTCTCTAAGCTATTGTTTCAAATGTTTCATCGATATACAGGCCTGTTGGCGCATAATTTGTAGAACTTGTTAATACTCAGTTTTTTTACTGACATTAATATTATTTTATGAAATATGAGATTTTTCTGCTTTAACTCAGTGTAGTTGAGCAAAAATGAGGAGCAGCAAGCTTTTGATTTAGTCGATCGCAATTAAGTAAGTCACCTTAAATAAACTTAATATTTATATGTTACTTCTTTTGGGAGATTGACAAATAAATATAACTTTGTATGTATATCAGGAGATTATATTTATACTAAGCTGCGTTCAAACAGAATATTCTTACTCTCTAGTCCCAGCCCAAGTTACTATCTTTGACTGCAACTGAGTAATTTAAAAAGTAAAGTTTTATTCAGATGTAAAGTAGCACAGCGATCGCCTAAAATTTAAAATTGAGATTTTTCAAACTGGTGGATAGCCTGCATAGTTATTGGGCATGGGGAATTAGTCATCAGTTATTGTCCCTCATCCTCCTCCGCTCCCCGCAAGAGTTTACAGCAGTTTTCATGTATTTGAACCACATCTGTCGTAGGGGCACAGCATTGCTGTGCCCCTACCGCGTGGTCTATTTACCTGAAAATTGCTGTAAACTACGTCAAAATTTAAATAAACGCGATCGCACCTACAACAATGCAGATTACCCAAAGTCTCCACACAGCAATTCTTGTAACTGACTTAGAACGCTCCGAACACTTTTATGGCAAAGTCTTAGGATTAGCCAAAATAGATCGTTCTCTGAAATACGCTGGTGCATGGTATCAAGTCGGCAATTACCAAATTCACCTCATAGTTGCACCGACTGTCCCCACCGAAAACCAAAACGAAAAATGGGGACGCAACCCTCACTTCGCCTTCTCCGTTGCTGACTTGGACATTGCAAAACAAGAATTGCTCAATCATAATTATCCCATTCAACCAAGCGCCTCAGGCCGCCCTGCCCTGTTTACTCAAGATCCTGATGGGAATATTGTTGAATTGAGTCAACAGTAAGGGGGAGTGGGGAGACGGGGAGACGCTCTTACGCTCTTACGCAAAGAAAAACAAATGCCCCATGCCCAATGCCCAATTCCCAATTCCCAATTCCCAATGAAAATAATTGCCTACTCTTACACCGATCCTCTACTAGAATCTTCTCCCGAAGAAAGCAGTTGGGGATGGGAAGTCGATCGAGTTTATCAAGATTTGGGCAAGGGAGAATCCTCTAAATACGCTACGCGAACGCAACTACAACAATTACTCACAGATTGCCAAACTCAAGGTGCAGATTATCTGTTGGTTCGTCGGTTGGAAGAATTAGGCGATACTGTAGAGGAAGTAAGCGATCGCCTTCATGAACTCGAAGCAATGGGAGTGGCGGTAATTGCCACTGAACAACCCTACACTTCAGAAAATTCCCCTCTCCGGGCTGACTTGCTGAGTTTACTACATGCAATCCAACGCGAACAACGCAGTCGTCGCATCCGCCAAGGACACGCCCGTAATCGTCTCGACGCTGCACCGCCACCCGGTAAGGTTCCCTACGGCTACCGCAGAGGTAAGGGAAAATATACCATTGACCGCAGCACATCACCAGTGGTGAAGGATTTTTTTGACCATTTTTTACTCTATGGTTCCTTACGGGGTTCAGTCCGCTATTTGGCGAAAAAATACGGCAAGAAAATCTCTGTCACCACTGGACGCCGCTGGTTAACTAATCCAGTTTATCGGGGCAATACAGCTTACCAAAATGGTGAAATTATCTCCGATACCCATATTCCCATAATTTCTAAGGAAGAAGCTGCCCAAGTTGACCGACTTTTGCGCCGTAACAGCCGTTTACCATCTCGTACTGCTAGTGCGCCACGTTCTTTAGCAGGGTTGATTGTCTGTGGCGAATGTCAATCGCATCTGACGGTTACCCGTGTCACCCAACGCAACCAAGACAAAGAATATCTGTATTTACGTTGTATTAGCTGTCCCCGACGCCCCAAATGTCCGGCTATTCCCTACCAAGAAGTTTTAGAACAGACAATTGAAACTGTTTGCCGCGACTTACCCCTAGCTGTAGCCGGAATGAATTTTCCCCAGTTGGATGCAGTCAAAAATAGTTTAAGCCAAGCGATCGCTCGTCAGCAAGAAATACTCGCTCAGTTACCCGCTTTAATTGAAAATGGAATTTTAGATACTGAAACAGCAAAATTAAGAGCTTATAAACTCCGCACAGAAATTTCTACACTCGAAGCCAAGTTGGCAATTCTTCCCCCAGTTAATTTGCGTTCTGTTGCTGTTGCTGTTTCCATTCCACAATTCTGGTTAGATTTGTCCGAAACAGAGCGACGATTTTACTTTCGAGAATTCATTAAAGAAATTGAAATTGTTCGCCAAGAACAAAAATGGAACTTGCAAGTTATTTTTATCTTTTAAGAATTCTGAATTATGCTATGTAATACTATCATCCTATTAGTAACAAAAAAGCCGGATAAAATATCAGGCAATGTAGATTTAATTACAGAGTAGTCAAAAGTATTTAGCCAGTTTTTATACGTCTTATTTTTATCAGTTATCTACAAAAATGATCGTTAAATAATTCAGATAAATTTCCCGGAAAAATAGTACTAATTAGAGAAAGTTGAGTTAATCTTGGAAACTAGCAATCGTTAAGAACAGACGTTGTTACTGGGCCACAACATTGGAGATTCGCTTTGGTCTCTATGTAATCAAACCAGCAAGTAAAATGATTACCAGAGAATATGCAAGAAGGAAGCTTTATTTGGGGTCATCTAGAAAAACAGCATCGCACAGTTGGCAGATGGGTTGATTGGGTATGGCTTCTCGTGTTGTTTTTAGCAGCAGTGTTACTGTTTAGCGTCAATCTGGGGGGATTACCCCTGCGAGATTGGGATGAAGGTACAGTGGCACAAGTCGCTAGGGAAATTTGGCAAGCACCAGCAGACTCAATGCGCTGGCTTTACCCAACTCTAGGAGGCGAACCATACCATAACAAGCCGCCTTTAATGCATTTGCTAATTGCTTGGGCTTATTCTCTAGGAGGCGAAAATGAATTCACTACGCGGCTTCCCGGAGCAATTTTAACATCAAGCTCAGTACCTTTACTGTATTGTATTGGTCGAGAATTATTTCGCCAGCGTTGGGCAGCTATTTATAGTGCCTTGATTTATCTAACAATGCTACCCGTGGTGCGTCATGGACGTTTGGCGATGTTAGATGGGGCGGTGGTCAGTTTTTTGATGGTGATGATGTTGTGCGTGTTGCGATCGCGCCGGGATTTACGTTATTGCCTTGGTGTTGGCATCGGTTTTGGGTTGATTTGCCTGACTCAAGGCTTGGTGGGCATATTGCTAGGTGCGATCGCCATTGTATTTTTATTTTGGGATACACCACGGCTACTCACCTGTTACTATCTGTGGATAGCAATTTTGATTGGCATTTTACCTGTGATTGGTTGGTACGGTGCCCAACTAATTCACTATGGTTATACTTTCGCCCAAGTTGGCCTTGTAAATTCATCTAGCCGAATTGGCACAGTTGCAGAGATAAATTTTGAACCACCTTGGTACTACGTTATTGAACTTCTCAAGTACACATGGCCGTGGCTATTATTCTTACCGCAAACTGTACGTTTAACTTGGGAAAATCGCAACCTTAGTTGGGCAAAACTAGTACTAGCGTGGAGTGGTGTTTATCTGGTAGTAATTTCCTTGATGATTACCAAACTTCCCTGGTATGTATTCCCGATTTATCCCAGCTTAGCCTTAGCTTTTGGTATCCAGTTAGCAGATACAGAAAATTCGCCTTTAGTGTCATCCTATCCCCGTACTTGGGTGGCAGGTTTAGCAATTTTAGCTGTAGTCGCTTCTGCCGGCAGCATTTATTTTAGTTGGGGTACAACACCGAAAACAGACTTACAGCTAATTTTTGCAGCAGTAGCTTTAACAATGACCTTAGCAGCTATTTTGGCAGAGCGAGGCGACGGGCAATTTCTGAAGATTTTGTTCTGGGGAAGTTATGTTTCGCTGCTACTGTTAATGAAATCCAATTACTGGGTTTGGGAATTATCTGAGGCTTATCCAGTTAAACCAGTAGCTGCGATGATCGTGCGGGCAAATCCAGCTACGAAAAAGATTTATACATCTTTTCCCTACTCTCGTCCTTCATTGGATTATTACAGCGATCGCACCATTATTCCCGCTTCTGTTGGTGAACTGCAATATTATTGGCACTACAACGGGCAACCCTACTTCTTGCTTCATGCATCTGTTTTCAACAATCTTCAACTAGAGTCAATCAAGCTAATTGACCAAGCTGAAGGTTGGAAATTAGTTACCAAAGATACAAATCGATTGTAAACGCAGGGCAGGCGTGGGGCATTGCTTCCTCATCTCCCCCTGCTCCCTCTGCCTCCCCTGCGTTGACAACTGGGAGTGTAGGTAGTTCACTAAGGCTATACATAAAACAGTGTTCTATTTGTTGGGTACATCTAGAACACTGTTGTGAAGTACCCCACCGCATAGGCGGATGGGGCTTCGCGTCTCACTCGTCGTTGCCACGTTAGGAATTCTTATTGCTAAGAATTCGGGACTAAACCCGATGATGGTCTTATACAACGTCTCTCGGTTTTCACCGTTTATCCTCTCAATAGAGAAACCCGCGCAGCCGCCCTGCTTCCCAAGGCAGTTATTACTTTCTCGTACACTTCTGTGTGGCTTATCTTTTACCGCCTTAGTAGATAGGCAAACCAGTGACCGAAGTCTTTTCCCTTTTCTCACGCTATACGTCAAGGCATAGCGTTTTACCGCTACTGTGGCCGTTTGTTATGAGCCGTGTGGGTGGGTCAACAACCATTACAATGGTAGCACATCCATATTTTATTTGCTACCATGACACAGATTAGTTTGAGGTTGTCTGAACGGGAAAAAGAACATTTGCAGAAGTATTGCGAATTGACTCAAAGAAATCAGACAGAAGTGTTACGCGACCTCATAAGAAAATTGTCAATCAAAGGGGCATTGAACCCCCTTGATTGACCTGCTATCCATCCCCACCGTATAGACGGATGGGGAATTCCGCCGAATTAGTTAAATAAATATAAGGGACTTGCAAAATTAAAGAGAGTAAAGTAAAATCTCATTGACCGCAGGGGTCATATCCATACTATGGGAATTTTTCGTCTGGTTTTTTAATTTGCTCTGTAGAAAGCACTTGACGATCTGAGTTCGTGGTTTCCTGGGTGATAGCAATCATACTAAAAACAATGGCACTTCCTACAGCAAAAGCCACCATAGGACGCTTGAGTAGGACAAAATCCCTGATAATTCTAGCCAAAGGTCGGCTTTGACGCCGTAGCGCCGAAGAAATCATCATTTGTCTCCAAGTAAATGGATCGCGGACGTAATGACCGCTTTGGCAAACAACTAGCCGTTCTTGGCAATAGGGACAACAAAACAAGCCAATACGCGTTTTAATTGGTTTGGGCGTGGCATTTCTTTGGCAAATTGGGCAAGTAACATAATGATTATCAAAGGTGTGTATATTCATTTACTCGCAGTATAAGAATAGCTATATTGAATTGCGGTCAACGAAGAGGACAAGGAGAAGGGGAGACAAGGGGAGCAGGTTTTTTATTCCTTTTGCCTCCTTGTTACCTTGTCTCCCCTTTCTCTAATATCATGTCCGGTTGAAGACTTATCATTAGGGCTGACGCGGGGACATGGAGAGAAGCCTAAGATCAGGCTTCGTTACATCACAACTTCTCATAAGGAAGACGCAAAGAGCTTTTTTGATAAGTGATTAGGCGGACATGATATAACTTCTAAGTCTAGTTTGACTTTAGTACTAAATCACACATACATTCTATTACTACCAAGGATGGCTCAATGGTCGCAACACGAGTATAGCTAGATTTAGGCGAAAATGACTTCTCATTAATGCTTGTGGCTCACAGTACCTCTGTTGTCTCTAGAGAGAATAGGGTTGACTAGTACCTCATCAGCGTAGGCTAGCATTTACCGTAGGCATCGCCGACCCCCAGATAATAATTGTCTCCCATTTAACTATTCTCCCCACAAAAATTTTGCTAAAGCTTTGTAAATCGAGCAAATAAAGTCTACTTGTCTGGTTGCTAAATAATGGCTCACAATGAGAAGTAACAGATAAAAATTTAAATTTTTTCTTACATTTACCCTGCCTCTCAATGACTCTCTTGCCTCCCACTCAACTGAGGAAGGTAACGGAACAACCTGCCTTTCCTACACCTTCTGCCCGCTTAGCTCACCTAATAAACCGTTTTCAACCATCCCCAGAAACCCTTGTGCTGTTTTTAGCCATGTTAATTGGCGGTGGCACTGGTATGGGTGTAGTCACTTTTCACTATTTGATCGAGCTGATCCACCGTTTAATGCTAGAAAATTTGATGGGTCAGATCGGTGTCTGGGGTGCTTGGACTCTAGCTTGCGTTCCTACCCTTGGCGGATTAATTGTTGGCTTGATGCGCTGGCGTACTCAAGACTTCGGTCCTGGACTTTCATCTCTCATCGCCGCCTCTCACGAAACCGAGATTAGGCGACCACTACGACCAGTTACCAAAATGCTAGCCGCATCTGTTTCTTTGGGAAGTGGTGCTTCTTTAGGACCAGAGGGGCCAAGTGTAGAAATTGGTGCAAACTTTGGCATGTTGTTGTCTGTGATCCTAAATGTATCTCAGGAACAACGACGTTTACTTTTGGGTGCTGGCGCTGCTGCTGGATTAGCGGCTGGATTTAATGCTCCCATTGCCGGAGTATTTTTTGCCTTAGAGGTGGTGATGGGAGCAACATCTTTTGCTACTTCTGCTGTCAGTGTGGTGCTGCTGGCGGCGGTAGTAGCAGCGTTAATTGCTCAAATTGGTTTGGGGGCACAACCTGCTTTTGATTTACCGGCTTACCAAGTCCGCAGTCCTTTAGAATTACCCCTTTATCTTGGCTTGGGTTTAGGGGCTAGCCTAATTTCTCTAACTTATACTCAATCAATTCGTTTGGCTAAAGCCTGCTTTGCTGGTAAGGTTCCAGGCTTTCAATTTTTGGGACGAATTCCTCAGCCAATTCATCCAATTATTGGCGGTGTCATTGTTGGCGCAGTTGCTTTGCACTTCCCGCAAATTCTAGGCGTTGGTTATGAAACCGTGGAAGCAATGCTTCAGGATGTCAAGTTTTCATTGCACTTGTTAGTTGTGCTGTTGGTGGTGAAGCTACTAATGACTGCAATTAGTGCGGGTAGTGGCTTTGTCGGCGGTTTGTTTGCACCTGCGATGTTTCTAGGTGCTTCTTTTGGTTCGGCTTATGCCAAAATTTTAGCTGTGGTATTCCCGGCAATTTGTGAGCAAATGGCAGCTCCTCCAGCTTATGCGATGGTAGGAATGGCGGCAGTCTTGGCTGCAAGTGTCAGGGCACCGTTAACGGCTATTTTAATGCTGTTTGAATTAACCCGCGACTACCGGATTGTTTTACCGCTGATGGCTGCTGTGGGTTTGAGTGTCTGGTTAGTGGAAAGGATTAAACCGACTTTTAACTCTAACTCTAATCTACAACAAATTGGTCTTTCGGAATTGAAAGATGAACGAGCGGAAATTATGCAGCAAATTTTGGTAGAAGATGCTATGCATCCTTATCCCAAAAAATTACCTGCAACTTTGAGTGTGTTAGAAGCAGCGGTGGAAATGATCCGCGATCGCACACGAAGTGCTTTAGTAATTGATCAAGCAGAGCAATTAGTTGGTATCCTTTCTTTAGAAGATATTAACCGTGCCCTTGCTCTTTGGCAAACTTACCCAAATTCAACAACTGAAATTTCAGATAATTTATCCAGTCAAACTCTCAAGGACATTTGTACTACTGAAATTGTTTACGCATGGCAGGATGAACTATTATCTGAAGCTTTAGACCGGATGAGTGTTCGAGGTTTGCATCAATTACCAGTGGTAGCACGAGACAAACCCGATCGCATTTTAGGTTTACTAGAAAAAGAGCAAATTGCATTAACCTGCAATTTAGCAGTTACGCGCAAAGCACTGCGTCACTATTTACCATATTAGTCATTAGTCATTGGTCATTAGTCATTGGTCATTAGTCATTGGTTTTCACAAATGACAAACACAGAAGTATGAACTGAGTATTCCTTAGTTCAGAACTTCAGGGACAAATGACTATTGACTATTGACAATTGACTAATGACTATTTATTAAGCCGTGGCTTCTAGAGTTTCATCGTCTTCCCGATCTTCTGGATCTACCTGTCTCAAACGAATGTGCTTTTTACCTAAAGTGATGAGAAACTCATCTCCTGGTTTGAGATTCATCTGTTTTGTATAAGCTGAACCGATAAGCAAGTTACCATTGGATTGCACACTAATCCTATAGCTAGCACTACGTCCACCGCGCCCATTAGCACTGGGTGTACTGTCCAACTGAATGCCTTCGGCATCGATTAGGGCATTTAAGAACTTCATCATATTGACGCGCTCTATACCATTTTTGGTAACGGTATAGTAGCCGCACTTCTTGGCCTTGTCTTCCTTGCTCTCGTTCTCTAGCTCTTTGACTTTTTTGAGCAGTTCTTCGCCGACTAGGGGTTCAATTTTTTTCTGTTTAGGCATCAACTTAGGTCGAAAACGAATGTTTGAAGTGTTTGAATCGATTTTATTTTAGCTTCTGTTGAGCTAATAGGAAGATAATCCTTTAGTTTTTATCTCAACATAGCCAAGTATATTACACTCACAGCCAGAATTGTTATGCGAATACCAAATATTTCCCAGGCAATTTATTTTATAGAATGCTGGCAATGCTGATAACTATATATATATAGTTTGTGAATTCCTGCTAAACTATATTTGTTTAAGTTTTCTAAACTAACCTTTAAAAGGTTGTCTAGTTGCTGAAGATGATAACTGAGTCACAGAATGATAAGCAAAACTGATCCTTGGTCATTAGTCATTGGTAATTAGTCATTAGTCATTGGTCTAAATAAATGACAAAGGACAACTGACAAAGCGCAAAGCCACCAGCGCCTATTTCCGGCACTCAGAACTTTGTAACAGAGGGCAAACAACAAAGCTTACCAGAATGAAACTAACTACCAGAGGACATTACAGTGTGAAGGCGTTGCTAGATTTGAGTTTACAGCCAAGATATGGGCCTGCATCTGTAAAAGCGATCGCCAAACGCCAAGATATCCCAGCTCCTTACCTCGAAAAACTACTAATAGAAATGCGTCGTGCGTCTTTAGTGAATTCAATTCGTGGTAGCATTGGCGGATATCAATTGGCAAGAGAACCTATACAAATATCTATAGGGCAAATTTTAGAAGCAGTCGGTGAGAGCATTACTCATTTACCCCATCACACTCCAGCACCCACACAAGCTGAAGATTGGGTAACATTTACCCTTTGGCAAAGGCTCAATCAAAAGCTCAAAGAAGCTTTGTACACTATTACTCTGGCAGACCTTTATTACGATGCTCGTAGTTGGCAAGCTTCCCTTGGGGAAGAAGCTAGTTTTGTGGTTTAGTCATTGGGAATTGGGGATTGGGGATTGGGGATTGGGGATTGGGGATTGATTATTCTTAACTAACTAATGACTAATGACTAATGACTAATGACATCCGCTGTTGTTTTAATCATTGCCGCACTTTTAGATTACTTAATTGGCGATCCTTGGGGTTGGCCTCATCCTGTGCAATTTATCGGGTGGGTAATTTCTTGGCTGACCAAGTTTTCTCTGCAATTGTGTCAACATTCTCTAACACAACGTCTAGCTGGAATTTTACTAGGCATTATCGTCATAATTGGTAGCGGTCTTGTCGGTTTTTTGCTCGTTCAAAGTGCCAGATGGGTGCATCCAGTGTTGGGAATTGCTTTAGAAAGTATTCTTTTGGCTAGTTGTTTTGCTAGCAGAAGTTTGCGAACAGCAGCAGTGGCTGTTTTACAACCTTTAACAGCAGGAGATTTACCAGAAGCTCGTAATATTTTAAGTAATTATGTTGGTCGAGATACACAAAATCTCTCAGAAGCAGAAATTTTGCGAGCCGTTTTAGAAACAGTCACGGAAAATGCTACTGATGCGGTAATGGCTCCACTTTTTTATGCAATTATTGGTGTCTTTGTGCCAATTGTGGGGTCAATTCCCTTAGCTTTAGCATACAAAGCCAGTAGTACTCTTGATTCAATGGTGGGTTACCGGGAAGCACCTTATACTTATTTTGGGTGGTTTAGTGCGCGATTGGAAGATTGTTTGACTTGGCTACCTTGCCGATTAACAGTTATCACTCTAGCAGTGTTATCGGGTAAACCGATGCATGTTTGGCGAATTTGTCGCCGGGATGCAATTACCGATCCTAGTCCCAATTCCGGCTGGAGTGAGTGCGCCTACGCTGCTATTTTAGGTGTACAAATGGGGGGTAAAAATTGGTATCGTGGGGTAGCTAAACACAAACCATTGCTAGGAGACGCTATTTATCCCATTACCCCAAATTCTATTTACAATGCTTTGCAACTGACTCGATATTGTTTTTTACTATGGTTAGGAATAGCGATCGCTATTTTTTTAACTAATTCGGCGGAATTCCCCATCCGTCTATACGGTGGGGATGGATAGCAGGTCAATCAAGGGGGTTCAATGCCCCTTTGATTGACAATATTGGGCATTGGGCATGGGGCATTGGGCATGGGGCATTAGTTATTCCCCTCATCTCCCTCATCCCCCTCATCTCCCTCATCTCCCTCATCCCGACTCCCCACTCCCCACTCCCCACTCCCCACTCCCCTAAAGATACCTATGTCTGCAAAAGTAGTTGAGATCCTCTCATCAGAAGAAATTCGTCGTACTTTGACTCGCCTTGCCTCTCAAATTGTAGAAAGGTCGCGTGATTTGTCCCAATTGGTGCTTCTTGGTATATATACTAGGGGTGCTGTATTAGCACAATTGTTGGCGCGTCAGATTGAGACACTCGAAGGTGTAGCCGTTTCCGTCGGCGCTTTAGATATTACATTTTATCGAGATGACCTTGACAAAATTGGTTTGCGAACTCCGACCAAAAGCGATATTCCTTTTGATCTGACGGGGAAAACCGTTGTACTCGTGGATGATGTGATTTTCAAAGGACGGACAATTCGTGCTGCTTTGAATGCTGTAAATGAGTACGGAAGACCAGAGGTAATTCGTTTAGCTGTGTTGGTAGACAGGGGTCATCGTGAGTTACCAATTCACCCAGATTTTATTGGTAAGCTGTTGCCTACCGCTAAAGAAGAAATTGTCAAAGTTTACTTACAAGATTGTGATGGACGAGATGCAGTGGAGTTGATGGGAGATTAGTTATTTGCCATTTGTCATTTGTCATTTGTCATTTGGAGTTGGGAGGTATAACTACAGCGTATTTCAGGTAAATGAACTAGACGGGTAGGGGCACAACATGTTCATTGGTGTCAACTTAACGTGAAACCTTTCATTCACTTACGGTTACTCACCGCATCACCCCACCCTAACCCTCCCCGTATGTATTGGGGAGGGAACTAGATTCCTTTTTCCCCCCAATGCATCGGGGGGATTAAGGGGGGTAAAACGTATGTGGGACAAGCGTTTAAGCTTAAGTTGATATCTATGCAACATGTTGTGCCCCTACGATTATCTGTACCTCACACCTGTTACAATCTGCTGTATAACGCTTCTGGTTTGAGTTTCGAGTTCCGAACACCAACTGCCGAGTTCTGAACACCAACTGCCAAGTTCCAAACAGGAACGGCCTCATTTCAAACAGGAACGGCCTCATTTCAAACAGAAACAACCTAGTTTCAAACAGGAACAGCCTCATTTCAAACAGAAACAACCTAGTTTCAAACAAGAACAGCCTCATTTCAAACAGGAACAACCTATTTTCAAACAGGAACAACCTAGTTTCAAACAGGAACGGCCTCATTTCAAATAAGAACGGCCGAGTTCTCTGCTCAAAAACTTGGCTACGATCGCTAAACTAATACTAAAATACGGCCGAATCAGCAGTTATTTTTGTAAGCTAAGGGCTTCATAGCAAGTGCTAACAAGAACTACACTGTAATTAAAGAGCAATTAGGTAGCGATCGCTCAAAATAAACTGCGTGTTTAACCTTTTTCAGCCAATTGTAGAATTCTACAACAACAAAAAAGAGTTTATTAACAACCTGCTCTCAGGTGCGTTTCCGGCGATTGTCTGTTATTTCGGGTGGTTCATCTGGGCACACCGCCAGCGGCGCATTCCGGAGAAAACTTTTGCCTTTGAGGTGATTAAACCGAAATCTCCAGACCTGATGCAGCGGATTTTGGGCGGTGAGGATGACGATCCTTTGGCTGATAGAAACATAGTTTACCAACAACGCGTAGCAAATCGTCACATCCGCAATGAACTAAAGCGGCAGATAGAAGAACGTCGGTGGATATTGATTTTAGGACGCACGGGATTAGGGAAAACGCGGGAAGCAGCAGAGTTGGCAAAGCACCTCAATCAAGAAGGCTGGACGGTGCTTTAGTCATTAGTCATTAGACCTCTTGCATAAATCAAAAATAAATAACCCCACCCCGCAAATGCTTACGCAAACGACCGTGTATACACAAGTTAGTAAGGGCACGGCAGTGCCGTGCCCCTAGGAGAAATCTATCTGTATCAAGGTTTTCGTGAAATGGTATTAGGCATTGACAGGAAATACCAAACATGCATCATTCAAAAACCACATCTTTCGTAGGGGCACAGCACTGCTGTGCCCTTTATTGAGGACTTTGCTAGCGCTGCACTCGTAATGACAATTTATTGGGTCTAGAAGGCTTGAAACCTTTGCAGATAGCACTTGTGTATACACCGTAGCCTTACTAAGGGGAGGGGTTGGGGGTGGGGTGTTAGGGACTTTTGCAAGAGGTCTATTAGTCATTAGTTATCTCTTCCCCTGCTCCCCCTGCTCCCCCTGCTCCCCCTGCTCCCTCATCCCCCTCATCCCCACACTCACCGCAAAATCGGACTCCCATGATGATGAACTAAATACCACTTACCACCGAGAAACTGAAATACATTTGTAGCTGTTGATTGTGCTTCAAGTCTTCTGTCATTTACGACTTGAAACACATTTTCTATCAACACAACATAAGCGATATTATCAGTTAATTCTGTAGTAATTACATCTGTGTTTATTTCAATATAAGCAGTGTTTTTAAATATCTGCTCCCAAGACGTGCGAATCTCTTTCCAACCTCGCAACACTCTACTTCCAGGATGAATACAAAAACTACCCGTTCCTTGTGACCATATTGCACTCATCGCCTCAATATCTTTTCTTTCAAAAGCTCGATAAAAAGCTGCATTAGTGGCTAGAACTTCATCGTTGGTCATGGGGAGTTAAATAGTTAGGAGTTAGGAGTTGAGAGTTAGGAGTTACTAAATTATAACTCTCAAGTTGCAATTAATTAGTTGATTTATCAAGTATCATTACGGCTTTAGCCTAACGCACCGTGTTATTTAGCAGTGCCTTATGCGATCGTGTCATGTTTTTTATGGCCAATCATCTCTAAATATGTACATAACACATCTGACAAGGATTTTAATTTTATTAACTCCTAACTCCTAACTCCTAACTCCTAACTCTTTTTAACTGTACTAATAGTTTGTAATAATTGGTTAGCTGTATAAGGTTTAGACAAAAAGGCTTTGATACCTATTTCATAAGCTGCATCAACTTTATCTGCTGAACTCAGTCCACTGACGGCAATAATTTTGACATTTGGGTTAATTTTTCGCAGGGTACGGATGGTAGTTAGCCCATCCATTGATGGCATAAGCATATCAGTTAATACAAGAGATATTTCATCTCGGTGTTCTGCATATAAGGCTATAGCTTCAATGCCATCACTGGCTGTAATTGCTTTATAATTATGACTTTCTAAAGATGTTTTTGTCACATCTCGAATGGCTGCTTCGTCATCTACAACTAAAATTAATTCTCCTTGACCTGGAGGTAGTTCTTGGTGTTGTTCTTCTATGGTTTCCACTGCATCTTGTGCAGGCAAATATACCTTAAATTGGCTACCTTTTCCGGCTTCACTGTATACGTTGATAAAACCACCGTGGCTTTTAATGATACCAAGTACTGTAGACAGACCAAGACCAGTTCCTTTGCCAACTTCTTTCGTAGTAAAAAATGGCTCAAATATCCGATCTAATATTTCTGGTTGAATACCAATTCCCCCATCAGCAACGCTAATCATGATGTGATGACCAACTTTAGCATCAATATGCATTTTGGTAAAATTCTCATCAATGAAAAGGTTCTCGGCAGAGATTTTTAAAGTTCCACCATTTGGCATAGCATCACGAGCATTGACACATAGATTCATCAGTACTTGATGCAGTTGGGTAGCATCGCCGCATACAGTCCAAAGATTTTGGGGAATTTGGGTAAAAACTTCTATGGATTTGGGAAAAGTTTCTTTTATAATTTGCTGAATTTCAATTATTAAATGCTTTAATTGTAAAACTGTGCGATCGCCTTCCAGTCCACGAGTAAACGATAATACTTGCTTGACTAGGCTTGCCCCCCGTTTAGCGTTAGCAATCAATATTGGCAGCAGTCGCCGAGAACGCTCATCATGAACTTGTGCTTCTAACAGTTGAGCTGTCATCAAAATCGGCGCCAGAACGTTATTCAAATCGTGGGCGATACCACTGGCTAAGGTGCCAATGCTTTCCAATCGCTGGGCGCGGAGAAATTGGGCTTCTAGTTGTTTTTTTTGTGTGATGTCAGTGTTAACAACGAGAATAGTTTGTGTTTTTTTACTAAATTCACGTACTAATGTCCAACGGCTTTCAACAATAATTTCTTTACCTGATTTTGTTTTTTGATGTAACTCTCCTTGCCAACAACCATTTTTCATCAAAATACTGAGTGCTTCTTGAACTTGAAGCGCCTGTTTTTCCTGCCAGAGAACTCGTGTCTTTTTATTGATAGCTTCTTCTTTTTTCCAACCGTACAGATGCTCAGCAGCTTTATTCCAAAATAAAATTTTATCGTCTAGATCGCGCACAAAAATTGCATCGGTGGCAACATCCAGTAAAGCAGCTTGTTCACGAATTTTTTGTTCTGTTTGTTTCCGTTCAATGGCGTAGCGAATAGAACGCTCTAATAAAGGTGCCGTCAATTGGCTTTTTTCCAAATAATCTGCGGCTCCGGCTTTCATGGCTTCTAGGTCTATTTCCCAGTCGCCCTGACCTGTGAGTAAAATTATCGGAGAACAACAGCCGTTGGTAATTGCTTCGCGCAATAGTTCTAGTCCATTGTGCGGCCCCAAACGGTAGTCTACAAGATAAATGTCATGTTGGTGTAGAGCGATCGCACTTCTGGCTGCTTCATAATTATCCACCCATTGCAGCTCGCAGTTTGCTACCTGGAATTCACTAAACCAATAACGAGTCAAAATATAATCATCTTCATCATCATCAACGAACAGAACTTTGATGGGGCTGTTGTCCATGTTTGTCTCCCATTGCTTCTGCTGGCAGTTGCACAATTTCAAACCAGTATTTTCCTAGAGTCTTCATCACCTCAACTAATGAGGTAAAAGTCACTGGCTTAATGATGAAAGAGTTTGCACCCAAATCGTAGGTATTATATATATCTTCTTGGGCACTTGATGTTGACAGCATGACAACAGGAATTCGCCGCAGTTGGGGGTCAGTTTTGATTTCTTTGAGCGCCTCAAGACCGCCTTTTTTGGGCATATTCAAATCTAACAAAATCAACCCTGGATGCGGTTTCCTGGTGTTGCCAGCATATCGGCCACGGTGGTATAAATAATCCATCAACTCTTCACCATTACTAACGATGTATAGTTGAATTGGCAATTGACTTTCTGCCAACGCTTCACGAACTAACATACCGTCGTCTTCATCATCATCAGCCATTAAAATTGTGACGTTTGTTTTTCGACCCTTCACTATGCATCGTCTCCTTTGCATTGGTTTATTAGTATGAATCAAGTGAATAACTTGGGATAGATGGCGACTTGCACATTGACAAAAATAATCAAATATGCAATTCATATATTGAGCTATGAAAGCTTTATTTTTTCACTATAAACAAGGGATATCTAACAACAAACTGATGTTGGAGTAGTCATCTCAAGGCGGAAATAATCGAATCTTATTAAGAGTTAACATTATGGACGATTTGTACAACACATAAGTCCTAGAAATTAGAGGGCACAATTGTACAATTAAGCTAATTTTTTGGTCTGGTCTTAATCCCTCTCCAGGAAGAAAAATTAAGGATGGGAATTAACTAATAATGTGACAAAAAACTTTGATCCTTGCCCTGGTTGACTTTGGGCTGCGATCGTTCCATGATGACGCTCGGTAATTTTCCGGCAGATAGCTAAACCTATGCCAGTTCCGTTGTATTCAGTATTACTATGCAAGCGTTGAAAAACATTAAAAATCCGATCGAGATACTTTTCTTCAAAACCAATGCCGTTGTCCTCTACAACGATTTGGCAAATATCAGAATTATTAGACGTGCTATTTGCTTGCTTGTTTAAAATATTACCATAAATTTTGATCGCAGGTGGTACTTGCGGGCGGTGGAATTTCAGGGCATTACCGATGAGATTTTGTAGTAATTGCCGCATCTGTAGAGGATCGGCTTGAATGGTGGGTAACTCCCCGATTTCGACACTTGCCCCAGTTTGCTGGACATACACTTCTAAATCAGACAATACCTCTTGGGCAATCTTGGCGAGATTTACTGTTACAAAAGGCTGCCCCCTGGTAGTAACTCGTGAAAGTGTCAACAAGTCTTCAACCAATGTCTGCATTCTGGTGGCGGCATTCTGCATTCGTTCTAAGTAATCATGTCCCTGTTCGGTTAATGCGTCGGCACAAGTAGCTTTGAGGCGATCGCCAAAGGTTTTAATCTTACGTAGTGGCTCTTGCAAATCATGGGAGGCGACAAATGCAAATTCTTGCAATTCTTTATTGGAACGGGCGAGTTCTTGCCGCTGGCGAGTTTCTTGTTCCAGGATTTGGCTCTGAGCTAAGGCAATACCTATTTGATCTGCCAGCTGTTGCAAAAGTTCAATTTCCCAGCTAGTCCACTCGCGGGAATGGGCACACTGATGAGCAATTAACAGCCCCCAGAGTTGATTTTTCAGGAAAATCGGGACTACAAGGTTGGCTTTGATGGCAAATCGTTGCAGGAATTCAAAGTGGCAAGGTTGGATATCAGCTTCCCTGGTGTCCCTAATGGAACTAATTCGCCCTTGGCGGTAACGCTCGATGTAATCGTCACGAAAGCAAGAGTCAGTAATTTGCTGTCCCATAACAACAGGTAAACCCGGAACTACTGCTTCTTGAAGCGCCATAAAAGAGCCATTTGGCTCTAGGCGCAAGATTAATACACGGTCGGCAAGCAGTAGCTTTTGCACCTCTACGACGCTGGTTTGCAGAATTTCATCGATTTGTAAAGATTGACGAATTTTCAGGGTGATATTAGCCAAGAGGCGCGATCGCATATTTTGGCGTTGTAATTCTGCTTGAGCGCGATTGCGTTCCTGTAGCGCGGCTTGCTTTTCGCTAATATCCATCATTGCGCCGATCATTCGCACTGGCTTACCTGTGTGGTCATGGATAATATAACCGCGATCAAAAACGTAGGCATAAGAACCGTTGCCGCGGCGAAAGCGGTATTCATTTGACCAGAATTTTTCACCGCTATTTATAAGTGCAACCGTTTCCGAGCCGATTCTCTGCCTGTCGTCTGGATGTATTTGTTCATACCACCAATTAACGTCAAATCTTATTTGCTCTATGGAGTAACCAAGGAGTGTCTGTAGAGCTTGATTCCACCACACCTCATCAGTCTGCAAATCCCAGTCCCATAAAATATCATTACTAGCACGCCCAACTATCTGGAAACGTTCTTCGCTCTGACGCAATTGTTCTTCTGCCAGTTTGCGTTCAGTGATGTCACTGTGACAACTTGTCATGCGTACTACATCACCATTTTCGTCCCAGACTGCCTGACCGCGATTCAAAACCCATTTATAAGTGCCATCTTTACATCGAATTCGATGTTCGCTGATGAAAAACGGGGTAATTTTGGCAAAGTGATCGGCGATCGCTTTTCTCACAAATCCCATATCATCTGGATGCACTCGTGTTGCCCATTCATCTAAATCATGGGAAATTTCATCTTCTTCGTAACCAAGCATTTCCTTCCAGCGAGTTGAAAAAAATACTTGATTATTTTGAACGTTCCAGTCCCAAATACCATCATTATTACCCCGCACCACTAACTGACAAAGTTCTTCGCTTTCTTTGAGTGCGTTTTCCACCCGTTGACGCTCAATAGCAGTAGCTAGAACATTAGCAATAGATTGGAGAAAATAAATTTCATCTTTAGTAAAGGTCTGGTGTCTGGTTGTGTGTGCCCCTAAGACACCAAAAGGACGCTCTTTGCCATGAATCACTACACTAATCCCGCTCACTACTTGATGGTCATGCAGCAGCGGTGGCCCATTGAATCGGGTTTCGGTTCGCAGGTCATCGACAATCACCGGGCTGCTAGAAAGCAGGGTATAGCCAGCTTGGGAGCTCATCAGAGCGTTGACGGTAGCCTTTCCCACCAAACCAGGCTGCCAACCTACTCCAGCCCGTAGCAGTAATGCATTACCATTTGGCAGTAGTTCTAAAACTTTACAATAGTCAACTTTTAGGCATTGGGCGACGATGTTTACACATAAATTCATCAGTGTAGTCAAGTCTGTACCAGCTAGGGCTATTTGACAGAGTTCTGCCACCATCGCCTGCTGATTAGCATGAACTTCTAGCATCTCCTCTGTTTGCTTGCGCTTGGTGATGTCTATGTCTATCGCAGACATTCCCACAGCCACAGAGGACGCATCCCGGCAGACAACTCCTTTGCTTGCTAAATAGCGAATGCTAGCATCAGGCAAAGTGACTCGAAATTCGATGTCATATTCTACCCCATCCCTAATAGCCTGCTGATGCGATCGCCTGACTAAATCCCGGTCTTGGGGATGAACGCGGTTGAGAAAAGCATCATAAGTGTCGTTAAAAGTGCCTTTTTCCCAGCCAAAAAGTGCTTCTAGGTTACCTGAGTAAGTAATTTTGTTAGTCAGAAGATCCCAGTTCCAAATGCTCATGCCAGCAGACTCTAATGCTATCTTCAGCTGTGCTTCCCGCAGTTGTGCCTGGGCAGTTTGTTGTTGTAATTCGTGCTTAGTACGATGAGCTTCCAGAAGACGGCGCAATCTTTGACGTAATATCGGCCATTGAATCGGCTTAGTAATCAGATCGGTTGCACCCACAGCAAAAGCTTTTTCTACAGATGCGCGATCGTCAAAAGCAGTAATCATTAACACTGGTGTGTCTTTGCCATCAGGGAGTGCTTGCAGTTGGGCACAGCAGTCAAATCCATCCATCTGTGGCATCATCACATCCAACAGTACTATATCTGGGTGTAAGCGAGTATAGGTAGCGATCGCCTCTAAACCGTTACTCGCTTCTACCACCTGATACCCTGCTTCTTTCAATAGCTCACACAGATACATTCGCATTAAATGGTCGTCGTCTACAACCAGAATCAGGTTAGTCATTTGTCGTTTGTTCTTTGTGATTAAGCACCAATTTTTAGATGTTTGATTTTGGATTGCAGAAAAATTTCCACCCCCAACTCTAAATAATCAGCTAATTCTGCCACAAGCCTCGTAGTAAGTGTCCAGTTTTGATTCCAACTCGCTCACTATAGTTATGAGGTTGGAATCAGAATCAAAGGTACAGCAATCTTCAGCTTTGCACTTTTTTCTAGCGCTGTGTGTCTCGTAAAAAATCTGTCTTTATTTTCCATAACTAAAATCAGGAACTTGAGTGTGTGTTTTCAAATTACTCATGAAAATCTTGATACATACACATTTTCCGTAGGGTAGCACCGCTGTGCTACCCTACTTTGAAAACACACCCTAAACTTCATTGTACTGAGTGCAATTATTAATTTTCTTATTCACCACTCTCCCTCTCAAAAGTCTTTTGTCAGGCTGTTTTCATACAAGCAGAGAAAAACTAAAACTGCGTTTCAAAGCCTCTTTCCCCGTGGGGGCTACGGTGTATACACAAGTGCTATCTGTAAAGGTTTCAAGCCTTCTAGACCCAATAAATTGTCATTACGAGTGCAGCGCTAGCGAAGTCCTCAATAAAGGGCACAGCAGTGCTGTGCCCCTACGAAAGATGTGGCTTTTGAATGATACATGTTTGGTATTTCCTGTCAATGCCTAATACCATTTCACGAAAACCTTGATACAGATAGATTTCTCGTAGGGGCACGGCACTGCCGTGCCCTTACTAACTTGTGTATACACGGTAGCTTTCTAAGGGGGGATTAAGGGGGGTAATTCGACTTGTGTGTACACCGTAGCCTTGTAAAGGGGAGGGAACTGGATTTCTTTTTCCCCCCAATACATCGGGGGGATTAAGGGGGGTAAAGCGTATGTGGAACACGCGTTTAAGCTTAAGTTGACACCTATGACAGCTGTGCGCTCCTACTATGGAATATTTATTTCTTGGAGTTTCCCAATATAGTTCACATAATCCCAAAACCGCGATCTAAAGACGCGATTTATCCCCTCTTCTTCCGTTAAGGTTTCACGTGAACAGGAAAAACACCCAAGGCAATTAACCTTCCTGGGAGGTCACGCAAGATGGGTAAGCGCAAAAATCCAGGTGGTACAAAGGTGCGATTTGAGGTGAGAACCGGGGCAAATACCCGCTTTTGGATAAAAGTTTGAAATGCCTGAATGATACGTGTGGGTAACTCCCGTTGACGCTGTACTTTTGCGAGGTCACTAAGTTGTACTTGTCGGTTCTTGAGTGGTTTGCTGAGTACATTCGCTGCCACTACGGCATCTTGAATTGCGTAATTAATGCCAACTCCGCCAACCGGAGACATGACATGGGCGGCATCGCCGATGAGTAAAAGTCCCTGACGATACCAACGTTTGACGCGACTGGACTCCACTGAGAGAAAGGCTACTTGTGACCAATCATGTAAATTTGGGATGCGTTGCTGGAATTCTGGCACCACTTCGACAATCGATTTTTTCAATTCCTCCAAACCCGCAGCCCGCAGTTGTTGATAACCTCCTTTGGGAATAACATAAGCAACTTGCCATTCATCGCCACGGTCAAGCATGGCGATGATGTGACCTTGGCCAAAGCGCCCCATTCCGCCCTCTGGGTCTTCTGGCTGACGAGGTAGGCGGAACCAGAGGATATCCATTGGCGGCGAGGTTTCAATGGACTCAAACTCACCCAAGTGGCGTAAACGTGAGTGACGACCGTCTGCACCAACTGTCAGGATTGCCCGGACTTCGTGCCAACCACCGCCTCCCCGATAGCGGACACCTTGAATCACGCCATTTTCTGTGATTAATTCCTGGACATTGGCACCCATTACTAGATGAAAACTAGGATATTTTTCGGCTTCTTGGGTGATGAACTCCAGGAACTTCACCTGGGGAAGCATCGTAATATAAGGGTAGCGGGTTTTGAGATGACTAAAATCAGCCAATGTCACGGTATCTTGAGGAGTTTGAATACTCAGGCGGCGAATTTTGGTATGGGGGAGTTCCAGTAAAGCTGTACTTAGTCCCAATTCTTCCATAATTTCCATCACCGATGGATGAATTGTATCGCCACGAAAATCGCGATCGAAGTCTTTATGTGTTTCTAATAGGATCGCAGAAATGCCTTGACGCGCTAACAACAAGGCTAATACAGCCCCGGCTGGGCCTCCACCAACAATGCAACAATCTGTAGTCTGTACGTCTACAATGTCATGAGCAGAGTTAACGTTTGGTTCTTGAGAAGAATTAGCGGGTATATGAGTAGTCATCACAACACCTCCTGACAGCCCTAAAATTCAGGGTAGTTTGCTTTTTATCGCGCAAGCTATTTTTTTAACTTTTCGTATTCACACCGAACGTGTATCATGGGCGCTAAATAGTCATTAGTCATTAATCCAATGCCCAATGCCCCATGCCCAATCCCCAATTCCCAATCAAATAATTAGTTGTGGCCGAAGTTGTTTTAGAAAACGTTTATAAAAGTTTTTCCCCACGTCAAGGGGAAAGTGTCAACTCACAAACTCAATCCTCACTCAAATCTGGGGAAAAAACTGATGCGGCGCAAGAGCGTCCGGGAAGCGTCAATGTTTTGCGGCGAATTAACCTGACGATCGCAGATGGGGAATTTATGGTGCTGGTAGGCCCTTCTGGTTGTGGCAAAAGTACCTTGCTGCGGTTAATCGCCGGGTTAGAGGTGATGACTGGAGGTAATATTTGGGTAGGCGATCGCTTGATCAATGATTTACCACCCAAGGAACGCGACATCGCAATGGTGTTTCAAAGTTACGCCCTCTATCCCCACATGAGGGTGTATGACAACATTGCCTTTGGGTTACGGCGCCGTTTTGGGAAAGCAGGGGAAGCAGGGGAAGCAGGGGAAGCAGGGGGAGAATATAACCACTCTCCACTCCGCAATTTCGCCGAGAATCTCTTTGTGGGGGTGACAAGAAAGTTACCTAAGGGACTGCGTTATGTTTCTGATAAAGAACGGGCTGTAGATGAGCAGGTGCGTAGTGTTGCCCAATTGTTGCAAATTGAAACATTGCTGAATCGTTTACCCAAACAGCTTTCTGGGGGACAAAGACAACGGGTTGCATTGGGAAGAGCGATCGCGCGTGACCCCCAAGTATTCTTAATGGATGAGCCGCTTTCTAACTTAGATGCTAAATTGCGGGCCGAAACCCGCGCCCAAATTGTTAAATTGCAGCGCCAATTGGGGACAACGACGATTTACGTTACCCACGATCAAACAGAAGCGATGACAATGGGCGATCGTATTGCGATTATGTCTGAGGGTAAAATTCAGCAAGTTGCTTCTCCATTAGAACTTTACAACCGTCCTGCCAACCTTTTTGTCGCAGAGTTCATTGGTTCACCACCGATGAATTTTATTCCTGTAGAATTTCATGCCCCGCAGTTGATTACCCATTCCCAGTTGCGTTTCACCCTGCCAGAAGTTTGGGCAAATGCTTTACAAAAATATGATGGGAAGACTTTAATTTTAGGCATTCGCCCAGAACACTTGAACTTGAGTATGCCCGCGACTAAAAATCTACCAGTGCAAGTGGATTTGGTAGAGAATCTCGGCAACGATTCCTTCCTCGCCGTTAAGATTGCCGAACCAGGATCTCAACCTCGCACTACAGCCAATACCCTCCAAGTGCGAATCCCACCAGACCGATTTGTTCAAGTTGGCGAGCAACTTTGGTTATCGCTAAATCCAGAGAAAATTCACTTTTTTGACCCAGAAACTGAGTTGGCAATATTTCCCTAAAACTATCCGCATCTAATGTTCATATCATTGAACCTCACACCACTAGAAGTGGCGTGATTCCTGCTTCAAATATCTGTGCCTGAATGACTGACTTCAGGACTTACAAGTTCTCCACAGGCGTTTAAAGCCTCCGGGATACCCACGGCGGCTATTAGTCTCAATCCCTCACCCAATATGTTCAAATTTACTAGGTATATAAACAAACTGAATAGGTGCAAAAAACACGGACAAAGGAGAAATACAGATATTTCTGCATCAGTTTTAGGATATTTTTTATTTGGATTAAAGCAAGTGTCGAACTGATGAAAATACTTCAGAGTAAATAAACTGTAAACATATATTTCTCTTTTTCGGCAGATAAATCATTTATAAAAAACGCTGGAATTAAAACTGAGTAAGGAAATAAAAAGTATTTGGTTAAATACTTTTTATTTCCTCATCCTTAACTACTACCGTAAATCTACGAATGCTGCTAATATTCATTGAAATGCTGTTCTGTACATTTTTAGGGTTGTATAGACACTAACTAAATTAGCCGCTAGACACATGAATTAATATTACAGACGAACTCAAGAAGCAGTTATATGCTATTCGCGCTTTGCCTGGTTTAAATCTTAGTAGAAAACATGACTGAATAAATAGATTTATTTTTCTGGCAGAGTTTAATTTTGTTCCTAAATTCATAATTATAAATTTGCTAACTTTACAGTAAGCTCACTATGTTAGATAGACTTTCTCGACGCCAATTTTTCAAAATCACAGGCGGTTTTGTAACTGGAGTAACAGCAGCAGGAAGCGCACCTTTAATTGAGACTCTTCGCGCAAATGCCGCGAATCAAGCAGGATATAAAGTAGTTGGTTATTTTGAAAACTGGTCTCAATATCGCCCAGGAGGCGGGAAGTTTTTGCCAGAACAGATTGATGCTTCCTTGTTCACACATATTAACTTTGCCTTTGGGATCTTTGGTTTTGTCACAAAGAGCGTCAATCCCAGTAATCCCCGCCTAACTGGTAACTATAGAATTGAACCGGTAGAGTGGAACGATCAAACGGTACTATATCCCGCCATCCAAAAATTAAAGCAAAAGAACCCTAATCTCAAAACTTTACTCTCGATTGGCGGATGGAGCTTTAACGACCCCCAAGACCCAAATAAAATAGGCACATATACTTCTAATCTTTTTAGCCAAATGGCGGCCACTTCAGCAGGGAGACAACAGTTTATCTCTTCTGCGATTGAGTATGCCCGCAAATATGGTTTTGATGGTATTGATCTTGACTGGGAATATCCTGGTTACAGCGGTAGAGGCGGGAAACCAGAAGATATACCAAACTTCCTCAAGCTAGTACAGGAGTTTCGTAGCGCTATCTCTGGGAAAAACTTACTTTTAACTATGGCTTCTCCTGCGATAGTTCCTTCAGGAGTACCAGCGCAATACCATTCCAACCCTCAGAGTTACTTTAAATGGCTTGCTCAGTGTGCCCAATATTTTGATTGGTTAAACGTCATGTCCTACGACTATCACGGAGCCTTTCCTGATGATAAAGTCACAGGGATGAACGCACCGTTGCCACAGGATTCAACTCCCAACGGAAAATTCAGCGTTAAAAATACTGTTGAAGCTTACTTAAACGCTGGAATTCCTACTAGCAAAATTGTTCTAGGCTTGCCAAGTTACGGTCGGAGTTTCAAAGTCTCTAGCCCTCTAAGCCTAGCTAGTAATGGCCCTGGAAAGGCTTATAGTAGCGCTGGCCCAGCCGGAGTAGCAACCGGTATTCCTGGAATTCTCGCTTATTACGAAATTGCTGACAGGATAGCAACTGGTGACTTAAAACGACAATGGCATGAATCAACCCTGACTCCCTACGCTTACAAAAGTCAAAATGGTGAGTGGATTAGTTACGATGATGCCGAATCAATAGGTTATAAAACCAGTTATTTGATTGAGCAAGGATTAGCCGGTGCAATGTATTGGGCGATTGGGCTAGACAAATTTCAAACTGGTTTTCCTCTGATAAAAAGAACCAAATCTATTCTCGCTAACCCTTCATCAAGACCGAAGTTACCAGCATCTTTAGTAAAAATTCCTAAAGGACCTCACAGTTGGATGGACAAGCTATCAGATAGTAAAAAGATATCTAAAGTTAATATTCCTGGCACACACGAAACCTGCGCCCTTCATGGAGCACCTCTTAACCTTTTTGGTGCTATCTGCCAAAATAGAACACTGAAAGAGCAATTAGAAGCTGGAATTCGGTTTATTGATATACGGTGTAGGCACATTGAAAATGTTTTTGCAATCCATCATGGAGCGATTTATCAAAAGATAAATTTTGGTACAGGTGTACGTGATGTATGTATAAATTTTTTAAAAGCTAATCCTAGTGAATTTATTATTATGTCAATCAAACGTGAGTATAATGATGCAAATAATACACGCGAATTTCAGGATACTTTTGATTGGTATATAAAAGGTAATGAAAATTTTTGGTTTTTCGATAACAGGATTCCTACGATTAAGGAAGTTCGGGGAAAAATAGTTTTACTGCGGCGATTTACAGGCAATAAAGGCATAGCTGCCTTACCTTGGGCAGACAATGCGACTTTTGATGTCGTCAAAAATGGAGGTACTTTAAAGATACAAGATGAATATACAGTTAATACAATTCTTGCACCAGATATTAATAAGAAATGGGAAAAAATTAAGAATCTACTTGATAAAGCAAAATCGGATGCCAGCGATAATTGGTATATTAATTTTACAAGTGGAGCGTCTACTGGAGCTTACCCTGACGCTCTTGCAGGTCGTATAAATTATAGAGTCTACGATTATTTAGGTGCTGGAAATTTCTCGAATCGGCTGGGTACATTTGCAATGGATTTTCCTGATAATAATATGATTAACAGGATTATCAGTCTTAATAAGTGATAGGTATTTAGGAAAAGAATAAGAGGGAGAGCGATTTTTTTGGGAGGCGAACAACAATCAAGCAGGGGTTCTAAATATTAATCATCCCAAACCAGGATTTCTCATAAAGAGATAAAAAATGAGGTCACAGAATGCAAGAATGTATGTAGCAAAAGGATTTCAGCATAGTTGATTGACTAATTTGGTAAAAAAGTGCTTTCAACTGTAAAGTAGCGATCGCTCGGCTAACACCGAATGCGATCGCACCCTCAAAATATTGCTAAACTATTAGTCAACCGATTGTCGTCAGACATCACTAAATTATTGAGATTATAAATTTATTTTATTGAAAATATTTCTTATTAGTTGATTCTCTTTACAAAACGTAATCATCAAAAATAGAGAAAAAATTAAGCTACACAAATAGAGCGACAGTATTAATTACCACCGCTCAAAAGAATTCAGAATTCAGGAGTCAGAATTCAGTATAAATTGGAGTCTGACTGGCAGATATGAATACCTCAGTCATTGATTTTGGATTCTGAATGCTGAATTCTGAATTCTGGATTCTGGATTCTGAATTATTCTTCAAAATTAACTTGTAGAACTGCTAAAAGATAGTGCAGATGCTTCTAGCAAATACAAATTGTGGCGTTCCCAAAAACTCACAATTTGTTCGCCAACCTGTTGAGGATAAAAGTAGTGAAAAAAATGATAGCCTTGTGGACATTCCCAGAGGTGATCTTCTGGCTTGAACCAATTCATCCAGTCATGCAATGCAAGTGAATTGACAATTGGATCAGTCTTGCTGCCACATATCATCATTGGCATAGAAACTCCACCTTTGGGTAAATAAACCAACTTAAACAAAGAGTGTGACGTGGGAGATTGTTCTAAATCTTTATCTAAAGCAGCTACTAACTTTTTAGTAGTATGGGGTGGTTGATTTCCAAAAAGACTGCGAGCAGTGCTTGCCAAAATTTGCTCGCGGCTGATGCTAAAAAGTTGTCGTTGAAAATAATAGTGAGCGTGCCAAGTGTTGGCAGGTTGTGATGCTACGGCGAGTAGAGTTAGCGATCGCACTTTTTGGGGAAATCGCCGCGCAAAGCTTAAAGCGATTGTACCACCCATACCATGACCGGCTAAATGCACAGGGCGATCGCAGCATTCCAAAAATTTAAACACTAACTCGACAGCTTGGTCTATGGAACTACCTTCATCTTGACTTTGCTGGTATTCCCAATGGGCGATTCTCAGATGCCTAGACAAATATTTAACTAATGGTTGATCGAAACGCTGCAAAACAGAACTAGCACTTAACCACAAAACATCAAATGAATCAGACATAAATACCTATAACTTCTAAATTATCAATTTGTAAGAATTCAGGAGTCAGAATTCAGAATTCAGAATAATTGGAAAATCAAGTACAGATGTACGTTGGTGTCAACTTAACGCTAAATCGGCGGTTATAAACCGCGTCTACACAAACAAAACCCACCTACCTGGGTTTCAAACTATTAATTTTTTATTAGTCCGCACCAGGCGACTTCTCTGCGAGACGCTACGCCAACGCCTGTGTAGCCGCGAATTCTATTCGCCCTGGCTCTAAGTTGACACCAATGACAGCTGTACGGCCTTTAATTTCTACAAACCAAATTCTGTCTTCAACTGAGCAACCCAAGTTTTAATCCGCTCATCTGTTAAATCGGATTGGCTACCTGTATCAAGTGCCAGCCCAACAAACTTGCCATTTCTCACAGCTCTAGATTCATTAAAGTCATACCCATCTGTTGACCAATAACCAACAGTTTTACCGCCCCGCTGGGAAATTTTTTCTTCCAGAATTCCGATTGCATCCTGAAAGTTATCGGCATAGCCATATTGGTCTCCATCACCAAAATAGGCAACCAGCTTCCCATTAAAATCGATTTCATCGAGATCGGGAAAAAAGCTTTCCCAATCGCTTTGAAGTTGACCAATATCCCAAGTGGGAGAGCCAATAATCAGCAATTCATACTCATCAAAAGTAGAAGTATCTGCTTCGTAAATGGGATGTAATGTTACAACATCACCACCAAACTCATCTCGAATTTGTTCAGCAACAGATTCAGTGTTACCAGTTTGAGTACCGAAGAACAGACCAATTTTTTTCGACATGTTGACACCTCATAATTATGGATTGGCGATTCTCTTTCGGAGAGGCTGCGCGATCGCAATAATTTATGCAACGATACCTATACCAATTTGAAAAATGATTGCAACTTCTCAAAAGAAATTCTCAATCCAAAATGGTATGGTTTCTGCAACTCAGAAAAATAAACTGCTATTGGTTAACAGCAGGAAAGCAAATAAAGCTCCTCCGCAGCTACCTACAGTCCACCCAGCATTGAATTCACTCCAACACTTAGCTGTAAGTTTTCCGGTAGTTCCTCTTGGGCAGGTTTGCGCCCTTGGAACGATACGCTGCCATACAGCCACAGGCAAATTGTCATGGCTTTATCTCCTGAGAAAGTTTGCAACTAGCTGAAATCTATAACTAGCTTAATGAATATCTATTGCAATAACTCTGGAAATATCCTACCAGACTTATTGAAAAATTTTTGCATTTGTTAGTTATAAATTTTTGTAAAGTATTTCAGCAAACAACCAAAAACTAAAAGCGATATGACACTTGATTTCTGATGAAGTTCTGTGATGGTCTCCTTTATCTAAACAACTGTAAGTCTATCGAATTACCGTATTATTATTTTAAGAGTGACTAGCCCACTCTGCAAGAAAATAGTTTGAATCAAACGGAAATTCCCCGGATGCCAAAAGATTGGTGTAAAAGGGGCTGGGGAGGATGTGTTTGTCTTGACGATATCCTTACACAATATTCACCATAATTACTGAAGCAAAAAAATACATCGGTAACAGAAGCTAGATAAAGTTAGTTCTTTGTCAATATATGAAATTAATCCAAATACTAAAAGTGGCTGTAATTCCTGTTTTGAGTGTATTTACTTTTGTATCTGCATCAAATACAGCACTAGCTGACTATTTAAATAGTCAGGGTTCAGGAGGTGATTACCGCTATGAATTATGGTCTAGCGATGATAATAGCAGTTACTACTTAAAAATTTGGTTATATGAAGCAAGTCCAACAAGTAGCCCACGTACTATAACTGGAGCATTTGATTCTAGTAGGGAAGCTTTAATTTATTTCGATTGCAATTACGCCGAGAGAAGTTTACCAGAATGCCCTAAATAATAATTCGTAATTGCTAATTCGTAATTCGTAATTAAATTCTTTAATTACGAATTACGAATTACGAATTACGAATTACGAATTACGAATTACACTTCGGCTGGTTGATATTCTTGTTGTCTTTCCACAAAAGCCTGGACACGGGTACGGTAGTTTCTCACAGTCTCATCTACCCAATCGCGATCGTTGCTATTTGCATACAAATGCACCAGTGGTTCGCTGGCATCTGGTAAAACTAATAGCCAACTGTCATCATAGGGTTGGCAAATTTTCACACCATCAATTAATTCTAGATTTTGGGCTGGGTGAGTTTCCACCAAGTAGCGCATTAAAGCACCTTTGGCTGTCCAGGGACAGCGGACTGTATAAGTTTTGTGAATTACACGGGGTAATTCTGACCTTGCAGCAGCTAGCGATCGCTCTTGTATTGTTAACATCTCAATGATCTTCGCAATGCAGAACATGGAATCAAATCCTGGATGCAGTTGGGGGAAAATAAAACCAGTTTCTCCACTACCTCCTAACACCACATTCGGATTTTTCTGACAAGCTTCCATCAAAGCTGTAGGGTTGGCTTTGGTGCGAATTACTCTGCCATCATGGCGACGGGCGACTTGTTCAATAGCACTGGAAGCATGAACTGGGACTACTACTGTACCTCTGGGGTTAGCAGTTAAAATCATGTCTACCATTAGTGCTGTTAACATTTCTCCACGAATTGGGTAGCCTGATTCATCAACTAAAATTAGCTGTTCCCCATTAGCCGATACTTGCACACCAAAGTTAGCTTTCAGCGCTTCCACTACATGACCTAATTGAGTCAGCAGTCCTTCGCGATCAGTTACGGACATGGCGGTTTTATTGACACTGGCATTCAATACCACCGCATCAGCACCAAATTTATCTAACATTTGGGGTAAAACTGCCCCAGATACGGCATAAACATAATCAATCACCACTTTTGCCCGACTATTGCGGAGTGTATGAACATGCAAAAGTTTCTCAAAAGCAGTGCAGTAGCTGTCAATGACTTGGCTGGGGTAAGATACATCGCCAATTTCATGAATTAGCGCCCGCCGCATATCTTCCTTAAAGTAAGCCCCTTCAATTTTCTTTTCTAGGGCTTTGGTGATATTAATGCCCTTAGTATCCATGAACTCAATCAAAATGTAGTCAGGGCGATCGGGGTGTACCCGCACATGGATACCACCTGCTACTGCCATGATCGGTATAACCGTGCGGGCGATGGGAATAGCTGTGGCATCGAGGTTTTGAATATCAATACCTACTGACATCAAACCAGCAATGAGCGATCGCGTCACCATTCGAGAAATATTACGCTGGTCACGGGAAACTGTTACTTTAGAACCAGGTTTCAAGGTAGAACCGTAAGCAGCTCCCAATTTCACCGCGAATTCTGGGGTGATGTCAATATTAGCTAATCCTTGGACACCACGTTGGCCAAATAAATTCCGCTGAGCAATATTTCCCCAAATCAAGTTAATGTTTAAAACAGCACCTGATTCAATTTTCTTACTCGGCCAAACACGCACACCAGGGCTAATTTGAGCTTCTTCTCCCACCGTAGAAAGCGAACCCACCACAGCAGCTTCTAATACATGGGCGCGGCGGTCTACACGAGTGCCACGGGAAATTACACAGGCAGAAAGATGTGCTTCTTCGCCGATGATTGCTCCATTCCAAACTATCGGACGTTTGAGATTAGCATCAGCGCCAACAGTAACATTATCACCAATTACGGTTCCTGCCTCAATCTGGACTCTTGCCCCGATGCGGCAATTGTCACCAATCACTGCTGGGGTTTCAATTACAGCCGTTTGATCGATATAAGTATTTTGACCGACCCATAACTTATGAGAAACTTCTTTGTAGGCGCAATCTAGTTGCACTTTTTGGTCTAATGCATCGTATTGAGCTTCCCGATAGGCATCTAAGTGACCGACATCGCACCAGTAACCTTCAGCAATATAACCATACATCGGCTCATCTTTTGCTAAAAGTAAGGGGAATAAGTCTTTGGAAAAGTCAGATTCAGTGTTTATTGGTAGATATTCCAAAACTTCTGGTTCGAGAATGTAAGTACCAGTGTTGACGGTATCAGAAAAAATTTCACTAGTAGAGGGTTTTTCTAAAAATCTCCGAATTCGTAGTTCTTCATCGGTAATTACCACTCCAAATTCAATGGGGTTAGGAACCCTGGTTAAAATCAAAGTAGCTTTTGATTTTTTTTGTTTATGAAATGCGATCGCTGCTGTGAGGTCAAAATCTGTTATGCTATCGCCGCTAATCACTAAAAAAGTTTCATCAAGAAGTTCGGCAATGTTTTTCACACAACCGGCTGTACCCAAAGGCTGGTCTTCTTCCACAGCGTAGGTCATTTGGACACCAAAATCGCTGCCGTCTTGAAAATAATCTCGTAAGACATCAGGTAAATAATGCAATGTCGCAATAACTTCTGTAATTTGATGTCTTTTGAGCAAATTGATAATATGTTCGGCAATTGGTCGATTGAGGATAGGCACCATCGGTTTGGGCAGATCGCAAGTTAACGGACGAAGCCGCGTTCCCGAACCCCCTGCCATTAGTACTGCACGCATAAATCCTCCTTAATTACTTACAGCCTTTGCTGCTTGAAAACGTGTCAGATATATTTTTTTCTTCTTTCTCTAGTCTCCTATGGATATTGATATTTGAGGAACTTCCACAAGATGCATCTGTATTGGGAATGGGGAATGGGGAATGGGGAATGGGGCATTGGGCACAAGAGGCAGAGGGGCAGAGGGGCAGAGGAGAAAAACTTACTGCTCCCCTGCTCCCCATCTCCCCTACTCCCTCATCCCCCTCATCCCCCTCATCCCCCTTGGCAATGATAAAGTTGATATTCGTAGCCGTCCACGTTTGGCAAAGATTGAGTGTCAGAAATAACACATGTTTTGACAGCTTCTGCTACGGGGGCGTGAAAGTTTACTAACCACAAGTCAAAAGGTCGTGGTAGTGTCTTTAAAGTATTTTCCAGAGCAATGGTAGAAGTATTTGGGTCTTGGTCTTGATGAGCAAGGAGAAACAGGGGATTTTGAGGGGAATTTCCCAGTTTAATTTCCCTAGCTATCCCCATCATTTCCCCAGTGTGAACATAAGTTTTATGAGTGGTGGCAATTAATATTGGTACTGGAGATATTTGTTGAATTAATTGCACAAAAAGGTCAGGGCGATAATATTTTTGATAGCCGAGATTGCACAATACTGTAGTTGCACTAACAAATGCCATTAACCAAATTAAGATTGCAGCTTTTTTCCCATTGATTCCCCATCTGCCTATACTTTTATTGATTAATTCTTTGGGGGGATGCCAACAAACTGCCAAACTTGCTGCTAGTAAAACAATGATACTGGGAAAGTAAATAAAGTGATAGCGAGCGCCCCTGGTTAGGTCAATACCTAAAAAATAGGTAAAAATAAAGAACAAAGCGATCGCACTGATAGCAACTCCAGCCACCACCTGAATCATTATCCGGTTTTCTGGGTGTTGTAGTTGAACCTTAATCCCACGCACTAAAATTGGTACTGCCCAAATAAAGAAAATCAGCATCACCAGCCCTGAAGGAATCACAACCAATAGTTGTGTAGATTCAACTGGTAACAGCGAAATCATGGTAATCAATGTTCCTAAAGCTTGAAAAATTGGGCTGATCCAATCTAGTCCATTACGGGAACCTCGAATCCATTCGGTCAAATTATCACGATTTCTATTTTCTAGAAAGATTGGTAACCAAATTAAACTGGCGATCAAAGTACCTGTAGCAACGGCATAGATGCGCTGCCAGCCAGAAGAGAATAGCAGAGAAAATTTTGTGCTGGTTTGTTTTTGATACCAAGCTAGAAACATTAAAACTACTGCTTCAGTGCAAACAGTAAGGCTGAAGAAGTAATGAGTAGCAAAACCCAAAGCATTAATTTCTACCCAAGTAAGTGCTACCCACATCGGTAATGGTGTGCGGTTTTGAAGATGACGTGTGGCAATTACTAGGCAGGTGAGGGAACCAATTACCCACAAGGCTGCTAAACTGTAGTGGCGTGCTTCTTGTGACAAAAAAACAGCGTATGGTGATACTCCCATGATGGCAGCAGCAAAGTTTCCCACCAATGGCGAACGAAATGCTACTCTACCTAATAAGTAAACACAAGGTATGGAGATTGCACCGATGAAAGCTGGTAGCGATCGCGCTGCAAATAGCGATACTAATCCTCCTTCGCTGGGAAATAATTTCATCCACAAATAAGCTAGGACAAAATACAGTGGTGGATGGGTATCTTGTGTCACTAAGTTATGAATTACATCACCAATATTAGCAGCTGGGTTTGGTTGTAGTGGTTGCAATAGGATATCAGGTGCGATCGCTTGATTTAGGGGTACTCCTAAAAAATTATTCCCCAAGCTAAAAACTAAGGTGGAAAATTCATCTGTCCAAGGAGGCTTGGCAGTCAAGTTGATTAGACGCAAGCCGAAGCCGATAATAAACCACATCAAAGGATGAAACCAGCTAGGAAAAAGGGGAGCATACCACTTGTGCAAAGGTATCTGTTGCAGGGTAGATTTTTTACCTCTATCAGGCAGAATTTGGGCAGCACAGACAGGCAACAACAAGATAGTCTTTTTGCAAAAATGGTATGCATCCCCAAAAAAAACTTTCATAGCCCAGCCTCACACTCATGGATTTGTAGATTTGACGTTTTAGATTTAAGTTCGTTCTAAAATCTAAAAACAAAAATTCCAATCTCAAATCCCTCGTTGTGACTATTTCGTATCCGTGACACGCCAGCTGAGTTTCAAATTTACCCAGAAATTCCAGATAGTAGCAACTGCGATCGCAATTAAATTGGCAATATAACGGTTAGGAATCAGGAAATTAAACACTAAATTTAATATCAGTACATTTAATACCAGTCCGGCAAGGCAAATCACATTAAATTTTACAAAACGTTTGGCACGTTGATGCCATTCTTGCTGTCTGGCGCTGACATCGGCAAACGTCCAAGCGTCATTCCACAAGAAATTATTTAAAATTGCAATTTCACCAGCAATGATTTTGCTGCGTGTCAATGGCCAAGCTAACGTAGTCGGATCGCTCAGTAAGTAAAGCACTGCCATATCCACAAATACCCCACTCAAGCCAACCAAACCAAAGCGGATGAATCGACCAACGGGAAAATTAACTTTTCTTTTAAATCGTCCTACCCTTCCTGTGGAAAGCCGCAACCGCACTAAGTGGTGGATGTAATCTATATATTGCTTCCATGTGACTTTACTCTCACCCTCTGTGCGTTCCCGAAATACATACCCAACTTCGGCTACTTCGTTTACCTTTCCCCGCCCAATTACCTCTAGAAGAATTTTGTATCCTACTGGATTGAGTGCTGCATTGGCGATCGCACCCCGGCGCACCATAAAATAACCACTCATCGGGTCGGAAACTCTCCCCAGTACCCCTGGTAAGATAATCAAGCCTAACAACTGAGCGCCACGAGACAAGAAACGCCTGACTACGCTCCAACTACTGACGCCGCCTCCTTCTACATGACGACTGGCTACTGCTAAATCTGCTCCCTGCTCAACACTACGGAACAGTTGTATCAGTACCTCTGGTGGATGCTGTAAATCTCCATCAATCACCCCCAACACATTCCCCGTGCCTGCTTGCCAGCCACGAATTACTGCTGAAGACAGCCCCCGTTCCTCTTGGCGTCGCATCACCCGCAACTGTGGATATTCTGTCGTCAAGGATTGTGCTATTTCCCAAGTCCTGTCTGGGCTATCATCGTCTACCACAATTAGTTCATAGTTTCCTGGAATTGATTCATCCAGTAACTGACTCAATATCTTAACTATCTTCTCGATGTTGTCACGTTCTTTATAAGTAGGAATCACTAGGGAAAGATACATAGATTCGCTACTTGTATCCAGATCGTTAGGAGGTAATTCTGAAATCTTGAGTGGACCAGTTGGAACTGTTAATAGTGAGTTGGATGAGTTTGTTCTCATATTTCAAATAACATAAGAAAGGTGTGTATATACTGGGGTCATTAGAGCCGAACATCTCCTGGCTTTCTTGGTTCAATCCGATTTGTTCACATTTTGTATTTTTGTTATGGCTTCCTATCTTGAAAGTTTAGTAATTTCGGTACTTTAATTTCCAGTATTTTTACTAAATTCATCTAATTTTTAGATTTTACTGTTTATGCTTATGGCAATCTTTATCTATTTATACACAATTATTTATACCAGAATAGATACAGTGTACCATTAACTTAGCTCAGTGAACAAATACTTTATTTGTAAATCTTATGAATATTTTTTTTAATATTATTACAGCTAATAACTCATGATGATGAAGAGTTACAAGAACAGCCACTTTCTTGCGGGGTATCAACTTTCTCCTGAAAAAAGGATTCCGCCTACTTTTAAGAGCGAGACATAACCCCAAGTACATCAGTATTGAGTAAGTTTATTTACTCAGCATTCTGTATTCAGCACTCAGCACTCATAATTATGTTTCAAGTCGGGATTTACAGCTATTTTCAGGTAAATAGACCACGCGGTAAGGGCACACCATAGCTCATTGGTGTTAACTTAAGCTCAAACGCTTGTCCCACAAACGCTTTACCCTTTTCATTCTCCAAAAACCGATAATAAGCCATCTGTTCTGCCCAATTTCGACTTATTTGCCGAATATTTATCGATTGGTGCTTTCGCATAGCTTGATATAAGGCTACCCCCTTTTTATCAACCGAGGGTCTCCAAATGCTTTTCTTGGTATCGTTGCAGCGTGAATTAAGATGGGATTATCCATATTTTTTGCCTCTTCAAAATCCTCTGCACCTACTTTACATCCGACTTGTGTATACAGGGTAGTACTAAGGGGAGAGACGGTTTTGGCTTTAGACAAAACCGGAGTGGGGTGACGCTGTGAGTAATGGTAAGTGAGTGAATTCAGAATCACGTCTTGACAAGGGTTTCACGTGAAGTTGACACCAATGAGCATTGCTGTGCCCCTACGACAGATGTGGTTCAAATACATGAAAACTGCTGTAAACCCTAGCTGAAGTAAGGCTGCCATCACTAGGCAGGTTGTAACAAACCCTTTTTAATTATGAATTATGAATTATTAATTCATAATTATATTGAAGCTGTAATTCAACCTCAGCTATCTACTTCTGCGTTTGATTGTCTTCAGTTTTGCAAATGTTCCTCTCAATACAATTCAAAGAGGAATTTCAGAAATAATCAAAGATGGGATTAAAGCGTATGTCAAAGAAGATATAGCAGTACTTGCAAGGTTTTCGGTCTCAGCTTGCGTAAGTTCTGCCTAATTATCGACGAGGTAGTCCAAGGACGATTTTTCCACTTCCGGTCTTAAAACTCAGCTCATGTTTTCATAGAACATTTATCGAAATTTTTTACTTTTGCAATAATCGCTCCAAGTTTAATACCATGTATCAAATTAAAATTCACAAAAATTAATAAAAACAAAAAAATCAGCATACCATTGAGTAATTATTGTATTGTAAATCTGTCAAAAGTAACACAACAAAATCCCCCAATAGGGCATTGCAAAAAGGAGAAAAATTTTGTTTGTTATTAATTTAATGCCGTTACTTGTTTTGAGTAAATAAATATCTAAAATACAGGGTAAGTTATGCATATTCCTGATGGATTTGTTTCTGTGCCAGTGGCAGGAGCTACTGGTTTAGCGAGTGTGGCAGCACTTTTTATAGCCTTAGGGCGATCGCAAGAGGCTTTTGGTGTCCGTCGCGCTCCCATACTGGGATTAACCACCGCCTTTATTTTTGCTGCCCAGATGATTAATTTTCCGGTAGCAGGAGGTACTAGTGGTCACTTGTTGGGGGGAACCTTAGCGGCGATCGTTTTGGGCAGTCCTTGGGCAGGAACGTTGTGTATTGCCACAGTTCTAATTATTCAAGCCGTGCTGTTTGCTGATGGTGGAATTACGGCATTGGGCGCAAATATTTTGAACATGGCAGTAATTGGTGTTTGGGTAGGGTGGATTTTAACCCAAACCTTGCAGCGGTTATTAGGGGGGGCTAAAGGGCGTTTACCGTTAGCTGCTGGCATTGCAGCTGGTGTCAGTGTAGTAGTAGCTGCTGTAGCAGCAGCCATTGAGCTAGCCCTATCTGGAACTGCGCCTGTAGCCATAGTTTTACCAGCCATGACAGGCGTTCATATTCTAATTGGCATTGGTGAAGGGTTGATTACCGGCGGTGTACTGACTTACTTAGCCACTGCCCGGCCAGATTTATTACCAGGCGAACAGCATGAGTTTCGTGGATGGTCAGTGCCCATCGTCAGCATTTTCTTAATTGCGGGAGTGCTATCACTGTTTGCCTCAGCATGGCCTGATGGTTTAGAGAAAGTTGCTGAAAATACCGGTTTCATTGACTTAGCCGGGAAAGTACGGATAATTGTGCCAACTCCCTTAGCTGATTATGAGATTAAGGATTTGGGGCCAATTGGCACTAGTATCGCTGGACTTGTGGGAGCTGCGGTTTGCTTTGCCGTTGCTTTTGGGATTGCCAAGATAGTGAAACCGAAGAATGCCTAAACTTTCCTTACCGCTACGTTTGCAACTGTCTCTAGTGATTGTAGTAGGGGCAGCTTTATTAAAGCATCATGCTTGGTATGGGCTGGGTGTGTATGGAGCGATCGCACTTTTGTGGGCTTGGCTGTTACGCGTACCAATTCGCCAGCTAGGAGGATTACTCGGTACAGAGTTAATTTTTTTGTCATTGCTGGCATTGCCCTTGGGATGGGAACGAGCCAGTTTTTTGCTAGTTCGTTCCCTGGTTTGTCTGATTACCATGAATAGTTTTTTGTTAACCTTGCCGCCTCACAGTTTCGGGATCGCCCTCAAAAGCTTACCCGTACCAGCACCAATCAAAGAAAACTTGCTGCTAGCTGGGCAATATATGGAGATTTTGCTATCAGAAGTCACACGTATGCGACGCAGCGCTCAATTACGAGGTCTAACTGGAACTGGGGCATGGCTGCGCTACACTAGTGCTGCCATGATTGGAGCCTTATACCTCCGCAGTTTAGATAGGGCAGAACGAGTATACGCTGCAATGGTAGCTCGTGGTTACAACGGACAATTGCCCATAGATTCGACCCTCAGACCAAAAGAGCGTTTTGGGTTATTAGTAGCTTGGGCGATCGCTGCTACTGTCACCCTAACTTCTTACAAAATTTAACCGGCTTGGCGCAGACGCGATGAATCGCGTCTCTACAAATTCCTCATTCCCCACTCCCCATTCCCTTACATAGGTAAATTTTGAAATCTTTGACTTCTACCCAACCATCAACCCATAAACCCCACGCTGCTGTAGTCGAGGTTGAGAACTTGGTGTATGCATATTCCCGCCAAGAACCAGTATTAAAAGAAATATCTTTTACCTTGAACAAAGGCGATCGCGTGGCCTTGATGGGAGCCACCGGTTCTGGAAAAAGCACCTTGCTGGAGAACCTAATCGGCTTAAAAGAACCGCAATCTGGGAAAATTACGATTAATGGCATCCCTGTACAACCGAAAACTTTACCGCAAATACGTCGTCAAATCGGTTTTAGCTTCCAAGATGCCAACGACCAACTATTTATGCCCACCATCTTAGAAGATGTCACCTTTGGGCCACGCAACTATGGCATGTCAGCAGCAGAAGCTAGCGATCGCGCCCGCCAGTTATTAGCAGATTTCGGTCTAGAAGCCTACGCCAATCGTTCTGCTCACGAACTCTCCGGTGGACAAAGACGCCTGGCTGCCTTAGCCTCGATTTTAGCCCTAGAACCGACAATTCTGATTTTGGATGAGCCGACTAACGGTCTCGATCCAGCGTGGCGGCGTCATTTGGCACAAGTATTATTCAGGTTACCTGTGGAGGTGATATTAATTGCCTCTCATGACTTGCATTGGTTAAGTAGAGTTACTCAACGTGCTTTAGTGCTATCTGGTGGTCGCATTGAAATAGACAGTGACATTCAGCCACTTTTGCGAGATGGTGCTACTTTAGACCAGTTGGGTTTGCCAATAGATTGGTAATTTGGGTATGGGGTATGAGGCATGGGACATTGAGGTAGACGAATAGAGTTCAAAGACTCATTAACGGAGTTCAAAGACTCATTAACAGAGTTCAAAGACTCATTAATGGAGTTCAAAGACTCATTCGCTATTTCCAATCCCCCATGCCCAATGCCCAAATACCTCCTTTACTCGTAATATTGAATACTATATTCTCAGTTTTATTGCTGTTGGGGTGTTAATGTCTGTTTCACATAAATATACTGTTCTTGCTCCTGTTAGCCTGAGCATTGCTTTCTTCATTACTAGTTGCAGCGAAACTAAAATCTCCCAGTGCCAGCGACTGATTAAAGTTGTCAATGAAGGAACATCACTGATTGATAAAAATAAAGGAACGCAGGTGATAACTAGCATCCAGCTATCTAAAGATTTGGAATTTATTACTAAATCGATTCAGGAACTGAATTTAACAGACCCCAAGTTGAAGGAATATCAAAGCGGTTTTGTCAAGATTTTTCAGAATCTCAGTCAAGCGATCGCCAAAGCCGGTAGGGCGCTGGGTGCAACAAAAACAGCAGAAGCCTCGGCAACTGGTAGAGAGAGAATTCAAAAGGCAAGAGTCGAAATTGATTCATCACTGACAGCCGCTGAAACTATCGGCAAGCAGTCAGATAAGTTAGTGAATCAGATGAATAAATATTGTAGTCAGCCTGATTGACACGGGAGCTGCGTGGAGTACAGAGAATTGGTAGGGGCACAACATGTTGTGCCCCTACCGTGTATCTTATTCAAATGAAAATCGCTATAGTGTACCGTTAATAGCTCCTGACTCGATTGGAGAGTTAGCGAAAAGGGCAGAAGACACAGGAACTGCTGCTACAAGCGATCGCACTTTTCGATTCATGTCATCTTCAGATAAAGAATCGAAAGTTACTTGTGTAGACAACGTTCGTGTCATTGCAGACAAAATTAGCGAATCAACTTTTAAACTGCTTAAATAATCGAGCGTTATTTGATATCGTGGCTTCGATATCAATTTGACATCTTCAAGTTTATCAAACGGCAGTAGACTACCTGCTATCAATCTAGTAATAAATTAGACTTTACAAACACCCCCTCAAACAAAGTAATTTTTATCACTCTTTTTTTGGAAATTTTCCTGATACACAGCAACTTTGTCTGTCAAAAGAAATGTTGGTGCAAGTCAAATGAAATACCAGGAGTGATATGAGTTTACTGATGGCGAGTGTGCTAGCAACAGCGCCAATATCTGCGCCCAATTTACCGGAACAGCCTGTAATTGAATCAGATAATCTGGTGCAGCGGTCAACACAAGAAAATTTATCTCAAGTAGTTCCACCTGCTGAAATTACACCGCCTGAATTTGTACATCCAGATACAGATACCTCAACAACTGTAAAAAGTAACTACGAAAATATACTGAAAAAAAGTAGAGAAAAAATTCAATTTCTCAGTTCTTCTAACTCGCCTGAATCAAAAAATACCCAACCTCTAACAAAGGAACCTGACGAAAATTATCCCGATTCACCACACTCAGACAACCCAATGTCTCAAGTCAACTCGGTATCACAACTTGAAGATGTGCAACCTTCTGACTGGGCTTTTGGTGCTTTGCAGTCTTTGGTAGAACGTTATGGCTGCATTGCGGGATATGCTGATGGTACTTACTTGGGGAATCGTACTATTAGCCGTTATGAATTTGCGGCTGGTGTAAATGCTTGTTTAGAGAAGATTAACGAAGCGATGCCTGGGTTGGGCTACGCCTACGCTAACAATAAACTTAACACTGTTAACAATGAAGATTTAATCCTGCTGCAAAGGTTGCAAGGTGAATTCAAAGCAGAGTTGCAACAATTACAGCAGCGTGTCGAGGTTCTCGAAAACCAGACAAGTGAATTACAAAACAATCAGTTTTCCACAACTACCAGATTATTTGGTCAAGCTGTTTTTAGCCTTCAGGGAACCAATACCACCAACGCAGATTTGTTTCCTAGAGATGGAATACCTGAACGCCAGGGAAAAACGAATCTGACTTTCACAAGTAGCGCCCAACTAACCTTAGCAACTTCATTTACCGGGCGAGATTTACTGTTAACAGGGTTGTCTGCTGGTAATTTGGGTTCTAATGCGTCCTTGGTATCTACCAATATGGGACGGTTGGGTTTCGAGTCCAATACAGACAACAATCTAGTTATCAGTGATTTATCTTATCGATTTCTGGCCTCGAAGAACTTGGGAATTGTCGTCGGTACTGCCGGAGTTAACCCCATCAATACCTTTCGCGGTATTAGCCCATTAGAAGGTTCTAGCGACGGTGCAATTTCTCTATTTGGTCAACGTAACCCGATTTTAGGCATTGGTAACGGCACGGGTGGTATAGGTTTTGACTGGCAAATTAGCGATCGCATTAGTTTGCAAGGCGTTTATAGTGCAGAAATTCCCAGTTTTGCCGGCAATATCAACCGGGGCGGATTATTTGGTGGTAGATTTACTGCTGGCGCTCAGTTAAGTTTAGCACCCAGCGATAACATCGATATCGGTGTACATTATCTTTATTCCCACTCCCCAGATGGCTTACTGGGAAATGGTATCGGCGATGCTCAACTGATTTCGCCTTTTGCAGATGCTACAGCTTTCGATACCCAAGCAATTGGCGCTACCGTTACTTGGCGAATTAACCCTAACTTGCAGCTGGGTGGTTGGGGTGGCTTCACTTCCTCCAAACCATCCAATCTTTCTGGAAGTGTAGAAACTACTAACTGGATGGTGTTTGCGGCTTTTCCCAATTTGCTGCGTCCTGGAAATTTAGGAGGCGTTCTTGTGGGACAACCGCCGAAAATTACTTCTAGCACTTTACCTGAGGGATTTAACTTTCCCAACTTTTCTAATGGGGGGACAGCAGGCGGACGCAGTGACACATCAATTCACGTAGAACTTTTTTACCGCGCCCAACTGAGTGACAATATTGCCCTGACTCCAGGCTTATTCGTTATTTTCAACCCGGATCACAATGCTGCTAACGATACTTTGCTAGTTGGAGCATTAAGAGCAACTTTCCGGTTTTAAGTTTGTACTGATGTAAATGTAATCAAATACGCTTTTTTATTACGGAATAGTTCAGTACTGAAATGCTGCTATTACCCAATAAAAGGAAGGAAAAACCCATACGTATTTTTTCGTAGGTGATTAAAGGAGCAACTTTTTCATGAAATTAAATTCATCAACTCACACCACTTGCAAAAATCCAAAATCCGTCTTGGAAAGTTCTGATCGCCGGAAACCGGCGCTCAGACTTTCCGCAAAATCTCAAAATCCAAAATTCTATGGTGTAGTTTTTAGCAGCAGTAGTTTAGCCGCAGTCATGATTGCTTTAGGTGGAACAAGTGCTTTGGCTCAAATCACAATTCAAAGCACTGGGACATTATCAGGTACCATTCAACTTCCCAGCATTAATCCGAATTTCAATCAAAGCACCACTCGTGTTGACACAGACGACACGGGGACTTACTCGCGCAACTTGGGTACTAAAAACAATCCTAATTACGTTCCTGTATACAAGTCAGACTATGTGCAAGTCCAAACACGCTCTGATGGTAGTTTGCATTATTTTGTTGACTTTAAAGGCATTCCGATTGTCTCCTTCAACGGTGTTCTCACTTCACCTGTTCTCTCTGGCGGGGAGTTGACACCTTATAAATACCAGGGAAGATTGGCCGGAACTACATTTCAAGGAGTAGTTCAGGATGAATTTAATCTCACAAGAGGCTACTATACTGGTACTGTTACTGACCCAAAGACTGGAAACCAGTATCAGGGAACTTTTGAAGTGAGTGGATATGGTGTCAGGTATAGCGATCGCAATGGTGGTGCAACCCCCACAGTCTTTGATTTCAAGTCCGATCTCCCAGGTTCGCCAAAGGTGACATCTTTGGAAATGACTAATTCTCCCCTAGCGAGAGTGACAATCAAAGTACCTGCAACTGCAACTCTCATCACTCCCACGCCAGTAGTTGATGGTGGTAGCACACCCACTCCCACACCAGTAGTTGATGGTGGTAGCACAATGAATGTTACGCCAATCGTTGATGGTGGTAGCACAATGAATGTTACGCCAATCGTTGATGGTGGTAGCACAATGAATGTTACGCCAATCGTTGATGGTGGTAACACAATGAATGTTGCGCCAATCGTTGATGGTGGTAACACAATGAATATTGCACCAATCTTTGATGGTGGTAGCACAATGAATGTTGCGCCAATCTTTGATGGTGGTAGTGCGATCGCTTCGCCAACGACTACAAGCTACACACCTGGGGCTAATTCTTCATCGCTGTCTACTACACCTAACATGGAATTCAGTAGTGGTAATTCTCCAGCAGTCAATCAAGTAGTTGTCAACCCTGCAATCTTGGCTCAAACTGCTTGTTCAAAGGATTCTGTCAATAGCTGTACAAAACCTGTTTCACCCAAACAAGCGATCGGTCCGCGCAGTAGAGTGTTGGTGCGTTAGATATTTATACCAATTTGCACATCTTTCCGTAACTTTCATTTTGAGGGGAGTGGGGAGTAGGGAAGAAAAATTTTTGACACTCCCCATTCCCTATTCCCTATTCCCTATTCCCCATTCCCCATTCCCCATTCTCAGAAAAACTTTAGGGTACTTCTGGAACTCTAACACCACACAATGAAATCAATATAATAGCTAGGACAGACTAAGTATTCCAATTCAAAAAGTCCCCCTAAGCTATTCTGTAGCGTTTTGCAGGTCAGACTTCCTTTCTGTGGTAGATTTTACCCCGATGATTTTCTGGCTATACTAGTGGCTTAAGCCGATTGACTAAAATGGAATAAGGACTACGGACTAGGTAATAACATTAAAAATACTATTTCCCAATCCCCAATCCCCAATCCCCAATCCCCTTTCTTGGGATTACAGAAACTTTATCAGTCGATCGCATTAACACTACAAAGTAAATTTAGATCAATTAAACGTCTTCTGAGTTAGCACCTATGAAAGAAGAATTGATAGCCAGAGTTGTACAAGTCTTACGAATTAATATGAGTTGGATGACTTGGAATTTATTTCTGGCTTTTATACCTTTAGCTTTGAGTGTATGGCTATTTCGCATTAAGCGTGGTGGTACTTGGCTCTGGTGGCTAGGATTCTTAGTTTTCTACGCATTCTTACCGAATGCACCATATTTGTTGACTGATGTCATTCATTTGATAGACGATATCCGCACAATTCAATCCGTCTGGATGATTACTTTAGTACTAATTCCTGTGTATCTACTAGTAATTTTATCTGGATTTCAAGCTTATGTAATATCGTTAATCAATTGGGGTTACTACTTACATCGCATCGGCAAGAGTGAATGGATTTGGCGGCTTGAATTGATTACCCATGCTCTCTGTGCTGTTGGTATTTATTGGGGGCGTTTCTTACGTTTCAACAGTTGGGATTTTATTACTCAACCGGATGCTGTATTGACCAAAGGTGTTGAAGAAATTCTTGGTAAACAGCCATTGGTAATTATTGCTGTCACCTTTGTGATACTTGTGGCACTGTACTGGATTATGAAACGAGTAACTTTGGGTTTTATTGTGCAACCCAAAAATGGATATGCCATCAAAACACAATCAGCAAATCCTAACACTCACAACCCTGGATAAGTCAAGTACCTACACCTCCCTTTCCTTTCCTAGATAACGTTTCGCAAACGGAACGCTAGCTGAATGGGTAGGTGTAGGTTTGTCGCAACAAAAACTAAACTAATTCAATTCCGAACGCACTATTTTTTTCCATCTAAAGAAGGGTATACACGCCAGTTAATTCCGTGTCAAAAGAAAGATGCAGCTTTACAACGTGAGATTTGAAATGAATCTAGGTTGTTTAGTTTTTATTGACTGAGATCGGAGTTGAAGAATATGAATCTATTATCTATTGATGAACTCAAAACTTTAGCAGAAAATTCTCAATCCCCATGTATTTCTCTGTATATGCCTATGCAAAAAGCGGGGCCAGAGGTTCGACAAAACCCCATTCGGTTCAAAAATTTAATCCGTGAAGCTGAGGAACGCTTGGATGCGATGTCTAGCGACAAGCCGCAAGGCGTCTACCCAATTCGCCATACTGAAGCCCTAAATCTTCTCCAGCCAGCGATGGAACTAGATACGAGTGAGTTCTGGGAACACCAAGACCACGGGCTAGTAATATTTATTTCTCCGCAAGTGTTTCGCTACTACCAACTGCCAATGGAGTTTCCAGAACTGGTAGTTGTGAGCGATCGCTTCCACTTGAAACCGCTGCTACATTTGCTCAATAATGATGGTAGCTTCTACGTCCTCGCCCTTAGCCAAAACGATGTCAAGTTTTTTGAGGGAACTCGCTACAGCCTCGACCAAATAGAAGTCGAAAATATGCCCAAGAGTTTAGATGAAACTCTCTTAGAAGATGAAATTCAAAAAGGGGTGCAGCACCGAATCGGCACATCTAAAAGGGGAGCTGCCAATGCTTCTTCACACCCCGGTACATTTCACGGGCAAGGAAGTCCCGACAGAGATAAGCATCAGGAAGATATTCTCCAATTTTGTTACGCTGTTGATACAGCATTACATGAAAAATTACGTGAGCAAAAAGCACCTTTAGTTTTGGCTGGGGTTGAATATCTTTTCCCGATTTATCAACAAGCAAATACTTACAATCATTTGGTGGAAGAACCCCTTACAGGTAATCCGGAATTCATCAAGCCGGAAGAATTACAAGACCAAGCTTGGCACATTGTTGAACCTTTGTTTCATCAACATCAAAAGCAAGTAATGGAACTTTATCAACAACTAGCTGGTGAAGGAACTGGTAAAGCTTCTAGTAATTTCAACGAAATCATTTCAGCTGCTTATTACCAAAGAATTGATTATTTGTTTGTGCCAGTGGGACAGCAGATTTGGGGAAAATTTGATCCGGAAACAATGGCTGTAGATCTACACCCAAAACCAGAACCGGAAGACCAAGACTTATTAGATTTTGCTGCCATTCATACGCTTTTAAATGGTGGACAAGTGTACACCGTGGAGCTAGATAAAATGCCAAATGGCGCATCAGCAGCAGCAATTTTTCGATTTTGATTTTGTGGTTTTTTCTACCAGGCAATCGGCAACAGGCTTGAAAGCCTGTTGATTTGAAGATTTTACAATCAGTTAATGTCTTATACCAGCCCTAAATAATTCGTGAAAAAAATCTATTGCCTACTCCCTACTCCCTACTCCCTACTCCCTACTCCCTACTCCCCTAACCTTGACCATTTTCACAGTCTATCTTGACCACACAATTTCTCCCTTGTGCTTTTGCCTGATAGAGTCCTTGGTCAGCAGCAGCAATTAAGGTTGCGGGAGATGATTGACTATGAGGAGTGATTGTTGCTACGCCAAGACTGAGGGTAATGAATTGACTAACTTGAGAATTGAGATGAGGCAGTTGTAATGCCCTAATATTAGTCTGGATTTCTCTGGCAACTGCAATGGCTTCTTCGACATCAGTATTCGGTAAAATGACTGCAAACTCTTCTCCACCATACCGAGCAACTAAATCAGCAGGATGTTTAATTGTCTGAGAGATTGCTTTGGCAACGTGTCTGAGTGCATCATCTCCTGCGAGATGTCCGTGAGTATCGTTATAAAGTTTAAAGTAATCGACATCACATAAAATCAAAGACAGTGAGGCTTGCTCTCGTGCCAATCGTTGCCATTCGGCGTTGAAGGTGTCATCAAAGCAGCGGCGATTTGCCACTTGGGTCAGACCATCCGAAGAAGCAAGGCGCTGTAATTCTTGGTTTGCTTGTTGTAATTGATGGTAAAGTTCTGATTGCTGAATGGCGATCGCAGCTTGGCTTGCTAGCTGCTTAAACAAATTAATCTCCGATTGCTCCCATACCCTAGTGTTAGAACATTGGTGAGCAATCAATAGTCCCCACAAACGCTTTTGCTGCAAGATAGGCACCACAAGGTTCGCCCGGATTTGCAAACTCCGCAGCAGTTCAACATGACACGGCGATAGTCCACCAGTTTCAATGTCTTCGATCGCTCTACTATTGCCTTGTTGGTAGTAATTTGCACGGGTAGATTGAAAGCATGTGTCCATCACATGAAATCCCAGAATGGACATGCACCCTTGCGCTAAAGACTCTACTGCAACTAACCCACTCCAGTCTGGCTTAAACTGATAAATCACTACTCGGTCTACATCAAACAGTTGTCTTACCTCGTCTGCCGTGGTTTGCAAAATTTCATCTAACTGCAAGGATTGGCGAATGCGCTGGGTGACAGCTGCGACAATTCGCTCGAACTGACTTTGCTGTTGGATGCGCTGCTCAATTTGCTTACGAGATGGCGATGTTACAGTTAACGTCAGCACATCAAAGTGAGGGGTTGTAGTGCTAGGCACAGCAGTTGGTCTGGCAATCAAATAGCCTTGAGCGAAGGTTGCGCCTCGTTCTCGCAGCCAGTTCAGTTCTTCAATGCACTCAATTCCTTCGGCGACGGTTTGGATATTTAATTTTTGAGTAATCTCTAGAAGCTTTTCAGTAATCGAGGCTTTATACAAGTCTTGATGCACATCTCGAATTAACTGCATATCTAACTTGATAAAATCTGGCCGTAACTGATGCAGCAAGTTTAGGCTGGAATACCCAGAACCAAGGTCATCAAGGGCAACTAAAAACCCAGTATCGCGGTAGTATTGAATCACAGCTTTGAGGTGGGCTAAATCTTGAGGATTGTCTGATTCCACGACTTCAAAGACAACCTGTTCGTGTTCAATACCTGCTCGATCAATTGCTTCTACCGTACTGCGTAGGCAATAAACAGGGTCATAAAGCGCAGTTGGTGAAAAATTGATGAAAATCCGCCCGCTCACTTGATGACGGGTAAATTGCTTGATTGTGTTGAGGCGAGCAAGTCGGTCGAGTTGGGGTAAAAGTCCAGCTTCGCTTGCTAACTCCATGATTGATTCCGGTGGTACTAAATTGCCTTGTTCATCCAACCCCCGCAACAACGATTCATATCCATAAATCTCCGATGTATCCTGAATCGAGACAATCGGTTGAAAGTGAGTGGTAAATCGTTCCCTTGCCAACATTTCCACTAACCAGTCGGACTGACTGAACTTAATAAACCGTTGCAATGAGGCAATATCACTAAAATCTTGGAGTTGAGGTTGGATAGCACCTTGAATCAAAAGGACTTGGGTCTCTCTTAATTCTCTTGGTGCAAGGAACTGAGCCAAGTTAAGGGCAATTTCTTGAGCCTGTCCAGGTTTACAGTTCAAACTCAGGCCTGGTCGCTGGTGCATCAGCTCATACTCAACGCCTAATTGCTGTAGGTATGAGGTGACTTTTGTCAGGGTATGTGAAACGGGGAACCAGAGAAAAAGTCTGCCTGCTTCCCCAGTTTGGCAGCGAATATTATAACAAGCACAAGTATTGGAGATAGGACAGCTTTGGCTCATTGGTAACTACCTTGCTCAACCCGATTGATTTTAGTGTTCCCCTCAAACTTCCTATAAAAAATGAACTACAGTTCAAGTAGATGAAGATTTGATGAGAATTAAAAAGTTGATTCCCCATTGGCACAATCAATTTGGATTAACAGAAATTATCCACCAACTGGTGATAGAAAATGATTGATTTATATTAAAGAGATGAATCTCGAAAAAATCTGCTTGCTCGAACTAGCTATTAACATCATCCAGTTTTTATTCTGCAATAAAGAAGTTATCTGCTTGATTTGAGTATCTTCTGGAGATGCCCAATTTTTAGAGAATGGTTTGTACTAGCGCTAACTAATAGACCTGCCTTGAAAACAGGAAGTTGGGAGTGGGGAGTGGGGAGTAGGGAAAAGAAATTTTCATTGTTCCTTGTGAACGCAGCTCATGGAGTCTCTTGCAAAAGTCCCCTAACACCCCACCCCCAGCCCCTCCCCGCTCTTCGGGAGGGGAGACTTTGACGTAAGTCAAAGGCGGGGTGGGGTTCTTTTTTTTGATTTATGCAAGAAGTCTATTTGCCATTTGGACTGAGTGCGTTAGCCCAGCTTTGCCGTTCGCGGTAGCGTCTCAGAAAGAGAAGGCATCGCTAGAATATCTAAGCTGACTTATAAAAGAAGATGGGAATATATCACCTGAAGATTATTTAACTAAGTTGGCCTACTTATTACCAGCCACGGCTGATTTGATACCAAGCTGTCATAAAGTCAATTACTAACATACCGTTGAGAATTGTTGCTATTAACAAAATTAGTGATGAAAACCAATATTTTTTGAAAATTTTGATAACTGTCAATTCTAAACCAATGGGAATCGAGAGCAAACTCCAAGATAAAAATATCAAATATATTGTTGTGAATTGACGAACTGGTTGGGTTAAAGATGATGTCAAACGATCACCAAATAATCTGATGATAACATCTTCATGAAAGTAGATTATTCCTAATATAAAAGTTGGTATACATAAAAACAAAAAAATTATTTCGATGCTTTTGAGTATTTTCATTGAGATGTTTTCTCTTTTAATTCACGTCGTGCTGCTGCTAAAATTAGGCGTTGTTCAGCACGTGCGATCGCCTGATATGTCCGCTCGATCGCTTCAGGTTCGACGGAAATGGAAGTTATGCCCCATTCCACTAACCGATCGATAATTTCCGGATAAAGGGCTGGTGCTTGACCGCAGATTGAACAAGGTATGCCAGCATTTTTAGCCATCTGGATGAGTTGAGCGATCGCACTCATAACTGCTGGATGACGCTCATTAAATACTTTTGCTAGCTGTCCTTGTTCTCGATCTACTCCGAGCAATAATTGGGTCAGGTCATTTGTACCAATGGAAATTCCAGCTACGCCTGCTTTGACGTATTCTGGCAATAAAAACAGTACGCTTGGCACTTCTGCCATCATCCACAATTCAAATTCTGCTACCTGGGTTAAAAGAGCTTGCTCAACTTTGTGCCGACAAAAGACGAATTCTTCCACAGTCCGAACAAAAGGTAGCAGCAAATGGATATTGCTATAGCCAGATTGCTGTACGCTTGCTAAGGCTTTCAGTTCCAACTCAAACACAATCGGATTTCGTACATAGCTGAAGGTGCCGCGTTCACCTAACATCGATTGTGAAGAAGATTGTAAACTATCACTCAATGAAGGCAAATCTGGCGATCGCCAATCTAAAGAACGATAAAAAACTGGTCTTGGTGCAAAAGCCCGAGCAAACTGCATAATTTGGTCAGACCAACGCTCTAACAATTCTGCTTGACGCCCGCCTAAAATCCAACTATGAGGATGTTGCCCATCTAATATATTTAGTACCATCAATTCTGAACGCAACAATCCTACTCCATCCACAGGCAAGCTTTTTACCTGCTCTATCAGGCTGGACTGACTCAAGTTAACCAGCAGTTTGGTAGCAATCATAGGTAGAGCAAAGGGGGATGAGGGGGATGAGGAGGATGAGGAGGATGAGGGGGATGAGGAAGATGAGGGGGTATTTACTCCTCGCTCTCCCTTATCTCCCCAATCTCCCTTATCTCCCTCATCTCTGACTTCTCCTTTGATCCGATAAACTTCTCCTCTGTCGCCATCAAGCAACAGCCGTTCGCCAGTTTGAATTAAGCTTGTAGCTGATTTTGCGTTCACTACTGCTGCTATACCTAATTCTCTGGCCAGAATTGCAGCGTGGCTGGTTAGTCCTCCTTGTTCAGTGATAATACCAGCAACTTGTTGCAATAATGGTAACCAATCAGGTGTAATTGTTGGTACTACTAAAATTAATCCTTTTGGGATTTGTTCGGGTTTTTGCTGGGAATTCATCATTACTAAAGCATTTGCCACAGTACGTCCTCCTGAGGCTGCAAGTCCCCTGATGAAGTGTGAGTGGGGAATTACAGATTTGGGAGTACTCACTTGGGTTAAATAGAGCTTGCTAGATGTGGTTGTGCTAGCGATAGTCCATTTAATGGTAAAGGTTTTACCTAGTTCAGTTACTAATTGAGTTCCCAGACCAATTATTTGTTGTACGTATTCTGGTTGTAAAGCATACTGTTTTTGTTGGGCTTCTTGAAGTACGTAAGTAATCAGACAAGTTTTATCTGGTGTTAGGGCTGAGTCTGTCAGAAGTTGGGAAAAAGTTGTAGAGGAAGCATCATCAACATCATAAGCCAGCATTTTATTGCCGAGCTGTTGCTCCAGGATAACCCCAGTTTCATTTTGAATGTAGTAGACATCTGGCAATACTTCGCCTTGAGCGATGGCAATTCCTAATCCCCAAGCGGCTTCAATTTCCCACCCAGAGGGGTTGGCTTTTAGCAAACCACTGGCGATCGCATTTTCTACAGGTTGCACCAAAATTCCTAGATTAATTTGTTGCAGGTTAATTCCTGTGTGCTGCCAATACAATAAACTTCTGGCACGAAATATTTGACTCCAGGTACGTTTTAATGCCAGAGCGATCGCTTCTTCTTGACAATGACAAAATACTGATTCCAGCAACCCAGATATATTTACTGCAATCGGTGTGGTATTTGCTACTGACAAACTAGGTCGAAAAATCAAACAGTTAGTTTGCCATTCTTTGGCTGCTGTGAAAATTCTACTCACCCACTGCTGTGGCACAGTTGCAGTCAGAATTTCTTCACGCAGTCGGCCAGCCACCTGCTGAAGTTGACGCCAATTACTGACATCTAGGTGTAACGAAGAGTGAGGTAAATCAGCAATTAATGACTCTGAACTGTTGAGATTTTCTAGGAATTGCCGCAAAACTTCTGCCGAAACGACAAAACCAGGCACCACCGGATAGCCACGTTGGATAATTCTGCTTAAGTAAAACGCTTTGTCACCTACTTTGGCGCGGTCTTGTAGTTTAATTTGGTCTAGCCAGTAGAGTTTTTCCACTCAATTTGTTAGTTGTCAGTTATCTGTTCGTAGCCACAGCCATTCCTTATTTAAGAATGCAAACCTACATTTATTGACCAAAATAATATCTTATTGGAAAAGAATCGTCACAAAGGTCTACAATCAGGTAATGTTTGAATCCGGACTTGATTGTATTGTCTCAATTCTGAATTCTTCTTAAAAGCTATATTACCAATTAACTTAGTAAATATAATTATCCATACCAAAACTAACCTTGCCAAACACTTACTATCTTGCAACTAATGATTGGTTGAATATCAGCTTCCGGCTATGCATCGCATTGCTGATTGGAGGAATTATTGGCTTGGAACGCCAAACTAGGCGCAAACCAGCTGGGCTAAGAACTCACATGCTGGTGAGTTTGGGTTCAGCCTTATTCACCATCATACCTCTGCAAACCGGTGAGCTACAGACTAGTCCCGATGCACTGAGCCGAGTGATTCAGGGAATTGCAACCGGGGTGGGATTTCTCGGTGCTGGAGAAATTGTGCGGCAATCTTCCCAACCATCACAGCAACTGGAAATTCACGGACTCACATCAGCAGCGGCTATTTGGGTTTCAGCTGGTTTGGGAATTGCTGCCGGCTGTGGTTTATGGCAGTTGGGATTAATCGGTAGTGTCCTCACTTTTTTGGTTCTCAAGGTTTTTAAAAGATTAGAAAAACGTGATTAGTGATTAGTTACAGCAGAATTCAGGAGTCAGAATTCAGGAGTCAGAATTCAGGAGTCAGAATTGGTGAATTCAAAATTAGAAGAGGCTCTATACCTTGCTACCAGACCTAAATGATGTACTTCACGCTTCTTTAAAGCTGCTGTATATACTAAATTAATACGCTTGAGTTATGCACTGTGCCTTTATTATTTATTCTTAAATTATGTTTTTTAAATGCAAATATTGAAATTTTAATTATTATTAATAATCTTGGATTACAGACAATACTGCTCGGTTAAGCCTAAAAAATTACCTTGGTGTAGGTTGGGTTGAGGAACGAAACCCAACATTTTCAGGGCTTTGTTGGGTTTCACGACCTTCTACCCAACCTACAAATTTTCTTAACCGAGTAGTATTGGGATTACAGGATATTTGAACAAGCGTGAAGTACATCATCTAGGTCTGGTAGCAAGGCATAGAACCTATTCTAATTCTGAGTTCTGAATTCTGAATTCTGAATTCTGCTGTATTTCTCCTGCCTTGACAAAAAGAATTTGTGATGATTTCAACCATTGGGAATCAAAAGAACCCAAATGAGTAGTGGTAATCAGGGTTTGAAAGCGGTCTTGAATAGCATCAAGCAGTTGATTTTGTCGAGATAGATCTAGTTCGGCCAGCACATCATCAAGTAATAGTAATGGTGGCTCTTTAACGACTTCTTCAATTAATTGTAATTCTGCTAACTTTAAAGCTAGAACCAGCGTTCGTTGTTGACCTTGAGAACCGTATTGACGAGCAGGTGTCTGGTTAATGGTTAACTCTACTTCATCGCGGTGGGGACCCACAAGGGTAGTGCCTTGGTGTAGTTCGGCTACGGATCGCTGTTGAATTTTTGCTAAAAAAGCTTGCTGGACTTGTTCTGGTTGGTTATCTTCTAAAGGGATATTAGGCGCGTACTTGATTTGCAGAATTTCGGTACTACCGCTGATGCTGGTGTGCCAAGCAGTAGCGATGTCAGCCAATCGCTGTATGGCGCGATCGCGGCGTCTAATTACCCGTGTACCTGCGATAGCTAACTGTGCATCCCACAGAGCAAGTTCTGATTGTAGAGACTTTGTATGCAACTTCTCTAGGTTGTTTTTTAAAAAGGCATTGCGCTGGCGTAACACATGGTTATACTGCTGCAAAATGTAAGCATAAACTGGTTCAAGTTGAATCAAAAGGGTATCTAACCAATTGCGCCGACCTTCTGGGCCACCGCGTACTAGTTCTAAATCCAGGCTGGAAAATTGGACTGCATTGAGAACACCGAGAAAATCCATTTGACGGCGTACAGACTCGCCATTGAGAGCAACGCTACGGCGACCATTACGGCGGAGGGTTAAAGTCAAATCGCTAGTACCTATTTGCCGCTCAAGATGAGCATTAATTTGGGCTATGGCTTCCCCTTCCCTGACTAAATCGCGATCGCGTGCCATGCGGTGCGATCGCAATGTCGCCAACAACTCCACCGCCTCCAACAAATTCGACTTTCCCTGAGCGTTATTACCCACCAAAATTGTTTTGGCAGCAGTGAAATCAACCCTCTGGTCTTGGTAATTACGAAATTGTCTCAGTTGTAGAGTTTTCAGGTACATAAGTGCAATTTTGGATTTTAAATTTTAGATTTTGGATTGAAGATAAATCTAAAATCCGTCTTGGAAAGTGACGCTCCACCGTCGCTAAGGCTGTGCTAAAAAATCGAAGGAAGCCTTAGCTCTGACTTTCCCCAAAATCTAAAATCTAAAATTTCCTTTTTAAACAGCCCTCTTGCCCATAACCCGCAAAAATATCTTCTCCAATTCAATCCAGACAAACATTAAAGCACTGAAGCCAATACAAACTCCCAATTCTTCCAGAGTCAGGTAGTGAGTACCAAAGAAATCTCGCAGGGGTGGGACGTAAACTAGCATCAACTGTAAAATCGTAGTCACGACAACAGCCGCTAGTACAAATATATTAGAAAAGGGATTCATTTCGATGGTCAGTCGGTTGTTGGAGCGAATGGCGATCGCATGGCCCATTTGGGCGATACACAAGGTAGTAAATACCATCGTTTTCCAAGCTTCAGGATTTCCTGGATAGCCTTGAGCATGGGTGTGTTGATAAGCCCACCACATCAAGGCAATGGTGATAATGGCAAATATTATACCAATGCGAATCATATAAGAACCCAATCCCCTGGCAAAAATGCTTTCACGGGGACTAAAAGGCGGACGTTTCATCACATCTGGTTCCGGGGGTTCCACAGCTAATGCTAGGGCTGGCAAACCATCTGTTACCAAGTTCATCCACAGAATTTGCAAGGGGGTCAGGGGAACACCTCCCAAACCAATTAAGGGGGCGGCGGCAATTGTGAGAACTTCGCCAATGTTACTGCCCAGGATGTATTTAATAAAGCGGCGGATATTGGTGTAAACGACTCTACCTTCTTTGGTAGCGCTGACAATAGTGGCGAAGTTGTCATCGAGTAACACCATATCACTGGCTTCTTTACTGACATCCGTGCCCGTAATGCCCATTGCAATACCGATATCAGCTTGTTTGAGGGCTGGGGCATCGTTGACACCATCACCTGTCATGGCGACAAATCTGCCCCGGCGTTGCAGTGCTTGGACAATTCGCAGTTTGTGTTCAGGGGAAACCCTGGCATAAATACTCACCAAGTCAACGTTTTGCTCTAGTTCCTGGTCACTCATCCGCTGTAATTCTTGACCTGTGAGCAGGCGATCGCCTTCTTGGGCAATTCCCAAATCGGTGGCGATGGCTCGTGCTGTTAATTGGTGGTCACCAGTAATCATGACTGGGCGAATTCCGGCATCACGGCACTCTTGCACAGCCGCCCTAACTTCTGGGCGTGGTGCATCTAGCATTCCCACCAATCCCAGCCACACCAAATCTTGTTCGGATGCTTCGTCTGAACCTTCTGGTGGAATCTCGGCAAGGGGCTTGTAGGCAAAACCTAGTACTCGCAAACCTTTACTTGCCATATTGTCATTTTCTGCCAGAACTTTCTGACGTAGTTCTTCACTCAAGGGGACTGAGCGATCGCCCAAATAAACTTGAGTGGAACGTGCCAAAATTAACTCTGGCGAACCTTTGGTAAACATTAAGTAAGGTTCAGATTCTAAAAAATTAGCGATCGCTGGATCGATAGCATTCAAAGATGCTTCACCTGTAGCGACTTCCTGCACCTGAGAAATTACGCTCATCCGCTTGCGTTCCGAGGAGAAAGGAAACTCGGCAACGCGGGGTAACTTACTATTCCACTGGTCTTTTTCGATTCCCGCTTTCCCCGCCAGAGTAACTAACGCCCCCTCTGTGGGATCTCCTAAAATTGCCCATTCCCCTTTTTCTTTTTGCAACACCGAATCATTACAAACGGTACAAGCAACTGACAACGCTGAAATTTCTGGCGATTCCTCTAGGGAAACTTTTTCACCATCTAAGAGAAAATCTCCTGTAGGGGCATAGCCTTCTCCGGTGACACGAAAAGTTTTGTCATTGGTGAAAACCGATTGCACCACCATTTTATTTTGAGTTAGGGTGCCGGTTTTATCAGAGCAGATGGTGGTTACAGAACCCAATGTTTCCACTGCTGGCAGTTTGCGAATCAAGGCATTCTGGCGCACCATTCGCTGAGTTCCCAGTGCCAAGGTAACGGTAATTACCGCAGGTAGACCTTCTGGGACGACAGCAACCGCCATACTCAAAGATACTTCCAAGAGTTCTTGGATGTTGCTAAAACCTCTGGCCTGGATAACACCGCCGGTAACAACGATCGCCACGAGAATCAAAGAACCCGTAACCAGGACATTGCCCAGTTGAGTCATCCGCTGTTGCAAAGGCGTAGGTTCACTTTCCACCGACTGCAACATGGCAGCAATTTTGCCTAATTCTGTTGTCATGCCGGTGTTGGTTACCAGAACCTTTGCCCGTCCTTGGACGACTTCAGTTCCTTGGAATACCAAATTAATGCGATCGCCTAAATCTGTTTCTTCAGGTAAATTTAGTATTGCCTGTTTGTTGACAGCTTCCGCTTCACCCGTCAGTGCCGACTCTCGCACTTGTAAATTCGACTGTTCGATCAACCGTCCATCTGCGGCTATCTGCATCCCCGCTTCCAGAAGCATCACATCTCCTGGGACTAGTTCCTTGGCTGCTATCTCCGCCAATCTAGCGTTGCGGATGACTCGCACTAGGGGGGAGGTGAGTTGTTTCAGGGCTGCTAGGGCTTTTTCGGCACGACTTTCTTGGACATAACCGAGTATGCCATTGAGGATAACAATTGCTAGGATAGCGATGGTATCTTTGAATGGTACTTCACCGGGTTTCAAGCTCCCAGACTGCCAAGCCATGAGGTCTAAAAACCCAGAAATCAGAGCTACACCAATCAGCATCAACAACATAATGTTCTTGAACTGATCTAGCAGAATTTCCCAAGCACTACGGCCAGCAGTTTCTTCAAGTTCGTTGGGGCCGTATTTTTGCAACCTTTGTTGAATATCTTCGGGTGTTAAGCCACTGTCTGCGTTACTATCAAGCAGGTCTAGCGCTTTATCAACTTCTAAACTATGCCAAACGGCGGCAGTTTCAGGCAGAGAATTAGCAGACATCGTGTAAGTCACAGGAAATGGTTACAAAATTCGATCATAATTTAGTGATGGCTGGAAAACCATCTCCTAAAGTTACATTAAAGCAATACTAAATCTTATGAGTGTAGAGGGGATTCTTTTGATTTGCAAATTTCTCTTCTGTTGACATATCTGTGACACATATGTGTTATCTCTTACGAAAGAGTTTTTGCAAACACATTGTACTGATAATTGTGAATAATACAAGTCTGAAGTTTGGCTACAGAGAATATGCCACAATTAATTTGAGGCTGTCATTGCTTGAACTGGATGCATGGCACGATCGCATTTCTTGATGAATTTTGGGTCAAGTTTCCAGCCGGGTTTCCGTTTGTAGCAAACTTTTCCAGACAAATTTGGAATTGCTTAAACGTGCTAAACCACTTAATAAATATTTAATTATGAGTTTTGTACTCCCCACTTTGACTGCTAGCCAGATGTTCGGGCAAAAAATAATTCGACCGCTTACTGCTGCTACCCTGTCGGGTATTGCTTTCATTAAAGATAGACTGATTGCCATTGACAGTCTTAAAGGGCATCTACTGGAGATCGATCCCACCTCTGACAACAGTAAAATTATCAATCCGCATCAAGTTAAGGAATTTACCGATGTCACTGGTTTAGCCATGTGGGAGGATACCCTGTGGGTGAGTCGCGATCGCAGTGTTTATTTGTGCAAGCTGAATGCCTTGGGTCTAGAACATTTCGTGACATTGCCTTATCCAGCTGACGGCGTTGCTGTTTGGGAAACAACGGTCTACATTAGCTGTCAAAGGCTAGGCTACATTCTGATTTTTGACAGGGAATCCCGAAAAGAAATTACCAGATTTTATGCCCCTGGAGTTGGGGTAGAAAATTTGGCAGTCAGCAAGGACATGTTGTGGATTTGCGATCGCACAGAACAAACAGTTTACGCGATGGATAGGGCAACTGGAGAGGTTCAATTTAGTGTTCTGACGCCCTTTGAATCGCCTACAGGCATAGCGATACATAAAGATGGCGATACAGGCAAAGAAAGTTTGTATGTCGCCTACGCCTCCGAGGAGCCTTATATCCGGGACAATCCCAATGCCGATCCGAATCATGAGCTAACCTACCGCGATCGCACTTTTATTCATCCCCTGTATTATCATTACGAACCAGATAAGCGCTACGCCCTCTCTAATGGCTATCTCATTGAAATGTCCTATGCTGAAGAGATTGCACCCTTAGATGAGGTTTATTTACCCGATGTAGAATGGCGCATTGCCCTACCTTCGGAAACCGAGCGTCAAAAGGTGAAACACGTCGAACCCATTGGCCTACCCTTCACCGAAGAAGTAATAGATGGGCAACGCGTCGCAGTATTTAAATTTGATGCTCTCACCCCAGGCGAACGCCATATATTTGGCTGGAAAGCACTTTTGGAAGTTCGAGGGATTAAGTATCGCATCACACCCAAAGATGTGGAAGATATACCCGAACTTTCACCAGAATTGCAAACCCGCTACCTAGTGGACGACGACGACTTAGCAATGGACACTACCATTGTCCGCCGTGCCGCCAGAGAAGCAATTGGTTCTGAAACCAATCTGTTGCGGAAAATGTACAGCATCCGTAATTATGTTTACGATGAATTATCTTATGGTATTAAACCTTACATAGATACGCCAGATATAGTTTTAGAACGCGGCGTTGGTTCCTGTGGTGAATATGTCGGCGTATTACTTGCCCTATGTCGTTTAAATGGCATCCCTTGCCGCACCGTTGGCAGGTATAAATGTCCACCTAATAGCGAACACCAAGGCGTACCGCTACAACCTGATTTTAATCATGTTTGGCTAGAGTTCTACGTACCGAATTTTGGTTGGTTGCCAATGGAATCTAATCCTGATGATGTCGGTCATGGCGGACCATATCCCACACGCTTTTTTATGGGCTTGTCCTGGTATCATATTGAAATTGGTAAGGGTATCACCTTTGAAACCGTGACCAGCCAAGGTACGCGGTTAACCAAAGAAGATGTCCCCATTGGCGACTTAGCGATCAATCATATTCGGTTCACAATTCTTAAAGAATTGCCACCTTTTTAAATTTATTTGGGTATGGTTTTCTGAAGGGCTGATCGTGTCAAGGATGATTTCTAGCGATCGCCTTGGCACTTTGCTACGATTCTCTTGAGTCAATTATGATGTTGAGTTGTCAAAGTCTGCTTGGTCAGTAACAAACAGTGCAATGCCTGACAAACTTGGCAACTCGTGATTGATGTTTTGATTAATCATATCCAGAAAAATTCTTGATATTAAGACTAAAATATCTGTAACGCCTTATTTGGCTGGATTAGTTGGTGTGATATACGGAAACTTCCCGTATGATAAATAGTTAGGCAGTTGAACTATGATTTTCTGGTAATGTATCTTGTTTATAGGTTCTAGAAGATACAACATGTGGAAAGAATTCCAGATGAAGCCTTAGTGATTCGAGGAGGTCGCAACCGTCCCGATGACATCCGAGGTGGAACAGGTACTCACCCAAGCGGCGTAACAGGAATTTCAGTAGAATGTGCATTAGGAGCTTCAATCGAGGAGCTAGCAGCGACTATTCCTCATAGGCAACTCGGTTGCACTACTGTAGGAAAAATTCGTCAGGCTGGCGGAGATGTAATTAGAACTTCGGGTAGAAGTCCCAATCATGCAACCTTAGTAGGTCTAACCCCAGAGCAAATTAGTAGTCTTTTGACACCTACGATTCCTAAGCCTCAGCAGATTACATAAGTACGGAGATGCTCAATGAGCGCATCAAGACAACCAGTACAGCATAATGATAGTGAGCAGCAACGAGTTTTAGTCGAAAACCCAAGAGTTTTCGTTGATTTTCATAATGCTGATGCTCAAGGTCGTCTTCGTCTAAATTGTATTGGAACAATAGAGGATCTTGCTGCTCAAAAAATTGAATTGCAAGCTGGTCAACACCTTGTTCTTTATAGTGAAGATTTAGAAGTTGATGGAATAGTTGAGTATTCTCAATCAGAACATCTGTGGGTTGTAGTAATTGATTGGGATGAAATCAGGGAAATAGAACAAGAAAATTCAGTACAACAAAAACTCTTTGATTTTGTAGAAAAGATTGGATCTATTTTTGAAATATTGAAAGTTGAGACTAAGGCTGATTCAGATACTGAGCAAGACACTAAATCGCATGAGCTTGAAAAGTTGCTTGGTGAGGCGAAGCGAGATTTCAGCGACGCTCGTGCTTTTTTCAGTAGGGATCAGGATATTAGCGAAACCTTGTTCTACCGACAATTTGCAGCCATTTTTGGAGAAGAAGAAGCCAAAGAAATATGGTCTGCTAGAAATTGGAATACAAACATTGTGTTAAGGGATTTGACTCTTGTCCTAATGGACGACCTTGAGTTACGTCGGAACATAGAACAAAAAGGTTTCAATCTGGAGGAAATTATCAACATACTCTCACAAGAAGATGAATTCAGAAGAATTTCAACTGAGTTACCTGAGACAGATCAAAAATCGCTTGCTCGTTTGCGTGAGGTAATCTGTGCCTAACACTGCGTTGGTGCGGACGGTACAAAGGTTATCGGCGAGAGTTTGAGCTTGTCTGCTGCTGCACAACTTACCGTTAATTTGCTACACTTCTGGCTTAGGACGTACAGAAAGGTTATTTGCTGTTCTTTGAGTGCCGCAAGCTAGTTGGCTGAGTTACATATGTCTTAACCCACCTTCAATAACTAACCAATCCCGATCTTGCTTTTTTATTACTTTTTCAGCAAGCCCTACCTACTTACTCATGCACCTTTAAACTGGGCATTGGATGTGGTTTAGTTGAGTAAACTTGTGAAAACTCACAGATAGAATTAAATGGACAAAAACGACAGTGATAACCGGGATTCGGGGGAAAAATATCGCTAAAATTCTCGGTTTCTTCCTGATATTTTTGTAAGTCGTGTTGGTGTTTGTGGGCAATATTCGCCAACTCAAATTTTAATGATTCTAATTCACTATTGTTAATACTAATTAAGTCCGATTTTTTACAAATTTCGAGATTGTAAAATGATGCGACAGCTTGTCTTCCAGGATAAAGATAACGAGCAGCTAATAAATAAACTAAAGCCTGTCGTCGGTCAAAAGCTGATTTTCCAGTTTTGAAATCCAAAATATGTAAAGTGCGATCGCTCTCAATAAAAACGCAGTCCATAGCCGCATATAACCGAAAGCAATAATCTTGTTGTTCAATGACAATCGGTTTCGGAAAACCTTCATCACCGGGAGTTAATTGGATAATATGTTTATCCAACAGCAACGGCTCATCATGATATTTTTTCAAAATTTGCAGCACCCGTTGCCGGACTTGTTCGCTGGAGTTGCCCAATTTTAGTAGCTGTGCAACTTTTTCTACCCCATCTGATTGCTGCAAAAGGTGTCTGTGATTATGAAACTCATAAACGCCTTTTTGGGCAAGTATCCCAATCCGCTGGGGCGCGGTGGCTTTTGCTAACAGTGCTTTGACTTGTGGTTCGTTTTGCCGCGCTTTGATAAACCCCCGTCTCATCTGGCAGTGCCAGCGTTCTTGCCCTGATGCCGGGGCAACTAAAGACCAAAGGTGATAACTGGCAAAAGGTCGATCAGGGGTTGACATTGCTCAGAAACAGTGAGAGAAAGTACGGTGGGAAGGACTATGTTCGACAGTTTCCGCCGAACATAACTTCGGAGGATACTTGCTGCTACACACGCTTTGCGGGAAGCTTTTAATAGTACTGATGATGTACGGGAGCAAGTGGCAAAAATGAGCGCTAGTAGCAATTCCAGCAAGATAAAATTTGGTACCGATGGATGGCGAGGCATTATTGCCGATGACTTTACTTTCCCCAATGTGCGGAAAGTAACAAGAGCGATCGCCAGTTACCTCGAAACAGCCTACACAAAAGATAGACCAGTACTTATTGCCTACGATACTCGGTTTTTAGCTGACCAGTTTGCCCTAACAGCAGCCCAAGTCTTGGCAGATTTGGGTTGGACTGTGAAAATTACTGATCGGGATTGCCCTACACCAGTAATTGCCTACAACGCCCGTCACCTAAATTCCGCTGGGGCGTTAATGTTTACTGCTAGTCATAATCCAGCACCATACTGTGGAATTAAATATATCCCCGATTATGCTGGACCTGCCACTCCAGAGATTACTGATACTATTGTGGCAAATATAGAAAGTGCATCGGATGAACTGCCTAGTAGCAGCCGACCTGATTTAATTTCCACTTTCGATCCCAAGCCAGATTACCTGGAATTTATCTATACCCTGCTTGATGTAGAACGAATTAGGAGCGCTAATTTAAAGGTAAAATACGATGCTCTTTATTCTACTTCTCGTGGTTATTTAGATGAAGTTTTGCAACATAGTGGTGTTCAGTTAGAAAGTTTCCACACTTGGAGGGATGTATTATTTGGCGGTGGGATGCCAGAACCCAAAGGAGAACAATTAGTTGAGTTAGTGGAAGCAGTAGTAAAGGATCGTGCAGATTTGGGTTTGGCGACAGATGGAGATAGCGATCGCTTTGGTATTGTTGATGAACAAGGTACTGTCCTCACTCCGAATACTGTGCTGTTAGTTCTAGCACGACATTTAATCAAAAATAAAGGGAAAAGCGGCGCCATCGTCCGCACTGTGGCTACAACCCACCTACTAGATAACTTCGCAGCTAAATATGGGCTGCAAATTTATGAAACACCAGTCGGCTTTAAATACATCGGTGAAAAAATGCGGGAAACTGCCGTACTGATTGGTGGGGAAGAATCAGGCGGATTAAGTATAATTGGGCATATTCCCGAAAAAGACGGTGTTTTAGCTGATATGCTGGTGGCAGAAGCCATCGCCTATGAAGGGAAACCCCTAAGTCAACTGGTTAAAGAAGCGATCGCCGAAGCTGATGGTCCGCTTTACAACACCCGCCTTGACTTGCACCTCACCGAGTCTCACAAAACCGCTGTTATCGACTCCTTTACTAAAAATCCACCCACAGAGGTAGCCGGAATTAAAGTCAAGGAAGTCGGGCGTAAAGACGGTATTAAACTCTATTTAGAAGAGGGTAGCTGGGTGTTACTGCGTCCTTCCGGTACAGAACCCTTGGTGCGCGTTTACCTAGAAACCAACTCTCCCGAAAAACTCACCCAAATCTCTCAAGAGATGGAAAGTGTCATTGCTAAGCTAGAGGCATAAGAGTTAAGAGTTAGGAGTTAGGAGTTAAGAGTTAAGAGTTGTAAATTAACAATTCTTAACTCTTAATTTATAACTTCGATCAAAATCTGAATTCGTAACTCCTAACTCCTCACTCCTCACTCCCAACTCCTAACTCCTAACTCCTAACTTTTATTAAAATATGAAAACTTTGGCTCCTTTATTGACAATTTTAGTTGTAGCTGTTTGGGTAGTGACGATCGCAATTATTTCAGTTCAAAATGCCACACCAGTATCGTTAAAATTCTTAACATTTCAATCAATACAAATACCAGCGGGTTTAGTTTTAGCTTTTAGTGCAGTTATAGGGTTAATTGGTACAGCACTGCTGCAACCCATCTGGGATCTTAGTGGTTCTGGACAGGGTAATTCTCGATTAGAAGACGATGCCGAATTTTTTGTTGATGATGAAGATTTTTGAGGGTTGAAAAGCTGTGCAGTACCAAAATATTATTACAATCGAACCGGGGAAGCGAGGTGGTAAACCTTGTATTCGAGGAATGCGAATTACCGTATACGATGTTTTATCTTATCTGGCCTCTGGCATGACCTACGAGGAAGTTCTTGATGACTTTCCTTATTTAATACGAGAGGATATATTAGCTTGCCTAAGCTATGCGGCTGATAGAGAACGGCAAATGCTGACAATGCAAGCATGAAGTTATTGTTTGACCATAACCTATCACCTCGGCTAGTCTACAAAAGCGATCGTGCTGGAAAATATAGATATTGCGCTCAAAAGATAATTAACTATGACTGAAGCTAAGTCTGCTCGTGAAGTACGCCGGGGTAGGATTTTTCCGGAAATTCAGTGGACAGAACACCATAAAGCCCAATGGAAAGCCGAACGCCAAGCATTTAAAGAGCGCTGTCAGTCAATTTTTGAGCAGGTAAAACCGCAATTTATTAAAACTCACTATAACTGGTACATGGCAGTCGAACCCGAAAGTGGAAAATATTTCATTGACCAGGATGCTTTAGTAGTTGCAGATAAAGCACATGAAGAATATCCCAATGCCAAGCTGTACGTTTTCCGCATTAATGAAACTGGGGTGTGTGGCAGGATATGATTTCGGGCAAGTTTGGTGATGAAGATGAATTATTTTTTGAGATAGATTTGATAGCTGGTGATGGATTAGAAATACCAGTAGATGCACTTGTTGATACAGGATTTTCTTGGTGGTTGGCAATTAATAACCAAGATTTAGAAGCACTTGATTGGATTTATTTAGAACAGCAAACAATGCTTACAGCTCAAGGAGATGCAGAATTTGATATTTATTTAGGGAAAGTGCGAATCGACGGACAAGATTTTGATATTCCTGTTCATGTGGGTGAAGGAGTGCCAGAAGTTTTACTTGGTCGCCAGTGGTTAAAACATCGACGGTTGGTGGTGGATATGTCATCAAATCTGTTAACCCTAGAATAATCGCATCACTTTCCGGCATTGTAGTAGAGAGGATATATTAGCTTGCCTAAGCTATACGGTTGAGCAAAAATGCCTATGAGCGCAACTTATAAAGCAGATTTTAACTTGTGGATTGAACAGACAGCCCAACTATAGGACTCATATTTGATTTCTGAAATACACGTAGGGTGCGTTACGCCAAAGGCTAACGCACCAGTTAACGATTTAGGTGCGTTAGGCTACGCCATAACGCACCCTACAGATACTTAGATTTTTTCAGAAATCAAATCGGATTCCTATATTGCGATCGCATTGCTGGGAGGAAATCGATTTAGAATATCTGATTGAAGATGTTGAAGGCTTGGGCAAAAGCGAACGACGGGCTATTTCCAGTCAACTAACTCGCTTACTTTTACATCTGCTCAAATGGCAATATCAACCCCAGCGTCGCTCAGATAGTCGGCTGGATTTCATCACTGATTCTCGCACCCAAATTGAGTTAGCCATACTCGATAGTCCTAGTCTTAAGAGCTATCCTACAGAGCAACTTGAAGAAAGTTATCAAAGGGCACGTAGGCAAGCAGAGATGCTAATTTCCACGTTTCCAGAAGAATGCCCATATTCTTTAGAATTAGTGTTAGATGAAGACTGGCTACTGGAAGCAAGCGATATTTGATAACTGTAATTGTGGTTATTATAAAATGTATAACGTAGCCAACTAATCTGCATTTGTGAGTTTTGCAAAAGTTGCTTTGACTTCTTCATCATCGGCAAAATCTCCAGCATCTGCTTGAGCAATTCCCTTTTGAATTTCCTCAATTTGCGACTGATACATTTCTAGATAAGCGGCTACCGCTTCATTAAGTAGGTAACTGCGATCGCGGTTTATTCGGGCTGCGATCGCATCAAGCGCCGCCTTGCGATCGCTATGTATCTCAAACGTAATGTTTTCTTTGCTCATGGTGCCGTCAAATCAAGTTGCATTGCATAGTCTTATTATTGCAATACAACGGTAGTGGCAATCGTAATTATCTCATCCTACACGTCGAAAACAGTATGGTTAAAGTTATTTAATATTCCACGTAGGCTTTAGAGGATGTTTGAAAAGTCCTCTTCTTGGTAGCAAAACGTTCTAGATCCCCCTAAATCCCCCTTAAAAAGGGGGACTTTAACTCCAGTTCCCCCCTTTTTAAGGGGGGTTAGGGGGGATCTCAAAGTGCCTAAAGTCACAGCGAAATACTTTTCAAACAACCTCTTAGGTTTATTAGTGGGTATTCTAGGCTCAGTTGATTTTGTCTTGGACGATCCCTATAAGCTGATTAGCATAACTGTGTTTATTAATCCCTTTCAATTACCTTCAGTCCACTTGTCTCAAGTTAAAGAACTTCCAAGCTGCACAGCCATTTATTTTGCAATAGACTCAAAAAATCGAGTTCTTTATATAGGACAAGCTATTAACCTTTTATCAAGATGGAAAAATCATCATCGAGAACATCAATTACAAGAAATAGATAAAGATTTTTCCGTTAGAATAGCTTGGCAGGCATGGAATGAAGAGGGATTGAGTGAAGCAGAAAAATTCCTCATCAATAGTTTCCAGCCTTTGTTGAATGGAACAGAAGTTAAAACACCTACAACTATACCATCAGAGTTTATATTAAGAGATTTATTGAAGTTACTCTCTCGCCGGTTAATCATTATTGGTGTTCAACCTAAGAGTAATAAAGAACTTCCAAATATTCATCTAAAGTATGATTGGAAGGATTGCTCACCTAAAGGAACAGCAGCAAAGATAAAAAGTTTTATCGAACAAAATAAAGATAAGAATACTAGTCTGAAAATTAGACGAAAGCCATATGGAAGAATAAATCCTCCTGAGATTTTTCGACCAGGTAGTAGAGCGCAGAAGGTAAATGCTCGTGAAAATCGCTCTTATAACAATCATTGGTATATGGCTTGCAATGGATCTATTATCCATATCACACCTACCCATCACTACCGAGAACTCAAGGAGGTAACAGTTCCTAAAGAATTGGCTGGCATCAAACTTCCAGCAGTGACCACATTTGCATTCTCTGACATGAAAAGCAGGTATCGTTATGAGTTTTCGGGGCTGTCTTGCTTTGAGAGCGATCTGATTCCATTGCTTTGGGTTAGAGCTAAGTTGTCTTAAGTGCGATCGCTCTTTCACTGAAAGCGTAGAATAGTCAGCAGGTCTTTTTGACAGCAGCATAACAGCTATGACCAAGCTACTTGAACAAGCGATCGCACGAGTGAAACAGCTTCCTGAAACTGAGCAAGATGCCATTGCTGCGCTCATTCTGGAAGAACTGGAAGACGAAGCACGATGGGACAAAGCATTTGCACAGTCTCATAATGTACTAGCTGAACTTGCAGGGGCAGCCTTAGCTGAAGATCAAGCAGGCAAAACCCAAGAGCTAGATCCAGAAACCTTGTGAAATCCAGAACAACGGCTCAGTTTCGTGACTTATTTGCTAATCTTCCTCAACAGGTTCAGCAACAGGCACGCGAAGCCTATCAGCAGTTTAAGCAAGATCCCTGGCATCCTAGCCTTCGTTTCAAGCAAGTGCATCCTAGAGAGCCTATATACTCTGCCCGTGTTAGCAAAAATTATCGTGCTGTTGGTGTGCGAAACGAAAGTGGTATTGTCTGGTTTTGGATTGGCACTCATGCAGATTATGACAATCTACTGTCTCAGTTCTAGTTGCTGAGAATTAATTAAATTTTAATATTTGGTGCTTTTATTTAATTGTGCGATCGCCCTTACCTCCAACTAACATCTCAGTACAGCAGACAGGCGATCGCAACTGTTAGGATTGGGACAGGAGGGTTTATGATGTCCAAAAATGCCCAAGAGATATATAGCCAAGTTGTTTGTAACTTGTCACCAACTGAGCGGTTACGCTTGGCAACCTTGATTCTAAATGAGCTAGTCCAGCAAAACTTGTCCATCATTGACCAAAGTGATACTTGGACTGAGCAAGATCAGGTTGATTTAGCATCTTTCTCCTTACAATACGCAGCTTCAATTTTTCCTGAAAGCGAGGAGACAGTTGAGTGACATTTAATCCTGGTGATGTAGTTACAGTTGATTTTCCTGGCGTTACTGGTATTAAGCGTCGTCCGGCTGTAGTTCTGTCATCCACCACTTATCACGCAACTCGTACCGATGTAATTGTTGGACTTATCACTACTCAGACGACTAGCCTTGGAATTACTGACTATGTACTTCAGGATTGGACAGCAGCAGGATTACGAGTTGCGTCTATTTTCAGAAGTTTCATTGTCACCCTACCACCCTCTGCCAATTTGGTTTTGATTGGTCACTTGTCAGAACTTGATTGGAAGGGTGTTCGTGGGTGTGTCAAAATAGCTCTAGCTGAGTTAGATGATTCTGAAGGATCATCGGATACATCATCTTCCTCCTAGTAATTTATCTATATTTAGTATTCACACTACTTGTGCGATCGCAATTATCCAAACCTCACGCAACAGCAGCTAAATTTGGCAGTTTTGAGCTAGTTTTCCTTGCAGGTAATCAATGAAGTCGAGAATTTCTGTATCAGTGAGTTGTAAACGCGATCGCTTTCCATATTTCTGCTGCAAATACTCCCTACCTTGTTCTGGAGTCCAATTTAATTGTGCTAAATATCTGTCAGTTTGAGGTATCAAAACTGCATGGACTTCTGAGGGCGTTGTATTAGCAGATATTTGTATTGGTTCTTGATTTGAATTTTGAAGAGAGTTAATTTTTAAACTTACTTTTTGTCCTAAAGCCTGCCAGTTATTTTCCCTGTGTCCGTCCCAACTCACACCTACAGAACGATAAGTTACTGGATTATAAATTGCACAAAATACAATTGTTTTCTCTCCAGGACTGACTGCGATGGTAAGAGGATGAACTAATTGTTCAGAAGTCAGGGCTTCAAGTGAAAGCAACAAACTTTTAGAGAAATAAGATTCACTACCTGAGCGAATGACATAAGGTTTGTCTGCCAAAATATGCAAATCAGTTTTTTCTGCTTCTCCATGTGAAGTTTCCACCCTTTTATTAACTTCTATTCCTGTTATCACTCCAGTTAAAGCTCTGTCATAAATTGGAATTTGTTTTTTATCGTCAGATAGCATATACCAACAGTGATCGGCTTCTTTGCTGACAAAGACATATTGAGGTTTGGGAATAGCTCCAAATCCTAATTTAACTTGCATATTTTTAATGAAGATTTTTGTAAATAGATTTATTTGCGAATCAGGATTGACGATTTACACTATCAAGCGATGAATTACCTTATATATAATTCCCTAGCCAACAAGCAAATTAACAACACAGATATTTAGATTTTTTCAAAAATCAAATCGGATTGCTATATCAAATTCAAAAACAAACTCTTCTCAACTCTTACTCTCTGCGCCTCTCTTGCCTCGTGCGTGAGAAGAATTCATTCTGAAATTGATACTAATGGCTTTTAGTCTAGACATTTTAATATTTCTTAACTACTACCTATTTATTTTTGATCCAGCCTAGAGATTTTAAGAATTTTAGAAAATATTTGGCAAATTAATAATATTTTACAAAATCAGAGTAACTTGCTCTCAAGCAGCAATTAAACGGTGTTGTCTACCGTCTGAAAGTTGGGAATTTACACCAGATTTCAAATTTCAGTGGTATTTGCAACATAGGGCTGCATATACCTCTGTCTAGCCTTGACCCTGCGCCCCAATCCTCTGAAAACAGCTTGTATGAGAATAAGCTAATTCTATGAAAACCATTTAAAAAAGGGAATTGTAGCTTTTTGTATTTTGTAACTATTTTTATAAAAATAGTTAATAAAAAGCTTTTAATGATGATTTTTAGAGTTATATAAATCTTTTAGGCTAATTAAAACCCAAATAATCATATTTAAACTAGCTAACACAAAATAGCAACGTTTTACAAATTAAGACCCACTTTCTTTTCTATGTAATTTGCCCAATAATGACATCGAGAGACCTCACACATCGCCTTCTCAGGCTGGGTGAAGGCAAATGTTTTAGCTACAAGTTTGACAAGAAGCTATAAGAGGCAAACAACAGTGAAACTAGCAGTCTACGGAAAAGGTGGTATCGGCAAATCCACAACTAGCTGTAATATATCCGTCGCCCTAGCTAAACGTGGCAAGAAAGTGCTGCAAATTGGCTGCGATCCAAAACATGACAGCACCTTCACCCTGACAGGGTTTTTGATTCCCACAATTATCGACACCCTCCAAGAAAAGGATTATCACTACGAAGATGTCTGGCCGGAAGACGTAATTTACAAAGGCTACGGCGGTGTTGATTGTGTAGAAGCTGGTGGACCACCTGCGGGTGCTGGCTGTGGCGGTTATGTAGTTGGTGAAACCGTAAAATTACTTAAAGAACTCAACGCCTTTGATGAGTACGATGTAATTTTGTTTGACGTTCTCGGCGACGTAGTTTGCGGTGGATTTGCAGCACCACTCAACTATGCAGATTACTGCCTGATTGTTACTGACAACGGCTTTGATGCTTTATTTGCTGCTAATCGCATTGCTGCTTCAGTCCGTGAAAAAGCACGAACTCACCCATTGCGTTTAGCTGGGTTAATTGGCAATCGCACCTCCAAGCGCGACTTGATTGAAAAATATATAGAAGCTGTGCCAATGCCAGTTCTAGAGGTTTTACCTTTGATTGAAGATATCCGCGTTTCTCGTGTTAAAGGTAAGACTTTGTTTGAAATGGCAGAGCAAGATCCTTCCCTGGACTACGTTTGCGATTACTATCTCAACATCGCTGACCAAATTTTGGCGCGTCCGGAAGGAGTTGTACCTAACGACTCACCAGATCGGGAATTGTTCTCTTTGTTGTCCGATTTTTATCTAAATCCGGGTAAACCCCAGGTTGCTAATTCAGAAGAGGAACTAGACTTGATGATTGTATAAATCACCAAGTTCTCAGGATGGGGGACAATAACATGGCATTCTTTCACAGCTTTACAGATTCATTAAAGCAGAAGTGGTTGCAATTTTTCCAGATCAATCGGGATTGGATTACCCTGCACATGGAAGTGGAATCAGTCTACACACCTGATGGCGGGAAGCGACCACCTTCTTACCTCATCCTGGGAGTAGTTAACGCCCTAGAACCAAAGTTAGCGCAATTAATGTTGCCCTTTGCCAAACTTAATCCTGATGCTGATACGCTGATTGAAGTGCTGGATTTGCATTTTGACCCAGATATTGCTCTCGGTAACCGCTTTGTCGTCAGCCCAGATGTAGATAGATACGTAGAAGAAGCAGCAGCTATCATTGATGAAAAGCCTGAAGATGAGACATTGACACATTCCCATACAAATGGCTTTGAGCCGATGGCGGTGTCTCAACAATTCACAATGGTGGATGCTGATGATGAAAATCTGGGGTTAAGCGAGTCTGGGGAAAGTGAAAATGGCTTTGGTGATATTTCGGAAAGTGAAAATGGCTTTGGTGATATTTCTTTATCTAACGACGAAGATTTAAAAGATGAGTCCCTCCAAATCTCTAGTGTAGAAGCAGATGAGTTTGGGGAAATTACCTTCGATGCAACAACAGCTGCAATAGAAGTAAAGCTGGATGATGACCAACTTGAAGACAGTCCACTAGACGAGAATGCGTTTAGTGACGTGCTGTCAGATGTCTGGGGTGATGAAACATCACTGCAAAAGGCTGAAGAAAATAACGATTTGTTAGGGGAAGAACTGCCAGCTGGCGTTTTTGATGAATCCGAAATTGCCCGTCTCTTCCCCAACGCTTAATTCATAAGTTAGGAGTTAGGAGTTAAGAGTTAGGAGTTAAGAAAAGTTAGAAGTTAAAAAAAGTTAGAAGTTAAAAAAAAGTTAGGAGTTAAGAGTTATGAGCTAAGAGTTAAGACAAGTTAGGAGTTAAGACAAATTAAGAGTTAAGAGTTAGTAATAAAAACTCATAATTCATCACTTCTAACTCCTAACTCCTAACTCCTAACTCCTAACTCCTAACTTCTAACTCCTAACTCCTAACTTCTAACTTGAAAAATCAAGGGGAGAAAAAACCAAAATGACTGTCGCTCAACAACCAGAAGCTTTAAACTTTGAGTGTGAAACTGGGAATTACCATACCTTTTGCCCAATTAGCTGCGTGGCGTGGTTATACCAAAAAATTGAAGATAGTTTCTTTTTGGTGATTGGGACAAAAACTTGTGGCTACTTCTTGCAAAATGCTATGGGGGTAATGATTTTTGCTGAACCCCGCTATGCAATGGCTGAGTTGGAAGAGGGGGATATTTCGGCACAGCTGAATGATTATGAAGAGTTAAAGCGGCTGTGTTTGCAAATTAAACGCGATCGCAATCCTAGTGTAATCGTCTGGATTGGCACCTGCACCACGGAAATTATCAAAACAGATTTGGAAGGCTTAGCACCGAAACTCGAATCCGAAATCGGTATTCCCATCGTTGTCGCGCGTGCAAACGGTCTAGATTACGCCTTCACCCAGGGAGAAGACACCGTGTTAGCTGCAATGGCTAATCGTTGTCCTGATAAGGCTCCCGTGGCGGAAACAGAGAAAAGTGAACGCAATGCGATCGCTAAATTGCTAAACTTCGGCAAGAAAAAAGAAGATGTCGCCCAAGAAGAATCTGAGTACGTAGATCACCCACCCTTAGTTCTCTTTGGTTCCCTTCCCGACCCCGTAGTTACTCAGTTAACCTTGGAACTGAAGAAACAAGGCATCAAAGTTTCCGGCTGGCTACCTGCAAAGCGCTTCACTGAACTGCCAGTACTGGAAGAAGGGTATTATGTCGCTGGTGTCAACCCCTTCCTCAGCCGCACAGCTACAACTTTAATGCGCCGCCGCAAGTGTAAACTCATCGGCGCACCGTTCCCCATTGGCCCCGATGGTACCCGCGCTTGGATTGAGAAAATCTGCTCCGTGTTCGGTATTACTCCCAAGGGTTTGGATGAACGGGAAGCACAAATTTGGGCAGGTTTGGAAGATTACGTCAAACTGATTCGCGGTAAGTCTGTATTCTTCATGGGTGATAACTTGCTGGAAGTTTCCCAAGCACGATTCTTAATCCGTTGTGGGATGACGGTTCACGAAATTGGCATTCCCTACATGGATAAGCGCTATCAAGCTGCTGAGTTGGCGCTTTTGGAGAAAACTTGCCAGGAAATGAATTCACCTTTGCCAACGATTGTTGAGAAGCCGGATAATTACAATCAACTCCAGCGGATTTATGAGTTGAAACCAGATTTGGTAATTACTGGTATGGCTCATGCTAACCCGTTGGAAGCACGCGGTATTAATACAAAATGGTCTGTGGAGTTCACTTTTGCTCAAATTCACGGGTTTACAAATGCGCGTGACATGTTAGAGTTGGTGACTCGTCCGTTGCGTCGGAATAATAATTTGAAAGATTTGGGTTGGGAGAAGTTGGTGAGGGAAGAAGCGAAGATTTAAATTTGGGTTTTTATTGGGCAATACCATAAGACTATATGAGTAGGGGCGAACTTTTGGGTTCGTCCTTTTTTTTTACGAACCGCAGAGGCGCAGAGGACACAGAGGAAGAATTGAGAATAGTTGAAACTGCTAAGATTTGTTTATTAGTGTTAGTTTTTTAGTTGTAGATATCATGGAAATTACAAAGTTGTCTTCTCAAAGACAAGTAATTATTCCCCAATCTTTGCGGGAAGCTCATCAATGAGAAGTAGGTCAAGAATTTATTATTATTGATATGGGTGATGGAATTCTTTTAAAGCCTAAGAAACTTTTTCCAGAAACTAAATTAGATGATGTAGCAGGTTGTTTAAAATATCAGGGAAAACCTAAAACTATTGAGGATATGGATAATGCAATTAGCCAAGGTATAGAGGAATCGTGATTTAAAAGTAGAAAACTGGCTCAAACCTGATTAAAAAAGCTAACAAGTTTCTATTCCCTAACTCTAGAACTCACCATGACTCAAAAAAACTATCAACTCTCCCTAACCTTCGAGCAAATTCTTAATCTTGTCCTACAACTTCCCGCACAAGAACAAGAACAACTTATTCAAGAAATAAAGAAAACCTCTTCAAATAATAAAGATGAAGATTTACTTAGTGTTTTTGACAGAATCGGCAGAAATGCTCAAGCCAAAGGATTAACCGAAGAAACTCTAGAAGAATTACTCGCCGATGAATCATAAACTAATTGTCATTGACACAAATGTTTTACTGAGTGCTGCCCTAAGTCCTAATGGAACAGCCCGTAAAGCCCTAGAGAAAGCCTATAAAGAATTCAAAATTGCTCAAAGCGATGAAACTTATCAAGAATTAAACACACGAATTTACAAACGTAAGTTCGATAAATATATCTCAGATGAAGACCGACAAGATTTTTTGGACGTAGTTAAAAAATACAGTCAATTTATAGAAATAAAATCTCAAATAAACACCTGTAGAGATCCAGATGACAACAAATTTTTAGAACTTGCTAAAGATGCCAATGCAGAATTTTTAATCACAGGAGATCAAGACCTTTTATCACTCAAAACCCTAGCCGAATATCAAAACCAGATTATTACTCCCAGAGACTTTATTGACCTTGATTAATTCATCTTTAATCCTGTAATTAGTTCAGATGGAAGGCTGTAAATCTAAAGGTTTGGATGGAATTATATACATCAATTCTGCACCTTCAGGTTTTACTTCTGTGGATGGAGTTAATTTTAGCCAGTCATGAAAGCTGATTCCTAGTTGGGAGATTGCTTGTACTTCTGTTTGGTAAGATTCAAAACGGCGATTGGTTTCAATCATAGATTCCATTACTTCAAATACTTGGGGAAGACGTTTGTAAGCTTCTTTTTCAAATCTTCCTGTTAATGGAGTAGGATTTCCTCCAAATAAACCCCATTTAATTTCACTACGATCTACGATTGCTGATGGAAGAGAGGATAGCCATTCATCATGATTTTGAGCTAACTTAAACATATTTTCTCGTTGCATCTCGAAAACTATATTTTCATCTAAATTCGGGTCAATCCATTGGTAAATTTTGGTAAGCTTATGCAAATTAATATGATCTTTTAACTGAGGATGTAAATATGCTGCTGGATTAGAAGTAAGCATGATTTCAATATATTTCTTTAGCAACAATCTGATAAATTTTGCTCCTTCTTGAAAACGACGAAGTGCTGTTTCATGCTCTTCCAACTCTAAATGACAGCGTGCTTCTGCAATATAAGCTAGAGATAATGTTAGTATATATTTATCAATGATTTGGCTTTTTTGAGTAAGTTCATTAACTGTGTAATCTTTGTAAATATGTTCTGCTTCTAAGAAGCGATTGATAGCTTGTAAGGCACTGCTTCTACGGTTTTCAATTCTAGTCATTGTAAAGGCATTAGTTGCTAATTCGATTCCAGCTCGGAAGTTAGCATAAAAACTGAGGTCAATTTTGCGATTAATTTGATTTAACAATTCTGCTGCTTGTTTTAGCTGATTTTCTATCTCATTGAGACGCTGCGATATAACAGCAAAACTCATCAAAGATACCCCTAGATTAAGTACACTAGCAGCAGTAGTTATCTGCAATAACTCTGGACTTATTTGCATAGGTCTTGCAATTCCTTGGATTTGATTTTCAATATTACCTAGTTGCTGGTTGATATCACCAAATCCTTTATCTAATCGCTGGTGAACATTGCTGAATCCCTTAGCTGACACGGCTATATTTGCTCCTGAAGTTAGCAAATTCGCGCCAGAAACAATCAGGTTCAATACGTTATTAGGGGAACTCTTTGGAGTTGGACTTGTTCCTCTTAAAAATCCAAGTATATTATTTGTTGCAGTATCCCGAATTAAACTCCCACATAGTACATATATTCCTTTAGCTAAGCCATTGGCTATATGAGGTGTAAGTGTAAAGGTAGCTTTAAGAAGTAAACTCACAATTGTCTCCTAGTAAATAAATCTTCAGCAGTACAATACATGGTAAGAAGCTGCTTTGCTCTTATGCAGCTAATACCGGGGCTTTATTCAGTATTCCCAATTCGAGTTCTATTCTTTCTAATAACGATCGCTCTTTTAAAAAACCCCAGAATATAAAGATGGCGATCGCTATTTTTATCCACTGCCTCGTACTCCTGTAAAGTCATGCCAACAATGAAATATAAAACACAAGTTCATAGCACATGACTGAAATTGTCACCCTTCAACTCCCTGAAACACTCGCACAAAGAGCAAAGGAAATTGCTGCTTTCACACATCAGCGACTTGAAGATGTATTACTAGAATGGATTGACCGCGCTATTAGCGAACTACCTCTAGAGTCACTACCTGATGCTGAGGTTTTGGCTATGTGTGATATGCAGATGGAAGCTGAACAGCAAGAAGTTTTTAGTGATTTGTTAGCGCGTCACCGAGAGGGACAAATAAATGATTTAGAAGCTCGTCAACTAGATGAACTCATGCAAGTGTACCGACGTGGCTTGATAAGTAAAGCCAGAGCATTAAAAGTGGCTGTTGAACGTGGCTTAATATCCCCTCTCAATTAAAGCAAGATCGCTCTTTTAAATAAATTCAATTAACTAACAGCAAAATCTGTATATTTACGCACAGATGGTAACTGAAAACCTAAAACAATATCTTCTTTTGGGACACCTAATTCAACTAATTCATTAGCAATTCCTACCTCTGTTCCATCTTGCTGAATCCAGATTTTCTCGTTAATAATATCTAGATGGAGAACAGGCCCATATATACGGTCTTGCTCGTGCCAACCTACATAAACTAATTGATAATGATCGTGTTCTGTATCATAAATTGTCTGTGCTTGAATGCGATTATCCCAAACAATATTAGCGTGTTGTTGAAGTAAATTCTTAATATATTGTCGATATTCGTCTAGCTTTGCCATTGGTCTATTGCCTCCTGTTCAATATTATAAATTAGTAAACAGAGTTGATTAATTTGAATAACAGATTGGATAAATGGAAGTATAAAAAACTCATTGTAAACAGTACTAGGAACTGCTAAATATAAAGTGCGATTTGCTTCTTTTTTTTGTAAAGCAATTCGGTAAATAATAAATTGTCCTAATGCGGCATAAAGTTCTGTGATTTTTGAAGGACTCAAAAAACTTTTAATTTCAACAGCTATTTTTTGTCCTTGTTTTTCGGCTGCAATAACTTTTTCTGCTCCTAAATCAATATATAGCTCAAGGGTTCCCACCTGGAGAGCATAAGGATCATGAGTGATTAACCACCCTTCTTTCTCAAGTGCTGTTTTGACAACTGTATGAAAAGCATCTTTAGCAGACACAGGTTTAATTCCAATTTATGGCGGTGCTTGATTTAAAAATTTCCATTTTAATAATACATTGACAATCTAGCGAAATAACAATTTGAATTGCAACGCAAAGTAACGCAGAGGTTTTAGAGAATTTGTGATAAAAATTTGCGTGTTCTTTCTTCTTTGGGGTTGCTGAAAAATGTCTCAGGGGTAGCTGACTCGACGAGAGTACCGCTATCCATGAGAATAACTCGGTCGGCGACTTCGCGGGCAAATCCAACTTCGTGGGTGACGACTACCATTGTCATTCCATCACGGGCGAGATTTCGCATTACGTCCAATACTTCCCGTACCATTTCTGGATCTAAGGCTGAGGTGGGTTCGTCAAACAACATGATTTTAGGTTGCATGGCTAAAGCACGTGCGATCGCCACCCGTTGCTGTTGTCCACCAGATAACTGTCCTGGATATTTGTGTGCTTGTTCTAAAATGCCTACTCTTTCTAATAGTTTCATCGCCGATTCTTGAGCTTGTATTTTTGGCGATCGCCTTACCCAAACTGGTGCTAAAGTAATATTTTGCAGCACGGTCAAATGGGGAAATAAATTAAACTGTTGAAATACCATTCCCACTTCTCGACGAATTGCTTCAATATTTCGCAAGTCATGACCAAGAGTAATTCCATCAATTTCAATTCTTCCATCTTGGTATTCTTCTAAAGCATTAAAGGTGCGAATAAAAGTAGATTTACCTGAACCAGAAGGTCCCATCAAAACCACAACTTCTTTGCGATTTACTGTCAAACTCACACCTTGAAGAACGTGGAATTTGCCATACCACTTGTGAACATTTTCAGCAATAATTATCGGTTTTTGTTCTGTTGTCACAGATATGCACCTCAGAATTTTTTAGTAAGCTTGCTTTGTTGGATTTTAGCAGCTTAGCGGATTTACAAGCTTGGTTAGATGCCAATACAGTTCGGTTAAGGTTTTTTGATCAAAATTCTACATGACAAAGACGCGATAAATCGCCGTCTCTTGCTTAACCGAACAGTATTGGGTTAGATGCACAATGAGGAAGAATCCACAATTAAGAATCCAGGAATCAAAATCAAGAGTTAGAACTTACGCAAAACTACACGCTATAGGGGCAATTCATGAATTGCCCCTACCCGAAAATCAGGGTTTCGGCTATTGCTTGCCTAAGTCCTAATACCATTTCACTAAAACCCTGATACATATAGATTTCGCGTAGGGGCACGGCAATGCCCATAGGTGTCAACTTAACGTGAAACCCTTGTAATGACGTTAGAGCAAACTTACTCAATTACCAATTAATCCGGAGTCACCCCACCCCGGCTTTGCTAACGCAAAACCTCCCCTCCCGAAAAGCGGGGAGGGGATTGAGGGGTGGGGTAAAACGGCTGTGGGACAAGGGTTTGAGCTTAAGTTGACACCTATGGGCAATGCCGTGCCCCTACCAACGTATTTGTATCATAATTAAAGTGAAACGGTATAAGAGTGTAGGGGATTGGAAATATTCAAAATTTGCTGTGGTGTTTCACCGTTTATTTATTCGCCACCGGACTCCAATGACTCCAATTCCCTTTTCTGAATTCTTTTTCAAAATCTCCTAACTACTGACTTAACTGTTTTTCTAAACGCCGAGAAGCCAGCGACATTGAGTAACAAAATATCCAGTAAATAAATCCAATAAATAGATAAACTTCTGCATAGCGACCAAGAAATTCTGGCTGTGCCAAGATAGAACGGGCAATACCTGTGAGTTCTACTAATCCGAGCAAAGATAAGAGTGAAGTGTCTTTAAATAAGCCGATAAATTGACCAACAATCGCAGGAATAACGGCACGTAAAGCTTGAGGCAGAACAATTAATAAAACCACGAAAGCTGTATTTAATCCTAATGCTTTTGCAGCTTCAATTTGTCCCCGTGGAATTGATTGAAGTCCACCTCGTACATTTTCTGCCATGTAAGCAGCACTAAATAAAACCAATCCAGCAATTCCTCGTAATACCCGATCTAGCCGCACATCTGCTGGCAAAAATAAGGGAAGCATTACTTGAGCAAGGAACAAAATCCCAATGAAGGGGACTCCTCTAATGATTTCAATGTAGAGGATAGAAAACCAACGCACTACGGGTAAATTACTTGTCCGCCCCAAAGCCAGTAAAACCCCAATGGGAAAGGAAAGCACAATACTAACTGCTGCCATTAGTAGGGTAAGTAGTAAACCATTCCACAAGTTTGTGGGTACAGATTGCAAGCCAAATCCACCGCCAATTAACCACAAAATGACGGGAAAAGATAATAACCATAATAGGGAAAGCCAAGGAGTTAATACTTCAGCAAAGTTCCTTCCAACTCCAAAACCTGCAAATATTAAAACTGCAATTAATAGTAACTGTAAGCGGTATATCAAATCCAGTGGTAAAATAATCAATAAAACACCGACTATAAACGCAAAAAAAGCAATTCCACGTCTTGTTAATTGTTGCTTGCTAAAGAAAACACCCCCAGTTATAGCCCCTAAAATCGCAGCGATCGCCAGCACAATCCAAGGTCGCCAATATAGCGTTTGAGGAAACCTTCCAACTAAAAATAAACGTAAATTAACCTGAATTATTGCCCATTGTGCTTGAGTCGTTGTCCAAGTTACTATTCCTCGTGCTACCCAAAACAACAACACCAAACACACAACAGTTAACAAGCTGTTGTACCAAGTACTGAATAGGTTTTTATGCAACCACAACAATTTTGGATTTTGGATTTTGGATTTTGGATTGCTTGTCATTTAATTATTTATTCTCCCCATACCTTTGCTAGACTAATTTAAAAAATAATTCCGACAAAGGGAAAGCAAAAAGGAATTAACACTAAATCTTCCCCAATCTAAAATCTAAAATTTAAAATCTCAAATTGTATTATCTCTCTTTAATTTGCACGGCGCGATTAAACAAATTCATAACTAGAGAGATACTCAAACTGAGGATGAGATAGGTGAGCATAATCAGTAATATTACTTCTACAGCTCTCCCTGTTTGGTTAAAAGTAGTGGAGGCGACAAAATAAATATCAGGGTAGCCGATGGCGATCGCTAAGCTAGAATTTTTTGTCAAATTGAGGTATTGACTCGTCAACGGTGGAATAATTACCCGCAAGGCTTGGGGAAAAATCACCAGTCGCATCACCAACCCTGGTTTTAATCCTAGCGATCGCCCTGCTTCCCATTGTCCCTGAGGTACTGATTGAATTCCACCCCGGACAATTTCCGCAATAAACGCACCTGTGTAAAAAGTTAATCCCAACAATAAAGCTGAAAATTCTGGTGATACAGTAAACCAAGGAAGTTCTAAGCCACTTTGACTCAGGCCAATAAAACCCCAAAGTGATATTTTATTTTCTGTTTTCGGAAAACTGAGGAAAACAGCAAAGTACCAAAATAACAATTGCAGCAGCAAGGGCGTATTACGGAAAATCTCCACATAAATCATAGTGATATTCCGCACCAGCCAGTTGTCAGAAAGTCGCGCAATTCCAGCGGTGATACCCACAATTGTGGTGAGAAAAATTCCTGCGATCGCCACCCGCAAAGAATTAATTAACCCCACCCATAACGCACGGCTGTAGGTATCAGTTGGCTTGTAGGTAATTGGCTTTTCACCAATTTCAAAAGAAGCTTGTTGGTTGAGAAAATCAAATCCAAACTGAATGCCCAATTGCTGCAAGTTGCGGTTAAGATTAACCCACAGTATTACTACTACAATTACTGTTAAAAATACTGCAACAAATTGCAAGGCAATACGCCAAAAACGATTATCACGCCATATAGGCGGTTTTGAATTTGTCATTGGTTATTTCTCCCTTATTTCCCTCATCTCCCCCATCTCCCCCATCTCCCTCATCTCCCCCATCTCCCCCATCTCCCTCATCTCCCCACTCCCCATCTCCCCACTTCTACCGAAACGGCGGAGAATAAAGCAGTCCACCTTTATTCCAGAGTTGATTTTGACCGCGAGCTAGATTAAGTTTTGTTTTGGGGCCGAGATTGCGATCGTAAATCTCACCATAGTTGCCGACATGCTTAATTACTCGTGCTGCAAAGTCGTTTGTTAAGCCAAGTCCTTCACCAAGGTTGCCTTCTGTTCCTAAAAAGCGCTTAATCTCTGGATCGTTACTAGCGGCGAACTGACCTACATTTTGGGAAGTAATGCCCAATTCTTCGGCTTTTACTAGAGAATAAACCACCCACTTCAGGGCATCACCCAGCCTAGTGTCTCCTTTTGCAACTGCTGGTGCAAGGGGTTCTGAAGAAATCACTTCTTCAAGAATCACATTGTCTGGTGGGTTGGGTAGGGTTGTGCGCCGAGAAACCAATGCTGAACGATCGGTTGTGATGCCATCGCAACGTCCTTGAGCGTAGGTAGCAAAGGTAGCATTAGCGTCTTCAAAGACAACGGGTTTGTAAGTGATGCCTCTTTTTCGCATTTGATCTGCTAAGTTCTGTTCGGTAGTAGTGCCAGTTTGAACACAAATAGCTTTATCTTTCAAATCTGTGAGAGATTTAATATTGCTATTTTTACGAACCATGACGCCTTGTCCGTCGTAAAAGACCACTGGTGAAAATTCTAGACCAACTGAAGTATCACGACTCAAAGTCCAGGTAGTGTTACGGCTGAGAACGTCTATTTCCCCAGTTTGCAAGGCTGTAAACCGCTCTTTGGCATTGAGATTGCGATATTCTACTGCATCTGGTTTGTCAAACAAAGCAGCTGCGATCGCCCTGCAAATATCTACATCAATGCCGCTGTATTTCCCGTCACTTCCCACAAAGCTGAAGCCTGGAATGTCACCACTAACACCACAAATTACCTGACCACGGCTTTTAATACTATCCCAACGATTTCTAGTTGCTGCTACTGGTGGATTACCGCCTGGGCTGCTAGCTGTATTTGGTGTTTGTCCTGACCCTCCACCACAAGCAGTAATGGTAAAGATTAGGGGAGCGATCGCTACAATGAAACCTGATTTATGCATAAATTTCATAGTTATAGACAATAAAATGTATTATTCACTACAATCGTTTGAGTAAAAACAATTTGTTGCTTGTCATATAAAACTCTACCAGCCTCCAGGCTATATTTCTTCACCATTAAAAGCGCTAGTTGAAGTTTTTACTGATTTTTTAAAAGCCTGAGATATTTTGTGGAAATTGTCTTAATTTAGCTTCAACTTTCCACTTTTATTTAAAACGCTATCAGGATACTAGTACCGCCGTGAAGTCAAAAGTCAAAACATTGATATATCAAGGCTTGTGCCTGTTTGAAATGGTAAGTTTATTTACGCCGCGTTGTACTAGATAGCAATCTGTCGATCAAATCTGGAAGATAATATTAAAATTCTAGCGATACCAATTCTATATTTTTTACTACCTAAGAGTTGGTAACAACCAATTATTGCATCTTTAATAACGAACAAAAGAGCTTCATCAAATACTATTCACAGCCCAGGATCAAAATCTGTTTTTCTATCCCCAATGCCCCATTGCTCATACCCCATTCATCCATAAGTAGCCACACTAACTCAAACAACTACCACTCGCAGGTTAAACTAGGTCTGGTAACAGCTGCTCCACCATTCCTTATGAGGCTTTTATGGGAGCTAACCTCAAACAGATTGCCAAGTACTTAGATAACCTTGGTTGGGACTACCGTTTTGATGATGAAGAAGACCGTATTATAACAGGTGTGGAAGCTGATAACTTAGAAGATTTTCTCATAGTTGTTCAGTTGGATGAAGAGGGAAAATTTTTCCGAGTATTTGCCCCTCAAGTTCTGGCAGGAATTCAAGAGCATCCTCACAAGGCAGCTATCCTACAGACAATGCTTGCCATTTCCTGGGAAACCAAAATGTTGCAATGGGAGTATGATCCATCCGATGGCGAAATCCGTGCCATCATCGAGTTCCCCCTGGAAGACTCAATTCTCACAGAAAGGCAATTTCACCGTTGTCTGAGTGGATTAATTCAGATTGTAGATGGCATAGCTATCCCTCGCCTGAAAGAAGTTATGGCAACAGGCCTCGATCCAGGAAATATAGAACTTGGAGAAAGACTATTACTCAGTATCCAAGAAGAAGCTCCAGGATTGCTAGATTTACTAGAAAAGGCAATGGAAGCACGAAAAAAACGAGGAAGTTTTCCCAATGAGTGAGACGGATCATCACTGAAATAGCTATACTCCAAAGTGATACCCTCACTATATACTGAAATTTTCTGGGGCTGGATATTATGACATCCTATGCAACCTCCTCTGCTAAAGCGGAAATGAGTGAACTCCGGCGGTTGAAAGGCTTACTACCGCCAGAATTGCAGAGCTGGGTCACGGTAGAAGGCACAACTGAGGTCAATCCACCCCTGATCCGCTGCGAAGAAATTGGTAAAGACCAAGTAGAAATTCAAATTGACTTGGTGAAATGGGATGCCCTCGCAATGGATCAGCGTAATCTGCTGTTCTGGCATGAAGTTGCTCGCGTTCAAAATGACACAATTCCCAAAGATGGTTGGGAAATGGCAGCACTAGCCATCGGTTTAGGTGGTGCTGTCGGTGAATTATGGGTACAAGATGGATTACTTTTGGTGTTAGCTTTGGCGCTGTGTGGCGTGTCAGGCTGGCGATTATATCAAAAGAATAATGGGGAGAAGCAACTAAGAGAACAGCTCAATGCTGATGAAAAAGCGATCGCCTTGGCAACTCGTTTTGGCTATACCCTCCCCAACGCCTACAAGAGTCTTGGTAGCGCCTTAAAAACCCTGATTGACAATACTCCTAGCAAGCGTCAACGGTCGAAATACGAAGCAAGGCTCTCTGCCCTCAAACGCAGCGCTAATAAAGCAAAAGCTAAATCTAAAACGATGGATGAAGGCGCAGTGTAGGAACCAGAAAGTAGGTTGGGTGGGCGATACCCACCCCTAAAATATCTCAATAATTGACCGTGGTAACTTCAGATTCTTGCAAGGTGCTTTTTGATAGCTCGCAACTTTATCGAGCAACAAAAGCTTAATAAAAATTCATATATTGATTTTATTAACAAAATTTAATATAAATTTATATTTTCCTTAACGATATCTTTAGTAAGACTTACCTTTTATATAGCCAAATATAAACAGGCTATTTTACAGTTGGTTGAGCATTTTATGTGTCTGGGGTATTACCCGCACTTGCTTAAGAGACTGTTTCATCAAGGCTTGCCACATCAAAACTCTATCGGGCGCAGGGGCAAGCGCAGGTATTGGAGAAAATTGTTCAGACTCTATCAAAGGCGTAACAGGCTGTAAAAATACTGGTATATCTGGACTCACATCTGCCACTAGCAGAGCTGAACGTTCCAACTCAGCAGGATCTGTGTTTTGAGACACAATTATCTTGACAAAAACATTTAAATATGATTCATGACATAATTGGAGAAATTTAGCATGTTCTTGCCAATGACTTTCACCGCTGACACTGGGCAACTTGAAATCCATCCCCACGGAGTCTAAGTAGGGGAGAATCATCGCCAGTTGTTCTGGGCGGTGTCCGCCAGTTTCTAAGTATATAGGTAGACCAGTTATGGCTCGCACTTCGGGTAGAAACTGCGTTAAAAATTGGGCATGAAGAAGTGGTTCGCCCCCCGTTAAGCTAATGCTATCGTGTAGAGAAGGTAGATTTTGTCTTTGAACCCATTCTACTAATATGGGTAATGGGACGGGATTAGAGTAAATTTCAAAGTCGCGTAATCCAGGCGATCGCTCTATCCGACAATTAAGAGGTGCATTCCAAGTGTGGGCGCTATCACAAAAATGACAGCGCAAATCACACAAAGCAAAACGAATAAAAATCTGACGTGTTCCGACATTGAGTCCTTCGCCTTGAATGGCAGAGAAGACCTCAACTAGGCGTGCGGTGGATGTAACCGTAGTTTTAGCAATCATTTGATCAGAGTAACGCGATCGCGTTGCGTCGGCACAACAGCAAGAATATTTTTTAGCTTCTTGTTCTATTGTGAATCGTCGCTAGCGATTTCCAATCTGAGAAACAGCAAATAATAATTAGTCCTAATTACACTTAAGTAATTTTCAAAGGACAGAATAATGTTTGGCAGATCACATTATACATGGCAACGAAAGTGCAGAGCTTCATGACTAGCCAACCGACAGAGGTCGATTTTCCAGTTCATTCCCTAAACGACACGGTTATAGTGCAGGTGCCGACACGGTTGAGCGTGCTGGAGGCTTTGGCCTTTAAGCAAACCTGCCAAAACTTAATCCAACCGAATTCATATCCCAAGCAAATCATCATTGACTTTGAGCAAACTACTTTTATGGATAGTAGTGGTTTGGGTGCCTTGGTCAGTAATTTTAAATACGCTCAGGCTAAAGGTATTGGATTCAGACTGCGGAATGTAACACCCCAAGTGATGGCAGTTTTAAAACTCACGGGATTGGATCAAGTTTTCCCCCTAGAGTCTGTAGACAATGAGTCGCCAATAGAACAACAAGATTTAAAAGATAACCGGAGGACAGTTTCCCGTCAAGTAGAGCAGTTGCCCACGACTCATCCTTCCGTAGCATCTTGGATGAAACGATTCTTAGATATTATCGGGTCAGTGGTTGGGTTATTAATTACAGGAATTTTGTCGATTCCCATTGCGATCGCTATTCAAATTAACGATCCCGGGCCGATTTTATTTAGTCAAACCCGCTGTGGTTGGATGGGAAAACGGTTTAAAATTTGGAAATTCCGCTCAATGTGTGTGGATGCAGAAGCAAAGAAATCCCAAGTCAAAAACCAAGTGCAAGGTGCCTTTTTCAAGAATGAAAATGACCCCAGAATTACCAAGGTAGGGCGTTTTTTACGGCGAACTAGTCTTGACGAACTACCCCAATTTTGGAACGTCCTCAAAGGGGAAATGAGTTTAGTTGGTACTAGACCACCCACACCCGATGAAGTGGAACGCTATGAAGTACCAGAGTGGCAACGTTTAGATGTCAAACCCGGTATGACTGGCGAATGGCAAGTAAATGGCCGCTCTACAGTCCGTAGTTTTGAAGATGTAATTCGCCTAGATTTGCAGTATCAAAAAAATTGGAGTTTGGTTTACGATTTAAAGCTAATTTTCAAAACTATAGCGATTCTGTTTAATAGAAACAGTGGTGCTGTTTAGCTAACTATCCTTATTCACAATTTTTTGCTAACTTGCAATTCTCACGATCATTACTCGACACACCCAAGCTCATAATGGGCTTGGGTAAATTTTTAGTTAATTTTACATTTTATATACAGCGTATTTCAGGTAAATGAGGTACACAGATAGGGGCGCACAGCTGTGCGCCCCTACGATTATCTGTACCTCACCAACTTGCAATCTGCTGTAAATCGTGTGATTGACTGCGATCGCCAACAAAAAACCCGTGACCAAGCCCCGTTAGGGCGGGAGTAGGGAGTCGGGAGTAGGGAAAAAAATAGCGACCACAAGCACCGGGATACAAGCCCCGTCTTTTTAAGACGATTGCATTGGTCGGGGTCTCAAGCCCCGTTCAATGCTGTCTTCCCCACTCCCTACTCCCCACTCCCCACTCCCTTCTTGTTGACCGATCGCAAATCAGATAGAATTGCTACATTATCGCCGATATTCATCCCCACAATCGCCGATTAGCTGATATAAATCCCGTGATTGGCGAGAGACAGCATTGATGCGATCGCCATCGTCACCATCTAAGCTAAAATTAAAGACTTTGGCGTTATCTTCTATATGTTCAGATACACCAAGTCTGGCACCAACTATTACACCTCCCACAGTTGGGCGGTCTAAAATGTAACGTACTGCCACGTTGGCAATGCTTACCCCATGCTTATTTGCAATTTCCTTGAGGATAGCAAGCAACTCTTGAAATAATTGCCAACCACCCCAAGCATCGATCATATTTTTGTATTTTTTCAAGCTAGCAGTAGCTAAATCAAATCCTCGTGGTTCTGGTTTCCCCAAGTAGTTTTCTGATAACAAACCACCGCAAACTGTACCGTAAGTAAAAAGTTTGATATCATGCTGTTGACAAAATTCAATCATTTTCACTTCGGGACGGCGATCGACCAGTGAAAATTGTACTTGGTTAGAAACAATTTTAATGCCTGCTTCGGTAATAATTTTTAAGTGTTCCGTGTCAAAATTAGTCAAAGCTAAATGCTTAATTTTGCCCTCTGTTTGCAGTTCTGCCATATATTTGAGGGCATCTAGATAATTTTGATCTCGATATTCCCACCAATGGAATTGCATCAAATCTAATGATTGCACATTCATCCTTCTTAGGGAAATATCAATATTTTCCTCGACGAATTTTTTGGTCATTTTTCCAGGACGAGGTACCCATTTTGTAAAGGCTTGTACTTGGGATAAAGCATCTTTGCCACGGGTATCAATTAATTGACAGCGAAACTCACCAATAAAATCTTCTGCGGGGCCGTAATGATCTGCTAAATCCCAAGTGGTAAAGCCTGCATCCAAATATTTGAACATACTATCAATGGCAGCTTGGGGATTAATGCGTCCGTGTGCGCCAGAGACTTGCCACATTCCATTTAATATGCGGGAAATGTTTAAATCAGGAGTGAATTGGAGACGACTAGCTGCGGGTAAGTTCATTTTCAAGTTAGGAGTGATAAGTTATTTTAACGCCAGCCTTTTTCAGCTTGTTCAATAACATAAGCAGCAACATCTTGAATTTGCTGTTCGCTGAGGCGGTCTTTGTAGGCTGACATATTACTTTTACCATTGGTAACTATCGATATAACTGCCTCTATTGAATCCATACCATATTTCTTGAGCGCTTGCTTTTTTAGGTTTTTACCCCGCCTAACTATGTTACCACCATTAATATGACAACCAGCACAATGAACGCTGAATATTTGTTCACCATTAACTGTGTCTGCTGCATTAGCTGGTAACGTAAAAGTACTTATTAATAATAGAAAAGTTACTAATACCAACGTTAGGATTTTTTTCACTCAACTTCTCCGGATTTTCAAATACTGGTTACAAAAATCAGTGTCATCACAAATGCAGTCAATTTAAATGCATACACAAACTAAGTCTCAAAGCTAGAGATCAAATTTGTTTTGCTTCTGAATTATGTTATGTTACAGAGATTCAAAATCAGATGTAAATCCAGCAAAATTTGCACAATCTTCCTGAAAAGCTTCGGCATCGCTAACATCTTCAATTTTATATGACATGATGCGGGTGCCGTCGGGCATTTTTTTGGAACCGATTAATTCACCTTGATATTTTTCGGCGATCGCCTTAAATTCAGTACCATAAACCTTCCAAGCATCACCAGAACAAGTAATATTCACTCGCCACATATTTGATTCTCAATTACTACCAGCAAATATTTATCATCTCACAAATAGGCAACACTTCTTTGGGTTTGTGACTTTCTATCTAAAGGAAGTGCCTAGCCAAATAAGTCCACGCCATAATGAGTATGTAGAGCCATGTTTAGAAATTTTTATTCCAATTAGTAAAATCTCCAGAGTTGAAAATGCCTAACAATATCAAACAACAAATTCAAACAGACTTGCAACAAGCTAAAGAAACTGGACAATTAAGAACCGAACGGATTCGAGAAATTGTCAAATCCGCTGTTTCTCAAGTAGCCTCAGAGTTCAAACAAGGTTCTAGTGACATTCGTAACCTTGTTAAAGATGCCGTTTCCGCTGTGATTGAAAACTTCCAAGAAAAAGGGAGCGAACTCAAAGATGAAGTGACAGCTTCCATTGAAGGAGCCTTGGAAGGAATTAATAGTAAAAGACACGAATCTATTGTTAAAACCCAGGCAGATATCAAGCGCTTACAGGCTCAATTGGATGGCGAAGAAGAACAACTCCAGCAAGAAGTTGATGTAATTTTGGCAGAAATTGAAGAAACTGGTAAGGAAAAACCTGCTAGTACTAAAACTGCAATTGATTCTGCTGTTAATGCCATTAAAGATAGTGAAGAAGTGGCATTGTTAAAGAAACGTTACGCACAACTACAAGCACAGCTAGCCATTGTTCGAGCGAATATGGCTGCACGCTATGGTGGGCGTTCTATGGAGGTTCAAGATTATCTAGATGAGGCGAAACACTGGTATAATCAAGCTCGTCCTCAAGCCGAATCTCTTGCTGTACAGGTAGAACAAAAGCGATCGCAGTTGGAAGATAAACTAGGTGAAGCAGGTACATCTTTGGCCAGAAAAGAGTATCAGATAAAACAAACCTTGAGAGAGTTACTGTTAACTGCGGCTGACTTGTTCAAAGATAAGGAACCTGCTGATAAAGAGCGGGAAACTATTCATAAATAGATAGATATAGTATTTATCTATTAACTCATTGTTGGTGGGGTGCGTTAGCCTTTTAACGCACCTCTTAATTTAGGCAATCGACCACGCGGTAGGGGCACAGCAATGCTCATACGTGTCAACTTAAGCCTGGGCGAATGGAATTCGCGGCTACACAAACAAAGTCCGCCTGCGCGGACTAAGAGAAAATTAATGTTTTTAACCCGCGCAGGCGGGTTTCGTCTGTGTAGACGCGGTTTCTAACCGCCCTTTTAACGTTAAGTTGACACCAATGAGCATTGCTGTGCCCCTACAAAATAAATATGTGGTTCAAATGCATGGAAACTACTATAAATTTTTGTATTTTTGACATTCATAGAGATTGCTTTACCAACATACAGCAGTTCCCGGTGTTATGAGGTACGTTCTCAGTCGTGAAAGGATACAGGAGATAGCGGGGAATGGGGAAAAAACTGTACTTCATAACAGCAGGAAGCGCTGTATTTGTATCATTATTGAAAGGAAATGGTGCCTTAGACTTTAGCCTAAGGCACCCTACTTCAGATTGCCTAAAATTAATCTCACGTATTAGTTAGTAAATACGTCCTTCTCGACTAAGTTGTTCGTCATACTTGGCAATAACCCAAATCGCATGAATACTACCGGGAAGCCAACCGAGAAGTGTGAGCAAAATGTTAATAATCAATGTTGGACCAACTCCAACTGTCAAGAAAACGCCTAAAGGAGGCACTAACAAACCTAGAAGATAACGAACTAATTTCATGATGTTGTTACAAGTGTGTGAATTTGTTTACTTACATTCTCTGGAAGATACTGCATTAAGAAATCCATCTAATGAGTTATCTTAATTGGGAGATTTGATTTGGAGTAGAGATGTGAGGACATTAGCATTTCTACTCCGGCTGATACTTATCTAGAGGGTAATTCACCTTGGTTCTTGACACTTCCACTGCTGGTTAAAAGGTTTCTTTCAACAAAGTAGTTGTTAATCAAGGTGTTAGCAAAAGATAGAATCACAGGACCGAGAATAAAACCGATAAGTCCGTGAACTGAGAACCCAGGAACTAGCGCCGCTGCTAACCAGAAGCAAAAACCGTTGATGATGAGGGAAAATGCTCCAAATGTTAAAAAGTTGAGTGGTAGGGAAAGTGTAGAAAGAATCGGCTTAAGTGAACCGTTAATTAAACCAATTACGAAAGCGGCAATTAAAGCTGCGGGAAAATTAGCAATATCAACATCTGGAACAATTAAATCAACAATTAACAAACTTAAAGCTGTAGCTAGGGCAGTTAAAAATGGTGTCAACATTGTTTTTACCTAATAAAGATTTTTTCTTTGAAACTTCTTATTTCATCTTCAACTAGGTGCTAGATTTTAACCTCTCTTGAAAGATAGAATTTACTTCTATCGTTAGGTCGAATCTTCTTACTATATATCTAACAGGTAGGGACGCACAGCTATGCGTCCCTACAGTGTAATGTTTTTCGAGTAGTGTTACATTTATTGAACACACCTGAAAAATTTAAGATTTATTTAATATCACAAGGTAACAATCACTCAGATTTTTCCGACTCAGGCTTATAGTAAAGGGCTGATTTATATAAGACTTGTTCTTGATGGGTTTCTAAAATACAATCAGACAAGGGATAAGTTACACAAGTCACTACATAACCAGCCTGTATTTCACTGGAACGAAGAAATTTTTGCTCACTTTGATCTATTTCACCGCTGACAAGTTTGGCGATACAGGCAGAACATTCGCCTTGTTTGCACCCAGATGGGAGGCGGATATGAGCATCTTCGGCTATATCCAGAATATATTGATCGTCTGGTACTTGAATGGTGCAATCTAATCCCAGACTAGCATTGATGAGTCGCACTTGATAAACTGCCATCTGCTATTTCTAAATTATTGCTTAACTGCTTTCATCGACAAACTAATTCGCTTTAATTTCTCGTTGACTTCTAGTACCCGGACTTTGACAACTTGTCCTACCTTGACAACTTTCTGGGGGTCGTCTACGAATCTATCAGCAAGTTGGGAGATATGCACCAAACCATCTTGATGTACGCCGATATCGACAAATGCACCGAAGTTGGCGACATTAGTAATCATTCCCTCTAGTTCCATTCCCTCCTTTAAGTCGGTAATTTCTTTGATTCCTTCTTTAAAGGTGGCGTACTTAAACTCAGCACGGGGGTCTCTACCTGGTTTTTCCAGTTCGCTGAGGATATCCCGCAGTGTTGGTTCGCCGACGGTATCGGTTACGTATTTTTTCAGATTGGTTTTTTTGAGTTTTTCGGCAATTTGTGTCACCTGATTTAATGGCACATTTAAATCAGATGCGATCGCTTCTACTACAGAATAACTCTCTGGATGCACTGCTGTATTATCTAATGGGTTCTCACCACCGCGAATTCGCAGAAAACCCGCTGCTTGTTCAAAGGCTTTTGGTCCTAATTTGGGAACTTTCAACAGTTGGCGGCGATTTTTAAAGGCTCCGTTCTGGTTGCGATGGGCGACAATATTATTGGCGACTGTTGGGGTAATTCCAGAGACAGAAGTGAGAAGTTCTTTGGAGGCGGTGTTTAAGTCTACACCTACGTAGTTAACGCAGCTTTCTACGGTTTCATCCAATTTCTTTTTCAACAACTTCTGATCGACATCGTGCTGATATTGTCCCACACCAATGGATTTAGGATCGATTTTCACCAGTTCCGCCAAGGGGTCTTGCAAACGTCGGCCGATACTAATTGCGCCACGCACGGTAATATCTAAGTCAGGAAACTCTTCCAACGCCACTTTACTCGCAGAATATATAGATGCACCAGACTCATTCACCATCACCTTAACTGGTTTGCGTTCTATAGTTTGTAAGACTTGTGAGACAAACTCCTCTGTCTCGCGGGACGCTGTACCGTTACCAATGGCGATTAACTCAATTTTGTACTTTTCAATCAGATTTTTGATTGTTTGTGCAGCTTTGAGTCGTTGTTCAGTGGCTTGGTGAGGAAATACCGCTTGGTATTCCAAAAATTTGCCCGTTTGGTCGAGTACTACAACTTTACACCCAGTTCTAAATCCAGGGTCTATGGCTAGGGTTGGTTTCATCCCTGCTGGTGCAGATAACAGCAACTCCCGCAGATTTGCTTCAAATGTCTTGATTGATTCCATGTCTGCGTAAACTTTTTTCTGGGAAATTACCTCCCCCATTAGAGAGACTTTCATTAAACGGTTGAATGCATCCTTCAACATCGCCTGATAAAAATCCCGAATTGTCCGGACTTTGGTTTTAATTTCTTGGGACTCAAGATAATAAAGCACCGTATCTTCATCGAAAGCAATTTCAAAGCTTAATACTTTCTCCGCTTCACCCCGACACAACGCCAGCATATTGTGGGGTGCAATATTTTTTACCTTTATTTGATAGTTACGGTACATCTCAAATTTGGTTGTACCTTCGGGGTAATCATCTTTGATGCGGGAGACAAACACCCCTTCTTCTAGGAAATAATCCCGGATATGTGCGCGTAGGTGAGCTTTTTCAGCCACTTCTTCCGCTAAGATGTCAGCAGCACCTTTGAGCGCTTCTTCTGCTGTTTTTACTCCCTGAGTTTCAGAAATATACTTAGCTGCTGCTTCTTCTAAGGAAGCTGTTATAGCATTTTTGACATTTAGCGACTTGATGAACTCCGCTAGGGGTTCGAGTCCTTTTTCCCTGGCGATGGTGGCGCGGGTGCGTCGCTTTGGTCGATAGGGTAAGTATAGATCCTCAAGTTCGGTTTTTTGTAAACAAGATGTGATTTTCGCTTTGAGTTCGTCTGTAAGTTTACCTTGTTCGGCGATCGCATTTAAAATGAGAGATTTACGTTCTTCAAGTTCTGTTAAATAAGTATATCTATCGGCCAGATCACGAAGTTGCACTTCATTCATTTCGTTGGTGCGCTCTTTACGGTAACGTGCAATAAACGGAATCGTTGCACCCTCAGCCAAAAGTTCTAGCGCGTTTTGCACCTGATGTGGTTTGAGGTCTAATTCAGTTGCCACTAATTGAGGAATGTTCAGCATCGAGTATTTCAGGTGAAAATCCTACTTCTAAAGGTAATATGCTAGATCGTTTTCCCGACACCAGCCCAAAGTTTTAAGCTAATTTACCAGATAATTATTGCTCAGATGTAAGGTGTAATATACGAAGTTGCGTAATCTTGAGTTTCTATAAGATTTATATCGACGGAATGTTGTGGCTAAAACCTTCTTAGATGTAAAATTAACCACAATTATAAAGATGATTTCAATTTTTTTATAAACACCACAATTTTTAGTCCATAGGTGATTGGCAATGGCTTTGTTTTTCCTGATACCACTGTGTACTGCTTTAGCTACTGGCTACTTGTTTAAACAGAGTACTGACGAAATTGCATATCTTGCGGGTGTTTTTGCAGCTATTAGCTTGATTTTAAGCCTAGTATTAGCACCCTGGCAGATTCAGTTTGGATTGTTAATCATTGTCTTGACTATTACTAACAAGCTTTTGCAACAAAACGAATTTAAACAAACTCAAGTTAGACGAAAAGCACCCAGAGAAACTAAATGATCTCAACATCAGGAATTAAAGTTTTCTCAATATTTATTCTAAAAATTGTATATTTTAATACAAACTAATTCCTTTCTTAGGCTGTTGTTGCAGTTAAAATTCTGCTTTAGTGAAGTAAAATCTAGGCTTTATAATTTGTTGAAACTCTGAAGTTAAAGTCGCACTTCTGCAAGTTTAGTACCGAAAAACTGCTTTATAAATCTACAAAATTTCAGAAATAAAAATTTATATAGAAGAGACTGTCTATTTTATGAAGTTTTTGTTTAAGTGGATTTTCGGCAAATAAATTTTTGATAAAGTACGACGATAAATTTGCAACACGCTTTTCTCGTGGTATTCTAGTAAGTAATTACATGTAGTAATAACCTTTGAGAAACAACTCTAGTTAAAACTAGATGTAATCAACAAAAATCAACCAAGGGTAATACTTAAATAATGTAAAAGCAATTGAATTCAACTTCTGTAAGCTTTGATTATTTCAGCCGACGCTATTTTAAATTAACGCTTACTCTCATCAAATGCTCGATTTGGACATTGAGTAAATTTTCAGATAAAAGTGTAAAGCAATTAGTCTATTATCTTAAGGCTCTCTTTGAGGGTCAAGAAGGTCTTCTTAATTGCTGTGTTCCCATGTCTAAAGAGAGCTAGTACACCAATTCACCGATGTAGTTTCCAGTCTAGCTTACATGTATGTCTGTGAGTGAAAGCAACTCTGATATACACCGATAAATTAATAAATTTTCCCCTACAAAATTGAGGAAAATTATTAATTAAGGTAATTTCTGATGTGTAAGTTAATGTCTTGACGAGTTCGGTAGCGTGTTCAACAATATTTATACACCATGATACATGTAACTCATGAAACATCATGAATGGAGTAATAAGAATTTTATGAATCGATTTTTACTCGCTTAAATTTTAACAATGAATATTCTCTAAAAACTAAGCGATCGCGCATTGTTAAACTTTATCTACGGTAGAATTTATATCAAAGTTCTTAAACTTTGTTGTGTGAGCATAGCGTGTGATATTTATCTAGATATTAGTTCTGGAATATAACTGTGTAGCTGCGATGAAATGGGACGTTAGCACGATATAACAACTACCCTACCTTCAAAGTCAATACTATTCAGTTGTTAACTCTCAGAAATTAGCTTCAATGGTCATTTTGATCTCAGTCCCTTCACCCTAACCTTCTTAATTTTTTTGTCTATTTACTGAAGTGGAAAGTCAAATTTTTGACAAGGTCTGACCGAGATCCAAAACTTTTAAAATGACAAATTATTACTATCTGGTTTATACCGACTATTTCCATTGAGGTAAATGTATTATGAAATCTATATTACAAATTTCACGCTTTCAAATAACTTCCTATGTCATCTTACTCGTAAGTGTTTTATTTAGTATTTCTGGACAATTGCTGATGAAGCACACCATGAGTAATAGTCATGAAGGATTATTTACTTGGGAATTTATTCAACAATTGACCTTATCTGTAACTGTTTATTGTTTAGCAATAGTAACTTGGATACTAGCTCTGCGAACAGTGAAATTGAGCATTGCTTACCCGGTAACCAGTTTAAACTACGTCGGTATACTTTTCGGTTCATATTATTTTTTTAATGAGGTGATTACACTAACTAGAATATTAGGAGTACTTACTATTTTTCTGGGTGTTCTTTTAGTAGTTATTCCCCTGAAAAGTTCTCAATGAATTTATAGTTAATTCAATAAAAAATATTAACAAATGAACCTTATTAATTGGCTGAATTTAATGCTTGTCGTTTTGTTTGGAACAGTAGCGAATTTATCACTGAAGTATGGACTTTACATTTCTACTCCTAGCAACGAAGCAAGCGCATCTATCCGCAATCTCATATTCTCTCGTTATTTTGTAATTTGGTTTATCTGCTATGGATTGATGACCTTATTGTGGCTTTATGTGTTGCGGACAGTTCCTCTAAGTCAAGCATTTCCAGTTCTGGGATTAATGTATGCACTTATACCGATCGCCTCTCACTATCTTCTAAAAGAGAAAGTTGTATTAAGCCAGTGGTTAGGAATTTCAATTATCATCGCTGGCGTAATTCTTGTTGTACATTAATAGCTCAATCAGTTATGAATGTACAACAAAAGTGGAAGATAAACTTTAACAACATTCCTAGAAAAATTAAAGCTTATGAAAATTGGCATCATTGGCGGAGGAATCACTGGGCTGGTATTAGCCCAACGCCTTTCACACCAAGGACATATAGTAACTGTTTTCGATAACAATAACCAGCTTGGTGGACTCACCACCTATCATGATTACGGGTTATTTACCTGGGATCGTTTCTATCACGTTATCCTACCTTCTGATACTCATTTAATAAATTTTATTAGAGATATTGGGCTAGGAGATAAACTACGTTGGCATCGTAGTTTAACAGGATTTTATGACAATCAAAAATTTTATTCTATCAGTAACGCTATAGAGTTTCTGCGCTTTCCTCTGTTTGGGTTGATGGGGAAAATTAGATTAGCTTTTACTCTTTTATATGGTTCACGTCTGAATAATTGGCAACGCTTGGAAAAGATTTTAGTTGAAGATTGGCTATTAAAACTCGGTGGCAGAAACACATACGAAAAACTTTGGAAACCCCTACTTCTATCCAAATTAGGGGATAACTATAAGCGAATATCAGCTGTTTTTATTTGGGCTTATATCAAAAGACTATTTTCAGCACGGGATTCTTCATTAAGTAAAGAACAACTTGGTTATGTTTCTGGCGGTTACAAAACTGTAATAGACCGTTTAGAAAAATTAATTGATGCGGCTGGAGGTCATATTCGCACAAGTACTGCGGTGGAATATATTGCACCTGCTCAAGAGGGTGGAATTTGGGTAGAATCTCAAGGAAAAAAGGAACATTTTGATAAAGTCATTTTTACTGGGCCAGTTAATATCTTGCAACAGGTTGTTGCAAATGAACTGGTGAAAGTTTCCCAGACTAGTGAAACAGTAGAATACTTGGGTGTAGTCTGCATGGTACTTATTACTCGTAAGGCTTTAGTTCCTTATTACGTAGTAAATATTGCCGATAGGAATATTCCGTTTACGGGAGTTATCGGTATGAGCAACCTAGTTTCTTTAGAAGAAACGGCAGGATATCACATGACATTTCTACCAAAATATATACTTTCCACTGACCCGTTGTTAAAACGCCCAGATGATGAATTGCAGCAACTATTTTTCCAGGGTGTACGTTTGATGTTCCCAGAACTCAAACCAGATGACATTGTGGCAGCACACATAAATCGAGCTATCAAAGTACAGCCGCTACAAGTTTTGAACTATTCAAGCCTTGTTCCCAAAGTCAGTACTGAAAACGCTGATTTTTTTGTTGTCAATACCTCACAGTTCGTGAATGATAGCGTCAATAACAACGCAGTTGTCAGACACGTTGATGAGTTTCTCAAAAAATCAACATTACTAAATTCTTGAAATTTGACTACTGGTATTTTCAAAATCACACGAGGCATTTTTTATGAGTCTTTTTGTTCTTTTACCTGCATACAACGAGGAAGAATCAATTCGCCCCTTGTTCCAAAGATTTCAGCAATTGCAGCAAATCTCTCAGATGGACATCCAACTAATTTTGGTTGATGATGGCAGTAGGGATAGAACTGGCCAGACTGCGATAGAAGAATCTCAATCGCTGGGTATATCGTTGAAATTAGTACAACATCCCAAAAATGCTGGTTTAGGTCAAGCAATTAAAACAGGCTTCACAACTTTCTTAGAAATTTCTCAAGAAGGTGATTTTTTAGCCGCTATGGATTGCGATAATACTCAACCACCAGAACTGTTAATCAAGATGTATGACGCTATGATAGCTGGGGGTTATGATATTGCGATCGCATCTAGATATCGCAAAGGCTCTAAAGTCATAGGTGTATCAAAATTTCGAGAGTTTATGAGCTACGGAGCAAGTTGGTTATTTATAATCGCAGCCCGCATACCAGGTGTGAAAGATTACACTTGTGGTTACAGACTATATAACCGTAATTTCCTCACTAAACTTGATATGTATTATGGGGACAATCTCTTCACAGAAAGTGGATTTGCTTGCATGATAGATTTACTGCTTAAAGCTAAAGTATTCAAACCCAGAATCATAGAAATTCCAATGGTTTTGAGATACGATCAAAAGCCGACTGCCAGCAAGATGAAAATTCTCAAAACTATTACTCGAACACTGAAGCTTTTGTTTAAGAATCTATCATCCACAAAACCAACTCCCAATTTAGGTCAAACTTTCAACGACGAAGAAACAGCAAAAGTTCCACTGAAGATAGCAAATCGCAAATAAACCTGACAAGGAGAGTCTGGATCAAATTAAGCTCATCAGCAAAGAAAATTACATATTTAGTAGGAGTTATAATAATTCGTAATTATGACCCCACAGTTATTCCCACTGCTTGACTCTTTTAGTTAACAAAAGTGCAAGTTGAATACATATAAGTGCATCTCATTTATTTGAACCATAATCTCCTATAGGGTAGCACCACTGTGCTACCCTATTTAGCGTTTAATTAGAGACTTTATTTGACTATTCCTGAATGACCTGGAATATCTGCCAAAGGTTCAAATCTTCCACCTAAGTATTTAGCGAGAAACTCTTCAGCGATCGCAAAAAAATGCAAGCGATTTTCTGGTCTGGCAAAACCATGTCCTTCATCGGGGTAAAGTACATATTGCACCGGCAAATTAGCTTGTTGCATTGCGCTCACAATTTGGTCGCTTTCTGCTTGTTTCACCCGTGGATCGTTTGCACCTTGACCGATGAGTAAAGGTTTTTGAATTTGGTCAGCGAAAAATAAAGGCGATCGCGATTTCAAAAACTCTTCTTCTGTCTCTAAATTACCAACACGGTGATAAAACATTGCCTTAAGTGGTTCCCAATAAGGCGGTATGGTTTGGATTAAAGTAATCAAGTTACTGGGGCCGACAATATCCACACCAGCTGCAAAAACTTCTGGTGTAAAAGTTAACCCCACCAAAGTTGCATAACCACCATAAGAACCACCCATAATCGCAATCTTTTGCGGATCGGAAATACCTTGTTCCACTAGCCAATTAACACCATCAATCAAATCATCGTGCATTTTGCCAGCCCATTCTCGGTTTCCAGCATTCACAAATGCTTTACCATAACCAGTGGAACCCCGATAATTTACTTGCAAAACAGCATAACCCCGATTAGCTAGCCATTGCGCTTCTGGATCTAAACCCCAGGTATCCCGCACCCAAGGCCCGCCATGAACCAGCAGTACTGTTGGTAAATTATGGCTAGGTATTCCCACAGGGGTTGTGAGGTAACCGTGGATAGTTAAACCATCCCGTGCCTCGTAGGAAATCGGTTGCATTGATGCTAACTGCAAACCTTCGAGTTTGGGTTGATTGCTAAAGAGGAAAGTGCTAGTTTTGGAATCTCGGTTGTAGGTGTAGTAATAAACTGGGCCATCGTCAGTGTTATAAGCTACTAGCCAGTTTTTATTTTCCAAGTCACGGCTAATTAAAGAGAACTCCCCGGAACGCACCTTGGTAATTGCTTCAAAATCAGCGGCGATACTTTCGTCAATTACCTGCCATTCCTGTTTATCTTTGTAGAAAGAAACTGCTTGGATAACTCGTGTTACAGGCTGAATCACTATCCCCATAACATCATACTGCTCATCTTGGGCGATCGCTGTTTCTTCACGGGTATCTAAGTCAACAGCTAGCAAACGTTGGGCGTTAGCATCATGACTGCCTTCAATATAAAGTGTTTTGCCATCAGCTGAGAAGCTAACAGAATTCCCTTGTTCTTCTAGTCCCCAGTGACGGAGAACATCCCACTCTTTATCCGTGGTTTCCCGTAATAACAAATCGTAACCACCATCAGGAGTACTAGCTATTGCTGCACGTACTTGGAAATCAGCATCAGCTGTCCAGCTAATAATGTTACCAGGGTTGTCAGTGTCAAACTCCACTGCACCATTTTTTAAGTTGATACGGTAAACGTCGAACTTTTGCGGATTGTTCAAGTTCAACGCTACCAGTATTTGGTCCGGAAATTTAGGTTCTATTTCCACAACTTCTGCTTTCACACCCTGGAATGGCGTTAAATCACGCACAATCTTTGACTCAATATTGACTAAGTAGAGGTGAAAGTTTTCATCACCGTCTGAGTCCTGCATGTAAATCAACTGGTTAGCGTTATAAGTCCAAAAGAAAATACGGATACCGCGTTTTTTGTCCGCAGTCAGTATTTGGTCATCTTCTTGTCCCACAGTTCGCAACCATACTTGCAAGATATTTTTCTCATCGGGGGCGATATATGCTAAATATTTGCCATCGGGCGAGAGTCTTGGACTAGCTTTTTCAGGATTTCCAAAGAGAATTTCACGCGGAATCACCGGTGGTAGTGAGGTTGCTGTTGCAGATGACATATTTTTATCCTCTCGTTGAGTGAATAATTCGTAATTGATAATTTGTAATTAGTAATTCGTAATTAGTTTATTACAGTTTCATCCTTCAATATTCATTACGGGTCAAAATAAGCATTTTTCATGGTTTCAAGCAAGGGGATTAATCTGTAGGGTAACAATTACGAATTATCTTCACTACCCTATTGTCCCTTGCTGGGAGAAATGATAATTCATCCTATTGGGTGAACCTAGCTGAAGAATTGTGGCAAAGAGGGGAGTAATGATTTGTAACTATAATTTGGTATAAATTAATAGACCTGCCTTGAAAATAGGGAGTGGGGAGTGGGGAGTGGGGAGTAGGGAAAACAAATTTTCATTGCTCCTTGTGAGTGGAACTCATGGACTCTCTTGCAAAAGTCCCCTAACCCCACCCCCAGCCCTCGCCGCTCTTCGGGAGGGGAGACTTTGACGTAAGTCAAAGGCGGGGTGGGGTTCTTTTTTTGATTTATGCAAGAAGTCTAATATTTGCGAATGAGTCTTTGATACTCGTGAACGAGTCTTTGATACTCGGCGACGAGTCTTTGATACTCGTGAACGAGTCTTTGATACTCGGCGACAAGTCTTTGATACTCGTGAACGAGTCTTTAATACTCGGCGACAAGTCTTTGATACTCGTGAACGAGTCTTTAATACTCGGCGACAAGTCTTTGATACTCGGCGACGAGTCTTTAATACTCGTGAACGAGTCTTTAATACTCGTGAACGAGTCTTTGATACTCGTGAACGAGTCTTTGATACTCGTCAATACCAAATTATGGGACTTCCAAAGAAAAAAATATTCAACTTTTCTTGTGGGGTGGGCGTCTCGCCATTGGTGTCAACTTAACGTGAAACCCTTATGAAGACGTGATTTTAAATTTACTCGCGTACCATCACTCAACGCGTCACCCCACCCTAACCCTCCCCGTATGTATTGGCGAGGGAACTGGATTTCTTTTTTCCCCCAATACATCGGGGGAATTAAGGGGGGTAAAATGCTTGTGGGACAAGCATTTGAGCTTAAGTTTACACCAATGGGTAATGCTGTGCCCCTACAACAGATGTGGTTTAAATACATGAAAACTGCTGTAAATTGACGCAACAATCGTGAATTTAAGGGGGTTGGGTGAGGGATAGGTTCAAAAAACAAAGTAAGGCTAGCGACAATTATCGCAATGTCCGCAACGCCAGTTGGCTGCTTCTTTGTCAAAACCAAAGGCGTTTAATAAAAACTGCCAACGACACTGCTTGCTTGTGAGATATTGATGCATTTGTTTGGCGGCGTGTAATTGCGTCGCTGGCTGATTTTTCGTTTTTTTCTCAATGGTGTAATGAAAAGGGTCAAGCCAGTTTAGCTGACCGTTGCTGTGGAGTAAAGCTAAGGCTGTAGCAGCTTCGGGAAATTGTCGGGTTACTGCGTTGACTTCTCCCTGCTTTGGTAATTTTTTCACAAGTTGCTGCGCTATTTGTTGTTGCGATCGCATTTGTTCTTCAAAAAACTGCTGTCTTTGCTTATCTTCTGAATCTAACCACCCTGTAGGTTCACTCACCAACGTTAACGCTTCAGCTGGTTTGCCATCTCTTCCAGCACGGCCTATTTCTTGCACATATTCAGACAGCAGATGTGGCGCGTGAAAGTGAATTACCCACCGCACATTACTTTTGTTAATCCCCATGCCAAATGCACAGGTACAAACCACAAACGGTATTTTGCCACTTAACCAGCTGGCTTCCACTGCACGGCGTTCTGTTGCACCCAATCCCGCATGATAACTCGCTGTCGCATAACCCATGTCTGCTAACCATTGGGCTAAATCTTCACTATCTCGCCTCGTGCGAACATAAACTAACCCAGATTGTTGCGGTCTATTTTGAATAAACTTTAATAATTGTTGTTTCCTACCTCGTGGCGTCCAAGCAATGCGGACAGTAGGATGCAAATTTGAACGGTAAGGATTCAACCGAAAAATCTCTGGTTGCTGTAATTGTAAAACTGTTTGAATAATTTTTTGCGCTAGGGGATCAGCAGTAGCGGTAAAAGCTGCGATGCTAATTTTTGTTCCTGGTGGTTTTGATTTTAGCAATGCAGGACGTACCGCCCCTAATCTGCGATAAGCTGGGCGAAAAGTATCACCCCACTGCACTAAACAATGGGCTTCATCCAAAATCAAACCATTAATTTGCAATTGCGGCTGAGATAATCTTTCCCACACTGGCGCACTCAACAAAGTTTCTGGCGATAAATACAGTAATCTTAGCTGTTGGCGTTCCAAAGCTTGCAGAGTTGCACGGCGTTGATACGAAGGTAATTCACTATGCAAAAGTGCTGCCTTTTGGTGGTTTTCTCGTAGTTCCTGTACTTGATTTTCCATCAACGCCACCAAGGGGGAAACTACCAAAGTTATTCCTGTTTGTAGTAGTGCCGGAAGTTGAAAACAAATTGACTTACCTCCACCTGTGGGCATAATAATCAGCGCATCTTTTTGTGCTAACAAACTGCTGACAATTTCTCCTTGTGGCGGACGAAAGTCTTCATAACCCCAAATTTTTTGAAAAGCTGCAAGAACTTCTTGCCAAGATTTTGTTGTCGGCTGATTCATAATCAATACTAGATGCACTCATATTATTGAATAATTGAATATAGCCTCTGCTTTGGAGCTAATGGTTCAGTAATTTCATCATCTGAATATTCCAACCCTCAGGGCAATAATGAATTATAATTAATTATTATTTTTCAATTTATTAAATAAAAGACCCAATTAGATGAACGAAGACTTAAAACATAGATTTTACATCAACACTGATCAATCAAAATTAGATATTCAAATGATTCATGATTTTTTACAAACTTCATATTGGGCTGAAAACATCCCATTAGCAATTGTAGAAAAATCAATCAAAAATTCTTTGTGTTTTGGACTTTATGAAGGCGAACAACAAGTTGGCTTTGCAAGAGTGATTACTGATTATGCGACTTCTGCGTTGTTAAAAGATGTTTTTATTCTGGAACCTTATCGAGGACAGGGTTTAGGAAAATGGTTTGTAGAATATATTGTGGAATATCCAGAATTGCAAGATGTTCAAAGGTGGATGTTAGGTACAAAAGATGCTCATGGACTTTATCGGCGTTATGGGTTTAAAAATTTGACTGAACCGGAAAGAATTATGATGCGTTTAAATCCTAATTGCGATCGCACTTGACCGCCAACAGCAAACCAGTGCGTAGGCGTAGCCCGTCGTAGACATCGCCAAGCTACATTGACAACTAGATTACAATCTAGGTATAGTTTCTCTGACTGGAGTTGTTCATCGGGTGATTCAATCCGATCCAATGACGAAGCACACCAGACAAGTATTACAGACTGCCCTCAAGGTGGTTGTCTTATGCCTGACACTGTTCCTAGTATGGACAGGCAATAGTTGGGCGCAAGTCACTACTGACAGCAAAATTGCTCCCCTGATTGAGAAGCTGATAGATAACGATGCTCACATCCGTAGCATTGCCGCAGACGCATTAGTTAATATAGGTTCGCCAGCAGTACCATCTCTGATTGAAGCTTTGAAAAATCAGGATACTAATCTTCGCTGGCACGCCGCTTCGGTTTTAGGAGATTTGGGTGCAGAAGCAGCACCAGCTGTCTCGGCTTTAAGTGCGGCATTGCAAGATGAGGATGCACAAGTCCGCCTCTACGCCACCTTAGCTTTAGGAAATATTGGTACAGCAGCAAAGGCAGCAGTTCCATCTTTGATGGCGGCATTACAAGACAAGGAACAATACGTTCGGATTTATGTTCCTTCTGCACTCAGGAAAATTGGTGTCGAAGCCAAAGTAGCTGTCCCAGTACTAACTGCTGCCTTAAAAGATAATAACCCCACAGTACGTTACAATGCTGCCTACGCTCTGGGTGCAATGGGTACAGAAGCTGCATCCGCTGTCCCGAATTTAATTGCCCTGTTGAATGATAATCTGTCTTACGTGCGTCTAGGTGCTATCAAAGGTTTGGGAGGAATCGCAGCAGGCTTTCAGGACAAAGCAAACGCTTTACCTACTTCCAAGTTGCAGAAAGTCATCTTAGACTTTGACCAGGTATTGATAACCATCCAAGAATACAAAGATAAATTCACAGAGACGGACATTAGGCTGATACGTCGCCCTCTGAATGCCCTAAAAGCAGAAAAAGAAACTCGCCTCTTTGATAGAGTTTTGGAATGGCTATTTGGTCATAAATTACTCTTGGGAATTGCCGCCTACGTTATCTTATTGCCTGCTGTGTGGTTAATTCTCTTGCGGGTAGCCCCTTTATGGCTGTTGAAAATTAACAACGCCCTCAAACCCTACACAGACTTTTCCCTACCATTTATCAGTGTTAATGTACCTCTGCGATATGTGCTATTTGTTGGCTGGTTTCATTACCATCCCAGAGTATTAGATGCTTGGGTAAGTAAATACATCAAAGCAGCCCGCGAACAATTTCCTAAAAAGGATACAGTTAGCAGTCGCGCCTGTTACATTCCCATTCCTGTTGTTTTGGATGGTACAACAGTTCCTCAACTTATGAGTGAGAATTTGCGCTCAACTTTCGATAAACAACGTAGCTGCCTTGTCATCAACGGTGAAGGGGGTGTAGGCAAAACGAGTTTAGCGTGTCAAATAGCTGGGTGGGCAATGGCAGAAGTCCAAGATCAACGACTCTGCAAACATCTAATGTTACCAGTGCTGTTGGAAGAGGAATTTCGGGTAACTGAAGGTAAGTCACCGCTTTTAGAAGCCATCAGAGGACAGTTGCAAGCTTTAATTGATGAACCAGAGCCAATTTGTCAAGAGTTACTGTTACGTTTGTTAAGAAAGAAACGCATTTTAGTAATTGTAGACCGTTTCTCAGAAATGAATGCCACTACACGAGAAGCAATTGAACCGGAGTCACCAGAGTTTCCGGTGAATGCGTTGGTGATGACTTCCCGAATTGAGGAAAAGCTGGGGCGGGTTAATAAGACGATAATTAAACCTTTGCGGATTGAGGCTAATAAACTATCGTCCTTTATGGAAGCTTATCTGATGCAGCGAGGTAAACGCGATCGCTTTACCGATCAAGAATTTTTTGACGCTTGTAACCGCCTTTCTCTCATGGTAGGTCAAAATAATATCACTGTTTTGCTGGCTAAACTTTATGCTGAACAGTTAATCGCAAGTAAAGAGGTTGCGTCTAATATTTCTGCATTGCCAGAGAATATTCCGAATTTAATGCTCGGTTATATCAATGAACTCAATCGTGATGTTACAGACGAGCAATTTGATGACCGCACTGTTCATCAAGATGCAAAAACCATCGCCTGGGAATGTTTGCAGCAAAGCTATCAACCAGGAACCGCTAAACGTGGCGATGCTATTGTTGCATTAGCAAACTTGGGTATTGATGACCCCGAAGCACACCTCGATTATTTGGAAAAGCGTTTGCACCTGATTCAAACTATCGGTTCTGCTAAAGATAGAATTCGTTTTTGTCTTGACCCTTTAGCGGAGTATCTTGCAGGTTGGTATTTAATCGAATTGTATGGCAATAACGATGGCAAATGGCGATCGCATTTTTTCAAAAGAGCAGATGATTTAGTTAAAACAGGCAGACAAGATGCCATCAAAGGCTTGTTGTTGGCGGTGCGAGATTGCTACTTATCTGAGGTTCAAGGTAGCAAAGAAACCGATTTTGTACCGCAAAAGTTGGGTAAACTGGCTGGATTTACACCTCCAGTCACAGCAGTTAGTACTGTGCAAACACTAATACCATGATTGATTACCGCCACCATCGCCCCACATCCACAATTCCACGCGCAACTTCTGCTGTTGCATTTTCACCACCCAACGCAAAGATAACTGGAAACAATGCCTCGATATCTGGTAGCAAGATAGAGCGAGTGTGAAGGGACAGCTCATGCAGGACATCTTGCCAGAAGGGGAAAATGTCCGCAGATAGTATTGGTGAACAACCGGAAGCTAATGCTATGAGGGCTTGGATGCGAGACTTCTCAGACTCAATCGCCCTAGCAGCGGTGAGTGCTTCTTTTAACAACTCTGGTGGTAGTTTCTCAGCTAATGCTATCAGGACTTGGACGCGAGACTCCTCAGACTCAATTGCCCTAGCAGTGGTGAGTGCTTCTTTTAACAACTCTGGTAGTTTCTTGGCTAATGGAATCAGGACTTGGGCGCGATAAAACTCATCCTGAATTTCTCTAGCGGTGCTGAGTACTTCTGGCAATACCTCTAGTGCTACTTTCTCAGCTAATGGAATCAGGACTTGGGCGCGATAAAACTCGTCCTGAATTTCTCTGGCGGTGCTGAGTACTTCTGGCAAGACCTCTGGTGGTAGTCTCTTGGTCAATGCACTCAGGACTTCGGCGCGATACTTCTCATCCTGAATTTCTCTGGCGGTGGTAAGTACTTGTGGCAATACCTCTGGTGGTAGTTTCTCGGCTAATGCGCTCAGGACTAGGGCACGATCTGGCTCATACTCAATCGTCATGGTGGTGGAGAGTACTTGTGGCAATAACTCTGGTAATTTCTCGCCTAATGCTATTAAGACCTCGGCGCGCCTGCTGTCATACTTAATTATCTGAATGAAATCAGGGTTTGATCGCGATAATTCTCATCCTCAATCGCCCTAGTAGTAGTGAGTGCTTCTTTTAACAACTCTAGTGGTAATTTATCGGCTATTTCACTCAGGGCTTGGGCGCGATACCACTCATCTTGAATCGCCTTCACAGCACTGAGTGCTTCTGGCAATAACTCTGGTAGTTTCTCGCCTAATGCTATCAAGGCATTGGTGCGGCATGTATCATCTTCAATAGCCCTAGCGGCGGTGAGTGCTTCTTTTAACAACTCTGGTGGTAGTTTCGCAGCTAATGCTATCAAGGCATCGGCGCGGTCCTTCTCATCTTGAATCGCCATAGCGCTGGTGAATGCTTCTTTTAACAACTCTAGTGGTAGTTTTGCAGCTAATGCTATCAAAGCTTTGGCACGAGACTCATCATTCTGAATCGCCATAGCAGTTGTAAGTGCTTCTTTTAACAAGTCTGGCGGTAGTTTATCAGCTATTTCACTCAAGCTAAGGCCGCGATACCATTCATTTTGAATCGCCCTAGCAGTGGTGAGTGCATCTGGCATTAATTCTGGGGGTAGTTTTTCGGTTAATGCACTCAGGACATCGACGCGAGATTTCTCATCTTGCATCGTCTTCACGGCTGTGAGTACTTCCTTTAACAACTCTGGTGGTAGTTTCGCAGCTAATGCTATCAAGGCATCGGCGCGAGACTCATCATTCTGAATTGCCATAGCAGTGGTGAGTGCTGCTTTTAACAAGTCTGGTGGCACTTCCTTGGCTAATGCACTTAGGGTACGGGCGCGATAATTCTCATTCTGAATCGCTTGAATGGCGGAGAGTAATTCTTTTAATAACTCTGGTGGTAGTTTCTTGACTAATGCTCTCAGAGCATCGGCGCGATACCACTCATTCTGAATCGCCTGAATAGCGGAGAGTAATTCTTTTAACAACTCTAGTGGTAGTTTTTCGGCTAAGGCAATCAAGGCAATGGTGTGAGACTCCTCATCTTGAATTCCCTGAATGGCAGAGAGTACTTCTTTTAACAACTCTGGTGGTAGTTTCTCGGCTAATGCTATCAAGGCATCGGCGCGAGGCTTCTCATCCTGAATCGCTCTAGCAGCAGCGAGCGCTTCTGTTAACAACTGTGGTGGTAGTTTCTCGGCTAATGCACTTAGTGTACGGGTGCGAGAATACTCATCCTGAATTGCTCCAGCAGAGGCTAGTGCTGTTTTTAACAATTCTGGTGGTAGTTTCTCTGCTAATGCGCTCAAGGCATTGGCGCGATCGCTATCAGAGTAAATCGCTGTAGCAGTGGTGAGTGCTTCTTTTAACAACTCTGGCAGTTTCTCGGCTAATGCACTCAGGGCATTGGCGCGATCGCTATCAGACTCAATTGCCCTAGCGGCGGTGAGCGCTTCGTTTAAGAATTCTGCTGGTAGTTTCTGGGCTAATACTATCAGTGCAAGGGCGCGATAGAGCTCGATTTGAATCGCCGTAGCAGTGGTGAGTGTTTCTGTCCACAACTCTGGCAATTTCTCGGCTAATACAATCAGGACTTCGGCGCGATACTGCTCATCCTGAATCGCCCTAGCAGCAGTGAGTGCTTCTTTTAACAACTCTGGCGGTAGTTTCTCGACTAATTTACTCAGGGCTTTGGCGCGATTGCCCTCATACTGAATCGCACTGACGGTGTTGAGTGTTTCTGGCCACAACTCTGGCAGTGTCTCGGCTAATGCAATTAGTGCTAGAGCGCGATCGCTATCATCCTCAATTGCCCTAGCGTCAGTGAGTGCTTCTGGACAAAACTCTGGTAGATTCTGGATTAATGCACTCAGAGCTTTAGCTCGATACTCCTCATACTCAATCGCCCTAGCAGCGGTGAGTGCTTCTTTTAACAACTCTGGTGGTAGTTTCTCGGCTAATGCTATCAGCGCATCGGCGCGAACATAATCAATCTCAATCGCCTTGGCGGCGGAGAGTGCTTCTTTTAATAACTCTGATGGTAGGTGCTTGGCTAATGCTATCAGCGCAGGGGCGCGATCGCTCTCATCCGGCATTGCCTTGGCGATGGTAAGTGCTTCTTTCCACAACTCTGGTGGTAATTTCTCAGCTAATGCACTCAACGCATTGGCGCGATAGTACTCATTCCTAACTGCCATAAAGGCGGTGAGTGCTTCTGTCCACAACTCTGGTAGTTTCTCGGCTAATGCTATCAGTGCAGGGGCGCGATCGCTATCATCATGAATTGCCCTAGCGGTAGTGACTGCTTCAGAAAGTGCTAGTTTTTCTAAATTTGCTGGTAAATAGTTGATTAACTCGACAACAGCTTCTACTTTCTCCTTTGGTTCTGGTTTTTGCAGGGCGTAAGCTACTCCTTGTTCGGGAGTCCAGATTTTGTTTTTGACTAACGCCACCAGCATTTTTGCAGGTAAATTAGCTGCCAAACTATTTAGGGAAGCTGTAATCAAAGCATAGCGACACTGCAAACCTACCACTTGGGGCAAGGTTGATTCATCCCAATTTGCTTCGGCTAATTGCCAAGCACAAGAAATATCTGTGATGTAACCCCCAGTTTGTCCTATTTTCTCTCGCGCTTCATGCCAGCCATTGTTTCCTGTTACCGACTCCTCGTGCAATAAAGAGTGAATTTCTTCTACCCGTTCAGCCTTTTCTAAATGCCAAACTAAATTTTGATGAATGTAACCATCATTGAGTAGAGTATGCCAAAGGTCTTTTTGTGTTTTTTGCCAATATCGTTCCAGTAGTTGACTGTGAGCATCGAGTAAATTAAACCCCATTCCCGTAGGCCGAGATTTAATTAATCGGCTACGAGCTACATCATGCAATAAATCGTGTATCTTGTAGCCTTTCCACTCAACACTCCCAACAAATACAGGCGAATCAGATTGAAGTAAGGCATCATTCCAAAGTAGCTCTAAACGCTCATCAGCTTCATCCTGGGATTCCATATCCCATAATGTAACTGCCATTGGTGCGGCTATTGTTACATCTTCTGGCAAAACTCCCAACCAAATAAAATTTTCCCAAGCTTGTTCGTCATAGTCTCGCAAAGCTTTCAGGCTTAAATTAAAGGTTGCTTCTAAAGAGTTTTCTTGACGCGCCCCGTATAAGACTTTTAAGTTTGCAACCTCTTGTTTCAAAGACGCTTCCAGCTTCACCCATGTAATTCCCCATTTTACTCTTGCTGCTACCAAATTCAGCGCAATGGGTAGGTATCCCACAGTCTCGGCTACTCTCAAAGCCTCTTGTTTTTCTACTTCTTCTATTTCTCGTTCTAAAGACTTAGAAAGTAATTCTAGAGATTCTGCCGGCGTCATCAAATTCAATTGTTGCAAATAAGCACCAACACTATCAGCCACATCAGCCCGCCGCGAAGTGATTAATAGCTGGGATTGGGAACTTGCTACCAGAAATGGTTTAACTTTATCTGGTTCCCAAGCATCATCAACTACCAGTAAAACTGCCTTATCATGTAGTAAACTTCGTAAATGGGCTGAGGTTGCTTCTATATTAATGGCACGGAATTCATAGTCTCCCAATGCTTGCACCCAGCTACTCAGCAGCGCGAGAATATCTGGTTCCTGTCCCAAAGTTGCCCAAAGCACACCACCAGAGAAACGTTTTTGGATATCTTCATCATGAGCAAGGGCAGTAACTAAAGTTGTCTTGCCAATGCCACCTAAACCGTGAATTGCACTGATGAGCAAAGCACCAGTATTAGATGTATTTGCCAGTAGACGAGCTTTAATTTCTATAGTAACTTGGGGGCGATCGACAAAATTGGCAGGTAAACTCGGTGCTTGAAAAGGTCTGTCAATTGGGCGACGATAATTAATAGTGAGACTACCTTCTACCCGACCTACAATAATATTGTTGTTGCCTTCAACGTTTTGAACAACATTTTCGTTACCTGAAATTGTTTGTTTAAACTGAGATTTAATATCAGGATTTAAACTGGTTACACAAGTTTTATTATTTTCTGCGTTACCTAAAATTGGTTTTTCAGCCTGAGACGGAATTTGTCTATCTAAATTAGTTTGAGCAACTTCATCTCTAAGTGGATGTCGCCGACGCTTTAATCTCCGACGATTCCCTCTCAAAAAGCCAGCTAATTTAGACAAAAAAAGTATTATTTGCCTCCATAACCTTCTCAGGCTTCTTTTCTGCACAGTTTTAACTTCCTATTATTTTGGTTTTCTGACTAATTGATAGTTGCACCACCTTCTACTTTTGTAATCGCCTTATTACCATTACCCGCAATGTTTTGCACTGCGTTGTCATCGCCAGATATTGTTTGATTAAAAGTATTAACAACCTGAGAAATTGCTTCGGAATTTTCTTGCATTAAACGGGCAATCTCAGCATATAAATTTTTATCTTCATCCAGAAATTTCTTGAGTTGTTTCTGGAGTGTTTCTTTGGCATCTGCATCATTAGGAGAATTAGCCAATTCTTCTGCTGCACCTTTTGCCATTGGCTTTGTATCTACTTTTGGTTGCAGCTTACTCCACAAAGCTTTAGCTTTTTCCCAGGCATTAGCCCCAAACCCTTCACCCAGTTTCTTACCAGCTTCTTCGGCTGCTTTCTCTCCTGCTTTCAGTAAGTATGGTAAAAAAGGAGTCAGGAAAGTAGTCAAAGTTATTATATCCATTTGCTTATTCTAATTCTGTATCAACACCTGATAATAAGCGGTCAAATAAGCGCTCAAACTCAGGATAATTACTTAATGTAATAATTTTTTATGGCGATGCCTACGGCGGCAAGCTACGCACCGCTTGTGAGAAATGCGGGTACAGCATATTTAAGGTAAATTGCAGCTATTTTCAGGTAAATAGACCACGTTGTAGGGTAGCACAGCTGTGCGCCCCTACAGGGGATTGTGGTTCAAATAAATGAAAAACACAGTAAGTACACGGGTAGGGGCACAGCCATGTTCCCTACGCGAAATCTATATGTATCAGGGTTTTAGTGAAATGGTATTAGCCTACGGCGTAACGCACTCTATATCTACTGATTTTAGGAATGGAAAGGACAACCACCACTGGTTAATTTTTGCAGAAAAGCATTGTTATCAAAATAATGCTCCAAAGACTCAATCTTCAAATCATCAGTGACACGAGCAATACTAACTCCTACCATTTCTACTGTTTCCCCTGTAGGTGCATAGTCTTTATAGGAACCATTAAATGTCCCCCAATGTCGCCACTTAAAGGTAACATTAGGTGGTCCCGAAAGCACTTCTGTTAATTCCCAAAGAAAGCCATTAGGAAAGGCTGTATGAAAAAGTTCAAATGAAGATTCAAAGGTTTCGGATTTGGAGCTATACTGCTCACTTTCACCCAGAAATAAGTTATAAGTACCTTGTTCTGCAACTTCTTGGGCAGTGTATTGTTCTCCACCATTGCTACTCATTTTAAACTTATCAGCAACAATGGAAAGCCATTGTTGGGGATTAGATTTATGAGAAGCTTCCATCTCAAAAGTGCGGACTAAATTTTGAGCGATCGCTTCTAAAGAACCTTCGGGATGGTGAAATTTTCTCTCTTGATGAAGAACTTCATTAGTGCCTGAATAATTTGGACGTTTTCCTTCTCGCCACTGTACTTCTTCATCATGAGCAATAACTATATCTCTATCTTGTACCCACAGCGGCAATTCTGTAGTTTTCTCGCTAGTCATACAAGTTGATTGATAATAAACATCATTTATCAGAATAAAATTTTCTGGATATTAGGTAAATCACAAAATCTAAAAAGTAAAAAATATTAATAATTAACTTAGTATGCTTGACTTTTTGCAGAAATAGAAATAACGAAAGCATAAGTAGGGTAGCACAGCTGTGCTACCCTACTTATGCTTTCAACTAACTGCAAATCAAAACAGAAGTGTTTTACACTTTCTGTGCAGATACTCCTTGTGATTTTTCTTGAGTTTGCAATGCTGCATACAACCTATTGAGCGCATTTACATAAGCTTGCGCTGATGCCACGATGATATCTGTGTTCGCCGCATGACCAGAAAATACTCTGGATTCATAACGTAAACGAATTGTCACTTCGCCAATGGCGTCAATACCTGCTGTGACTGATTGCACAGAAAACTCAATCAATTCGTTGGGCACATTCACCACACGGTTGATTGCTTTGTAAACTGCATCCACTGGCCCAGTCCCGATCGCTGCATCGGTTAATTCTTCACCTTCTGGGGTACGCAGGGTGACTGTAGCGGTGGGTTTGGCGTTGCTACCGCAGGAAACTTGCACCAACTCTACCCGGAACAAATCGGGCGCTTGCTGGATTTCATCGTTGACGATCGCTTCTAAATCGCGATCGGATATTTCTTTCTTTTTATCTGCAACTTCTTTGAACCTAACGAATGCTTTATTTAATTCGCTATCCGACAATTCAAAGCCCAATTCTTTTAACCGGGTGCGAAAAGCATTTCTCCCTGAATGTTTGCCCAAAACTATTTGATTGTCTGTCAAGCCAATCAATTGGGCATCCATAATTTCGTAGGTGAGTTTATTTTTTAATACCCCATCTTGGTGAATGCCAGATTCATGGGCAAAGGCATTTGCCCCGACGATCGCTTTGTTTGGTTGGACTAGCATTCCTGTCAAATTAGAAACTAAGCGTGAAGTTCTGTAAATTTCACGGGTGTCAATATTTGTCAGGGATTCTTGAGATTCCTCTGGTCTGCCAACATAGGGATTAAAATATTGTCGTCGCACATGCAATGCCATCACCAATTCTTCTAGTGACGCATTTCCAGCGCGTTCACCAATGCCATTAATCGTACATTCTAGTTGGCGTGCGCCATTTTTTACGGCTTCTAAAAAGTTAGCAACTGCCAACCCTAAATCATTATGACCGTGAACGGAAATAATCGCTTGGTCGATGTTGGGGACATTTTCTTTAATGCCTTTAATAATTGCCCCAAATTCACTAGGTGTGGTGTAACCAACTGTATCGGGAATGTTAACTGTTGTTGCACCAGCGGCGATGGCAGCTTCTAAGACTTGATACAGAAATTCCGGATCGGAACGGGCTGCATCCATCGGCGAAAATTCCACATCTGCCATGAAGGATTTAGCATAAGCTACCATTTCTTGGGCGATCGCTAATACTTCTGCCCGTGACTTCCGCAACTGATATTCTAAATGAATATCTGAAGTCGAAATAAATGTGTGAATTCTACCATGAACTGCTGGTTTTAATGCTTCAGCAGCCGCTTCAATATCTCCTTTCATCGCCCTTGCCAAACTGCAAATTACAGGGCCATTTTCTGTCCCCACAATTTCAGCAATCTTGCTAACTGCTTCAAAATCTCCGGGGCTGGCAAAGGCAAACCCCGCTTCAATGATATCTACACCCAGTCGTGCCAATTGCTTGGCAATCACTAACTTTTCGTCTATGTTCAGCGTTGCTCCCGGACATTGCTCTCCATCTCGCAGTGTCGTATCAAAAATCAGAATTCGATCGGTTTTAGTCGTCATTTGCCCTTTGTTGTTTAGTTTTTAGTTTTGGCTCAAAATATCTTCAAACTTAGTTTTTCTTTTACTTCTACCTTTGTAAATAATTGTTAATTCTACTAAGCATCAGTTTTTTCTATTTGATCTCTGATATCATTTAAATCTATATATCTATCCGTAGCATTTCGTAGTTCTCTAGCAATCATTCCTTCCGTTGATACTACCGTAATATGTGTATTTTTTGAGCGTAATAGTTCAATTGCTCTTTCAAAATCTCCATCACCGCTAAATAATACCACTCGGTCATACTGGTCTACTGTATTAAACATATCTACAACAATTTCAATATCTAAATTTGCTTTTTGGGAGTAGCGACCAGAAGTATCATCATAGTATTCTTTGAGAATTTTAGTTCTGACTGTATATCCCAGACTAATTAGAGCATCTCTAAAACCTCGTTGATCTTGTGGGTCTTTTAAGCCAGTGTACCAGAATGCATTGATTAATGTTGTTTCTGACTGCTCATGTTTGAAGTATTCTAAGACTCGTCGCGGGTCAAAAAACCACCCATTTTTTTGTTGAGCATAGAACATATTGTTTCCGTCTACAAAAATAGACAGACGATTCATTGGAGAACCCATACAAATTTACACCTAATAATATAAATGAATTTAGATCGAACAATAGATTATAGCAATTTTCAAATGCCTTGTTTGCTAATATCTATAAAGTAGCTGTTCATCTATAGCTCTGATGCTACCTCTTTCAAGGCAGAAAAACGGCTGCAACATTAGAGTTGAGATCCCGGGTGCTAAGCCTTATTCACCTCCACTACTGCAAGAGCCACCCTGTAATCAAAATCTACCAATAAAATCGACCCAGTAACAGCATTCATAGCTGTATAACACTAAAGTTTACTCCTAAAGAGGTATGGCATAAGCTCAAGGGAGAATATAAGTTAATGCCCATCTATAGGTAAAGCTTTCAGTATCAGGACACACTTTGTGGGGAGTACCAATAGTTGCGCCAAAGACATAAGACGGACTTGGAACAGTTTCTGGTAAGGCACCCAGTTAAGAGCATACCTGTTGCTTAGGTTGCAATAAAATCTCCCAGTAAACAAGTGTACAGGCAGAGTATATTGGCTCTAATCTGTGAGAGAATCACTAGTTGTAACTCACTCAACAGACAAGAAATAACTTAGGTAGTGCCTGAGAAAGAATCTCTTGGGGGCTGGCTTTGCTGAATAAAGTTTGTTGATGAATAGAAGATACTTTACAAATGTATAAGATTAGCATTTTAAGTCTTATTTCAATGTGCTTGTAGTAAAAGGTGGTCTGAATAAATAAAAATGTTGGACTTAAATCAATCAGTAACACCATATGGCAGAAGAATCTACATCTACCTTAACCAAAAACAGTGTCTCTGCTGCCAATAGACACTCAAGTAAACCGACAAAAGTCACGTCTACAGCAGCGGTACGCCAGTCTAGGTGGATAGTTCGCTTAGGTCACCTACTAGCTGGGACTTGGGCAATAGGCGCAGCACTGCTAACGGCTTCTGGTTGGGATTTGGTTCAATTGATGGAGAATCAGGCACTTTCTCACTTTTTTCAAGTGCGTGGGCCGATTGTGCCTCCAGAAGATATCGTAATTTTAGCAATAGACGATCAGTCAATATCGGTTCCCGAACAGTACTATAAAACAGATCCGCAACAGTACGCCTACCTAGAAACACTGAAATCTTTTCCTTACAAACGTGCTGCATATGCTCAGGTAATTACAAAGTTAATGGAAGCGGGCGTCCGTTCTGTAGCTATAGGTCTTGTTTTTGATACACCAAGTAGTTATGGATCTAGTGACGATCGCCAACTCCAAGCAGCATTAGAAAAATATGGCAGCAAAGTTACCTTAGCAGCTCTCTACGAAAATTTCGAGACCCACCAGGGGTCGTTTATCCAGCTGACACCGCCACAACAGATGTTTCACACAGGGTCAGTATCCATTGGTTCAGTTAATTTCCCTGTGGAGGTGGATGGTAAAGTTCATCGATTGGCTAGTGAGTTTCCCAAGTTATTAGATCGAGAAAATTTATTTACCAACAAGCTACTTTCCTTTGATGAAGCAGTATTGAGGGCAGCACAAGTCAATTATCCGCGACCAAAAGGCGATCGCATTTATTTTTGGGGGTCTTCAGGGACATTTGAGCAAATACCCTTTTGGCACGTACTCGACCCAGAAAACTGGAACACTTATTTGCAGCAGGGAAAAGTCTTCAAAAACAAGATAGTTTTAATTGGTTCAACAGATAAGTTAAACAATGATTATTATCCAGTAGCAGCTAGCAAGAGTCCTGAACTGATGTCGGGGGTGGAAATTCACGCCAATGCCATCGCAACTTTAATGACAGGTAAAGCCATCAGTCAAGAAATTTCAACTTTACCGTTGCGTGGTTTATTTGTGCTAATTTTAGTTGGCAGTACAGCCTTAATTATTAGCAGAAGCAAGCATAGTATCAATCGATTTCTGTATAGTCTAGTTTTATCTGGTACTTGGTTAGGAATTAGCTATGGGTTATTTGTTTACGGGCGGTTAATTTTCCCCACTAGTGTACCAATGGTGGCGATCGCTTTTTGCGGACTAAGCTACCTGGGAACCTCAGTAGTCAGAGAAAATATCAGAAAACGCCAATTAGTAGACATATTTCAGAAATATAAAACTTCTGCCGTTGTCCAAGAGATTATCAGCCAACAAGATGACCTGCAAGAGCTAATCCAAGAGCGAGATTTAGCTTTATCAGGTAAAATCTTGGCTCGACGGTATAAAATTGTCAAAGTTCTGGGTGCAGGTGGATTTAGCGAAACCTACATTGCTGAAGATACCCAACGTCCTGGTAACCCAAGATGTGTTGTCAAGCAACTAAAACCAAGCAATACCAAACCAGAAGGATTGCAACTTGCCAGACGCTTATTTAATTCCGAAGCGCAAACACTAGAAAAATTGGGAGTTCATCCTCAAATTCCCCAACTTCTGGCGTATTTTGAAGAAGATGAAGAATTTTATTTAGTCCAAGAATACATACTTGGTCATCCTCTCAGTTACGAACTGCCGCCAGGCAGAGCAATTGAAGAAATTGCAGGCATCAAAATTGTCAAAGACTTATTGGAAACATTAATATTTGTCCATGAAAACAACGTGATTCATCGGGATATTAAACCCAGCAATATCATTCGCCGACACTCAGACGGTAAACTCGTACTAATTGATTTTGGAGCAGTCAAAGAAGTCAGTGCCAAACAGTTCGAGCCTCAAGAACAAACCGCCTTCACCATTGGTATTGGGACTCAGGGTTATGCACCAACCGAGCAATGTTTAGGTCGTCCACACTACAGTAGTGATATCTATGCAGTGGGTATGGTTGGGATTAAAGCCTTGACTGGCATTACACCGCGTGAGCTAGATAGAGATGCTGACGGAAAGATAAAATGGAGCGATGCCTACGGCGGTAAACTACTCACCCAAGTGAGCAACTCTTTAGCTCAGATTCTCAGTAAAATGGTGCAGGATGACTTCAAAATGCGATATCAGTCTGCATCTGAGGCTCTTAAGGCTGTTGAAGCTGTTGAAGCTTCTGGGGATTTGGTAAATTCCCAAAAGGGATACCCCATCTTACAACATGACTCATTGATGAGTACTTTAGGCGAATTAAATGCTCCCACAAAATCTTACCCAGGGAAATCGTCAGAAATTGGTTGATAAGGACGCGGGGACGCGGGAAAGTTGGGAGAAAATTTGATAATTTCAACGCATCAGAGTCTTTCTCACTCCCCGCGTCTCCCCCTCCCCGCGTCTTCAATTTAACGACAGAAATTCCTCCCCAGCCGTGGGATGAATGCCTATTGTTTCATCCAGTTCTTGTTTAGTAACGCCCTTGCGAATTGCAACGCCGAGACTTTGAATGATATCTGCTGCGTTCTCACCCACCATATGAGCGCCTAAAACTTCCTCAGAATCACCATTTACCACTAACTTGATACTTCCTTGCTTATCTTTCTCAGTCAGCTGATAAAACAGTGGCTGGAATTGGCTGTAGTAGCATTTTACAGATTCACCAAATTTTTCCCGTGCCTTTGCCTCAGTCATCCCCACACTAGCCACTTCTGGACGAGAAAAAACAGCAGAGGGTACATAATCATAATTCAGTTTTTGTGGCTTGTTGCCAAAAACTGTATTGGCAAAGGCAATACCTTCTGCTTGAGCCACAGGAGACAATTGGATGCGGCTGGTACAGTCACCGACAGCAAAGATATTTTCTTGGTTGGTGCGGCTTTCTTCATCTACTTTGATTGCACCATTTTCGCCAAGTTCAACACGGGCATTTTCCAAGCCTAGATTTTTAGTATTTGGGGTGTAACCTGTGGCAACTAGGATGGTATCTGCTGCAACTATTTCTCGGCTCTCACTATTAATAGTCAACAACAAACACTCTTCTGAATATTTGATTTTTTGAATGGTGGTGTTGGTGAATAACTTAATTCCCCGTTTACTCAAAGCCTGTTGCACAGTAGAGCGAATGTCATCATCAAACCCTGATAAAATCATCTCCTCTTTTTCAATTAGCGTCACCTGACAGCCAAAAGCGTGCATCATACTGGAAAATTCTACACCAATGTAGCCACCGCCAATGATTGTCAGACGTTTCGGCAAATAGGGTAGCTGAAACATCTCGCGGGATGTGATGGCGTATTCTATACCTGGGATATTGGGCTTGAGGGGTTGGCCGCCCACAGCAATTAAAATTTTGTCTGCTGTAACTTTGCGTCCACCAATACTGATAGTATGAGCGTCGAGAAAGCTGGCATGTTCAGAAATGATTTCAATTCCGGCTTTGTGCAATTGCTGCAAATAGGATTCGCTGATGCTGTCAACATGCTTGTATACAGATTTAATAAATAATGTCCAGTCAAAGTATGTCGGGCAATCACTCCACCCATAACTGTGCGCCATTTTATTTTGCAGGGCAAAGTCAGCAGCATAGACAATCAGTTTTTTGGGAACGCAGCCACGATTTACACAGGTTCCACCGAGGTCTTCTTGTTCGGCAATGGCAACACGCACACCGTAAGTAGCTGCTTTTTTAGCTGCTGCCAATCCCCCAGGCCCAGCACCAATGACAAACAAATCATAATCAAATGTCATAAAAATCTGTTCCTTTTCAACTTTGTGGAAAGCAGAGCTACTTCATCCCTTATAGTTATTCAGACAAAACTTCATCTACTGTCTTTGGGTGGACAAATCGAGATTAAAACACGCTGATATGTAGCAGATTGCCGCTTGAATAGCAATTACTACAAAAATAACAGCGATCGCCCCACTATTGCTAAGTTACATTACATTTTGTTGTGGAACAGACACATACCCATTCTACAAGAGTATAGATGTTGGCGATGCCTGTAGGGGCGCACAGCTGTGCTACCCTACCGAGGATTGTGGTTCAAATACATGAAAAACGCTGTAAGATATCAAGATTCCATCTCAGCTAATTCTAACCAGCGTTCAGTCGCCACATCGATCGCTTGTTTGAGAGATTCCACTTCTTCATACAGTTTCTGCACCTGGCTATAATTACCCGGTGAAACATTCCCTAGTGTTTTCTCGGTTTCTGCTTTCTGGGCTTCTAACTGGGCAATTTTAGCTTCCAACTGTTCAAATTCTTTTTTCTCCCAATTGGATAATCTCCGCCGCTTTTGATTTTCGATATTTTTGGGTAGAGACGTTACATGTAACGTCTCTACATTTTTGGGCTTGTCTTTAGTATTAGCAGCTTGTTGCAGTGCTGCTTCTTCAGCCTTCTTAAAGTCCAGATAAACAGAGTAATTACCTGGATATTGCCGGAGGTTACCGCCTTCCTCAAAGGAAAAAATTGTGTCGATGGTGCGGTCAAGAAAATAGCGATCGTGAGAAACTACAATTACACACCCAACAAAATCTTCTAGATAATCTTCTAGTACTGCCAATGTCTGGACATCTAAATCATTTGTTGGTTCATCTAAAATCAAAACATTGGGCGCACTCATCAGCACCCGCAACAGAAATAAACGGCGTTTTTCTCCACCAGAAAGTTTATGAATTGGGGCATATTGTTGATTTCCAGGAAACAGAAATCGCTCCAACATTTGGGAAGCAGTAATTTGAGTACCATCGGTAATTTTGACAAATTCTCCTTCTTCTTTGATGTAGTCAATCACGCGCTGATTTTCGTTTAATGCTGTGAGCAATTCTTCAGAATGCTGGTCAAAATAACCGATGTGAATTGTAGTACCAATTTCTGCACTACCGGAATCAGGCGGAATTCGACCAGTCATAATATCCATTAAAGTGGATTTCCCAGCACCGTTAGCGCCGATGATGCCGATGCGGTCTTCTGGACTAAATTCGTAGCTAAAATCCTTAATCAGGGTGCGTCCATTATAGGCTTTAGAAACGTTATTTAATTCAATAACCTTTTTGCCAATGCGACGACCAACTGTCGAAATATCAACTTTACCCTGGACTTGCTTAAATTCAGTATCTCGCAGAGCGTGTGCGCGGTCAATTCTCGCTTTTTGTTTGGTACTTCTGGCTTTCGGCCCTTTTTTGAGCCATTCCAACTCCCGCCGCAACAAACCTTGATGTTTGCGTTGACTGCTAACGGCAGATTCTTCAGCTAAAGCTTTCTTTTCGAGGTAGTATGAGTAGTTACCTGTGTAAGTGTAAATGTCGCCTCGGTCAATTTCGATGATCCGATTAGTGACGCGATCCAAAAAATAGCGATCGTGGGTGATGAGGAAAAGTGCGCCACGATAGCGATTTAAATAACTTTGTAACCATTCTACAGAAAGAGCATCGAGGTGGTTTGTTGGCTCATCCATGAGTAAAACATCTGGTTCTGCTAGCAAGGCTGTTGCTAGGGCAATGCGTTTGCGATAGCCTCCAGATAAAGTACCGATTTTGGCTTCAAAGTCAGAAATTCCTAATTTGGTGAGGATGATTTTAGCGTTGGTTTCTAGTTCCCAAGCACCACTCGTATCCATCCGTTGCATCACCACAGAAAGGCGCGACATGAGTTGATTATCATCTGGATAGTGAGCCAATTTATCGGAAAGTTCTTCATATTCACGCACTAAAGCCATGTGTTCGCCACTGTCGGCAAAAATTTGCTCTAAAACTGTGCGATTTTCATCTAAATCTGGCTGTTGAGGTAAGTAGATGATTTTAGAACCAGAGTTGATTAAAATTTGACCGCTATCGATGGATTCTAAGCCGGCGATCATTTTTAATAGGGTTGATTTGCCTGAACCGTTAGTACCAATTAAGCCAACTTTATCGGTAGTATCGAGGCTGAAGCTGGCATCTTTTAAAATTTCTTTGATGCCAAAGTCTTTTTTGATTGATTGGAGGGTAATGATACTCATAGGATTTAAGAATATAGAGTTTTTTTTATTTTACGCAGAGGCGCAGAGGCGCAGAGGAGGAAAGGAGTAGGTAAGGGATGTGGCTTACCTACGATTGATAAATTTTAGACAAATAAATCCAAGGGGAGATGTCCATACATTTCGTTGATTCCGTCTTCGTTGAAAGATTGGCAAGAGACTAAGACGCCACGGTGATGTCCGGGATAGGAATCGAGATAACACAAGCCGTTTTTGCCGTTTAATTTGATATAAACTGGCCCTTCGGGTGTAGGTAAATTGTTTGGTGGTTCATAACCAAAGGCCAGAGAATAGGTTTTCATGGCTAATATTCCTTCTTCTGCTGTGTCAGCACAAATTCCTAAAATTTGATAGTCAGCAAGATTAGTCATCAAAATTAAGGCATTACGAATTACTGCTTTTTCTGATGGCTTCAGGATAGGGGCGATGTCTAGACAGTTGAATTTATTCAGTAATTTTTTCGCTTCTTCGGCGGTGATATTGTGAGGATTGGGGGTTGACATAAACTTAGTTCATTATTTTGTTGGTTGTTCTGTTGTATTTGAGTTGGGACTAGCCCCATACAATTTTAGATTTTGGATTTTGGATTTTGGATTTTGGGCATGGGGTATTGGGTATTGAATATTAGGAAAACAGCCCCCAGTCCCCAATCCCAAGTCCCCAGTCCCCCGTCCCTTTTACGGTTGATTTTGTACATTCCCCAGGTTGAATATAAAAGGAACGCCGTTTTTCGAGTCACCACCCATAACTAGGACTTTTGGCATTTGAGCGCCGCCAGTCTTCCAAGCTTCAATTGCTTCTTTTTGCAGAACTAACTGTCCTCCTTGGGCTTTGAGCGTCTCTGCTAAGAGTCTTTGAGCTTCTGCTCTACCTTTGGCGCGATTAACGTCTGCTTGTGCTTCTTGTTCAGCTTCTCGTGCTACATAAACGGCTCTTTGCGCCCGCTGTTCCGCAATTTGTTTTTCTTCGACTGCTCTGGCAAATTCTGGTGAGAAGGCTAAATCAACTACGCTAGTATCTAACACTATTATCCCATATTTGTCTAAGCGATCGCCTAAGGCATTATCAAAGTCTTCTTTCAATTCACTTCTTTTAGTAATTGCTTCTTCTACTGTTCTTCTAGCTGCTGCAATTTTAAATGCTTCTTGTGTTTGGGGTGCAATTATTTTCGATACAATATTCTCTAATGTTCCTTGTTTTCTTCTGACTTCAACTACCTTTATGGGATCGAGGCGAAAGTTAATCGCAAATCTGGCAGATAAATTTTGCAAATCCTTCGTAGAACTTTCTGCTGGCACTTCAAATTTTTGCACCGTCAAATCATACACATCTATCACGGTGATAAAAGGTGGTTTTAAGTGAATGCCTTCCAATAAAGCACCATCTCTCGCTTTACCCAAAATGCTAATCACTCCTGCTTGTCCTGGGTTGATAATGATAAAAGAATTTAGTCCAATAAGCACTAATATTGCTAACACAATTCCCAAAGCAGTGGTTTGCCAATTGCCAAATTGTTGATTTTTCAAGTTATTCTCTCCATA